>CAIVEI010000070.1 GCA_903904835.1 uncultured Schlesneria sp. | reverse complement strand
GGGCGACTGGCTGGCGCCAGTCTCTCTAATTAAATCCGTTTTCTGGTCTAGACAATGGGGTCCACCGTAGGTCGTTGACGTCGGATAAGTACAAAACCAACGCCAGTTTCGTCCAAGCTTCTTTCTTCGCCCGAGTTACCAGTTCGATGAAAAGCTCTTGAGAGAGTGGCTGAAGTTGAAATGACACGCGTGGTTCCTTCGCTGACAGGCCCGATTCAACGTACAACTAGCATCACAAATCCCAGTTATGTGCAGAGCGGTGAATGCGCGTCAATCATCAAAATTCCCGCCATAAGGCGCGTTATGTGCAATCGGACGCTGATTCTACGACGTCGGGACCCCGACCACGGGGCGACTCCCTTTTCAGTAACGGGACAATGCGTTCCAGACGAGGATTTACGGAAGAGTTTTTCTAACGCCAAGATAGGACAAGAGTTCTACGTTTGACCACCTCAGTGTTTTGTCAGCGCGATGAAAACGGCGGGCGTCCCCAGCCACGAGTTCACGGTGTGCTCGCCAAAACGGGTTCAATCACCAACCACCGGAGCAGAACGATGACGACGGAACCACGCGACAGCCGCTTTACCGTCCTTAGAAACCTCTTCCTCAGCCGGGGTTCTCTGCCAGAAATTGCTCAATTTCACTTACGTCACCGGGAGACAACTGCCATGAGGCGGCACCGATCAATTGGCTGAGTTGCCCTGGTTTTCTGGCTCCTACGATCGCAGCCGTGACGGACGGCAGCCGCAAAGTCCAGGCAATCGCCACTTCCCCTGGTGACTTCCCGTGCTTACTTCCGATGCCGCGCAGCACTTCGACCAGGCGCAGGTTGCGCGAGAATAACGGTTCCTGAAATTGCTTGTTTTTTTCGCGACGCCAATCGTCGGCGGGGAGCGCCGCGTGCCGCTCCTTCGTCCAGGCCCCGGTGAGCAGTCCCGACTGCATCGGCGAATAGACGAGCACGCCAATGTTGTTCTTCTGGCAGTAAGGCAACGTTTCGGCTTCGATCTCTCGGCGCAGCATTGAATAGGGGGGTTGCAATGAGGTGATGGAACCGTAGGGTGCCACGTGTTCCATTTGCGCCGCGCTGAAATTCGACACGCCAGCCCAGCGGATCTTCCCTTCCTGCTTGAGTTTCTGGACCGCTTGCCAGCCCTCCTCGATGTCTTCCGGCGGCTCCGGCCAGTGAATCTGGTACAAGTCAATGACATCGACCTTGAGGCGGCGCAGACTGGCTTCACATTCCCGGCGGATGCTGTCCGCTTTCAGGCACTTGCCGACTTGCCGATTCTCATCCCAGACCCGGGCACACTTGGTGAAGACGTACGGGCGGCGGTGGCCCGGAATGTCAGCCAGTGCTTTGGCCACGACCTCCTCGGAGTGTCCGAGCCCATAAACGGCTGCGGTGTCGATCCAGTTGATACCGCAATCGAGTGCTTCGTGTATGGAAGCGATGGAATCGGCGTCGTCCTGTGGGCCCCATCCAAAGGCCCAACCTCCTCCGCCAATCGCCCACGCACCGAATCCGATGGGTGTAATCGCCAGGTCCGAGTTTCCGAGGATTCTGGTCTGCATCAAGTCGCTCCGATTAATCACATGCCACCGCCATTTCAGATTATGGTAGAGCACTTTTCGCATGGCTTGCAATTGAGTCCGTTTCTGATTTCTTCATCAATCGATTGGCCACCCCGTTCCCGGGATAAGCCGCACGCCAGTTCCGATCCCCTCTACTGGAAAATCGCGAACGCTTACCTCAAGACTCCCTCATCATTTTTATCTATTTTTTCACCACATACGTATTGACTGTCGCCATTCGTATTTGTATTATTTTTGTCGTTATTTTGATTTAAGAGACGCAGAGGAGTTCAAGTCGGCTGTAAGTTGTCAGGAGAGAGCGGTCGCCAGGAAGATCGGGAAATTGACTTTGTTTTTTGTTCTGGCCTGCATTCCACATTTTCTGATCGACTTTCTGAGCCGCTTCGGCCACCCGCGTCAGCGATTTTGTTCTTTGAAAACTCGGAATGAATTTAACACGGGCAGGCCGACCGGCACTGCAGAGGGTGATACTGCGCGAACATAACAAATCCATGCGTCACTCAGCGCGAGCCACGATTTCATGGCTTGATAATTTTGATCGTGTAGAGAAGACGGCTTTTCACACGGAGGCACAAAAGTCACGGAGAGGAATTTCAATGCGGGAAGTTCAGAGAATTGTTCCTGATTAATGAATTTGCAACATCCGCGTTCGTTTGCGTTTCCTCGATAAAACGGTTTTCCGATCAAGACAATTCGAAAGTTCGAAAACATGAACTTTATTGAACCTGATCGAACCGCGTCGAAGTCGATCGAACTTGAGCGCTGTGAAAAAATAGCCAAAAGTCTATGAAATACGAGGATTGGTCGAAGTCGATCGAACTTGATCGAACTTTGACACCAGTTTTGACAATAGCTGGATGATGGCGGCAAAGAGTCCGAGGGCTTACGCACCTCGGCTCGCCTAAGAGCGATGATCGAATTCGAAGTTGGCCAACTTCGAACCCATCAAAAAGCCTATGAACAGGGAACTTGGCCAACTTGGCCAACTTTTTTTTGATGCTGCGGGTATGCTGGTTATCGTTTGAAGCCAAGAACAATGACCCCAAGACCGACCATGGCGATGCCGAACCATTCTCGTAGATTGGGACGTTCACCCAGAAAGATTGTCGCGAAGATTGCGACCATGACCAGACTCAGTTTGTCCACAGGTGCCACTTTAGATGCTGCGCCGACTTTGAGGGCGCGGAAATAGCAAACCCAGGAGGCGCCTGTCGCCAGGCCTGACAGGACCAGAAACAAAACGGTACGCGGAGTCAGACTCAACGGGTTCCGCCATTTGTGGGTGATTCCGACAAACATCGCCAGAATCCAGAAAATGACGAATGTGCGGACGAGTGTCGCATAATCCGAGTCGACACCTTCCAGCCCAACCTTGGCGAAGATGGCGGTCATCGCCGCAAAAAACGCAGAAAGCAGTGCCCAGGTAAACCAATCATTTGTGGAAATCATTGCGCTTCTCGCAAAGGAAACAAGACGTCAAAGCCCGAGATCCCGACGTCGCCAAGAAGGCATGACCAGGACTTTGACGCACTTTCAGGAATTCGACGCAAGATCATTATCAATAAAGAGTTAAGTCATAGCAGCAAAAGCGTGAAACATTAGCCGGACGCATGAACGAATGCGAACAGAGCAAGACCCTCGTTTCGCCGTCGGGATATCAACCCACCAAGCTACGTTGCTAAAAAAAAGAGAAACCCCTTGTTTCACAGGAATCTGTAAAACAAGGGGTTCGCAATGTCGACAAAGCTCCCCGACTAGGGCTCGAACCTAGGACCTAGCGGTTAACAGCCGCTCGCTCTACCGATTGAGCTATCGGGGAAAAGGTCGTCACGTGCCATGTGATATTGAATTCTTCGGTTTGATGCAAGTCCACACGGCAGAACATTATTCTCTCCGCTTCATCGACAATTTTCAACCGGAAGCGGGATTCGAATTGCCGGAAAATCGATTGATCCCGGGTTGTGGGGATTTGATCGTCCCCAACCTTGATTCTACGAATTGCGACCGCGTTCCAATTGGAATAGCGCCTTTGCCAGCGGTGCTGACGGAGAGCTTTCGGCCGGGCCGGGATTCCGCTCGATCGTGGTGCCTGTCGCAACCTCAGGAGTCGCGACGGTACGAGGTTTTGCCGATGCGAAATTCGGAATTCGAAAGGGAATTGTTGGTGATTCAGTGATTGGATTGGATGCACTCTGGTTTGATGACATCGCGGCAATCGATTTGGACTTATCGAACTGCAGAACGTTTTCCCTCAATTCGCCCTCAGGATGATGAGTTGTGGCACTCGTCGCTGCTGTCGACTCGCCCTGAGAAACCGCAGTTGATGCAAATCCTTCTGAAATAAGACTTTTCACCGAGCCGCTTTTCGCCAATAGCTCAAGCAATGATTTTGGCGCAATCCGTTCAGTCGATGCAGTTGTCATTGCGGTTGGCATCTGAATGACATCGATCACTTCAGGGGTAGAATTGATGTCAGTCAAATTGGCGTCGTTTGAATCAACGGCAAGAACCCGACGAAGCAACAGGGCGGCACCGACTAAGGTTCCAACGATCAGGAAAATAATCAGCACTCGAATGAACGAGAATTTCGGTTGTTCACCGCCGAGGGACTCATCCGGCAGTGATGACGAACCATCCGACAGGGATAACGCTGCGTCTTCCTCTTCTGATTCGTCAATCCATTGGGTCATTTCATCGGATTGGGTTTCGATCGCATCGGACATTTCTGCGGCCGACGCAAGCGACGTCAAACTCGCCGTGTTTTCGGAGGAATTGTCGTCTTCAGTGCTTAGTCCATCGTCCGACGCGGCGAGGAGGTCGCCGAACTTTTGGCGGCTTGGGTCGAGTGTATCGAATTCATTGGCGTACGAGTCTTGGTCCAGTTGGCGAAGGTCTTTTGCCTTGCGGGCGTGGCCGTTGAGGCCAAACTGAGACGCCAAGGCCGTTTCGCGGTCGATGGGGGTCGGCAAGAGTGAGGGAAGTCGATGCTTTTTGATTTTTCCTGGTTCGAAGACAATGATTGACCCGTCCTGCATTTGCACGGATTTCTTGGCCGCTTCCGAACTTTGACGGCGAGGAACATCTGGCGTGATGACATGCGTGTTGGCAAGAAGCGCAACCGGCTGCCCTAACGCCTGAACAAGATAACTGGCGTTTGCTTCATCGGGATGAAGCCTGAGGACAAGCGGGTAATCAACGACATTCAGCAGAGCCACCTGGACAAACGACCGACGACTGGTGTCGGAGTAATCTGCTCGAGTTACGCGCCCTCTTCCAGCGGAAACATCGCTATAGTTTCGCTCAGGTGCATTTGATTTTTTTGATTCGACCAGCAACAGATCACCCGGTAAAACGGGTGAATCAATTTTGTCAGAGAAGACTTCCATTTGGCTGGCTCGCCCTCGCCGAATGATTCGAATGGCGGATGAGGCATTGGCGGTAAACCCATGAGCACAGCGAACGACGGAGTGCAGCTTAAGCGTAGTCGGGGTGAGCCGGTAGGTTCCAGGCCTTTCAACTTCACCCATGATGGAAACGTAGAGCTCATTGACGTTGTTAGCTGCCGGGAATGAAACGACTTTTGCCGAAGACGATGTGATTTCCTGTGCCGTGACGGATCTTGACGACAACGCGGCACACGTCACCAGGACGGCAATTATTAATTGGAAGACTCGCGAACTCATGGTTCGTCCTCGGAGCCCAGGCGGCCGGCTAACACCGATATACGACACAGTCGGAATAATCGGCACTCGTCGCCGAACTCATTCAGAGATTCCGCAGTCGGGTGAAGAAGAAAGGGGGTTCCAGCCGAGCGAACCAGAAATACAAATGAAGTTCGGCCAATTGAACCGGTGCAAAACAAAGAGCGGCGAAATCGGCTGGTGCGTTGTCGGGCATCCAAATGATGTGCCACTGCTTGACCGACTTTGAGCAAGCAGTGTTCTTTCACCGACAGAACGAAAAGAGACTGGTTCTCTGAAGAGGAGGTTTAGAACACGCATCTTCGCTAATTGACGCTAATGAGAGAAAGGCTTGCAGGTTTCGGAAGTTGTTCCAGCAATGTTCGGAGGGGATTTAGTGCCCCATTGAGACGCTGCGTTTTTTAACCAGTTCTTCGGGGTCGGGCTGGGAATGTTGGATCCAGTTCGGCATAGTTGAACCGAGCCACATTCCGACGAATGCTGCCGCCAATCCGTACAGGTGGGGTGGGACGCATCGCCAAAGGTTTTCGCTTTCTTCCATGTAGATGTATTCCGTGGCCAGCCAGACAGGGACACCGACCAGAATCGAGAATATCGCTCCTTGGGTTGTGGCACGTGACCAGTAGATTCCACAGACAAGCGGTACAAATGCGACGACGAGCGTCACTTTGTATCCACCTTCGACCATCTCATACATCGTGCTTTTGGAGTTCACCGAGATCGTCGTCGACACGATCGCAACGAGAATCAATACCGTACGCAACACCCACAACATCGTCGAATCTTTGAAGTGCCTGGTGAACTGTTGCAGAACGTTTTCCGTCAACAAGCTCGCTGGAGCCAACAGAGTCCCGCTGGCGGTCGACAGGATTGCTGACAAGACCGCTCCGAAGAACAGCACCTGACACCAGATGGGTGTCTCCTTCAAAATCAGCATCGGCAGTATTGTTTGAACTTCGCGAGGATCAGGTGCATTAAAGTGAGCAACATAATCCGAATTGATCACCGTCGCCGCGAAGGCGATAAACATCGGTACGAACGCGAATGCAAAATAAAAAAGACCACCGCTCAGCGTACCAATAAACGCGGTCTTTTCATCTTTGGCACTGGTCACTCGTTGAAACACGTCTTGCTGCGGGATCGACCCGAGCGACATTGTGATGAACTCGCCAATAAACGCCATCCAGGCGGATGCCGTAATGTGTGGAAACAATGTCAGCTTGCCCTGGCTGTGAGCTTCCGCCAGTACCACATTAAAACCGCCCGCTTTATTTGCCAACAATATCGCAACGATGATTAAGCCAATCACGATCGCTGCAGTTTGTATGACGTCCGTCAACGCAACAGACCACATGCCGCCAAACAGAGTGTAGACCGTTACAATGACGGCACCAATGACGATCGCTTGATTGAGTGTGATATCGGGGAACAGCACTTTGATCACAAGGCCGAGTGCCGATAATTGTGCACTGGTCCAGCCGAGATACGAGCTGGCGATCCCCAGCGATGTCACTACTTCCACAAACTTGCCATACCTCATGTGGTAGTAGTCGCCGATCGTCATCAATCCCATACGGTAGAACGTGCGGGCGAAGAAAAAGGCGACCAGAACCAGGCAGGTCGACGCTCCGAACGGATCGCCCGAAACAAACCCTAGCCCTTTGTGGGCAAACTTGGCAGAGACCGACAGCACGGTTTCTGCACCGAACCAGGTGGCGAAGACGCAGGCAAAACTCATGTAGAGCGGCAGCGACCGCCCCGCGACCATAAAGTCCTTCGCACTATGCACTCGAGTCGCAGCGTATAGCCCAACGGCGACGGTGGCCACCATATAAACAATCACACACCCAATCAGCATCGTCCGCTCTCCAGGATATCCAAACTCTCGGTTCGAGAAATTCGGCGGGTATGCTAGCAACCCTGTTGAAAAAGCAACATTTCCAGACCGATTTGTATGACCCGAAAATTAAAGCAATGGGAGAACGTCGCCGTCGCAGATGCGCTGCGGGCGATTAAAACGATCGCGAAGTTCTTCTCGCGGAGAGATTCCCATGGCGTGAAAAATCGTGGCGTGGACGTCAGGCGGAGAACAAGCCAGCGACTTGGGAAACGCCCCTTTGTCATCACTACTGCCGTAGACCTGGCCCCCTTGAATACCGCCTCCCGCCATCGCCATCGAGTAGACATAGGGATAATGGTCGCGACCGGCCCCACCATTGATATTTGGGGTTCGGCCGAAGTCGGTCATGACGACGACCAGTGTTTCACCCAACGACCCACGATTATTGAGGTCCTGAAGCAGCGCCGAGGTGGCCTGATCGAAGACGGGCAGCAGGCGTTTTTTTAATCTGTTAAAATTGTCGCCATGCGTGTCCCACATATCCCCCGCAGCACCGTTCAGGTCTCCCGCCGCAAGACAGACCTGAACAATCGGAACTCCGGCTTCCGTCAATCGACGTGCCAGTAACAAGCTGTGGCCGCCAATATGTTGACCATACATGTCGCGAGTTTTGGGCGTTTCTCGCTCCAGGTTGTAGGCTTCTTTCACTGCAGAACCCGAGAGGATGTCTTCGGCCAGATCGTGGAAATACTGAAAGCTGGCATGTGCCGAAGTTCGATATGATTCCGGTTCTAATGCGACCATCAGGTTCCTTCGCGTCGTAAGCCGCGGAACGTCAACATCATTCAGGTTCAGGACTTCCGAACCCAGTGTCCGTGAGACCCCTTCGAACGCTTGCCCGGTTGGAGTTCGAATGACGATTGGCTCTGCTTGCACCCCAAGCCAACCACCATATTCGCCCGCCTGCAGCGTCCCGTTATCGACTAAAGGATAGGGCAATCGGACAGCGGCTGGTACTCCTTTGGGAGCTGTTCGAAACTTCGTGACCATTGCAGGGAGCGACGGCCAGTCGGTTGGTTCCGGGGGAATGTTTCCTACTCGCGGTGGTTTGTGACCCGTCAAATTCCAGTACATTCCACGACCATGGGCAGAATCGTCGTGATGAATCGAACGGATGATTGCCAGCTTTTCAGCCTGTTGAGCAAGTAACGGAAGATGCTCGCCAATCTGGATTCCTGGTACGGACGTTGAGATCGGTGAAAACTCACCCCGGATTTCGACAGGGGCATTCGGCTTGAGGTCGAATGATTCCAGGTGGCTCATACCACCCCAAAGGTAAACAATGATGCACGATTTGGCTTTACCCGGCATTGATAATGACGGCTGAGCATTGGCTGACTTGAGCCGCAGATAACCAGGAAGAGACAATCCGCAAAGCGAAGCACCGGTCGTCAGTACTTGACGGCGCGAAATCAGATCTCTTGCGTTGAATCGAAACAGTTGGCGGGGCATAACTGGCAGGTCTCGATGGCGAGGGGCGGGACAGCGAGCAGGCCGCATTGTCGCAAATTTGGAAACATAACGAAATGCCTGTCGTGCTAGACACCGCGTGCCACACGAGTTATCAACATCGCGAGGTTCCGCTTCCTCTCGGGGCAAAGCCTTGGTTGAATGGAATCGCGACATTGACAAACAACGCAGCATCGTCTGAAAGAGCTTTTCAGACGGCATTCTGGAGTAAGCTCGATTCATGAAATATCGTCGCCTGGGAAAAACGAACTGGAATGTCAGCGAAGTCGGATATGGCATGTGGGGAATGGCCGGATGGACGGGATCGGACCTGGACGAAGTGAATCTCGCATTGCGCCGATCCGTGGCCTTAGGCTGCAACTTTTTTGACACCGCCTGGGGTTACGGTGCGGGAAAAAGCGAAGGGATTCTCGGTGATCTCGTTCGTGATTTCCCCGATAAAAAGCTGTACACAGCCACGAAGATGCCACCCAGGAACTGGAAGTGGCCCAGTCGTCGGGAATATTCACTTGATGACTGTTTTCCCCCTGATCACATTGAAGAATACGTCACGGCCAGCTTGAAGAATTCGGGTTTGCCTTCGTTCGATCTTATGCAGTTTCACACGTGGGAAGATGGCTGGCTGAAGGATGATCGCTGGTATCACAAGATGACCGACCTCAAGTCGCAAGGATTGTTTCATTCTATTGGAATCAGTCAGAACCGCTGGGAACCGTGGAACGGCATTGAAGCGGTGAAAAGCGGTCTGATCGATTGCGTGCAAGTGATCTACAACATTTTCGACCAGAACCCGGAAGACGAACTGTTTCCAGCGTGCCGAAAGCACGATGTTGGCGTGATCGCCCGCGTTCCCTTTGACGAAGGGACATTAACGGGAACACTGACAAAGTCGTCAACCTGGCCCAAGGAGGATTGGCGCAGCAGCTACTTTGTACCCGAAAACCTGAACGCGAGCGTTGACCGCGCCGAAGCATTGCGACCATTGATTCCGGCTGGAATGACGATGGCGGAGATGGCACTGCGGTTCACTTTGTCCGAACCAACCGTTGGGACGGTAATCCCTGGAATGCGTTCACTGCGGAACGTCGAAGCGAACATGTCGGCCAGTGACGCGGGAGCGTTAACGTCGGAATTACGAAAAGAGCTGGCAAAACACCGTTGGGTACGGCAACCAACCGAATGGTCCCAATAAGAGAATTCCGGGAATTTGCTTCCCATGCTGACGGGCAAAAGTTCTAATAGCTGTTGTCGAAGGTGAATCTGGACCACAGATCTGATGGGACATCGCCTTTCAAGGGAATCTCGCAAAGAAGGAACGCGCCATGACTTCTCATGCCAACTCTGCAGTTGTGCTTAAGAACGAATTACTCTTTCATTTTTTGAGAAGTGAATTATTGTCTGAAGAGATGATTGCAATGAGAGTCCATGGGAAAGACGGACTGAACGCCTTGGCCGCCAGCGATCGATACACGTCCGCCATGGCTTTCATCGATTCCATTCGTGCCGACGACGAAATAACAGACGAGGAAGAACCAGAAAGCCTATGTTGAAATCTTCGCTCACCCGAATTCCGCTGCTGTACGGGTTCTTGATTCCTCTTTTTTGCCTGCAACAGACGGATGTGTTCGGCCACTTCTTGTTCATTCGGATTGGTGAGCACGCCGAAGCGGGCCGAGCGGTTGAAGTCTTTTTCAGCGAAAAAGCGGAGGCCGGAGATCCACGATTCATTGGCAAAGTTTCAAGCACGCAATTGTGGATGCAGCGTGAACCGGGAAAGTTCGCTCCCTTGAAGCCTTATCTTGGAGCAGACAGGCTTCGTGCTTACCTGCCTGCGGACGGTTCCGTTTCCGTGACCGGATATTGCGAATATGGAGTACTGGAAAGGGAAGTTCCCTTCCTCTTGCGGTACTACCCAAAAGCAATCGCGGGTTCGATCGCGGACGTCAACGCCTTAATGCCGAACGACAAATCGACACTCGAAATTGTGCCGACCGTGAGCTCCGACTCGATTTCACTTGTCTTGCTTGATCATGGCACACCTGTCCCGGATGTCGTTTTCACGACGATCGACGACTCATTAAATAATGTGGAATTGAAGACCAATCGCGAAGGGCGAGTAACTTGGAAGCCCTCGGGTTCGGGCCACTATTGTGTCTATACGAAAGTCGTTCGGCAGGTAGCTGGCGATTTGGCCGGCAAGAAATATCATGAGATCCGCGAGTTCTCTACGCTGGCCTTTTCTTGGCCGCTTGAACGGACCGATGGCGACCCTATGGCAATCGAGCTCTTTGAAAAGGCGATCTCCACACGTGCGAGCTGGCTCGATTTTCCTGGATTCTCGGCAGATATTGACGGCACGCACGACGGGCGATCCTTTTCGGGCTCCGTCCAGATTGCAAAAGATGGAGCCGTTGAACTGAAGATAGATCAGCCTGTCGCCGAAGATTGGGTCAACGAACAACTCAAATCGCTCGTCATGCACCGAATGGAATCGCCTAGACGAAGCCCCCCCGTCCTTCGATTTGCAGACCAGGACTTTGACAATCCGCTTGGTCGCTTGCTGACGTTTGTCGGCGGTCGCTTTGCTTCTAGCTATCGCGTTAAAGACGACCAACTGAAAGTTGTGAACCGAAACCTCGGTACAGAAAACATGACGATTACGGTACTTGAAAATGACAAGACACCCGAAGGGAAATACTTACCCCATCTCTATAACGTCCAATACTGGAATGCCGTTGACGGAAGTCTGCAAAGAACAGAAACGTTCGAGAACCGCTGGACACGAATTGGTAAGTTCGACCTACCTGCAATGAACACTCTATTGACGTCATCGACCTCCGGCTTGGGAGTTCGCGGTTTCCGGCTTAAGAATCACTCGTTACGGTCGGCCGAATAAGTCCAAGTCGTGATTCTTAAGCACGATTGAATGATGGCAGCCGGCATGCGTCACTGCGACTTTTCTATGACTTCTGGCACGGTGGGCAAAAGTCTGGTCAACAGCTCTCGCAGCCGTTTTTGATTGACTTCCCGAGAAAACGGGTTTTCATCGCGCCTGCCTCCCCGACCCGTCGCCGATTCAGCCCCACTCATTACCGGACCAAAACCAACTTCAATCGGAAGTGCGATTTCGGAAATGACCAATTTCTGATCAGACGTCAGCAGCCGGTCTATTGCATTGAAAATCTCTTCGGCTTCGTCACTAAACAACGTTTCTGCCTTGTTTAATTCATTGAGTTTGTTTGCGATGGCCTTGGCTTGTTCGCCATCTAATTCGACACGCAATGTCAGATTGGGGCGAGACAGAAGTTCGAGTTTTCCGACGAGTGTGGCGAGACTCCGTTTCGCGCCGCGACCCCCTCTTCCTCCGCCACCTCTCAAATTCAAATCGCTAACACTTATTTCGCTTGCTGGAACACTGTCTGTATTACCGCGGATATCGGGAATTGGGGATTGAGGGGGCGACTGACGAAACGCGTTGACGTTATTCGGTCTCTCAGAACCGATGGGCTGCATGACCATAAACGTAGCGCTGGCTCCCAAAACTAACCCTAAAATACCAGTCGAGACCGACGCCGCCAGTGAATGGGATTGTTCTCCGCCGCTTGAAGACATCTCAAATCGTTGAGACATTATGCTCTCTCTGAGTAACCCAACATCAAGTTCGCAACCCACAAGATGATACCTTACGTATCGAACGGCGACGACGGTCGTCGCGTTTCCGTTACGATGAAACTGCGAGTTCGTTGTTGATCGCAAATACTCACGATCACTGGATCTACCTCGCCATCGGCTCGCACATTTTTTGTCGACGGTTGCAGTTCGTCCGACAAGAGACGAAATTCACGCCGCAAACGAAGTAGTCATGACGTCCAAAGCCCGAAACAAAGCCCCTTTTCAAATCAGAGGCAACGTGGACCAGCAAACATTTTCTCTGCGTCGCCTGGCGCCTTACATTTGGTGCGCCGCCCTGGTGCTGACAATCTGGGGCATCGTTGGTTGGTGGTTGCAAGCGACGCCAGGATGGTTAGCGGTTGTGACGGGGTGCGCTGTCGGCATCAACGCTTGGCTCGCGCCTCGTCGTGCTAACGGTAGACAACTGAAACTGCTGGATGTCGCTGCCATGGCGATGTTTTGCTGGGCGCTCATTATTGCCGGACGATTTGTGAGCACCGTTGCGGGTGTCAATCACAGCGTCGTGTGGTTGGCCCACCGTTCTGCCACAGACGAAGACGGAGTCGGAATCCTGGCGGATGACATTTCCAAAGAGCGAGACGACGCGCACGTCGCTAAGGACAAGACAAATCAATCTCCCTCAACGATCAAAGCCCATTCGGAAGACGATTTAAGTGAGGCGCGGATGAGATGGAAATCCTTGAAGTCCGAGGAAAAATCTTGGTTTCTCAAACGATGGCGAGTTACAGTCGACGGAGCAAATCAGATGGCTTGGAGCATGATCCGACGGAACTCTTTCACGATTGCTTACGAAGGAACAAACTTGTTCTGGCATCTGACAGGGATGGCGATTGCCCTCGGACTCATCGCCATTTCCTCAATTAGAAAATCTCGGGTTGTCGAAAATTCGTGAGCCTTAAGGCCGCGAAAAGAGCGTGACCTAATCGTCTGCGACCAAGCCGGAAAAAACAGACTTGACGAAAATCCGCATTGCGAACCGAACAAGCATCCAAGACAATTGATATCATGAATCTGTTCAATACCACCTGTTTCCTGCTTTTAAGCCTGCCATGAGCATACCTTTGTTTCGATCTTTCGGCATCCTCCTGTTCGCGATCAACTCATTCGTGATCGCCGCAGATCACATCAACGACCCTGTTTTTGAGACGCATGTCCGACCGATACTGAAAGCGAATTGTTTCCATTGCCATGGCGAGGAAGACAAAATCGAGGGGAAGCTGGACCTCCGCCTGGCCCGCTTGATAACCTTGGGTGGCGACAGCGGTCCGTCGATTATCACCAGTCAGCCGGATCAAAGCGTTCTCATTAAGCGGATCGTCACCGGCGATATGCCGCCTGGTGAAAAGAAGCTTTCGTCGCAACAAATCGAGGTTATCCGGCGCTGGGTGACCAATGGCGCAAAAACGGCAAGAGCTGAACCAGAATCTCCGTCCGTCGGCGATTTTACTGACGAGGAACGACACTTCTGGTCGTTCCAACCAATCTCGAACCCCAAAGTACCAACGGTCACAAATACCATTCAGGTTCGTTCGCCCGTTGATCCATTCCTGCTGGAAAAACTTGAACAGCATCAATCGAGTTTCTCGAACGAAACCGATCGCCGAACATTGATTCGCCGACTGACATTTGACCTGCATGGTTTACCCCCTGCCCCCGAGAATGTCGAAGAGTTTATCAACGACCCGGCACCTGATGCCTACGACCGCTTACTCGATCAACTACTCGCATCACCTCGATATGGTGAACGGTGGGGACGTCATTGGTTGGATGTCGCGGGTTATGCGGACAGCGATGGGTACACCGAAAACGACCCGATTAGAACCTACGCATACAAGTATCGCGACTACGTCATTCAACAATTCAATGCTGACAAACCATTCGATCAATTCATTGTCGAACAACTTGCCGGTGATGAACTCGTCCCCTTGCCCTACGAAAACTTGCCTGATGATGCAGCGGAAAAACTCGCTGCCACTGGCTTCTTACGCATGGCCCCCGATGGAACCAGCGGCGGAGCGGCGGACGTGAATATCGCAAAAAACGACGTGATTGCCGAGACCATCAAAGTTGTGTCCACTTCGCTGCTTGGGCTGACAGTCGGGTGTGCTCAATGCCATAACCATCGATACGACCCCATATCCCAGGCCGACTATTACCGCTTTCGAGCTCTTTTTGAACCCGCATATGACTGGAAGAACTGGCGGGTCCCGAAGGCTCGGCTGATCTCACTTTGGTCGTCAGACCAGCTTAAAACGGCGCAGCAGGTCGATGCCGACATCACCAGTCAGACCGAAGTGCGGATGAAGGAACTCGACGCGATTGTTCAGGAGGTCTTCGACCGTGAAGTCGGAAAGCTTCCCGAAGAGCAACGCGAGTTGGCGCGAACGGCAAAAACAATCGCAGCTGACAAACGGACTCCCGAGCAAACCCAGATTCTGAAGGACCACCCCAGCCTGAATGTCGATCGCGGTAGCGTCTATCTCTATGAAGCAGCCCGTATCAATACGTTCAACAGTGAATGGGACAAGCGAATTGCCGAGATTCGGACGAAGCGACCGAAAGAAGACTATGTCCCCTGTTTGACCGAAGTTCCTGGCCAGATTCCTCCGACGCACGTGTTCTATCGAGGGGAATTCGCGCAGCCAAAACAAGCGGTGAATCCCGGTGAGCTGTCAATCCTGACACAGACACACGCGACGGAAATTCCCGTCGATGATCCGCACTTGCCGACCAGTGGGCGACGGCTGGCTTATGCTCGCCATTTGACTGATGGAAAGCATTCGCTGCTTCCGCGAGTGCTGGTCAATCGCTTCTGGATGCATCATTTCGGCAAAGGGATCGTTGCCACCCCAGGCGATTTTGGATACCTCGGTGAAAAGCCCTCACACCCTGAACTGCTCGACTGGCTGGCAACTCGATTTGTTGCGGACGGATGGCAATTGAAGCGATTCCATCGGGTTCTATTGAGCAGTGCGGCCTACCGGCAACAGTCATTCCGCCGATCAGAAATGGATGCTGCCGACCCTGACAACCGGTTGTTGGGACGAATGTCGGTCCGTCGACTGGAAGCCGAAGCCATTCGCGACACGATCCTTGCCTGTTCGGGTTCACTCAGCGACAAGCTGTTCGGCTCCCCGGCGCCCGTCACTGTCGATGATGTAGGCCAGGTTGTTGTGGGGATCGATACGAGAGATTCCGCCGGGCGACCAACCGACAAAAAGATCACGATCGGCGAAGACGAATTCCGGCGCAGCATCTATGTGCAAGTCCGAAGGTCGCTTCCTCTAGGAATGCTGGAACCATTCGACATGGCGACGCTTTCACCCAATTGCGAGCTGCGACCGTTGTCGACTGTCGCGCCACAAGCATTACTGATGATGAATAATGATCTCGTCATTCGAGAAGCCGATCGGTTTGCAATCCGAATTCAGGACCTAGCTGGCGACGCACCAGCCGCAAAAATAACAGCGGCGTGGGGGATTGCATTCGGGCAGCAACCGACATCGCGGCAAGTCGCCGCGACTGTGACGTTCCTTTCTGAGCAGACTCAACAGATCGCGGCAAGAATTCCGGCTGATCAAGTTTCGAAAGAACCACCAGCCGCACAACAAGCGCTGGCAAACTTCTGTCAGGCGTTGTTCAGCTCGAACGCGTTCCTTTACGTGGATTAACGCAGGTTCAAAACATGCTCCTCAATCATCATTCCCGTCGGCACTTTCTCGCTCAATCCGGTTTCGGGCTGTCGTCACTGGCATTAACCTGGCTCCTCCAGGAGCAGGCCACGGCCGCGCCGGTCAAACCGACACTCGAACGTCCGACGTATGACCTGCTGCCAAAACCGCATCCCGTCAAACCTCAGGCAACAGCGATGATTTCGCTGTTCATGCAGGGGGGACCGAGCCATATCGATCTGTTCGAGCCGAAGCCGGAACTCGACAAACGGCATATGCAGAATTTCTCAGGCCAGATCCAGTATGACAACGCAGCGGAAGCGAGTGCTAAGCTGTTCGCTTCACCCTGGAAGTTCTCGAAACGGGGTGAATGCGGCACCGAACTCAGCGAACTGCTGCCGCATCTCGGTAACGTCGTCGATGATATCTGCCTGATTCGTTCGATGCATACCGGGGTCAATAACCATGGCCAATCCATCAATGCACTCAACAATGGACGCGTCCTCGCTGGACGCCCTTCACTCGGGTCATGGCTTGCATACGGACTGGGAACCGAAAATCGAAACCTTCCCGCATTCGTAATCTTGACCGACCCTCAGGGATTGCCGGTATTGGGAGTCGAAAACTGGAATAATGGCTGGTTGCCATCCCTGTATCAGGGGACGGTCATCCGACCGAAAGAACCTCGCATCTTGAACCTTGACCCACCTCCCAAACTTCAGGGTGCGGTTCAGCAACGCTTCCTCGGATACCTGGACCAACTCAATCAGGAGCATCTGACGCAGCATCCCGGCGAACACGATCTTGCCGCAAGGATATCCAGTTTTGAACTGGCGGCCCGCATGCAGACGGCGGCTAAAGAAGCACTTGATCTCTCGCAGGAAACGGAAGAAACGCAAAAGCTGTATGGGTTAGATAATCCCAAGTGTGCAGAATACGGCACGCGGTGTTTGTTCGCTCGGCGACTGATCGAACGAGGGGTTCGCTTCGTACAGATCCATACAGGCAATCAGCATTGGGATCATCATGGTGGCATTTTGACGGCACTGCCAAACATGTGTCAGGTCACTGACCAGCCCTCTGCCGCTCTCGTCACCGACCTGAAACGACGAGGCTTGCTCGATACGACTCTAGTCCATTGGGGCGGTGAGATGGGTCGGTTGCCAGTCATTCAGAACGAAAAGAACATCGGGCGCGATCACAACACACATGGCTTCAGCACCTGGCTGGCCGGGGGCGGAATCAAAGCGGGATTAGCCTACGGCGCCACAGATGAGTTCGGCCATAAGGCCATCGATAAGGTCGTTCATCACTTCGATTATCACGCTACGCTGCTTCATCTATTTGGGCTCGATCCAATGAAACTGACCTTCCAGCGTCCGGGAGGGACGGGATCACTTCTCGACGGCCAGGACGGCAAAATCGTATGGGACATTTTGAAGCAGGGCCCCGCTGCCGCGTAACGGTCACGAGAGACGTATCGATTGTCTGAAGACTGACATTAACTCCACACGCCTTGACAAGGCGTAAGCACTCAGAGGGAAAACGTGCAGTTAACCCTTCGCCAGCACGTTTCACTCGATCGAGACCGCATCCTGTTATCGGCACTTATCTTCAGTGGTGATGATGAGCGTCGTAAAGCATGTGCTTCTTGTCACCTTTTGCGTAAACGTAGCCAACCAGATCGAGGATTTCCTCGCGAGTCAGCTTATTCAACAACCCCAAAGGCATGATCGACGTTGGCGACTTCCGACGCTCTTCGATCTCCGACTTCAGCAATACGGCGGGCTCGCCTTTCGACAGTGGGTCGACGAGGACTTTGATCTCTGTCGGCGTTTCCGCCACAACCATCCCTGTGACCACCTTACCAGAGTCGAGAACAAAGATGTTCGACTGAAATTTCTCTGCAATCTCTTTAGAAGGCTCCAGCATCGACCGAAGCAACTCTTCCGTAGTGTGCTTCTTCGGTTCAATCTTTGTCAGGTCAGGACCGAACTCTCTTCCTTCGTTATTGAGCTTATGACAGCCGACACAATTAGCTACTTTGAACAGATTCTTACCGACTTCGAATGAACGACCTGCGGGCAACGCCTTCACATCACCGACGAGGTCGTCGTATTTCCACTCGGTGTTGCGGCCGATCGATTTCAACATTTCATCGCGAACCGGCAATGGATTTGCCGAAATGTATGCGTCGGGGTTTGCCTGGTACTGTTCCAGGTTCGCTACGACGTACAACGCTCCGTACATGCGCCGCCAATGGCCTGGGTACGTGCAAACATAGGGATAAATGCCCGGCTGTTGAGGAACGTCGTAACTGAGGGCCTGCTTCTCCCCTGGGCCTAATAAGCGACTGCCAACCAGAATCTTATTGGATTTGGGAACGTAGTTTCGATCTTTCGCATCAGCATCGCGAGCCGTCGATTCGGCCAGCAGCCCAATCTCTTCCATTGAGCCGGGCTGCACAATCGTAAAATTGTGCGGCATGTTATCGGTATTCGACAGACGGAACTCCACCGGCTTGCCAGCCTGAACGACGATAATTTCCTTGTCGTAGATCATTCGCTCAACGACAGTTCCTAACGCAATCACTCGAACGTCCAGGTTCTCTAACCGATCGCTGATCGCTTTCATTTGATCTGCGGGGAGCTTGTTCGACAGCGATTTCGCCAAAGCAACCGCTTCCAATGCCGGCCCTGCGGTTCGAAATCGAGCTGGAATCGTGCTCAGATATCCGACAAGGTTGTCGACAAGTCCAGGTATTTCCTTGGCGACCCAGAATTGCTCGGGAATCGATCTCAGTGCACTGATCGCCGACGAACGGCTGCGATCGGTCTTAACCAGCGTGACAAGATCCAGAAATTTCTCTTCTTCGTGACCTGGAATGGAGACCAGTGATCGAATCGCCACGTCGTGAAGAGTCTCTCCACTGCCACTGACCGTCAACCGCTCTGCGGCAATTTTTTGTTTCGGCAGGTCGGGACCTGACCAGTTCACTTCCAATCCATCGCCACCCCCGTTGTCAAAGTACGTGACGACGATCGGGTGCGCACCGGCCGCGAGATCAACGCTGGCCTTCATCTCGTTCATTCCCTGCAAACGATCGTTATTGATCAGCAGTTGATCATCAATGTAGAGCCGCGAACCATCGTCTGAGGCGATGTAGAACGTGTACTTGCCGGTTTTCGGAACCTGAATCATCCCGGTGAAACGCAAGGCGAATGCATCAGGTTCTTTTCGTTGCGGCACATTCAACACAATCTGAGGGACAATCCCGCTGGCTTGAGGTTTCAGTTTGGCCAGCGTTTCGACCGCCACATTGGGAGGATTCGGGTGAAAGTAGTCGACTTGGATACCCCCTTGCAGCAGCGCCGAACCACCCGATTCCGCTTTCAGATTGGGAGGCAATTCAAACATCAGTGAGCGGACTTCGGAGTACAAGCTTCCACGCAGTTTGCTGTCGCCAATCGCAGGAATGGCAGCGAGCAGGTCGCGCAGACTTTCTTTGCTCTTTGATGCAGCGAAGAACGCCGCGTCGCCCGATCCATCACCCAAGACCCACGCCACGTAGCCAAGCTGACGAATCGCAGGGGATTGAGCCTTGGATGCCAGGTTCTCAATTCGACTGCGAGCCTTCTTTAGCTCAGCCACAGGTTGTTCCGCGAGCAACTGACCCAGTCCACCCAGAGCATCCGCCTGGCCGCTAGCATCGCGTTCCTCGATCAATGCCAACAGCATCGAAAGGGAACTCGCCTTCTTCAAGTCCGCCAAGCCCTTGAGTGATTCACGAAGTGCCCCCGCAGACGCGTTGGGACGTTTCAGGATCGCCTCGTAAACCGCTTCGGTGCGAGGGAGTTTTAAGAGATCGTCGACACTCGCGTTCCGCAGGGCATACGCTTGAGCCGCCTTTGACAACGGTTTTCCCGAAGCGACGGCTTCCTGCACCATCTTATCCACATTGATCGTTCCGCGAGCATAATTCAGAACTGTCTCTAATTCCGGGTCGGTAGGTCGCGTGGCGGCTTCAAAAATCACTTCCGCGGCAGCAACCCCTTCGAACGAGACGGCCGACTTCACCGCTTCGGCTCGCACCAGCGGCGAGTTGTCTCGTGCCGCAGCCAACAACGTCGAATCCCAACCGGCCACTTTCGTCCCCCAATGACCCAGCGTTCGAATGGCCGCCGCGCGGACCCGTGGCTCCGCTGCGCCAAACACTTTTGCGATCAATTCCGAATTCGGAACGCGGTGTTCTTCTTGCACCCACAGGCATTCCAACAAAGCCTGCGCTTCGTCCGGTTTCGCAGGATTCAGTGTTTGAATCCACTTCCCAACTTCGGTGGTGACTTCGCTGGTTTCGCGACCGCTCAGTTCCAGACGAGCCCGATAGCGAGTCGCATTCTCTTTCGTCAAAAATGCCTGGCAGACTTCCGCAATCGGCTTCCCTTTCAGCTGCAATGGCTTCAGCAAGGGACGGTCTTTGGCAGTCACGCGATAAATACGGCCATGTTCATGGTCCCGATTGGGATCGCGCATATTGTGCTGCATGTGGCCGATGATCGCGTTGCTCCAGTCCGACACATAAAGCGCCCCATCGCTACCGATCTCGACATCCGATGGCCGAAAGTTCGGATCGCTCGAGACCAGGATCGGCTCGATTTCTGTCGCGGTAATCTCGGCACCGTTGTAGTTTACCTCATGCTGCAGCACACCGAGAAAACCAATGCAGTTACAGATCAGGAAATTTCCCTGATTCTTTTCGGGGAAATGGCTGCTGGAAAGGATTCCCGTCGCGGCCACGGGGCGCACTCGCATCTTGAACCACGGCTTGGAACCAATCCCTTTGCCGATGTTAACGTAAGAACCGCTCCCTCCCGTCCCATCGTTGGCAAACTGGAAACCCCATTGATCGAAGACATCGCCGTGTGGGTTGGGTCCGATCGGAAAATGGAATTCCATCTCGAATGTGCGCGGATTAAACCGATGTACGCCACTCTCGCCCGAACGGAATGTGCGAGTCGGTGTTTCGATTGCGGCCACGTTGAAAATCCCGCGTGACCAATAGAGCCATCCGTCTGGCCCAAGTAACATCGCATTGGCCGAGTGATGCGAGTCAGCACTGGATAACCCTTGAAGCATCCGAATCTTCACGTCCGCCTTGTCGTCCCCATCGGTATCCTTAAGGAACCAGAGCTCGGGCAACGCCGCCACCAGCATCCCTCCCCCCCAGAATTCAAAACCGGTAACGCTGTTAAGTTCGTCCGCGAATGTCACACAGCGATCCGCTACCCCATCGCCGTCATCATCAGGCAGACAGACGATTTTATCCCGTCGCGGTTCGGTCGGATTCCAGTGCGGGTAAGACGGCCAGACCGAAGCAAACAATCGACCGTTCGTATCAACTGCCATCTGTACCGGCTTGATCAACTCGGGGAACATTTCTTCGGATGCGAACAGATTGACCTGCATCCCGTCCGCAATCTTCATCTTGCCGATCGCTTCCTTGCCTCCGAGATAGAGATGTTTGCCACCCGGCAAGGGGCCTGGAATATTCGTTTTGACTTCCAGTTGTGCGGGGAGATTGTTATCCGCAACCGTCAGGTCGCCGCCACGAGCGACCGCCCAGACCCGCTGATCGCGGTTGGCTGTTTTTACGTCGAAAATTTCCATCTCACGCATCATCACGTCTGCATTGGACTGTCCAAACCAGGCCAGCTTGGAACGGCCGCCAAACACGTTGTAGCCATCCACCACGCGGTAACGGCTGAACCATTCGTAGTTCTTCTCAAGAACCGCCTGCCTCAATCGCTCAAGCTCCTTCTCCTCCTTGTTGATCGTGGTGGCTCCAAACAGCTCCTTCACAATCACGTTGGCAACGGCCCTGTCCCCGTGATCGTGCAAATGAATACCATTCATCGTCAGCGGTTTGGCGGCCGCGGCGTAGAGTTTTTGAGTCGCTGAAAAAAGATCAACAAACAGGACCCCTTTGGCTTTGCAGACTTCCTGCATGGCCTTGGCATAAATCCCCAGCTTCTCGTTGTTGGCCGAGCCGTCAGGCAGATTGGGGTTCTTCAGATTTTCATGCGCGATGGGTGAGAAGAAGACGAGCTGTGGCTTCGTTTCACCGTCATATTTTTGGCCGAGCATCCCATCGATCGTCTCGGCAAGATCCTTGCGAAAGCCTTCCAGTGCCGGAGCGCCCCGAAGAGCTTCGTTGTAACCAAAGAAGCAGAAAATCACGTTCGCCCTGGTCTTGGCGAGCCATTGATCCGGGCTGCCGAAGTTCTCTTCCCGCTGGCGGAGCTTCAGTTCGTCCCCGGAAAAACCAAGATTCCGAAAGGTGAGATCCAATTCGGGATAGAGAGCGTAGAGATACGTTTCCAGCCAGCCGGAGTGCTGCATGCGGTCCGCCAGGGTGTTGCCGATGTAGGCAATCCGATCACCTTTATTCAGCTTCAAAGCAGGCTCAGCACCCATGGCCGGACTTTGCCAGCCAATCATCAGCGTCATCAGCAAGCCGGTCACCCAGGCAGATTGTCTACGCATCTTTGGAGATCTCTCAGTTGTTTGTCGCAAGATTGAATGGGATTGTTATCCGTAACAAATCCTGAAACGAGTGTAATAAGTATGGAGCGGATTCAAACCCTGCGCCACCCCGTTCAATCGATCCCTGAGAGAACAAGTCCCAAACAAAAAATGATCGAAATATGTGTCAAAGTTCGATCGAGTTTGTTCGACTTCGACCATTCCCCGTATTTCATAGGCTTTTGGCCCTTTTTTCCGCCGCGCACGAGTTCGATCGAGTTCGATCGAGTTCGTCACAGTTCGACCGACTTCGACTTTATCGGGAGAGTGAGGCTCCCGCCGGTCCGCGAAGGAGGGACACGCATCGGCCCAGCAGGACCCTCGCCCTCTCATCGTGATGCGGCCGATGCCCCCGCTGCCAAAACTCGTGTGCAAAAGTTCGAGCGACTTCGCGCGACTTCGACATTTCCTCGTATTTCATTGCCTTTTGAGCAACATTCGCCCGGTTCCTCGTCATTAAAAATTCACCAGACTTCACTTGAGTTCGCGCGACTTCACCAGAGTTCACCAGACTTCGATTACCTACTTTCTACTTTCTCAAAACTACTCTCTCGCTGCTTCGCGGCGGCACACAATCTCATATTTATTACATTTACACTTGTCGCATGTCAATAGACACACGAAGACAGTTTCTTAACGTTTGGAAGGTGCTCACGCACCGCTCCTTCACGAGACGGTGTTCGCATGAGACTCTCGATTCCGCCACGCTGTTTTTTTAATAGAGGTCTTCGAGTTTGCCCCGTGGGGGCAGCGGATACCAGCCCAGCGGCAAGTTCGTCTTCGAGCGCCGCCCTGGGGTTGGCCGTCGTGAATTTCTTTTGCCCTGTCAGGGCAACGGACGTTATGACGAGAGACCGGTGAAGAACATCGGGCGAGAAATTCACCGATTTTCCGCCAAAAATGATCTCTATTTTCATCACATTGTTTGACGGACGGTTTTCCCTTGCCCTTTCAGGGCAATTCACGGTTGTTTGGATTAATACCCGGGGCGGCCCTCGAAGACGGGGTCGCCCCGGGCTGATATCCGTCAGCCCATCAGGCTGAGAATCGCCCGACTTCGATTTGCGTTACAGCGCCGCTCAATATCTCAAGTTGAGACCTGCATTTGATATTCGGCCGACTTTGAACGGGACTTATGGCGTTAATCAAGGCATTTTCGCAAACTCCAAACCGTTGGCGATGATTCCAGGCCAATACCGATCGTCTGAAACGATCTTTTTTGAATGATTCCCCTGCCTCTATCGTCATTTTATATGCCATCCACCCAGTCCGCGGCTTAGTCCAAGAGTGCAAACTGTTGACGCAACCATTTTTGCGGCTGTGCGGGAAGTGGCTTTTAAATACCTGTGGGCACTGAAATTGGCCTGCGATTTGGGATGATCCGGCCATCCCGCTTGCACGGGATCACACAGGACCTGATTCTTCTTGACCACTTCGCTTGGGACAGTGGCTCAACCATACCCGTTGTTCCACGCGGTTCTGATGGTAGTCTTCAATGTTCGTCCGGTAAGCCAAACGCAACGAATCCAACCGAAACGATGGGATTATCGCAGACGAATGGCATTTCTTTGTCAGGGAAAGCCTGATTTTTAAATCGTTTTCACCCAACTGAATATCTTTCGCATTGTCACAGGGTGGACCGTCGTAATACTTTTAACCGGCGTCACCTCATTGGATAATCACTTCTATCAAAAACTAAATGGCTCATTTCGGTCGGTTGACCCTGTGAGAAATTCAACATGCATTTCGACCCGGTTCTCTCAAAACTCCTTGATGGACTTTCGTTTCAAGACTTGGACAACTCGGACGACATTGTTTTTGCCTTGAATGCAGATCTCGAAATCACGTACGTGAATCAAGGGTGGGTGCGATTTGCTGAGCGTAATGGTGGCGGTGTCGAACGGTGGTCTGTCGGCAGCCGCTTCATGGATGCAATTCCAATGATTTTACGGCCATTCTATCTGGAAAATTTCGCAAAGGTACTTGCCGAGAGTCGTCCGTGGGAACACCAATATGAATGCTCATCCCCTGCGTTGTATCGCCGATTCCACATGTTGAGCTATCCATTAGGAGACGCGGAGCGGATTTTGGTCGTCAACTCGCTCGTGCAAGAGCAACCCCATACGGAAATCTTGTACGAGCCGAACGAAGGGCTTTACAGAAATCGAGACGGGTTGATTACTCAGTGTTGTCACTGTCGCCGGGTTCGAAGAAATGGATCGAATCAGCAATGGGATATGGTGCCAAGTTGGGTCGCGGTAATTCCGCCGAACACAAGTCACGGACTGTGTTATCCGTGCATCAGCTACTTCTACTCATCATCCACGAACACGGATCGCGGATTCCCTGAAACGTTTAACACTTATGAAATTGGTTGACTTTTTTTGGCTCTGTCATCGCAACGCATCACTCGGAATCCTCGCCAGTCTACGAACAGCAAACCCCGCGCGAAGCTCTGACAGTTTACCCGCGGCTTTCAAATAGTCTTCTGACAAGTCGACCGTCTCAACCTACAATAAACCCCGCGCCGCTGCCTCGACAGCTTCCATCACTTCGCCAGCGTAAACAGGGCTTCTGGCAAAACGTGAGCTTTCATTCAACCACGTCAAACGATTTAGCGTATCTGGTGAATACCTTCTTCGCCCGAATCGGCCCAGGCCGAGGACGATTGAATCTCTTGAGTTCGCCTTTGAACGTCCGAATTCGCTGGTTTGGCCAAAATTGCGGACTTTTGATGCAACCTTTTCGCAACCTGTGCGGGAAGTGGCATTCGAATGTCAGCGGGTGCTGAAATTGTCCTGCAAATCGGGATGATCCGGCCATCCGGCTTGCAGGAGATCGCACATGTCGAGATACTTCGTGACCACTTCGCTTGGGGCTGTAGCTCAACGGTTAGAGCAGAGGACTCATAAGGAAATTCCGAAATCTCTGAAAATGCATGAAACGCTATGTATTTAAAGCCTTTTTAGCAGTTTTTAACTTCCCCCGCCGACAACATCCGATTTCCACGCACTTAGGTGGTCGCGACCACCGCTCCTTACCGGCAACTTCGCTTCTTTGCATCGAGCGGCGGCTTCTTCGCCTGTTTCGCTTCTCTCGATTGTCGCTTCACGCTCGCCATTTCTGATGGCGTTTCGATAGTCGTTTTTTCCTATTAGCATTCTTCAGAGCACGATACCCGACGTACAAGCGTTGGAAAAAAAATTTCCTCAGATCGGGAATTTGATTGGCGGCTTGATGCTCGACTTGAGTTCAAATTCCCGAATTCCCACCAATGGCGACTTCACTGATCGTATGGTCAAACAGATCTCGCAAACGCTCGAGGAGAAAAGCCTGCGACTGTTTGCAGTCGAGTTCTCGTTGGATGGCATGCCTGATTTTCACGACACGTTTCGAGCGCAGCAGGGGGCTTTTGAAAAATCAATACAAAGCTACAATGCCCTGGTTGAGCTTCAGAAACAGGATTCACGTCTTTGGCTTCATGCAATCTCATCTCTGCCAACGGCGACGTGAGCGTTTGCGAACTACATCAACCTTTCCTCTGAGAAACGTCGACGGAACTGTAATGCCCCGACCATTGAATTTTCTGCACATGACGACATTTTATCCGCCGTATAGCTTTGGCGGAGACGCGATGTACGTTCGTCGACTCTGCCATGCGCTGGCCGACAGGGGCCATCATTGCGACGTCGTCCATTGTCTCGATGCTTACCGTCTACTCCATCCGGCTGAGCCACAGGTGGAATTCGCCAGCCATCCCCGCGTGACGGTTCATTCTTTACACAGTCAATTTGGTCGGTTGTCTCCATTGCTCACGCAACAGACTGGCCGACCACTGCTGAAACACAAGCAAATTTCCGAGGTGCTCAATCTCAAAAAATACGACGTGATTCATTATCATAATATGTCATTGCTCGGACCGACCGTCATGGAGCTGGAACCCCAACGAGGAGCCGCGGTCAAGTTGTACACAACGCACGAGCACTGGCTGATTTGCCCAACTCATGTCCTCTGGAAATACGACGAAAAGCCTTGCGAAAAGGCTGACTGCCTCAAATGTACCGTGATGCATCGGCGACCGCCGCAGATTTGGCGTTATACGGGTCTTTTGAAACGTGCTTCGCGCCATGTCGACCAGTTTCTAGCGCCGAGCCGTTTCACCGCGCAAATCCATGCCGAACGCGGATTTCTGCGGTCATTGGATCACCTGCCGTTATTCATGGATTGCGTCGAAGGTGAGGAATCCGGACCTCGGCCGCATGATCGCCCCTATTTCCTGTTCGTTGGTCGACTCGAAAAGATTAAAGGACTTCAGACGCTGCTGGCGGTCTGGGATCAGGTCCCCGACGCAGACTTTCTCGTCGCGGGTACAGGAAGTTACGAGCCTGTATTGCGGTCAATGGCTGCTGACAATCCTCGCGTTCGATTTCTCGGCCTTCAGTCACAACAGGATTTGAAAACATTGTATCAGCATGCGTTGGCCTGCATTGTCCCTTCGATTACCTACGAGACGTTTGGCTTAATCTGTATCGAAGCGTTTGCCCGCAAGACGCCCGTGATTGTTCGTGACATTGGCGGTCTGGCCGAGATGGTTGACGACAGCCAGGGGGGACTGATTTACCGAACTGACAATGAACTTCTCAATGCAGTGCATCAAATTTCGGTTTCCCGCGATTTGCGAGACAAGTTGGGTCAGAACGGCTACGACGCCTACGTCAGAAACTGGTCAACGTCGCCGCACGTGGAACGCTACTTTAATTTCGTGAACCGCGCAGCTCTCAGGAAGTTTGGCCACCTGCCATGGGACGACGATCCTCTCCAAGCTCAACAGACATGTGTCATCGCATCCCAGGAGGACACCTGCCGATGATCGACGTCCCAATCGACATTCTGATGTATCATTCGATCTCGAACGGGACAGGGCCGACCTGTATCGACCCCGAGTTGTTTCGGCAGCAGATGCAGATCATGGCAGAGTGTGGTTATTGTGGAATTTCACTCTCAGAGCTACTGGTCAATCCAAAGCAGGACCGACTGGGGCCAGCCAGGCCCATCGTGCTCACATTCGATGATGGATATCTGGACTTCGGCGACATCGTCTTTCCCGAATTGAACGCCCGTGGCTGGAATGCAACCCTGTTTGTTCCTGCAGGAAAGGTTGGGGGGACAGACGATTGGGACAACCAGTCGGGTCGGTCCGCGAAATCGATCTTGTCCTGGCAGGCTTTGGCAGATTTGTCACGACAGGGAATCGAAATCGGCGCTCATGGCGTCAGTCATCTTGACCTGACGAAACTCCCCTTGAACGAAGTTCAACACGAAGTGGTCGAGTCTCGCCGCCTGATTGAGGACCGAATCGGTCGTCCGGTCGTCAGCTTTGCCGCCCCCTTTGGACGGACCAATTCTGCCGTTCGCGAAGTGATCAGCCAACATTACCAGGTCGCGGTGGGGACGGAACTTGGACGTGCACGGCCCACGTCCAACGTGTTGAATCTCCCCCGAATCGAGATGTGGTATTTTTGCAATCTTCCAAGGTGGCGAGCGTACCTGCGCGGAGGTGCTCGCGGCTATTTCATGATTCGCCAATTGCTGCGTAAGACAAAATCGATCTGCTTTGTTCCTTGAGAAAGAGTTTCCTGATGACAACAAGTGCAAGGCCAACCGAGCCTGCCGCTGACGTTTCACACGAGACTCCGAACCGCCGCAAACTTACGGTGAACTACCTGTTGCTGGTTGTGGGGGAATCGTTCGGAAAATTATGCACGCTCGTCGCTTTCGTCTACCTGGGACGAATCCTCGGCCCGGAACGATATGGGAGTCTCGAGTTCGCCTGGGCGACGATGGTGTTTTTTATCATTCCGGTCGATCTTGGCCTGGGTGACTACGGCGCGCGCGAATTCGCCATCCACCGGGATGACGCTGAGGACCTGCTGCGCCAACTCTCGGCATTACGCATGCTACTGGCCAGCTTCAGCTTCCTGGTTCTGGTCCTTGTGATTTTTTGTCTGCCGAGTCACCCGGAAGTGAAGTTCCTGCTGTTGTTTTACGGCTTGAGCCTTTTTGTTGAACCACTCCTTGTGACCTGGTTTTTTCAGGGTCGAGACGAAATGCATTGGGTTGCCCTGGCCAATCTGACAAGGAAGATGGCATTCGCGTCGTTTGTTCTTTTGCTCGTCCGATCAAATCGGTCTCTGGGCTGGGCGGGAATCTGCGAACTCGGTTCCGTGATGGTGATGGCTGCGGTCTGTATGGGAGTCTTACGTTGGAGATTCGGTTTCGCCGTTCCACGTCCGTGGTATCAACTCAGTTCCTTGAAGCGTCACTTCTATCGTTCATTCCCCATGGGCTTAAGCCATCTGGCATGGGCGGTCCTCTGGCACTTTGCCACGATGTTCATGGGGTGGCTCAGCGATGGCCTGGAATTAGGTTGGTTTGGCGCATCGCACCGGATCATTATGGCGTTGCACACATTCGTGTGGCTTTATTTTTACAACTTGCTTCCTTCGTTTACGCGAGGTGTCTCGCGTGCTGATCATGAATTATCTGATCTCGCATCTGTCTCGCTCGGCATCACCGCCTGGGGTGGCATCTTCATTGCAATCGTCTTGACGCTTTTGGGTAATGATCTCTTACGCGTGGCCTACGACGCACGATATGAAGGGGGCGGATGTTCCCTGTCGATCTTAGGATGGTTGATCCCGATCACCCTGGTTAATGGGCACTACCGTTACTTATTGATTGCAAGTCACAAACAGCATCTCGATCTTGTCTCCGCAACCGCAGCAGCGATTTCAGTAATTTTGCTATGCTTCATCCTCATTCCGCGATACGGCGCGGCAGGCGCATCAGCGGCTCTGGTCGCAGCGAACCTCGTCTATTTCGCTTTCGCCTGCTCATTTCTCAATTTTTTCGTCTTCAAGCTCAGTTGTCATCGTCAGCTCTTTTTTCCCATCATCGGTGCATTCATCTCGATTGCCGTCTTCAAATTGCTTCCCGAATGGGGACCGTGGCTGTCAGGTGTCGCCTCCGCCTTGGTTTATTTGTTCTTGTTTGCCATTTGGGCCAATCGAGAAATCCGTCGGAACACTCCGCCATTGCTCACCTCAAAGATTTAGCATCAGGGGCATCCCGATGGTCCATCGCTTAACGGACGTATTAACCGAAATCACATCAATCTTCAGGAGGAATGTTCTGCGCCCTCTCCAGAACACAGACAAATCGCAAGCAACGATGTTGCGGCCTCAGGGTGTCGAACATCAATAATTTCTGAACGCCGACGATTGCGCTGCATGATGGAGACGGATGACATGCTTCATGTTTGCTCTTATGAGGATCGCCTGGAGGGGATGGACAGCCTGATTTTAATGGGCGAATCGCTTTGTCGCGCGGACCCTGAGATCTCTCTTCGGTTGACGGCACCAAATGCTTCCGTTGCCGTGAGCAACTGGGCGAGAGGTTGGCCAGAAGTGACGATTCGCACAGAGACTGCCGCTGGATTGGACGGTTGGGACGTCAAACCCTGGTTGCTGCTTCAAGAACTCAAGGCGGGCGCGCAAGAGGCCGTTTGGATTGACTCCGATGTCATCATCACGCGCTCGGTTTCCCAGATGCTTCGAGAGTTTCCCAGCGATAACCTGATCGTGGCCGAAGAATGGGATCGCCATAACGCTATTCCTGTTGCGCATCAGTGGGGTTGGCCCGCCGCGCGGCCTGTACCACCCGTGAACTCGTGTTTTTTACGCGTCACGAAGACACATCAACCATTGCTGGAATACTGGCTGAAAATGACCCAGGATTCTCGTTATCGCGAAGCGCAACGGCTTCCGTTTGAGCGCCGCCCCTGGCACCTCGCCAGCGATCAGGTCCTGTTGACGGCGCTTTTGAGCAGTGAGGCGTTTGGGGATGTCTCTTATGACACGATTCGCATTGGCAGACATATCGCCCAATGTGCAGGTTCGTCGGGGTATCGGCCCCTTCACCGTTGCTTCGACATATTTCGCGGGCTTCCTCCGTTAATCCACTCCGTTGGCCGAAAGCCCTGGATACCATCGGATGTTCCGCGGAATCTTCGAGGTTTCCTGCTTGATTTTGCAACCGATGTGTCGCCCTATGTCCTGGCTTCGCGCAGGATCAATCGCAATCTCGACATCAACCCTGACTGGTTAAAGCCTCGGACTTCGCTCGGGGCATTACTCCGATGGTTGACGGCTGGTCATCCCGCACTGGCCGGCCTGCCGTTAGCAGTCATCCATGCGATATTCCTCAGGATCGGGCGGATGCTACGACCTAACATTATTGAATGATTAAAATGATCAAGTTTCCAGCGCCTCAAGAGCCTCGTGTCCACAACAAAGCAATTCGATAACAGTGTTGAGCGCCGTTCCTCGCGGATTCAGTAGAGGTCATTTCAAAACCACTTTAAGCATAACATCAAGCAGCCCAGATGAACAAAACCTTCGAACAGATGCGGGTAGTACTCATACATAACCAAGAGCCTACTTTGGAAACCCAGCCAACTGATTGTTCGTTCCAGATTCCATTGGACTTCGGTAACAAAAGGTTTCGGGGCCTTCCTGGACCCTGCCGTATTAGGCCGCTGTCGTTGGGGCCACCGTGACAGGGTAAAGTGAATGCGAGGGTCTCCTTTCTCCCTCATTGGAATGCAAATTGCCTGCCATAGTATTTATTGCAATTTTGGGTTTTGAAATGACCTTTAGCAAATTCGATTTTCCTCGCTGGCTCGGCCGACCATTTTTAATGCCAATGTCCCTCTTGTTATTAAGTTGGTCAGTCGCCTGCTGGACGCACTGGTCCAATGACGGGCTTTGGTTTCAGGTCGATGCCCCGGCCCATGCGATCACGGGGTTGTTTTACCGCGATTTTTTCGCGCAAGGATTACAGAATCCGCTGGAGTATACCCGGCAGTATTATGCCCGGTATCAAACCATCTGGCCCCACAAATATCCCCCCGTTTTCCATCTGCTTGAAGCGGCTGCGTTTTTTTTGTTCGGACCATCACCTTACGTCGCCAAAGGGGTCGTCCTGCTCTGTTCATTGTGTGCTGGGTGTTACACGCTTGCCTGGCTTCGGCGATGGATCGAGCCCGCTGCGGGATTGGTCGCAGGGATCCTGCTGTTGATCCCGGGGGTGATGACATGGTCGAACGCGGTCATGACGAATATCCCCGCGTTGATGTTTGGAGTCGCCGCACTTTACCACGTTTTGTGTGCCGTCGAATCGACCGATGAAAGATTCTCGCGAAATCATCTGTGGCTTGGCTGCATATTGGCCGTGCTGGGAATACTGACTCACCCCCTGATTGGTGTCGTGATACTCGTTGGTGCGGCGTGGATCGTGGCGTTAAGGCGGTGGCAAATTCTCTTTCAAAAGGAGACACTGTTTGCCGCCTTAGGATCAGCCATTATGCTACTTCCCGTCGCCGCCATGATTTATCGATGGGGACCGAATCAATTTGTCCAACTCGCTCAGGAACCCGGCTTCACGGCTGAAGATTCTGATACGATCAGCTTCATCGAGAACTTGACTTATTACGCCCGTTATTTTGTGGTTCCGCTTGTGGGAGTTCCGGTGCTTGCAGGTGCCTTCACGGGGCTATTGATTGGATTAAATCGTCCTCGTTTCCGTAAGGCGACAATCCTGCTTTTGATCTGGGTGGCCGTCCCTTACCTGGTCCTCTCACTGATTTGGGCCAAAGATCCTCGATATCTTTTGATTGTTTGTCCTCCCCTGATCGGGATGGTTGCCATCGCGATGATTGGAATGACCGATGGATTTTTTCGTATCTTCGGGTGGAATACGACACAGGCAAGTGTGCCGCCAATGACCGGGCCGCAACAACGCGACAGCGATCACGTCCCGGATTCCGTTGACACAGGCTTTTCGACTCAGCGTACCAGTTCATGGTATCTGGTCTTTTCCTTGCTGCTTGTCACCTTTGCAGTCACAAATATGGCTTGTGATCGAAGCGATCCGATGCCGTCAGTCCGATCAATCAAGGATTGCACTGCCGCGATCGAGCAATTAGCGCCGTGCGAGCCAGTGCTTTACCACGGTCGAGCGCAAGGAGTTTTCACGTTTCATCTCTGCGCTCGCGACCCCGAATACCGACGTCAGATGATCAGCTTGAGAAACCTGCTTAAAGTCGGACGAAAACCGCCACCCGATCTGAAAGCGACACGAGAGCTTGTTTTGGGGTCTGGTTCCCGCTGGCTGGTTGTGGAAATTCCGGTCCCTGAGCTGGAAAGTACACTTCCCGCAAACTTACGTGAATTCCTGAAAACTGACGAGGTACAGCTGGTGCGCAGTTTTCCTCAGCCAGCCGATGAACTGGAGCGACTGGATGTCTATCAGATCGTCAGTCGATTTAGCGAAGATGTCAACCAGCCAGATTGCTTTGAACTGCCGCAGAATGTCTTGGGCAAAGTTGTGACTCCGATTCGTCGTTAGCCAGTGGACAGACCGGAAACTTCCCGTGATTCTGAAGCGGCCTGAGCTGAACGCTCGACCGCCAAAATCTTTGACCAAAATCGTCTTTGATGAGGAACAAAACTCTGATTTTCAACACAATACCGACATCGTCCCCTTTTTTGGTGTCAGCCCCGCTTGCAGGCCATCGCGTGGTTCGAGATACTTCGGTTGAGATCTCTCAGGGGGCAAATAGAACCGAAATCAGGTCATTAACCCCCCGATCGTTTTTACGAGCGCTCCATCAGCGAACGGATAAAACGTGGAGTTTGGCAACTCGACGGAGGTTGCCGTCTGGGTATCAAGAGCATTTCTGGTGGCTGTGTTCACAGACGTACCGGATTTATGCCTTGTCCAATCCTCACCGATACTCTACGAATTAGCGCACTTGGGGCTGTAGCTCAACGGTCAGAGCAGAGGACTCATAATCCTTTGGTTCTGGGTTCGAATCCCAGCAGCCCCATTGCGGCTTTGCCGCAAAGAGAGTAGATGCGAGAAAGTTTCGGAGCAAGATATTGTGTCTCGCAAGCCGATATGCAATAATATGCAATCTTGACAATGCGATATGCAACGGATGTTGCATATCGACGGCTTGATCGCCGACATCTGGAGAACAATTTGCATGCCCGAGCGAAAGCCTCTTAAGGTTGGAGTTCTTCAGGGTGATGGACAAGAGCCTGGTTACAAATGTCTGTCGCAATTCTCGACGTGGCTTTTGAAGAAGCGATAACAATCACAGGAGAGGCTGGATATGCCCACTTTGCAATGCAAGTAAAAGAGCTTGCCATGCAAGAAGATCCAACTCATAGCGACACCGTCGATCTTCGACCAATCGAGGAATACCACGAAATACGCGATCACGGGGGCCCATTAGGAAACATCAACGTGAGAGTGTTTTTTGCGATCGACATTAACCGCCGGACAATTGTGGTCTTGGGAACGATCAAGAAACAAAACAACGGGCCGACCCCGAAGGGCGACAAAACCACAATGACGCGAAGGCTGAAGAAATACCGACGTGGTGAATATGGATTTCTTGCTTGACATATAACGAACTCAAAAAGCCGTCACAATTCTCGACAACACAACATGGAGAATAATATATGTTGCTCGCAAATCTGGATTTGGAAGGCGAGGAAACGGCGTTTGCTCTTGCGGTCGCAGTCATCCAGGATCGTGTTAAGGATCTGCCTCGCGAAGATAAAGATGACTTGCTGCAGTTGATACCGTTACTGTTCGGTGATGATGAGGAGGAGCAGCAAAGCGCGTTTCGAGCGGCTTATGAAATCATTCACCCAATAAAGTCAAAAGTGAAACGGATGACAACCAAGCTTGAGCCAATCCAGGATTGGCTCACTTATGTGAGTGGTCGCATTCGCCTGGCACGGGAGAAAGCAGAATTAACTCAAGAGCAGCTTGCAGAAAAGGCTGGGTTACAACAGTCGCATATCTCACGACTGGAAAAAGGGGAGCACAGCCCAACAGCAAAGACATTAGCTAAGATTGCCGGCGCATTGGGAGTGGAAGCCGCATACTTCGATCCATCAGCATGAGGTGGCCCGAATGATTGCGAGTTCATTACTCCTACACCGCCCAAGCGCGCCGATTTGCGTCGTTGTCGGCTGATGATCGGGTTCACTGAGGCGATCTTCCAACAGCTTGAGTTTCACTCGCGAATTCTCCCGTTTGATGATGCTTCACATGCTGTGTGACAAAACAATAGTCAATTCCAGTATATTGCCATTCTCACATGGCTCACGAATTTCGGGCGTGCCCCTGACGGGTCGGGCTCTCCGCTACGATGAAGACATCTCCGCTGCGATCCCTCACGCAAATGCACCTTGTACGAGGCCGCTAGCCTGCCCGCCTTCGTCCGTTGCGGCCAGGGAACCCCACACGAGCCCTAACCGCGACGGACGAAGACGGAAGATCGAAACCGGCAGACATTGCCATTCGCCCAGCTCAATTCGGATAGCTTCGCCGCTCAAGAGTTACTATTGAAGCCCTTCCGCTCGGGGCCAAATCCGGCAGGATAAGTCGCCTTTGCCGATGTTACCGCGGCCGCCTCACTCAGAATCGCCTTTCCTTTATCTACCCTCAATCGTAGCCGCAATGTTCAATTGGAATCCAAGTTCTACCCTGCCGATGTCTGGTTATTGGCGTTTGATTGTGATGTACGACTCAAGTATGCTCCACGAAGCGAAACTGCACCTGCGAATCGTTGGACCGGCCAAATCACAAACTCCGAGTTTCCGAAGTTTCATCGAAACCGTCGTATCTAAAATAGGAACAAAATGAATTCAGCGACACAATTGACTACAAACCTTCGGTCCAAAGTTTCCAATTTTTTAGCACTCGCAATTGGCACCTTGTCTTTTTCAACAGTATCTGCTGGTTTGGTGATTGACAGCGCCACACAGTCAGTTACGTTAGATGATTTAACTACTGGAGTACATGATTTTAATAATCAAAACATCACAGGATTCCCGACAACGAATTCAATTAGTTTTAATCCGCCAGGAGTCTACATTGCGGATAGTTACTCGTATCAACAGTCGAATGAATCTGCATCTATCTCTGAGAATATAACTGGGCAATATTCTAAGAATGGGGTGACACTCGATCAACGGAGCACGACGAATTTTACTCCCACCGTCAACGAAACATTTTCAGTTTCTGACACCTTGACCGAGAACGGACAAGCCTTTCAAGCACTTATCGAATTCTCATTGTTCGAAACGGGCAAAGCCGATTCCGATTATCTTATATCATATTATCGCTCGGCAGGCGTTGTGAGTCAGAGCTATTCGGCTCCCTCGGACGTATTACTTGCTGGCCATACATATACGCTTTACGAAATCGTGGACGTTTCCGACATTTCCACAGGCAGCGGCGTAGAATTTATTAGAGGCGGATTTTCGTTTACGACATCCCCTGCTCCCGTCCCTGAACCGTCGACCTCATTTCTTTTCGTATTTGGTGTTATAGGTCTGCGCCAGTTTTTCTGTTTTCGGTCCCAAGGGACGCTGGCACGGTGGCACGGGGACTCTGCACTTTTTCAAGATTAGGCATCACGATTGTCAAAAGAAGGTCCGGTTCAACTCGACGGACAAGAACACACGTCACAGGGGTAGCAACGGGTTTGAGAAGAGATTGTGGAAATTGAAAACCTAATGAAGAAGACGATTTCTGCCTAGTTAAGTATCATTGCTCTTCGGCCTGAAAGCGTCGGCAATCCAACTCGTTCTGGCCGACATCAGAAACTTTAGGTTCCGAATTGAGCGTATTCAGCGGTGCCGCCTCGTGTTGCGGAAGGAGGTGATAATATTGCGATCCCATCATTGAACTTGAATGGTGACCTTCCCGATGGAATTCATTCCGCCAATCTTGAGGATATTTTGGCGGCGTTCGGCAGTTGGAATCGTGAACGCGGGTTCTTGTTTCAACGACTCGAACGGATTTATAGAATTGCTGCCCGCACTGGGCATCTCGCGCGATTTGTTGTTTATGGCTCGTTCGTGACGAGCAAATCGATACCAAACGACATTGATGTATTCATGGTATTTGACGAAACGTTTGACGCGTCGACGTGTGACTCTGAGACGTTGCTCCTCCTTGATCACGCTACAGCCGATTCTCATTTTGGCGCAAGCGTGTTTTGGCTTCGGAGACCCGCTGCTTTTGGCGGCGAACAGGCTACAATTGAATTCTGGCAAACCAAACGTGACGGTGGCCGACGTGGGATCATCGAGATCTTGGAGAACTCAAATGATTAACAATGAGAGCGAACTCTCGACAACGCTTGAGCGAATTCGGCATCTTCACAATCAACTGGCGTTACTCCGCACGGTGGAAACCAACCCCGTTAATTACCGATTATCATCGAGCGGCTTTATCGCGGAAATTGACCGTATGCAATTGGCCGTTCGTGAATACCTCAGCACACCGGCACCAGTCTCACGGGCGGGGTGAGAGGCTCATTTGTCGCGCAGTTCGCGGATGAAATCGACCGCAACTTCCACCGTCCCGACTCGCTTCCTTGTCTCTTCGCGCATGAAGTCCATCCGCTCGCGCGACTTCCTCATTTCCTCGGGGTCACGAGGTTCGCCCCTCATCAGTTTGGCGATGAGTTCATCAAACTGTTGTTTCGTAACTTCGGTGGTGATGGTTTCTGTGGACATATTTCGATTGTCGGCAGAATTTGCGAGAAGGTCAACTGAAATCCGCCCCGTTTTCAATTCGCCTCAAACTGCCGTCAACGGGAACGGTCTCCGAACTTTGCAAGTTCGGAGTCCGTCCCGTTGTCACTGAACCTAACTTGACGCGCCCGCCGAGTCGATCAGCGCCAGAAGTGCTCGCTTCAGCGGTTCTGCCAGCTTTTTCCAAGCGCTGACGATCTTGGCCACGTCAGCATTGATTGCCGAATCAGCAACTTTAACCTGCTGTGGCCAGTGGTGGGGCCAGTGTCTGGAAAATCGCTGTTTTCGCCTATACGTTCGGACGAATTCGACTGACTCATAATCCTTTGGTTCTGGGTTCGAATCCCAGCAGCCCCATTGCGGCTTCGCCGCAAAGAGAGTAGAGCGGAGAAAGTTGAGAGTAGAGGAGAACAGTCGGTTTTAATCCATCCTCTCCCGCGACTCGCGGGCGTAACGTCAGCAAAAACGGGTTTTTGACTGTTACTCCGTCCTGACCGTGGTTCATTTCCTCAGTGAAAGATACGTTCGTATCAATGAAGAACTCGGCGCTCATATAGATCCTCGCGGGAAATCAGAGGTTCGGCTCGGAATCCGCTGACTTGCGCAAACAATACGTTCATTCGCTGGATGGCGATTGTGCGATCAGACCCGCTGTCTTCACTCGTCGAAGCGTCGAGTAATTCGGTGACCTGCTGATTGAGAGTGACTCCGCGTGCCGAGGCGCGTCGTTCAATTCGCAAAACGACGTCGTCTGGTAGTTCGAGCGTCACGATGGTCAATTTTCACTCGCTTTCTGACCAAAGAGGCCAATCAATTACGCGACTCACGCGTTAATTTTATCTCGATTGTCGGCGGAACTGGTGCGAACGTCAATTGAAATCTGCCTCGTCTGCAATCCGCCCGAAACTGTCATCAACAGGGACGGTCACTGCATTCGTGGTCTTAAGAAAAGATGTTCTCACACGAAGGCACGAAGCCACGAAGAAGATAAACAATCAAATTCTTCACTTCGTGCCTTCGTGTCTTCGTATGAGAACGCATTTCCGGAATGCCCCCTTCAAACGCGGGGTGGTTTGTGTCAATCGACCGGCAGTCCGTATTCGCCGAAAAAAGAGTCCGGGGGCTGACGCCCGGCTCGCCTCAACTGTTCTTTTTTCGTGTTTTTCGTGGTTCAAATTCATCTGGTGATTGGGTTGAGGGCGAAGCCCGCGCTGGGTCCTTCGTGGTCGCCTGATGACTGGCCGCTTGGCAATCGGTCACGAGACCGCGACGGCATCGTTGCCCAGATGATGGATTTGAAGTGAACCAAGTCGACTTTTCTCACTTGCGGCAAAACTACGACCAGAAACCTGAAATCGTTTCTCCATCGATCCATTTGTTTCACAACGCTCTATGAGGTATGCTATTGCGATCAAAACGCCAGCCACGCGACAGCAGACCGAACCAAAAAAATCACATCTTTTTACATTTATTTTTATAAAAATAAGAACATAAAGCCAAATGCAAGTACTCAATCGGCGAGCGTTCCGGTCTAATCACTCGTATGGCTAGACAAGAACACACACCTGAAAAATTTGAAGCGATCGCGGACGAGCTTTTAGAGGCGTCGAACACGCTAAAATCGCTCGCTGAATTAATGCGCTCACACAACATGCCGTTTGCTCTGATCCACGGAACAACGTCACAAAACTTCCACCTTCCTGCTGTACTCGATTGGGTCGGCAAGACGAACGTGGACACAAGGACACAAATTCGAGCTTTTGTTGCCGGCGTGCAATCCAAAGCCGAACTTCAAAAGAAATACAACGATAAAAAGAAGCTCGCCGCCGCCAAAGTCCCCTGGAAACCAAAGGCTGCGAAGAAAAAAGCTGATCTGAATCACGACTAAATGCGCCGAGGCTCCCATCTCGAGATTCGCGTTTCTGAATGGTGATTGAGAAGGGGCCAACACGGCGGCCTGTGTCTGGTGTACTGCACAGAAGGATCACTAACACCGCAATTACGGTGGAATTTTGTCGCATTGTATCGATCCTACGGCCACCGTTGACCGATTATGCGGGTCATGGCTCCATGTTTTTGGAAAAACCATGAATCAGACTTGAGCGGCTCATTTGCGATTGGTATTTTTCGCCACGGAAAGGGGTCAACCCTACCGCAAAATGAATGATCGTTCCTCGGAGCATTCGCTCAAATGTCCGCAAGATTTCAAATCAGGCTTGCTACCGAAGCCGCAATTTCTGACGGACGCAAAATCTTGGCGGAAATTTCCGCTGCGAACGGTAAACACCACGGGGTCGTCGATCCTGAAGCAGTGTCCAAATGGCTGTCTGATTGTCGCAACGTCATCAGATTGATTGGGGACAAGGCGATTTCGTATGCCGACCCATTCAAGGATAACAGCCTTTTTTTAACCGTATTTCGCTGCAAAAGCATGTTGGGAGCCTTAGAGTCATTACGCGGCGCATTGGATCACGGGCTTCTGGACAATATTGAGAGCCTTTTTTTCAAGGACGAGTTCACGAGTCTGTTGCAACAGGCAGACGAACTGCTAGATCAAGGACATTGTCTTGCCGCAGGTGTAATTTGCCGCGCCGTATTTGAAGAACATCTCCGCAGCATCTATCGGGTCCATCACTCCACGGCATCTGAAAGACCGGCGATTGAAGTCATGTTGCGCTCATTGGCGAAATCGGAGATTTTCACGAAAATCGCCGTAATGAACAGCGAAACGATACTGCGTCAGGGGAATCATTGTGCGTACAATAAACAACCCCCTCTGAATGAAAGCGATCTTCGAGGGTTAATCCAGAAAGTCCGAAATTTTCTGCTCCAGCATCCGCTGCAATAAGATCATAAGATGAAGTCTCGCAGAACATGATCCTGATACTTCGATTGACCTGATACTTCGATTGAGCGGGTCATAAATTACGACTTGTCGTCAGAATTCGGCTGACTCAGAGCGGGCTGACATGTCATGCGGTCGTAGGTGACTGCATATAAAACTTGCGTAAAGGGGATGGCGACAATCAGTCCGAGGCCGCAGGCGAAAAAGCCTGCAATCATGCAGGCGAGCGAGAAAATCAGCACGATAAAAATCGAACCCCAGTTGCCGTCGGTCAGCTCTTTCGCGCGGTTCAGACTTGCGATGCCAGGTTGATCCTCGTCGACAAGAACGTGGGCAAATGGCCAGAACATGATCCCCAACAGCAAGCCTGGAATAATGCAGGCCACAGTTCCAATATTCAGCATCAATCCAAACAAAAGCGAACACAATAACAATCGCAAGAAAAAACGACCTCCAGCAAAGAGATCACCGAATTCTGCCGGTTGCTCCCGAGCTGTTTTCACTTGCATGACCAGATAACCGGATTGAATGTAGAACAGGAATCCCATGGCGATGATCATGGTGACAACTCCGACGCCGGCCACGACGGCCCCTTCCTGCGTTTTGCCCTGGTCGAACAGAGCATTCGCAATCGTAAATGGCATCCCACCCACGAAGAACGCCATCGTGGAAATGATTGACATCGCGAGAAAAGACCCGATCAGCAGTCCCATTCGATCCGCAAAAATTCGCCAGGCTTCCGAAATGATTTCACCAGGCGAAAACGGACGCATTTCCCGATAGCCACTCGGTCTTCCCCGCGCCGCTTCTCGGGATTGAAAAACTTCGCCACAGAATCGGCAGCGGATTGCAGCCGCCTTGATCGTTTCACCACACGCTCGGCAAGGCCTGGTGTCTCCAGGCGTCGTGGGAAGCTTCATTGGCTTGTTTAACGGGGCATCTTGAACAGCCTGAGCCGGCAACGTTGAGTCAGTCTCGAGTTCTCTTGTTCCTGGAATAGCAATGACTTCACCGCAGCCTGGGCACTTTGCCTGCCGACCCGATTTGTCTTCCGATGTCTTCAGCAACTTGTCGCAATGAGGGCAATTAAAATCGATGGTCACAGAACGCTACTTTTTTCAAGAGTGGCCGATACTAATTCTTGATTTCATAAACGGCGATCGAGTCCATGTCTCTCAGGAATAATCGTCCGTCGCAAACGACGGGGTGTGACCATGCGGATTTATCGCTTCGTCCAGCCGGATTAAAGCGACCTTTCTCTTCGTATCGCTTGTTTGAGGCGACGCAAAGGGCAACAGGTCCGGTTTCACTGCGCAGGTAAAGATGGCCGTCAGCGTACGTGAGTGATCCTTTGCCGACAGACCGATCTTTCCATTGGACTTTGCCCGTCTTCAGTTCCAGGCATTTCAGAATTTGCTCGTCAAATCCGTAAAGGTATCCATCGATCAGAACCATTCCTCCATGATGGTTCTTCATATCTTTGTTTGCGTATTCCAGTTTCGCTTTTCCACCTTTCGCCAGTTTGAACAGTGCACAACCAGTGTCATATCCCGAAGCGGTGAAGACATGGCCATCCGAATAGAGCGGCGTCGAACAATTGGCTGTTCCATTCGCGGATTGAGTATGACCCCACAGCACGTTGCCATCTTTCGCGCGAACCGCGACGACGGCCGTATGAACAAAGTTCACATACATCCGTTCGCCTTGGTAATCGACAACAATGGGGGAGGAATAGGCCGCTGACGGAGCCTCCTGGACGACGCAAGTCCAGACTTCTCGGCCTGTCATCTTGTCGATCGCCGCCATCGTGGCCCGTTTGCCACCAGGAGAACAGATCAGATTCTGTCCGTCGATCAACACGGATTCACTGATCCCCCATTGAATATTATTGCCGCCATAATCGTTCAGAATATTTTTCTGCCAGACAACTTCTCCCTTGTTGGCTCCGACACATATCAGATCGCCGTTGGCACCAAGAGCGTAAACGCGATCATCGTCGACGGTGGGAGTTCCTCGGGGGCCGTTCCCCTGCCCTTCACGGTAGGCTCGCCCGCCAGTCTTCGTGGACCAAAGTGGGCGACCATTGGCAGCGTCCATTGCCAATAGCATTTCATCGTCCCCCTGATTCCCCATCGTGTAGAGTTTTCCATGCGATATTGAAACTGACGAGTAACCGTCACCCAGCCCTTTTTGTTGCCAGGCCAGTTTCGGGCCTCCGTTCGGCCACGAATCGAGCAGTCCCGTTTCCTTTGAAATGTTATCCCGATTGGGGCCGCGGTGTTGAGGCCAGAACCCAGATTCCGAGGCATCAGAATCCGGACTCTTGTCTTCCATCAGCGGACGTGGACTCGTCTTTTTCGCTGGCGAGGTCTTGGCCGATTTGACTGTGAGTTTTGTCGCCAGATCGGCGGAGTTCACGACCACCGTGACTGCCTGGCCTTCTTCGATGTCAGACAGGTCACCTTTCTTTCCATTGATTGTGATGACGGCTTTCGGGGCCAGATTGAAAGTCCTTGATTCTTCGTTCTTTCCATTGAGTTTGACCGTAATCGACTTCTCTTCCACCGAGACTTCTTCGATCGTTCCCTGCAATGGAGCGGCGAATGCCGTTGACCAGGATAGGGAACAGAGACAGGCCAGAAACAGCAAACAACGTCGATTTGACAGGGAGAGCAGACGCGACATGAAAGATCCTCGAGCTGGAATGTCTTAACGTTCGAAGACAAAGGTGACGAATCTTGACGAGCGAGTCAACTTATTGGTTATTGGGAAATAACGACAATGACACCGTTGTACCATGTCAAAGCCCTATGATTAACGCGCCACTGGATGACCGTCTTCGATCACCCAGTGTTCTTCAAGTGCGTCAAAAAGAGCGAAGCCACTGCGCCTCCGAAGACTCCAGGAAGGCTTCGCTTCAGACAAAGTAGCCATCATCGCTCCGAGGCTGTCAGTTTTTGTAAGTTGAGAATGGTCAGCCACAACTCGTAGCATGGGCTTCTCAGCCCGTGCGACACAACATCGTGTGCGGGCTAAAGCCCACACTACAAAAACTGACAGCCTTTCCGGGTGATGAGCATCGTTCGAGAGCCAGGCGAATACCAAACACCATGTTTTCAAATTCAGGAAATCGAATGAAGTATCTGCCCCGATGCGTGGGCAATGCTTGTATCGTTTCCGACACATGCTCATCACGCGGAGAGGCTGTCAGTTTTTGTAGTGTGGGCTTTAGCCCGCACACGATGTTGTGTCGCACGGGCTGAAGCCCATGCTACGGGTTGTGGCTTACCATTCTTACTTTACAAAAACTGACAGCCTCGGAGTGATGATGGCTACTTTTGCAGAAACCCTGAAGATGTCCGATGCATTGGCACAAGGCTCGAACTTTAACGCCGCAAGCTGGCTTACGGCAGCTCTCGAATCTTCAGCCCTTTAAACTCGATGGGGGAGCCTTCAGATTCAAGACATAGATATCCGTTGTCCGGCTTGCAGTTCTTGCCTCCCGAGACTTGCTCGCCGTTCACCCACAACCGAACTTCCCCATCAATCGCCCTGACGTAGTAGTGGTTCCATTCGTTAATTCCCTTGCTGAGATTCTTTTTCGGGAAGCTTCGCTTCTTATCTGGGGCGGTGGGTGGAAACGGGGTCATATCCGATTTACCAACCGGAAAGACATCGCCGTGAGTGGTAAACCAGTCTGGCTTCTTTCCCGTTTGTTTCTCGTATTGTTCGGCATACCCATGATCAAGAACCTGAACTTCGATCCCACCGGGTGGCAACTGGTTTGGTTTCAATCCTGTTAACGCTTCATCCGAAGCCCACAGGAAGATCCCTGAATTGCCGCCCGATCGAAGATGTTTCCAATCCGCGACGATTTCAAAGTTCTTATATTTCTTCACAGATCGAGTCACGCCAACGGGAGTCCCCTTACAGTGGACTCCCGTCTCGCTCCAAGTCCACGTATCAGCATCCGTGTTCACATTCATGAAATCCGACTCACTGAGAGTTTTCCATCCAGGTCCGGTTCCTTCGATATCGTCTTTGGTAACGACCGGAGATTCCTCCGCCACCGAGACTAGTACATGGGCAAAAACACCCAGGACAACAAACGAACTGAAGAAGGGGGCTCGACTCAGATCAACCGCGTGCATAGGAAGACTCCTCAAAAGAATGTGTATGACCGACGAGCGATGGCATTGAGATATACCATACTGGGATGCAGTTCGACGACCGAGTCGGCTGGCGATCGGTTTCGCTTTCACGACGATTTGCTGGCCCGATCTCGACCATGTGAAACATTTTTGACCAGCTTGTGAATGGAAACTCGAGGTGCGTCTACAAGCGGGTAACGAATTCGGCCGGAGGGTTTGGCATGACTTCCGTGTTTTCCCTGGACGGATTTCGGCGCGATAAAACAACGTATCGTCCGCCATCGTTTAACCGCGCCTCGCAGAGAAGCGGGTCAGGCGGCGAGATTGCCGTCAGCCGAGGTGTCATTTCTCGCTCGGGCATTGCAACGAATCAGGCCTGCGGCAACGGACGAAGAAATCGACTGAACGCCGATCCATCTGCGCCGTTGGCTTCGGGCTAAACGATGAATCCGTCGGGTTGGCACGCATCGTGCGTGTCTCATTCAAAATGCGTTGAACACAAACGATCAAGTCGATTCGCTTGTTGAAACAGGCGTGATTTTCCGCATGCCCAGTTCTGAAAGATCCGTCATGACTGTTTCGATTCGCCGAATTCTCTTTCCCACGGATTTCAGCGAGCCGGCTGCGGAGGCTCAGAAATATGCCCTCACACTCGCTGATCAGCTTGGGGCCGAGTTGCACTTGTTGCACGTCGTCGTTCCCCCGGTCATCCCGTTTCCTGATTCTTCAACCTCGTGGACGATGCCGGACGTGGGATTGATCGACCAGGTAAAAGATGCCGAACGTCGTTTTTCGACCGAAATTAACTCGTGGGGGGAAGAACGAAAGGTCGTCAGTACGGTGATCACTGGATTTGCCGTCGAAGAAATCGTGAAATATGCAGAAGAGCATTTGATCGACCTGATCGTCGTTGGAACCCACGGACTAACGGGGCTTTCTCATCTGCTGATTGGCTCCGTCGCCGAGAAAATTGTTCGTGTTGCCACCTGTCCCGTTTTGACCGTCCGGCCCGGCGGACACCAGTTTCTGATTGAGGCATCGCAAGTCTCAGCTTCCTCCCTGGCGTAGAAACAGAATCTCGTACGATTATCAGGAGTTTGCCATTATGACCGCCGATTCATCGAAAACCCTCGTGAATGTCTATTCCACACCGATCGAGTTCGATGCCGAATTGGTGAAGGCCATGCTGGCTGACGAAGGGATTCCGAGTTACATCGACGATGCCAACGGACCATTTCCGGGTCTCTCGGGAATTCCCTGTCACATTCACGTTGCAATCGAGCATGAACTTCTCGCGCGACAATTGATCGAAGAACATGAAGAGCGACATCGGCAACGTGTGGAACGTGAATTGGCCGAGGGAGATCAAGAAGTCCCCAAGGAAGAACTCGATTCCGAGTCGGAATACGACTGACTGGACCATGACGAACCGGCAATTTCCCTGAAGTGATTGAGAAGCACTGTCGACCTGGCACGGCATTGGGCGGTCGCGCGGGTAAATTGTCGTCGACGGAATCTGCGATCACTTGGGATCATTTGAATTTCGAGTCTCGATCGCCTGACATGGTGGCTTGTACGTCGACATTGTATCGACTCCATCTCCCGTCCAGCGACCAGTGGAATCATAGAATCGATTCGATGGTCCGCTCCAGGGGTTATTCCCCGATTCTTGTGTATACGGGCCGCGGTAGCCGTTCCGTATAAGATTTTTGCAACGGCCGAAGAGCCCCCGATTGCCATACCCTTGCTGGGCCGATGCGAGTTCTGACCCTACTGAAAACGAGACTGCCGCCAGAAAAAAACCGATCCAGCAACTCATTCGACATCGAAGCATGTTCATTCTCTTTGTTGCGAGCCAGAAAAACCTTCGCGCAGGGAGACTCGACCATCAACAAAATCGGCGATGCCTGAGACAGAATTCATCAGAAACCGACTCTTTTGAGTCCGGAATCGGCAATTTCTGCCGAGCGGCTCGTCTGTAAGGCCGGGACTCGCAAACGGGAGTTTTGGGGAGATTCTGGAAGAAATCAAAAAACTGCGTGATGTTTTCAATCATCCCTCGCCATAAAGAATGACTCGATCCTCTTTTTGACGATGACGTTTCTTTACAAGCTCGTGAATCGAGAACACTCCAATCTGTTCGATTTGTCGGCCTTGCTGATTAATGCGTTCGTCTACTTTGGTGAAAGCTACCGGCTGGTTTCTGTCCCATATGGAAAAGAATGGGCCGCCGTTGTCACGCTTGGTTTAGCGCTTTTCTACTCGCTGCACGTCTTCTGACAAGTCGCTTCATGGGGCTTGAAAAAATGGAATGCACCTCGATTTGGTTAAAAATCATGCAAATGTCTCATTTGTTTGACGCATTTTTTATTTGGAAAATATCGCCACAAAATGCGGAACCCGTTCTCCGTTCGGTGGTTTAAGAGAAGAGAAAGAGATCTCTTTTCATTTCAAACCATCACATGTCTGGAGAACAAATCGTGAACATCAACAAGGGGCGTATCACCGTACGCCGTTATTTTTGGTTAGCGCTCGCAATTGCATTTCTTGCCTTGCCGGCGCTGGAATTGGGGGCTCAACCCCCTCCACCGCCGCAACCCACACAGCCACCTGGTGCACCAGGATCACCCCCTCCACCCGGATTTGGTGATGCACTTGCGGGACTGACGGGACCTCAACAAGGGGCTTGGAAAGACGGACAGAACCTTTTCACGGCGAAATTGAATCCTGGAAATGGATTGGGGCCGATCTTTAATCGCGATTCATGCGTTGCCTGTCATTCGGGTCCTGCAATCGGCGGTAGCAGTGAAATTAACACGACCCGATTTGGCAAGACCACAGCGGGTGTATTTGATCCGCTGATCGCACTTGGCGGGTCATTACTTCAAGAGAGAGCATTGCAACCGTTTGGGGTTGAAGTCATTCCCTCTCAGGCAAATACCACCGCGAAAAGAAATACGCAGCCCCTCTTCGGATTAGGACTCATTGAGGCGATCCCGGATGCAACGATTCTCGCTAATGTCCGATCGAAGCCAGTCAATGGTGTCCTTGGCCGAGCCGCGATGGTGACTGATCCTGTCACAGGAAAAACATTCGTTGGTCGGTTTGGCTGGAAGGCCCAGCAGCCGAACCTGCTCGCGTTTTCTGCCGACGCGTTTGTCAATGAAATGGGAATCACCAACCGAATTTATCCGGTGGAAAATGCTCCCAATGGAAACGAGACATTGTTGGCCGCGATGGAGCCACCGAATGTTCCAACCCCTAACGATCAGACAGACCCTCGTTCCGGGAAAGCAGGGATTGATCGCCTGACTGACTTTATGCGTTTCACTGCCCCGCCACCAGCTCAGCCCGCCAATGCTTCGACAACCTTTGGTGCGACATTCTTTCTGCAGATTGGTTGCACGAGTTGTCATGTTCCTTCCATGAAAACAGGAGCCAATTCCGTCGCCGCGTTGAATTCCCAAACGGTTTCACTCTATTCAGACTTGTTACTGCACGACATGGGGGCACTCGGGGATGGGATTGCTCAAGGCAATGCCGGCCCGAGGGAGATGCGAACGGCACCACTTTGGGGCTTGTCCGCCAGCGGACCGTACCTACATGATGGTCGTGCCCACACGGTCGACGCAGCCATCAGAGCCCATGCGGGTGAAGCGGCTTATTCCGTTAATCAGTATTTGAAACTGACCAGTTCGCAGCAAAGTTTATTGCTGCAATTTTTGAATTCGCTGTAAAGTTTGATTGCGAGGTGTCCAAAGTTATTGACCTCCCGCAAAATCTGTTTCTCGCACAGCCCCCAGATAAAAGAGCGCTGCTTGTCCGACGCCGGTCAGGCGGCGCTCTTCTCATTCTTTGTGAAACGCATGTCGACAACCTAACCGGTTACCCCACAATGCCTTCTGGGATACACCGCGATCCGGGATTCGGAAACATCCAAATCTCGAATTTCGATGACAAAGCAAGATGCCCTTGAGCAAGTTCTAAGCTGCGGCCCTCTCAGGTATGATGTCGCTTCGACCGACCTCGTCCACCTTCCCGTGAGATGCCGATTATGGAACCTCAGTACACCGTACTTGCCAGGCGTTTTCGTCCGCAGACATTTTCTGAAGTTGTCGGTCAGGAACGGGTTGCTCAGACTCTTCGTAATGCGATTCACGAGGGGCGGGTCGCTCATGCCTATCTTTTCACTGGGGCACGAGGTGTTGGGAAAACGTCGATGGCTCGGATCTTTGCAAAGGCATTGAATTGCCCTTTTGTCAAAGATGGGGTCCCCTGTAATGAATGCGAACAATGCCGTGGAATTTCCGTCGGGCAGGATGTCGACGTTTCGGAAATCGACGGGGCTTCGAATCGCGGTATTGACGACATCCGGTCATTGCGAGCGAACGTGAACATCAAGTCGATGCGTTCGAAGTACAAAGTCTACATCATCGACGAAGTTCATATGCTGACAAAAGAGGCCTTCAACGCGTTACTCAAGACGCTGGAAGAGCCGCCACCGATGGTGAAATTTGTGTTTTGTACGACCGAAGCAAACAAGGTTCCAGACACCATTCTGTCTCGCTGCCAGCGGTTTGATTTCGGGACAATTTCGACCGACAACATCACGATTCGATTGCGACAACTCGCTGAGGCAGAAGGCTTTCAGGTCGACGAGGCGGCATTGGATCTGGTCGCCAGGCGAGCTGCCGGTTCGATGCGAGACAGTCAATCGCTGTTCGACCAACTGCTGGCTTTTGGCTCTGAGCACATTACCAGTGCTGACGTCCATCGATTGCTCGGAACGGCTCCTGACGATCGATTGACCGGTCTGATCGACGCTCTGATTGAGCGCCGTCGAGACGAGGCTTTGGTTCGACTTGATGCGGCGCTTCGGGAAGGAGTCCAGCTCGAAGCATTTACGGATCAGCTTGTCGCCTATTTCCGAGACTTACTGGTCGCAGCATGTGGAGCAGGAGACGTTCCCCTCTTGTCCGTGGGAAATGATTGCCGCGAAATTCTGCAGCAACAATCCCAGCGCTGGGGTCTCCAGACGATTGCAACAGGGATGCAGATTCTGGCCGAATCCAAAGCGAGAATGCAGCGCGTCTCGTATGGTCGAGCTTTGGCTGAATTGGCTTTGGTCCGAATTTCATTACTGGAAGACCTTGATCGTCTCGACGACCTGATCGCTCAATTAAAGGGTGGGGTCGTTGTCACGCAAGTCGCTGCTGCGGTTCCTCGAAACACGAGTTCGAATCAAGGCGCTGGTTCTTCACCACCCCCGTCGTTGCCAACGCCGCAGTCAGTTAGTTCCAGGTCGGTCCCAATGGGGCCGGCGGAAAAAAAAAATGACATAGCCCCATTGCCTGCCAACAAATCGGCGCCTGGACCTGTTCCAAATCTAAACGAACCCGAATCGGAACCGAAATCGAAGTTCGAATGGAAACCCGGTCGCGAAAATGACTTACAGTCAATCCTTGCAGACCGATTGAACGATATTGCCGGCACATCCGTCAGGCGAGCCAGCTCATTAGCAATTATTGGGCCAAACGTATTGGAGTTTTCCATCCCAATCAACTATGATGTGGAGAGGAAGACGTTGGAGCGACCAGACACGGTGGCTCGACTGGAGTCAATTCTCGCGGAAGTCGTGGGGCAGCCAATTCGAGTCCGATTTCGGTCGGCCGAAGCGGTTGGGACGGTCCCCAAGTCAGCAGCGGTAGCGGCTCCGGTCAATCGGACTCAAATTGTCGACGAACCCGAAGATACCTATCTTCAGCAAGTGACGGGGGTTTTCGGAGTCAAGAGTTGGAAGGTTAAGGACTTGGTGGTTGAGGCCGTTGAAAGTGACTCGACGGATGTGCAATCGGAGTAATCGACATGTTTAAAGAAATCGGTCAATTCGCCTCGCTGATGAAGCAGGCTCAAGGGATACAAGAAAAAATGGCTGAGTCGAAAGTACGACTCGCCAATTTGCAGTGTGATGGTGAAGCGGGTGCAGGGATGGTCCGAGTCACGGTGGGCGGCACAATGAGAGTTCTTGCCTGCAAAATCGATCCAGCATTGTTTCAGTCGGGCGACAAAGAAATGCTGGAAGACCTCGTTGTTGCCGCGACAAACCAGGCTCTTGAAAAACTGCTTGAGAAGCAGGCTCAGGAGATGAGCTCTATCACCGGCGGATTGAATTTGCCGGGAATGGGCGATGTTTTGGCGGGAATGGGCTTAGGTAAATAGTTGGGCGCCACCTTCAATTGAGGGAGTAACGATTAATGGCAAGGATTGAGGAGCCACCACGACATCCATACGGAGCCGCCGTGGGGAACTTGATCGAGCGTCTGGCGAAGTTGCCTGGCATTGGACGCAAGTCGGCCGAGCGACTCGCAAATCATTTGCTCGACTGCTCCGAAGACGAAGCCAATTCTCTGGCCGAGGCCATTCGTCGGGTCAAAACGGTTGTTCGCCCTTGTTCCATCTGCTTCAACCTGACCGAGGGTGAGACTTGCAGTATTTGCAGCGATCCCCGTCGCGACAAGCACTCTGTCTGTGTGGTCGAGCAGCCGCGAGACCTGCTTGCACTCGAAGCCGCTTCGATCTTTAACGGAGTTTATCACGTTCTCGGGGGTCGGCTGGCACCACTCAACGGCGTGGGACCCGAAGATTTAAATATCAACGCTCTCGTCAAACGCGTGCGTCACGGTGGCGTCACAGAAATCCTGATGGCGACAAACCCAACGCTCGAAGGTGATGGAACGGCACTCTACATCTCCAATTTGCTGGCAAACGATCCGGTCAAGATTACGCGATTAGCTCGCGGGATTGCCTCGGGAAGTGTGCTAGAGTTTGCCAATCGGGAAATGCTGGCTGATGCGATCCGAGGACGACAGTCATTTTAATTTTGGCGTTTTTTTTGAGGAATGACTCCCGTGCAGCAGAAAACACTTATGCGTAGATCGTGATTCGAAAACGAAGTTGGGCAAGTCGAAGTTAACTAAAAATGATGTGTTTTTTCATCGCTAAAGCAGAGACCACGACTCGTTCGTGAACTTTGCCCTGCGATTGAATTGAGATCCTAAAATGCAGTTGAATTTTTCACATCAGATGAAGATGAGCCAGCAGATGAAGCTGGCTCCTCGAATGATCCAGTCGATGGAAATTCTCCAGTTACCAACGATGGAGCTGGACGAACGAATCGAACAGGAACTCTCTGAGAATCCGTGTCTTGAGATGCGATCATCTGATCGTGACGCGCCCGAACTTCAGCATAACCTCGCGGAGGCACGCCAAGAGGCATCGGAAAAAAGCATTTCCGAACAAGAGCTTCAAGTCGACACCGCCCACAATAATGAGGCAGACTTTGAACGACTGCTGGAAATGTCGCAGGACTGGCCGGAAGATAATTACACATCCGGCAGCAAGCCATCATCAAACCGCACCGACGAAGAAGGCGATCGTCAGCATGACATGATCGCAAACGTTTGCGAACGACCACAATCTCTTAACGAATATTTGCTGGAGCAATTTGGCTTTTTCTCTGTACCTGTCGAGGTTCGCGATTTTGGTGAATTCCTGATCCAGAATCTTGACCCGAATGGGCGGCTTCCATCAAGCTTGCCCGATTTGATCCAAGTTTACGGCAAGTCGGTGGCCAGCGTTGATGCACAGGCTGCACTTCAGCTTGTTCAGCGGCTGGACCCGCTCGGTTGCGGTGCCCGTGATGCCAAAGAGTGCCTGCTGCTTCAACTTCGCGATGACATGCCATATCGCGATGTGCTTGCCACGCTGATTGGGTCACATCTGGAAGACGTCGCTCAAAATCGACTTCCGCTCATCGAACGCAAAACCGGCTATTCGATCGAAACGATTAAGTCGGCGATCGAAGAGCTCCGACATATGAATCCATTTCCTGGCAGAGGGTTTGAGGCCCGACCAGCACAAGCCGTCAGGCCCGATGTCTTCGTCGAGCAAAATGGTGACGACAAATGGGTTGTTCGTGTGTTAGACGAATATACGCCCCGCCTGAGAATCAGCAAACAGTATCAGCAAATGCTTCGCGACGGAGCCGACCAGAAGACGAAAGAATACATCAAGCGCAAGATCGATTCGGCCAAATGGCTGATTGAAAGTATTGAGCAACGACACAATACCTTGAAGCGCGTCGCACAATCGATTGTGGACAAGCAAACGGCCTTCCTGGAATTTGGCCCTGAAGCGATTGTGCCGCTGAAAATGCAGGAAATCGCCGATGTTGTGAAAGTCCACGTCACAACAGTTTCACGTGCGGTCGACGACAAATGGATTCAGACCCCCCGTGGACTGTACCCCTTGAAACGCTTTTTCGGCGGCGGAACCACAACCGAAAGTGGTGAAGAGGTTGCCTGGGACATCATTCGGATAAAGCTGAAAGAGATCGTCGACAAAGAAGACAAGAACGATCCGTTAAGCGACGATGCCTTGGTCGAAGAACTGGCGAAATTTGGATATACGCTCGCCCGTCGAACGGTGACCAAATACCGAAAAGCACTCGACATCCCCTCGTCCCGCCAGCGACGCGCTTATTAGCGCGGCTCATCCGGTTTGGGCACGTCTGACGATGGATTCAAAGTAGGTTCATCCTTCGCGAGTTGTTCTGTTTCGAAGAGGGGGTCGGGCGTTCAAATTTCAAAATTGGCCAGCCTGACCGTTTTCATAGATAATTCGCCCCCTGTGGCCAATTTTGAAATTGAACACCCGATCCCAGCACAAAACGCGAGCGCACTTCCGTCGCACACAATCCGTCGATCAGCGTTGTCAGGACCGCCGTCACCTGATTCGAACGTCACAAGTTCCGGCGGCTTCTCGCCGCCGAAATCTCGAAAACGATTATCACACTTTGACACTTTTCAATCCCAAACGTGTCTGCTATGCTGTTGGGCCGATCTCGCGTCGGTTCAGGAATGGTTTTTAAGATCACAATGAATGCGGCATTGCCGCTGCATCGAAACTTCGGAGAACAAAAATGGCAAAAACCAACCGCAAGGTCAACAAAGCAAACCACGGCAAGCGTCCAGCAAGCTCGAAGGCTCGTAAGGCTCGTCGCAAGAAGCTGGGTGTTTAGTCTGGCGTCAGCCGGACCATGACGCTTTTCGTTCAATCGAGTTGTCGTCGATCAAAAATAAGAATGAGGCGGGTTATCCCGCCTCTTTTCGTTTTTACGGTGACCATTCTCAATTTACAAAACTGACAGCCTCGGAGCGACGATGGCTACTTTTGATGAAATTCTGAAACTTGACTCATTAGTCAAGTTTCGGCCCCCAAGAAGTGCAAAGCCGTGCGACCCCGTGTTTGGGACGCTTTTTCGCAAAAAAAGCGCAACACTTCTATGACTGCGCCAGTTTCACCTTTTCATCAGGCCGGGCTAATATGCACTCTCACCCAGCACGACGTTCTTCGATCGAGCTCGCCGATGGATTGCGAGACGGCAGGTAAATCGGCTTAATCCCTCGCTTCTCAAACAATTGTGCGTAGTGTAGATGGCTGGTAAACACCAGCAATTGCTGGCCATCGCGAGTGAAATCAAGCAAAGTTTCCACTGCGGCATCGGACCGCTCCTGGTCAAAGTTCACGGTCACATCATCCAGCACCATTGGAAGATCGACCCCCTTCTTCGAGAATGCCTTTACCATCGCCAGCCGGATGGACAGAAAGAGCTGTTCACGAGTTCCACCGCTTAATCGCTCGGCCGGTAGCGATTCGTGCTTGTCATCGTCGACAAACAACTGCTTACGCCCCAACGGGGTCCAGAGGTGATTGTACTTTCCGAGAGTCAGCTTGTGTAAGAACGGGATTGCTGCGGCAAGCATTTCAGGCTGATTGGCCTGTTCGAACTGTCCGGCGACTTCATGAATGGCTTCCTCAGCCAATGACGACGAAAACCAGGTGAGCCAGGCTTGCTGTAAATCGTTTTCCACTTGTGACAGTTCACGATGGATGCGAGTGCCGCGCCGATCGTGTTCGAGTTGTTTTAGCTCCTGCTTGACCGTTCCAAGTTGCTCAAACGTCTGCTCGATATGATGTTCGAGTTCGGTGTGTTCGTGGTTGAACTGTTTAATCAACCCTATAGCATCTTTGGGGTTGTATTGCATCAGATCTTCATCAACAAACGCCATATCAGGCTGTGACTTGACCAGGTGCTCAAGTTCTCGCGCGGTTTGTTCCAGTAGCGACTCAACCTGCTTCCGTCGTTCCATCAATTCGAGTCGATGGTTGAGTTGTGAACGGTGAGTCACACCAGCCAGGGCCAGCAGGGCATCGTGGCTTTTATTCAACACGTCGATTTTACGCTGATATTCAACGGTTTCTTTTCGACGCTGAATTTGAAGTTTTTGTAATTGCTTGCGTTCGTGCGATAACTGTCGGGCGGTGCGAAGCTCACCTTCCCACAGATCGACAATCTCCGAAGGGTTCCCGTAATTCAATTCGGGCCGTTGCATTCGATGCCCAACCGTTTCGACTTGTTTTCGAAAACGATCGAATGTCCGGCGGATCTCACGTGATTTTTCCACGGTTTCTAAATACTGTCGCCGTACATCGCGGGCGGCGATTACATGCTTCCAATGTTCGAATGCCGAGTCAACATGGACGGTTTCATCAAACCCCAGGCTCGATAATGTCTGACACCAGTTTTTGCGAGAATTACCCAACTCACGTTGTTGAAGTTGCAGATCGCCTCGAATTGCACTCAATCGCCGGCGCACCTGTAAGACTCGATGGAATTCTCGCTGAGACCGGTCCAGGTCTGCAGCTCGTTGTGAAGCTTGGGCGAGTAGTTCTCCGCTGGCCAGGTCTTGCGGCGTGACTTGATCGCCCCACCATCGGCGCAGACCGCTCTCATCAATAAACGATTGGATGTGCTTAAGAATGGTCCAGCGGTTAGTTTCGCATTCCCGGCGCTGCTGTCGTAATTGTTCGACCTGTTCCTGAAGGTTTTGTTCGAAATGATTTCGAAACGCCCAGGCGGTCCCCCCTGCGAAGACCGAAAGCGCGATAAAGATTAGCCCTACGAGCCATCCCGTATAAACGGCCGAGTACGCACCGGTCACAAATAAAGCGAAACCTGCGATAGTGAACCATGCGAGAATTCCGTAGATCCAATTTGGAATTCCGTGTCGATCGTGAAGTTGCTCGAGTTGTTCGTCGATTCCGATCGTCTGATTCTCAAGCTGCGTCGCTTTGGAATGCCAGCGTCCAAGATCAATTAACTGATCAAGCCGCTTTTGAGCAACATTGATCGATTCATTCAACGCTTCAACCGGGATACCGAAATCCTGAAGTTCGGTACGGACAGCAAGTTCTTTGTCTCGAATACGGGCGTTGGCTCGTCGGTAACGACGCTGCATTCGACGTGTTTTCGAGTCGATCGCCTGATATTCGCGAGCGGCTTGCACGAAATCGGCGTGTGCTTTGGGTGAATCTTGAACTGAATCAAGACGCTCCATCGTCCAATGAGGTCCGAGAGATGAAAGATGCTCGACAACAGCTCGTTCTTGTTCCCTGGCTTCAGCGTGTAACTCATGAATGTGTGGCTCGATCTCCTTGATCACAGCCCGCTGCTCAACCAGGATCTGAACGGCGCCCGAGAATCGGCGGATTTCGGGGTCGATCCGAATCTCTGACAGCTTTTGGTTGATTTGCGACACTTCAGCCAGTAGCGATTCACGCTTTTGGACTGCCGCGTTCGTGTCCGTTTCCAACCGTTGAAGTTGACTGACTCCGTCGGCAGGGAACGCGCTGAAATCGGGAAGAGTATTAAGCTCGTGGCGATATTCCCGGCACCTGGACCAGGGGGGATGGATTTTTTCCAGGTGGCTGAAGCCGCGAAGTTTGGTTTGTAATTCAGCCTGTCGATTTCGTTGTTTGATAATTCGATCGTCGAGATCCGATTTCTTTCGCAACAATTCGCGATATCGGTCACGTTGGCGAAACGAATGCCCTGATTGCCGCTGAAGTTCCTCGTGCCGTTTCATTAATTGCGGAATTAACGATTCACCATTGTTGGAGAGCAGCCTATGCAGTTCGTGGTTGGCTCGGTGTGGCAGTTCCATCAAAAGTCGACCCTGGGGACCCAGCGTCATTCCATACAGGTGGTCCCCAACTTGATCTGCAGTGAGAGTCGCGAACTGCTGAAGTTCCGGAAGCCCAACGGCAAATACCGATTCAAACAATTTTTCGTCAGTTGAGGCCAGCAGTTCTTCCATGAACGCGGTCGTCGGTTCACCCGAAGGTATCCCCTTGACCGACAAGATCCCGGAATTTTCGCCGAATCCTGTGCGGCGAATCTCGTATTCCTGCGACTGATGTTCAACTCGCAGCAAACCGGATTGCGACTCGCGTCGGGTCTTTTTCTTGTTCCCGATCAATTGGTCGTCGGGCGGATAACCGTATAAGACGCCGCGAATAAACCGCAGAAGAGTCGTCTTCCCCGCTTCATTCGGGCCATAGAAGACGGTTAACCCTTCCCGATTCAGCGGTTGCTGATAGTTTTGCCAGACTCCGAATCGTTCGATTTCAATCCCAGTGATCCGCATCTTGTTCTCTCGCGGCAATGAATGAAGCAGTATTATTTGCCCGTCTTTGCATTGACGGCGGTCAACCGACTATTTCGAATGGTGACTTGAAACAATCACCCGGCCCGGCCTGTTCATCGATTACTTTCCGATTGTTGAAAACCATTTCCATCCCAATTGCTTTGCCCGATCCGTCACCTGTTCTGGCTGAATTGACTGAGTCCACTGTTCCCAGTGACCTGCCTTCAGCACATCTCCCACATGGGAGTCCGAAAGCCATTTGGAAAAAACACGTTGATCAACGGCGCCTTTGCGTTCGAGTGCCAGCAGATATTCAGTCAAGACTTCACGATGAGCCGGCTCGATTAGTGACAGATCTAATTCGACAGGACGGATCCGGTGCACATACCGAAGTCCATCAGGATGATCGCTGAGTTCCGTCAAGGCCCCTGACAGCTCGTTCGCTGCCGCTTCCGTTGCCCAGCCAAGTGTGTCACTGGAAGTCCGATCCAATTGCCATCCGATGATTCGTAATGCCTCGCCTTTCAGCAGGGGCAACCGTTCCAATTGAGCGACCATTCGCTCAACCAAAACTTCCCGACTGCTGATGTTATCGACGGATTGATTGAGCTGTTCCCAACGAACGGGCGCCAGGCTGATCACTGTTTTCTTCGTCTTGCGATTGGAATCGACCTCTAACAACGTCACGCCGTGAGTACCCGTCTCTGAAGGGCTCATCCCTTGCGGTGCGGCTTGAGTAAAAATATGACCGTCGGTCAAAGGAAGCGAGTCGGTGTCGGCACCAGCCGGACATAAGAGCCAGTCCAACGCGGCAAACCGAGCTGCAGACAGTCGTGGCCGTTCTTGCTTTTCAACCACGCGATCGGTCAGCAGCAACCCAACCATAAATGGTCGATCCCCCTTAGCCGAAGTTCGCCCCCCTTGAATGTTGGCGAGTTCCTCTGGATCGATCGAAGTCTCGGCCGTGACCGGCAGAATTGTGGCCAACAGGTGCCCGTGGTCCGTCAGGTCGATCGGTGTTTCGTGATGATCCAGAAAAACGGTCACGTTCCTGGGAAGGGGAGGCATTTCCTGCCATGCAGATCCAGGATCGATCCGCCCGGGAACAATAAAGACTGGAATCTGTCGTTCGGAAAGGCGGCTGAAACCGTCTCGCAGCGCAACTTCCGCAGCGAGACTGGGATAGCTGGCATCAAACGTGTTGCCAGTGATTACGAGCGCATCGACATCCTTTTCCAGGGATGTCGCCACGATTCGTTCAAATGCGGTTAAAGTTGCAGTCTCGACGATCTCGCGAACTTCATCAGTGATGGCCCCCGTATCACGAAGCGGGCAATCCAACTGTAAGTTGGCGGCGTGCAACAAACGAAGCGGCTTTGCAGCCATAATGGCGTCCCTTCCGTTACGATTGCTTTTCGTCTGAATCGAACCAAAAGCAAATCCCACTCACAGAACACTTCTGTGGTATCGCGGCAGGAGCGGCCATAAAACAGGTCAACTGACCGCACCGTCCCTGCGCGGATCACTTATAGTGTACTGTCGACACATCTGTCAGAAAACCCCGAAACGCCCCAATTCCACGGGGATCACGTTTTCTGTCTGCAAAAACCTCCGTCATGTCAATTCGTTAACAACGAGAATCAGTGGCAGTTTGATTTTAAAGTTGACTGGCAGATACCTCAAGGTTCCAGAGATTTCGTAGCGATCGCTCTCCCAAAATCCCCTGATGCCACCCTCCATCAAAAACAAATTTCTAATTCGTACACGCCCGTTGCTTTTGCAACGCAGTTGGTCGCAGGAACTAACTACGCCTTCCTGACCACGACGGCTGTCGTGGTGCCAAACGGCCTCCAAGGTGCGGCGAAGGTCTATGTTTTTCAACCTTTGCCAAACCAGGGCGAACCTCAAGTCACGGAGGTTGAACCGATCGTTCCTTAGTCTACATCGATGTGGCACGGTGAATCCAAAACGCGATGATTCGCAAATGGGTTCACCGTGCCATTCTGGTATTGGACGTCGCTCTCAAGCCTCCTGAAGTTTTCCCTCCCCCGCCTCTGCGACGCGTGCTATCAGCAAGCCACGCGACCCAGAGAAAGGAAGACACTTCTCAGCTTCAAGCGGCGGTTGCCATGCTTCGGCTTGATTCCGTGGACTCTGGTGCGTTCAAGACGAACGTGACCAGGAGTACTGCGGCAGCATTCGCGAAATAGTAGCCTGCATCCAGGCCACTGAACCCAAACACCAGCGGTGCCGCAATAAACGTGACCCCGACAATCCGGTCGACTGCAACGTGAAACCAATAAGGAAGCACGCGGAAAACGCCCAATTCATGGTCGGTCAACAGTGTCAGTACGAATGCGGCGACGCCGGTTACCACGGACAGCCAGAGTGCAATCGGATTCTGAGTACCGAGTCCGAGGACAAATGGCATCACCATCAAGCTGATGGCAACGGGGTAGTCAATCCATGCGTGGACTTGGCGAGTGACGAAACGAACGTTCATAACAATTCTCCTGGTATTGGCTCAATCGAGCCGTGTTGTGTTGTGTCGGCGACATTGCCGATCCTCACAACCTTTGACACGCAGCCCCTCCGATTTGTGACAGAGAATCCTTTAAATATTTTTTCTGGCCCTTTTTGTTATCTGGAAACAACCACAGAGTACCACCGCAGGCATTCACCGCTGGGGGCTTCGTTTCCGTTGAAATACAAAGCATTTCTGCGTCCCTTCCGACAAGTCACTGTCGGCTGACGGAACATTCGCCTAGATTTGTCTGTCACAATCGACGTGGTGGAATTGTCTAATCCAGGGTGAAGCACATGGCGCAGTGGAACTCAAACGAATTCGACGACTACGTTAAAGAATCAGCCAGCCGGCTGTTGGCCACGATTCGTCGAATACTGCGCAATGATGCCGATGCGGAAGATGCGCTGCAGGAAACATACCTGGCCGCATGGCGCGCTCAAGATCGTTTCGACGGGAAATCGACCATGAATACCTGGGTACATCGCATCGCGATCAATAGCGCCTTGAATAAACTTCGAAAAACGGGATCGGTTTCGATGGAAGTCGAACCGGATCTGGAAGCGATCGAACATCATGCCAGTGGGCGGCAAATCGATGACCTGGCCTTGCGAGAAGTTGTTTGGGGTGCGATCGATCAGCTTCCTGATGACCAACGAGTCGTCCTCGTGCTGCGAGACGTTGAACAAATGAGTTCCGAGGAAGTGGCCGATAAATTAGGGTTGGCTCCGGCCGCAGTTCGGCAACGGTTGCATCGGGCACGAAAATACGTCGCGGAAATTCTCTCGCCAGAACTTTGTGGTGCGGAAGGAATGACCTGCGGTGGCCGTCTGGATTTGTTGCTCGACATGATCGATGGACTGCTTGCCGAAGATGTTCGCGAACCTGTGCTGACGCACGTTGCCGCTTGCAAAACCTGTCAGAATTATGCAGCAGGATTCAGACACACTATCATCCAGCCGGCCGGCACCACGGAGAAAAACTCACACGTATCCGCGAGCCTGATCGAACGGATTATTCATCTCATCCACAAAGATGCCTGATTCCAGGTAATGGCGTAAGAATGATCTCTTGGGCCAACCGCAACGAGAGAATCGGTCCGTTGCAGATTCTCATCGTGGGCAATTCAACGCTCGCGGAAGAGTGAGGAAAAAGACACAAGAGTAGCCCTAACGCAATGCCTCGCTGGCGTGCCGATCAACACCTACGTCGAGGGTGGAAAGTTCTTCACGAATTATTTGCGCGTGCTCCTGCAAGGGTTTGAGTACTTCCGTGGAGCGCGAGTTTGGCGGAGGCAAGTCGTCGAGGAGTGCAACGAAATGCCGAAAATTGATCCCCGCTTTGCGACCTTCTGGAACCAGTGTTTCCGCCGTCCAGAGTCTGACACGACGAGAGACGTCGAATTGATAGACGACAGCGCCGATCAAAGGACCTGCCAGCGCCACGCCCATCAGCGATCCATTATCCCAGGATACCGGGACAAAGAATGCCACTCCCCAAATGGCAAGACATATCAGAATTCCGATTGCACATCCCGCGTTTTCCGGTACCTGAGGACTGATCGACGTTGCAAACTTTATCGCGCGAGTCAGTTCTGAGGCCTCCCCGATCAGATTCAATCGCTGGCCTTCGTCTAATTGATTCCAGGCCCGTAAATCCTTCGACAGCCGTGTCTTCAGCGAGCCTGAACGCAACTCCTCGACTGATCGCAGGGTCTCTGTGAATCGCGGATCGCTGCCAAGCTCCTCACACTTCGTGGACCACTCGATCTTCGCTTTCAGCGTTGGATTCGTCCGATCAAGTAATTCTTCAACGGAAAGCGAAAAGGCCTCAAACTCTGGAAGGATTGTTTTGTAGCGATTTATGTCGCAGCGGAATCGTTTCTGACAATGGCCACAGACGGCTGCCAATTCGGTGATACCGCTCGCCACTGGGATAAAGAAGATATGCGCTCCCTCTACTTTTCCAAAGACCCGACACGGCGTTACAGCGGCACATTGAGGGCACAAATCGGCAACGACCCCGAGATCACTTACGCTAGAATGTGGTCCCCAGACGAAGAACATTTTCCGAAGGCCTCTATTTTAGGGATGTCGAACTACCGTTTCATTCGATCAGATATCATTTGACGTGTTCTTACCATGATCTTAGGTTGCCTGAAGCTCTTTGTGTAGTAAGTTGTCGCCGGAAAAAAACAGCGTAAACCTTTGCACAATCTCGGCTCGAATCCCCTAACTCGAAGCGGCCGATCGACCGAAGGCCGGCAGTCATGATTGAAAGTCAACTGAGGGGAGCGACAACTCATCCAGGTGGCCGAGCGGAGCACGAACATGCTAAGTTCTTAATTGTATGAGTGGTCGCCTCGCTTCCATCACGTTGTTCGCTACCAAAGGACAAGACTATGCCGCGCGCCGTCACGCTGTTTCTGTTGACACTCGCATTCGCTTCCGTGACCAAAGCCGATGACTGGCCGCAATGGCGCGGACCGGAACGAACCGGAATCTCCAAGGAAACGGGCTTACTCCAGACGTGGCCAGCCGACGGTCCTGCGTTACGGTGGAAGGCTGCCGATATCGGCACTGGTTATTCTTCGCCGTCAGTTGTGCTTGGCCGCGTCTATTTGCAGACGACGCATGACAACGACGAATTCGCACTCGCGCTCGATGAGAAGACGGGTGCCAAGGTTTGGGAAGTTCCCATCGGTAAGGTCGGCAAGAACCGCGGCCCACAGTATCCAGGGACTCGTAGCACTCCGACGGTCGATGGCGATCGCTTGTATTGCCTCGCTTCCGACGGCGAGTTGACTTGCCTCGATATCGCCAAAGGGGATACGAAATGGAAAAAGCACCTGAGGCACGACTTCGGCGGTGCAGACGGTGCCTGGGCCTTTTCCGAATCAGTTTTGATTGACGGCGATGTCGTGGTATGCACACCAGGGGGTAAAACAGCCGGCCTGGCTGCCCTTAATAAGCAAACCGGCGAGACGATCTGGACTTCGACTGTGCCAGGCGGGGGGACCGCTGAATACGCCTCAATCATGATCGTCGACAAAGGGCCTGTGAAACAGTACGTCACATTCCTGCGGAATGGCCTGGTCGGGGTCGAGGCAAAAACGGGGAAGTTTCTGTGGCTGTACAATAAGACCATTGACCAGGGAGCCAACATTCTCACGCCCATCGTTGACGGCGATCGCGTTTTCTCGGCAGGCTCCCGTACCGGCGGTAGCCTCGTGCAACTCAAAGCCGCAGGAGATGGCGTGACAGCCGATCAGATCTATTTCACCAAAAAAGTCGCCCCTGGAATTGGCGGAGCCGTATTGCTCGACGGCTACCTCTACGGGACGTCGGCTCAGGCGATGTTCTGTGCCGACTTCAATACAGGTGACGAGAAGTGGACGGATCGTGCTGTAGGCCCAGCGTCATTCTGCTATGCCGATGGGCGGCTTTATGTCCGGGGGCATGGCAGTGGCGATGTCGTATTGGTGGAACCATCTGTCAGTGGCTACAAGGAACTAGGACGCATCAAACAGCTCAATCGCAGTAACACGCAAGCCTGGCCCCACCCGGTCGTTGCCAACGGTGGCCTCTATCTGCGTGATCAAGGGACGCTTTTGTGTTACCAGGTATCTGCGAAGTGAGCGTGCCCCCCAACCAACGCCAGGATCTTACTTCAGTAAAACAGGGGTTCGAATGAAATCTTGTGCCACTGCTTCGGAGTCCTCGGAGAAGCAGTGCCTTGACTTCGACTTTCGTTGTGTCGGTCGGCACTGCTTGACGTAAGACCGTCAAGCAGTGCCACGGTTTTCAGTGAAACCAGTGTTTTCTCGAAGAAGATCCTTTACGGCGCTGTCGTCAACTCATTTGTCGGAAGTAAGCGGTCTGCCATTCACGGTATAGGACAATTTCTCTACCACGGGAGCGATCGGTTTGCTGTCCACGATTTTCCCTCGGCAGACAACGGCGACACTTTTCGGCTGGCTGGATTCGGGGATGTTGACATGGAACTTGTTCATGACCTTGGCACCGAGTCGATTGCTGGCCAGGCGGAAACGCAAAGGACCGTCGCCAGTCTCTACTAGCAAATGACAGTCCAGCTCGCTCGATTGACTGCGATCGTCGCTGTATGTGAATCCGTATGCTCCATGCAGCGCCGGATAAATATAGCTCTTTAGTTCACCTTCCGGGTCGTAGTAACCGACGAGCGTTGTCACCGGCACGCCAAACGCCAGAGGCTTGCGCTCGACCGACAGGTCCGCCCCCGCCCCCGGCTTCCACCGCTTTCCGTCAGAGACGTAGCTCTTTTTGAAACCGCGGGCGACGGCAATCTTATCGCCATTCAGGAAGAGGGTGCTCCCATAGGCGGCTCCATGATCGATAGCGACTGTGCGTCCACGATTGGCGACAGAGGCCGCCGGGACATGAATGTTTTTGGTCCAGTTGCCGTCGGCCATGGCCACATTCACGCGGTCATATTCGGCCAGCAGAGAGGCCATCTTTTCTTTGCTGAGGTCGCTGACCGGGGCTGTGATCTGTGAGCCGAAGTCGATCTTGTGGTGGAATGGCTCCATCATTCCCTTGTCGTCGTTCCACTTGCTGAAGCCGGTCGGCGAGTTGGCATCGAACACCGCTTTGCTTTCGAGAAAACGCTGGATGATGGCCGCTGTATTGGGGGTATAAAGCGTAAAGCGGATGAAGCTCGATTGCGGCGCACCACCAGCCATCGCGTCCAGACCGAACGAGCGGCCGTCGAACGGGCTTTGGCATTGATCCTCCAGGCATGTCTCCTTGCCGCTACGAACCGGTGAGAAATTGGGGATGAAGCGGTTCTTGTCAGCGTCCCAGCCCCAGGTGGAGTTGATCTGGTCGGCACTGCGGTGCACGGACCCCTGGAATCCACCCACATAATGGCCGAGACCGTAGTTGTGACCCACTTCGTGGCTGAACTCGTTGCCCAGCGAGTCATCAAGAGTCACGATGCCGCCGCCACCCGATCCGCCGTGTACAACGAGTCCGGCTGCATATTTGCCGACGGTGTTGTGGGCCGCCAGTTGGGCGACCACATAGGGGTGGCTCCCTTCCCCCTCGCCTGCCGTACTGTTGATGCCGTAATTGGCATTGTCGATCCCCAGGGAGATCAGTTCCTTGCCAATACTCTGTCGCATGGTGCCGTTATGCCAGTCCCCTTTGCTCGGATCGTGATCGGTCAGCATGGTTCCGTCAGGCAGCATCACTTCGGCAAGGGACAGTGGCGCGTATTGGCTCACGATTAACCGGCTGGTGGGAACAGTCTGGAAGTATTCCCGATGGGCTGCGGTATCACCGGCGAAATGGAATTGGTCGCGGGGTGGGGTCAGCATCCCGACATCAATCGTATGAATCAGCAGCTCCGTGGGAGCACCGACTTTGAGATTGGTCAGCGTGCCGCTCAGGTTGCCCTGTCGAATCTGCAGAGTCAGTCCGGGCACAATCCAGTCCGCTGGCAGCAGACCGCTCCAGGTGTCGTTGGAATACCTGATCCCCTGATTCTCCAGATCGCTTTCCAGAATCCACTGGCCACGTACCGATTTGAAGAGCAGGGTCTGGCCGCGAGAGATCGCGACGGTACGGCTACCGTAGTGGACGGTCGACTCATAGCCGGCATTCGAGCGGACTCGAAGAAACTTCCCGTCGAACTCTGCCCCGCTCGGAACATATATGTCGCGGACCCACTGACCGTCAGCGGTCTGGATCTCTACGAGCGCGTTCTGCTTCAGTCGCCCACGAAGAAAGGTCTCTTCCGGCTCGCTCAGCTTCTCCAGGTCGCGCCGGTTGTTGATGACGCTGGCGGCCGCATCTGGCGCCGTGAAATCAATTTTTTCTTCAGGTATGCCATCCACATCGTAGGCGGTTTTAGGCAGCTTCTCTGGTGGATCGAGGCTCAGCGAGCCAAGCGACTTTCCCCCTTTGTCAAGAACGGTGACATTGATGGGAGAAGTACCATCCGGCTTCAGCGGCTGCACCAGCAAAAGGGACTTGCGTTGACTGATCAGGTGCGGCTGATTGTCTCCCTTGCGAGGATGGACCGGCACGATCTGGCTCTGGGCGAATCGCACTTGCGCCGACAAAGATCCCTGCAAATCGTTGGTAGGAGCGGTCGTATTGAAGACCAGCGGCTTCGCTGCCGGATCAGCGGCGAATAGAGAATCCCACATCAACGCAACCGCGATCAATCCAGCGACTGTTCTGGCAGAAATACTCACGTTGGCTCTCATTCCTGATGGTCGCGTGCGGACAGCAAGTCCCGAACCTTTACTTCGTGACTTTCGTCACCGGCGGTGACGCGATGGATGCGGGCGCTTCAGATGAAGCTTCCGCCGGGCCTTTCTTTATAAACTTCTTGAGTGGAATCTGGTAGTACCTCGCGCCGGCCGTTTGCGGTTTGCCGTCAAACGTTTGGGTGAGTATCCGAATCATGGCGCGGTCAGCAAATTTCTTGTCGATCTCCAGTTGCCCCGTGAGCTTGCCGTCCTTGGTCGGTTTCAAATCGAAGGTGGAATTCAAGAGATACGTGCGACCTCCATCCGGCCTCAGATTACTAAAAGCCACGACGCTGACGGAATAAATTTGTTTGAGTCTCCCTTGATCAGCGAGAGTGAACGAGACGTTCAGCTTATCCCCACTTGCGGTCACCTCCCCATCGTATTTCAACCCCCACTCGTCCTTCGAAGGACCAAGCTCATAAAAATGAGCCCAACCGAGGCTCGACATCAGCACAACTAAGACAACAACCAACACACCAGTTGCCAAAGGCGAAAATCGATAGTTCATGTCACGTAAACCTGATAAGTGGAATCGCCGTCGCCGGTTCGAGATTTGGAAGTTCGGCTTATACACAGCGCGGGGAGCATTGAAGCTGTCCGCCGAAATTCGGGCAATATCAATCTGATTGCGGATATTCCCCTCTGTCGCCACCGCAATCAGATTGAGGCGTTTTGGCTGGGGGTAACTCAAGTACTGTGGGCATGGTCTCTTTGCAAAAAACAGTGCAAACGAGTTTTCGAGTTCCTCGCGATGGCGAGCGTGCGGTTTCTTGGTGGACATTCATCGGAGTTCGCATAACATTCGGTCGAAAACAAATTGCGCAAGAATGTTGATCAGGTCGGACTCAGGAAAAGCGAGGGAATTCGGTATGGCTAAATCAGGGAAAAGAGATTGGGGAAGGGTTCGTCAGGCTTTTAAGGACGCGTTGCCAGAGAGTTCTGAGTTCAATCGGGTTGATTGTCTCAATCTCTTGATGTTTTTAGCCCACAATCCCAATGAAGGATTGCTCATTCAGGATCTGGAACTTCGACTTCCAGATTTGGGTTCAAAAGTCGAATCGATCGTCTCGAAACTGGTCGCTTTGGGGCTGGTGAAAAATTCTCTGCAACGAGGAACTCAGCTTTCGCCTAAGGCGATCGACCTGATGTCGCCACCTCCGAAGGAGGAACCTGAGTAAAAGTAACTCAGGGTCATCGAGCGAAACGATCCCAATCAAAACGCTCACTTTACATCGATGAAAACGTCGAGTAACTGACCGACCAGGATCTTTTTTTCAATGATCAGTGGGGTCTCGGGGTCGATGGAATAAATGACCTGCATGACCCGGGTGTCGACGCGATCGGAGTTCGCTCCTGTTAATGATGTTTTTGTGATTACAGCCGGTTCGATACGAACATATTTCATTGGAACTTCTCGCCGCTTCAAATCACCTCGCAACATCGCCACTGCCGGAGCATTCAGTTTCAAACGAGAAATGTCCTCTTCATCAATGCTCACGCGAACGTGAAATGGCTTCAAGTTTCCCATGGTAATCAACGACTGCGTGGGTGAAGTCGAAACAAATTCGCCAGGGCGCAGGTTGACTTGTAGAATTGTCCCCGTCACGGGCGCGCGTATCTCCAGCAGGGCGAGTGTGGTCCGTGTCTGTTCCAGCGACGCTTTCGCCTGATCCACGGCGGTGCGAGCGATGACTTTGTCCGGCTCCCATGCCCCGGCCTTCAACAAATTCAAGTTGGCTTTGGAGACTTCGACCAGGGCTTCCCCATTCTTGACCGCCTCTTCCGATGCAAACGCTTCTTGAAGCGTAATTGCTTTTGTGAGCAATAACTTCGCGTCACGATCGCGAACGTCAGTCGCCGTCTCTAACGTGGCGATGGCCGCTTGTAACTGCGCTTCCAACGCCGGAATTTCTTCAGGACGAGGCTGCTGTTCCAGTTTGCTCAATTGGGCTTCCGCCGCAGCCACTGCCGCCTGACGCAAGGCAAATTCCGCCAAAGTATTTCGCTTATCAAGTTCGAATAAGAGATCTCCCTCTTTCACTTCCTGACCAACACGTACCGCTACTTTGACGGCGATCCCCGGCAATTGTGATCCGACGGAAATCATTGCTTGTGTACTCGCGTCGGTTGAAGGCTCGACAAATCCCGTTCCAGCGACGACGTCTCCAAATGGATTGGTCGGAGGTGTAATCGGAGGTGTCGTGAACGGAATACGTCGTTGAGAACGGATCGCATAACCAAACGCGAAAAGCAACATCACCCCTGCCAGCATGGGAAGGAGATACTTTCCGATCGAGCCAGATATTTTCATGATTGTTCGTGATCTCCGATCGGAATGTCCGGTTTCACTCGTCTGTCCTCTTTGACGCGACCATCTTCCATCGCGATGATTCGATCCGCGAAACCGAACACGCGTGGATCGTGCGTCACCACGATCGTGACGCGATCTGGACTGAGTGCCAGCTTTCGAATCAATGTCATCACGGTATGGCCGGTTTTGGCGTCAACGGCGGAAGTCGGTTCGTCGCACACCAGCAACCGAGGTTGATTGATAAGTGCTCGTGCGATCGCAACCCGCTGTTGCTGACCGCCCGATAGCTTATTTGGAAGCGAAGTAACTCGGTCACCCATTCCGACAGCCGTCAGTTCGGTACATGCCTTTTGCACGGCCACGGACTTGCTGACCCCTCGAATCACCAAGGGAACAGCGACATTTTCGGCAATCGTCAGGGCCGGCAATAAGTTGAATTGTTGAAAGACAAATCCGACGTTTTGAGCTCGAAAATCGGCGCGAGCGTTTTTGCCGAGCTGATGCAGAGATAAACCAAATTCTTCGATCGTTCCCCCCGTCGGATCAAGCGTTCCTGCGAGAATCGAGATAAATGTCGATTTGCCACAACCACTGGGCCCGACTAACAGCGTCAACTCGCCTGGATAAATATCGACGGTCACTCCTCGCAACGCGTGAATGAGCGACTCTCCCTCGCCGTAATCTTTGATCACGTCGCGGCAGATGACAACCGGTTGGCGCAAGGGATCGGTCATGACTGAAATACAATGGCGGGTTCGAGGGTGACAACTCGTCTGATGCTAATCAAACTCGCGACCATCACGATAACCAGAACGGCAAATGCAGTGAGCGCTAACACTTGCCAGGGAAGAAAGAATGACAGAATTGGACGAATGCTTTGCATCGTCACTCCGATCAACGTTGCAAATCCGATTCCCAGACAATAGCCGATTATCCCGACATTCAAAGCCTGCATAAAGATCATGCGGATGAGGACCGAGTCGCGCATCCCCAAGGCTTTCAAAGTTCCAAGCTGACGCAAATTTTCGATCGTAAACAAGTAAAACGTCTGACCCGCGATCGCACAACCAACAATGAATCCCAGCAGCACGGTCGTTCCGAAATTCATAGGAATCCCGGTGTGTTCCAGGTAGTAAAAAATCGTCAGCCAACAGAACTGATCCTGCGTCAGAGCTTTCATCCGAGTTTGCTTCTGGATTCGTTCGGCCACCACTTCCGGCGATTCTCCCGCAGCACAGCTTGCCAGCACGAACGTGAGGCTTCGTCGATACTGTGGGACAAATAATCTCGCTTCGCTAAATCGCGTGAAGATGATTGGTTGAGTCGAAAACGTTAACGACGCCCGGAAGATGCCGACGACAATCGCTCGACAGTCGTTCATTTCGAAGGTCTTTCCTAGCTTCAGAGGTTCGTTCGGCCAAAGCTGATGGAACCCCGCCTCGTCAATAATCACAGCATCCGGAAGTTGCAGGTCGCCAATCTTTCCCAACAGCATTTGTTTTTGTTGAGGACCGCCGACAAGCGTGGCATCATCAATGCCGAACATAATCGCCCCCTGATATACGCCTGACGGTAATTGAATCTGCGCTGCTCCCTTATAAAACGGCACAGCCCAGGCAACACCGGGCACTCCACGAACGCGTAGGTCGGATGTGTCCGCAATCGCCTTCAGATCATCAATGTAACGCACATTGGGATTCATGACCCAAATGTCGGCGTCGTGTACGTCGCGAATCTGGCTGGTGGTGCGCATCATAATTCCGCAGAACATCGCGCTCTGCTCGGCAATCAACACACACGAGAACGTAATTCCAAAAATGATCGCCAGGTATTTACTGGGATCTCCGGTCAACATTTTCAACGCGATCCAATACATGGCTTCTCAAATCCATTGATTTTGAATGTCCGTTCTTAATTGAACGAACGTATTCTGACAATGCCACATGCATCGATCACCAAAAAAAGCCGACGCGACGGAACACCATCAAGGTATCCCATCGCGTCGGCTTACTTGCTAACAAGCGTCTCGGTCAGGGCCGGGCTGCTATTTATTCAGTCGTCCGTCGTCATCGAAAGGCGAGCATTGCAATCTACTTCGTCATGCCAATCAAGCTACCACATTCATTCAGAATAGCAATGAGCCCCTTTTCAATGAGAGAACAGCAGGAGTCGAACCGACTGGATGCGCCTGCCCGTTTTTGTAGTGGAGCCTTTCGGCCTTCATGCGTTGTATTCAGCGACATTAAGCTGCTGCCGCGGCATACATTAAGTCTTCTCCCTTTGCTTTCCCAGCGAGAGCCCGTACGATGGAGTCGCACGAAGGGGGACTGGTCAGCCTAATGTCAGTGCCACTCTCAGTGTCGTTAAACGTTGTCGGATGACTAACTAAAGGGCAACCTGGTCGTATCAGGGGGCTCATTAACTGTAAGCCGGCGTGGAAGATCACCTCAGGGTGTTTGTCCACGCCGGCTTTTTTATTTTCGCACTGAATCGGAAAAGAGAACCCGATGAATGACCTCAAAATGATGAATGCCAACAGTCGGGCCGCGACGATGCTGACGAAAGTCACTCGTTTCGATGCCGGCAATCCCAAGAAACGAGCAATGACATCCCATGGCTCATGACTCTCATATTTACGGCACAATCAACAGCGAAGCAGGAGTGGATCTTGTCACGTCATACATATTTGTTGTCGGGGGGCTTTCTCATGGCTGTATGCGTCGTCGGCCAGACAACTGCCTACGGGCAGAAGATCCAAGAGTTCCATACCGAAAGTGTCGATCCGGGTAATGGCCCCATCACCGAAGCAAATCCTGCAGTGGACCTGAAACGTGTCGAACAGCAGATTTTCTCGGGGACGAATAAGTTTCGAACCCAAGAGAAGCGTGGGGCGTTGAAATGGAATTCTGAGCTGGCCGTTTCCGCCAAATCCTTTGCGGAGTACCTGGCAAGTACCGACAAATTCAGCCATACGGCCGATGGTAAGGAGCCATGGGACAGAACTGCCAAGGCGGGTTACAAACACTGCATCGTCCTGGAAAACCTCGCATACGAATACGATTCGGATGGCTTCACCGCCGAATCGTTGGCAGGCGATTGTGTCGTCGGCTGGGAGAACTCACCCGGACACCGCAGAAACTTGCTGGACCCTGATGTGCAGGACATTGGTATCGGTTTGGCTCGCAGCAGTCGCACGGGACGATACTATGCCGTTCAGGACTTTGGACGTCCTCAATCGGCAATGATCACATTCAAGGTATCCGATCGGATCGACACGCCTGTGAAATATACAATCGATGGGCAGGCGTGTGTTGTCAACCCTCGAGAAACGATTACTTACGAGCGTAGTCGTCCTCCAGTTCTACTTTTTACCTGGGACGCGAAAACGAGTGGCACGGAAGCTGACAGGAAAGAATTTCGCCCGACCAATGGAGCCAGCTATACCGTTCGCATGACGCAAGAGAACGCCGTTACGGTCGACAGTCGATGATGACATCATCGGCAAATTTCACTTTGAATATGCGTTGTTTTCGTGACATCGAAACAGAATAAGGCAATGGGAGACTCAATCCGCTGCATCGTTTGTTTTCTATTGGTAGTTGCCGTCGTGATGTTGGTCCTGCAGCTTCTTTCAGGACGCCGAGTCGACTAGCGACGGCATGTGGTCAAATCGTTTGAAATCGTTGGAACAACTTCTTATGCAACAGTCTGACCAATTTGCCAAATCAGCCTGGATGCTGGCGTCGGTCGCCGTGGTCGTTGCGGCACTTTACCTGGCCAAAAGCGTTCTGGCACCTTTGACATTGGCCGTGCTGTTGAGCTTCATGTTAAGCCCAGTTTGTGAGTGGTTGGAGCGGCGCAGACTCGGCCGCATTCCGTCGGTACTTATCACTGCAATCGTGGGTTTCACGATCCTGGGTGCAGCCGGATGGACGGTCGTGGTTCAGATGACGGATCTGGCCCCCAAAGTACCTGGCTATCAAAAGAATCTGGCAGCGAAGTTGCACTCGGCAAACGCCCAGTTCAGCGCCCTGCTGAGCCAGGTCACGAGAACAGCGGAGAAAATGACTGAGAACCTGTCGGAACCAGCTCACGAGCCACAGGGAACCGACGAGTGGCCCTTCGCCGTTCGGGTGATTACACCACCAATGAGCCCGGTACAAATCTTTGGCGGAATGTTCGGGACACTGCTCGAGTCGTTGGGCTCAACGGGTATGGTTGTCATTCTTGTCGTCTTCTTTCTGATTCGGCGTGATGACCTGCGCGATCGATTCATCCGCCTGGTGGGCCAAGGGCAAGTCACGCAAACCACCCAAATGCTGGAAGATGCCAGTACACGGGTCAGTCGTTATCTCTCGATGCAATTGCTGGTCAATGTGACTTTCGGCACGGCAGCGGGGGTGGGACTCTATTTGATCGGAGTACCGAACGCAGTTCTGTGGGGAATTCTGACCACAACACTCAAGTTTGTTCCGTACCTCGGCGCCTGGATTGCCGCTCTGATGCCGGTTGGTTTGTCGATGGCGATTTCTACGAACTGGATGGCGCCGAGCCTGACAATAGGTTTGTTTGTGGTTCTGGAATTCGTGAGCGGGAACGTCATTGAGCCTTGGTTATATGGCAAGAACACGGGAGTATCGGCGGTGGCGGTGTTGTTGGCAGCCGTCCTGTGGACATGGCTGTGGGGCGTCACCGGGCTGTTACTGGCAACCCCATTGACCGTCTGCCTGCTCGTGATTGGCAAACATGTTCCCCAGCTATCGTTCTTGGACACGCTGCTCGGTAACGAGCCGGTGTTTGAGCCGAAGAAGCGAGTCTATCAGCGGCTGGTTGCAGGGGACCGTGAGGAGGCGACGGAATTGTTCGAAGAAAACCTTGAACTGAAGCGTCTGATCGAAGTCTACGACACGGTGTTGATCCCGGTGTTAGTCGAGGCTGAAACAAATTGGCATCGTGGCGAACTCAGCGAAGAACGACACTTGTTCATTCTGCAAAGCCTGAAAGAAATGATTCAAGAGCAGGATGAGCGGCAGCGGGAGTTGAACGAGAAAGAGATTATTCAGAACACGAAAGAAATTGTCGTAGACCCCACTCTTTCGGGTGATACCAGTTCGCCACCAAATCAGTGCATTCTCTGCTTGCCCGCACACGACACGGCAGATGAAATCGCCGGAACGATGCTGGCCCAAACCCTGGAAATCCCCGGTTACATGATCGAGTCTACCCCCGCGACAACCCCATCGAAAGACCTGGTTGATCTCGTCGAGCAGCGCAAACCGGTTGTGATCTGTATCTCAGCCACGCCCCCTTCCGTTGTGATCCGTGCCCGCAATCTGTGTCTGCGACTTCGTCGACGCTACCCGGAAGTGCATCTGGTCGTTGGATTGTGGGACGCACCCGGCGAACTGAATAAAGCAAAAGAGCAAATCGGTGATAGCAAGACGACTCATGTGGTTACGACGTTAGCCGACGCACATGAACAGATTCGAAATCTCATCAAGATTCAACCGGTACCATGTGGGACTTGATTTTGAACGCAGTCGTTCGTTGGGTGAACACTCGACGCAATTCAGGGTTCATAGAATGACCGGTTCGAATTCCACGAATCGCCAGTCTCAAGCATGAATTTCACGGATTGGACTGCTTCGAGTACGGCGATGGGGAAGGACTTCGCTCTTGCGTATTCCGCAAGCAAAAAAACGGGAGTTTCCTCACGACGCAGCATACTGCTTCCCCAGTGCCTGGACTTTTGCCAGACGACGAATGTGGCGCTCTTCATTGCTGAAGTGGGCGGTGAGAAATGTCTCGATAAGTTCCCAGGCGAGCGCAGACCCGATCACTTTCCCACCTAGACCACAAATATTCATGTCGTCATCCTCGACGCCCTGATGGGCGGAGAAGACATCGTGAATCAGTCCGGCACGCACACCAGAAACTTTGTTCGCGGCGATGGACGCGCCTAAGAAAAATGCCCGACAGAACCCCGCAAACTTCGGCAATGACCGTTGTTTTCGAAGGTTTTGTCGGTGCATCACAACGATTACTTGACGCTGACTTTTTTGTCGGCTGTTTTCTTCGGCGTTTTGTCCTTGTTCAATTCCTTGATTTTGCCTTCGCTTTCAAAGATCAGAACTTCGTCGCCCGACTGAAAGACTTCAAAAGTCGCGACGTCTCCAGCGTCGTCAATATATTCGATGTCGTCTGTAAGGAAGAAGATCCTTTCGGCGTCATCGCCATTGGGGGCTTTCACCATTGCGCTGACAGTACCTTTATTAGCATCGACTTTGGTGATCTTAGCTTTGGAATGTTCAACCCCTTTTTTCAGTTCGGTGATTTTTCCGTCTTTCTCTGAGAAAAGGACGTGATCTCCCATTTTAAAAGAGTCGATTTTCGATGGCTTTCCAGCGTTGTCGAAGTACGTCGCTCCTTCCGCAAGTTTCATCGTCTTTTCGACTTCTTTTCCATCTTTGTCCTTCATCGTCACGGCGACCGTGCTGTCCTTAGCATCGACTTTAGTGATTGTCGCGCAGGTACGATTCAGACATTTCTTTAGTTCCGAGATCTTGCCATCCTTTTCCGTGATGCGGACATGGTCTCCCACCCCGAAGGCATCGATCTTGGCCGACTTACCATCGCTATCCTCATAATGTGCTCCGTCTGCGAGGTGCAACGTCTTCTCGACGGAATTCCCCTTCTCATCTTTTGTCGTCACCGCGACAGTACCCTTCTTGGCATCGACCTTGGCAATCGTTGCCTTGTCTTTGCTGTTTTTTCCCTTTACGTCGTCCGCTACCACAGCGGTCACCGTGAAGAGCGCCAACGCCGCTAACGAACCGAACATTTCGCGTCTCATGAACAAATCTCCTAACTCAAAATCACTGGGCTATTCATTTCTCGGGCAACATACCTGAGAAATGAGATCGAATGCGGCGATGCGGTTACAAGATCACGAGCGACTTGCTGTTTTGTCAGGTCGTCGGATGTGATTATGTATACGCCGCTGGATCTCAAACAGTTGTCGACTTTTCAGTTGGCCACCTGAGCCGAAAAAAAAGCCGACGCGACACAACACCCTGAGGTGTTACATCGCGTCGTCTCACTTACTAACTAGCTTCCCGGCTAACGCCGAAGTGCTCTTTATTTAGTTTTCCGTCGCTTTTGAAAGGCAGTCTTTCGACAGTAGCCTTCCAATGCTTTTGACGTTATCTACTACCTGTAGAAAAACTACAGCGTTTGGTCTGTTGATTCGCAATTGCTATAAAATATTTGACGATGCACATTTTTCCATCGGTTGCCCACGAACCCGACAGCCGACGCTCCGTGTTGCGGACCTGTTTCACTGTTCAAATTCCATCGCGGCACGGTATTCCCCCCTCCGAGCCGCGCTGTTGCATCTGGCCCGATGGAGCAAAGCTTGCTGGGCCGCCATTGTATTGGCTTCTTGTCCCAGCCAGATTTCCAATGCGGGCTGCTGGATTGCTCGGGCAAACGAAAACGCCAGTTCCCAAGGCATTCGTGACTTGAATCTCATATTCATTGCGTTCAAACGTTCCGAGGCCAATTCGCAGGATTGGCCTCCTGACAAAAACGCAATTCCAGGAACAGCAGCAGGAACTGCTCGCAAAAGACAATTCACCGTCGCATCTGCCACCTCATTCACATCTTCTTGACTGGGGCAGTTCAAACCAGGAAGCACCATATTGGGCTTTAGAATCATGCCTTGCAGATTCACTCGCTGCCTATAAAGCTGGTTGAATACGGTCCGTAGAACTTCCTCCGTGACTTCAACGCAACGTTCCAGACTGTAATCGCCGTCCATCAGCACTTCAGGCTCGATCATGGGAACCATTCCGCGTTCCTGGCACAATGCCGCATACCGAGCCAGTGCTTGCGCATTTGCCTCGATACAGCCTCTACTAGGAAGACGATCATTGACCGTGATCACCGCTCGCCACTTGGCAAAGCGAGCACCCATTTGCGAGTACTCCCGGACGCGGTCCCGCAAATCGTCTAATCCTTCAGTGACTTTTTCGCCGGGATGACCCGCCATGTCCTTGGCGCCTGAATCAACCTTGATACCTGGAATAATTCCCGCCTCGGAAAGGACTTGGACAAAGGGAGTTCCATCTTTTTTCTTCTGACGGATGGTCTCGTCGCAAAGAATCGCGCCACTTATGGATTCGCACAGACCTGGCGTCGTCACAATTAACTCGCGATAGTCGCGTCGCGCCTCAACAGTCTGTGGGATTCCCAATCTGGCGAACCGCTTATTGCAGGTTGGATTGCTCTCATCCATTGCCAACAAGCCCTTATGGTCAGCAACCAGCAGCCGCGCCGTACGAAAAAGTTCTTCCTCATTCATTTCGCATCGTTCAACTTCCAGTTCGGGAATTCCAGCAAAACTGCGCCTTTTTTGATGAAAATGTCTAAGAAAGTTGCGAGATTCCCTCTTCAATCCAGTTGTTGGCGTCTTCCGTTTTGCTACTGTCGAAATACCGAAGTTTGGCTGTCGTGAACGGACGGCAGAAAACTGTCATCCCATGTTCCCAAGCCTTCTCTCCGACGATGGCGAGACGCTCGATGTCACGGAAATGCTTCAGATCAAATTTCATGTCTTCCCAGACCCCCGCCATTTCCCAACCACGGAAGTCGTGCATTTCAAAGAGGACACGAATTTTCCCAAACTCTTTGATCAACCGTTCCGTTTCCGGAACAAACTGCTCATAGTCCGCTTTCGAAAGAGTTCCCGTTGCTTCCACGACCAGAATCTTTCCTTCGGCTAATTCGTTAAATTCGAGAGGCATATTGAATCTCCATTCCCAAAAGTGGAACACTCCGACTGTACTTCGCTGAACGTCAAACGCGAACACCTAAAAACGCGATCTCAGCCTCGGACGAAAAGGCATCGCAGATAGAATCGAGAACCGCACTCATTTCGAGTGGCTTCTGGAAACACCGACCGACGGCGACCCCGGCGCGTCGCGAGAGGATTTCTGGTGATTCATCACCAGTGACAAACACTTCCGGGCGGACCTCAACATTCGAATCCTCCCGCAATCGAGCCAAAACCCCATCGCTACCTCCCCAGAGGAGATCCATGTCAATCATCAATGCGTCAGGGCAACGTGCTCGAAGCTTAGACCAGCAGTCGAGCCCATCGACTGCGGTTTCAATCAGCAGCCCCGATCCGGCAAGCATGCGTTCGTAAGCCACGCACAATTTGGCATCGGCCTCCGCAATCAACACGTCCGTTCTCATAACAACGACTGACGACTGTTTCATATTTACGTCGTTGTTTTGATGTTTTTCGTCGCCTTCTTCACGTTTTTCAAAAGGCGCGACGGCCAGGTTTTCGTTGAGCATGATTCCGTTCCTCGTTCGTTTAGTGTGGGACTCATAAAAAGACGGCGAACCCTGACCTCATTGAAAATGACCGCCGCCATCGGAAAACACAGGTCGCTAGTAGCTACTCTGGAATGCTAAAAACGAAAAAAGCCGACACAGAAGAACACGCTAAGGTGTTTAATCGCGTCGGCTTACTTATTAACTAACGTCCCGGAACTATGCGGGCTGTTCTTAATTCAGTCTTCCGTTGTCAACACGAGGCCATTTTGTCGAAAGACCCCTTTGACACGACGGGCATGATATTTGATCCCAGCGGAATTGCAAGCTAATTATTCAGAATAACGTCGATAATTATAAGCGAAGTATCGAATAGTACATTACAAAAGTGTAATGAATTGCATGACGCCAGCCAAATTCATTGACCATCATGAGCACAATCATTCCAAAGTCGCAAAACTGGATCGTACCGCCCGTGATTGTAACCGAGGATGCTCAAGGCTGCCGTACCCAGAAACAGGCGATGACCTGCAACAGGCTCCAGGTTCAACCAGCAAGCGGCGAGGACGCACAAAAAATGACCGCTGGAAAAGAGCAGCACATCGCTGTCGATGTCCTGAAGGCGCTTAATGACTCGTTTTGCACGGACGGCCACATCACTGACCGACTCACCGTTCGGACAACCATCGCGGAATAACTCCCAGCCTGGCCGCTGCTGATGAATCTGCTCGGTCGTCTTTCCATCGAAGAGGCCATAATTCCATTCGACGAGGTCGGGATCAACGACTGCGACTGATCCAAAGCCTGCCAATTCGCACGTACGCGTGGCCCGTTGTAACGGGCTGGTGAAGATACGAGTAAAGTTCAAACCTTTCAGCCGATCGCCAAGCCTGCGGGCATTCCGTTCGCCTCGCTCGGTCAGAGGGAGATCCGTCACACCGGTGTGCTGGCCCGTAATGGTCCACTCCGTCTCACCATGTCGGGCGAGGTAGACCTGCGGAAGTCTTTGTTCATTGCTATTCATTTACTGGTGCTCCACCCACAAACTACTCCACCCGCGATAGAATCTCCAGCTTATTATGGACTTCCGTGACCCCGGGCGCGTTCCAGGCCGCCTGCTCGGCCGCCTGCCGCTCATCCCAGGAACGGATCGTGCCTGTGAGAGTGACATTGCCAGCATCCGCACACACCGAAATGTTTTCGGAATCAACTTCGGCATTACGCTTGAGAGCTCGTTCGATCGCGTCCTGGATTTCAACCGGCTCAACGCCCGGTTTGATGGAGATGTTATTCGACACACCTTTCACTCCTGGCAAATGGCTGACCGAATTTGCTGCCGCCTTGAGCTGAAATTCCCAAGTAACGTCGCCCGTCAGTGTGATCCAACCATTTTCGATTGATGCGCGCACGGCGGAAGGTACCCAGACGTGCCACTTCAGCGATTTCGCCACAGCATCAGCAAGTTCTGAATCTTCCCGTTGGTGCTCCGCCTTGGGAACCACTTTGATCTCATCGGTAATATCCTTGACCCCTGCAACACAGAGAGTGGCCCGCTCGGCATCGCATTTTTCACGATAAGTTGGAACATGTCCCGTCAACGTGACCATACCATCAATGGCCGAAACCTGAATGTCGATCGAAGTGACGCTGGGTTCACACCGAAGTTGTTCGGTGACATCATACTGTAATTGTATATCTGTCTTCATTTCAAAAAACCTCTTTATAAAAAGCAACATCAACAGGTACGTCGAACACTATGCGGTCTTTTAAACTCGTCAGCCTGCTCCGCAAACCGGAATATGTGGCTCGAGTTTTTTGCGATCAAGAGCCCTTCTTCAGGACGGATGACTCGAACTTTGGGTTGTGCCAATATCCATCCGCTTCAATCAGTTTGTCAGCCTCTTTCGGTCCCCAACTACCTCGTTCGTAAATATGGGCTTGAGGGTGACTCTCAAGAACAGGATCGACCACTTCCCAGGCCGCCTCGACAGCATCCTCGCGACTGAAAAGCGCACCGTCACCGATCATCGCATCGCCCAGTAAACGCTCGTAGGGCGATTCACGGGCTGATTGTTCTTTACCCAGATAAAGTTCTCGCTGGTCGCCGACAAACTCTTTGCCAGGTCGCTTGATGCGAGCAGCCAGCGCAATGGCGTAACTCGGTGAGAGTCGAAATCGCAGGTAATTACCACATCCTGGCTGCGTCGCTGAATCGGCAAAAAGCTCCTGCGGTGGCGGTTTCATTTCAACCATCACTTCATGCACGGTTTCCGCCAGGTACTTTCCAGATCGTAAGTACCAGGGGACCCCTCTCCACCGCCACGAGTCAATCGAAAGCCTCACAGCACAGAATGTCTCAACGTCGGAGTCCTTCGCCACATTCTGCTCGTTCCGATATCCGTCGTATTGACCACGAACGAGATCGTCAGGGCGCAAAGGGCGCATTGCCTGGAAGACTTTGGCTTTCTCATTATGCACAGCACCAAAGTCCCTGCTGGCTGGCGGCTCCATGGCGAGTAGCGCAACAACCTGGAACATGTGGTTCTGGATCACGTCGCGCAGACAACCGGCGGTTTCGTAAAACGAGCCCCGATTTTCGACTCCGAAGCCCTCCGAGAGAGTGATTTGGACATTCGCCACGAAGTTGCGATTCCAGATCGGTTCCAGAAATGAATTGGCAAAGCGAAAATAAAGGATATTCATGATCGCTTCCTTCCCCAGGAAGTGATCGATGCGAAAAATAGAATCTTGCGGAAACACCGTCTCGGCAACGCGATTAAGTTCCCGCGCCGAAGCCAGGTCACGTCCAAATGGCTTTTCGACGATGACCCTCGCGTCCGTGGCGAGCCCGGCCGCACCAAGTCCTTTGATAACGGTCGCGAAAAGCGAAGGGGGAATCGCAAGGTAATGTGCCGGACGTTGAGCATCAGCCAGCGATGCTTTGATTTTCGTGAATGTCCCCTCGTCGTTATAGTCGCCGCCGACGTAACTGAGCCGAGAGAGAAGTTCATTGAAGGAGGGTAAGTCGTCGATTCCGCCAGACTGCTGGATGCTGTCCGTCACGCGACTCTGCAGGTCCGTCAGACTCCAATTCGGTGACGCGACACCGACAACCGGAATCTTGAGAGCACCTCGTTTTGCCAGAGCATAGAGCGCTGGAAAGATCTTTTTATGGGCGAGGTCACCTGTGACACCAAACAAGACCAGCGCATCGGAATGCTCAGCGTTCATCGCAACATTTCCTTGTTATTCATGACTTTTTTCTTCGTGGCCCCCGAATTGGTAGCGAAGAGCAGACAAGACTTTGCCTGTGAAGTCTACCCCGTTGAAAATCCAATCCCCAAAATCGCATAGTTGGGACCGAAACCCGGGGCGGTTGCCAGTGCTGGCAGGCCAGCTTCAACCGTCAAACCTTCATGACATGCACTTAACAGCAGCTTTCTCTGCAATTGATCTATGTTGTAAATGGCTACCTGGAAGGACTTGAAGGTGGAACGATTGGAGGCTTGTAGTCCCCGATAATCGTTTTCACCGGGCAAATCGAAAACACGGGACACTTGATGCAGCCAATGGCGAGGGCAACAGGACAAAGGGTCATTGTGAAGCTTTCGTAAAATGTTCAAGCTTTGGAAGATTTTGACTGCGTGAGGCTTTGATCAAAAATCAGCAATACCAAGGCTGCGATCGATCTAATTGAAGTTCCGTTTCATATCGAAGCTCAATCGCTATTTCTAACTGTTACTCATGTGAATCCCCCTTACCAACACTTGAACATTGATAAATTCAAGGTTTCGTCGTTCCTTTTCAACGATCACATTAACTGCCTGGATTTCGCCGGCACTATTCATCATTCTTATTTCCCTTATTGTGATACGCCGAAATGAGATGCGCTCCAAAGAAGAGTGCGATGAGGTATCCTGCAAGTCCCGGAATTGATATTCCCCATGCGCTTGGTGGAACATCGTGTCCGATCAGCATCGCGGATGAGACCAGCAGCGAACTGATGAACAAGCCACCCACCAGTCGATCAACCGCTGACTTGAGGTTCTGATGTTCGAGTCGGACGGCGAACTGACCGTCCTCAAGCCGGTCCATTGCATCGAAGATTACGCGCGGGATCGATTGGGCCAATCGTTCCCAGTCGAAGTACATCTGATTGAATTTCTTGAGTCGGGCCTGGAACGAGAAACGCTGATTGACGAACTTGCTTCGCCAGGGAGCCAGCAGTCCTGCGAGACTGAAGGTCGGACTAAGCAAGCGCCCGGTCCCTTCCAGAAGGATCATGCACTTGATCAGCATCGATAGCTTACTTGGCAGGATCAGATTGTGATGATGAAGCAGTCGCATCACTTGATTTAGCAGTCCCCCCAGGTCGAATTCATCGACCGGTTGTGCACCGTATTCCTGGAACAATTCACTCAGGTCGTCGCTCAAGAGCTTTCGATCAAGATGGTTTGGTGTCCCCGTGATGTGCAGCACATTGTCGGTCAGCCGCTCAGCGTCCTGGTCACTGGCAGCGACGAGAATCTCTTCAATCTGGGTCCGACACTGCTCATCAATTCGTCCGACCATCCCAAAGTCGATAATGCCGATTTTCCCACTCGGAAGAACGATGAAATTTCCAGGATGCGGATCTGCTTGATAGAAACCGTCGCGGAAGATCATTTCGATGAATGCTGTCGCTCCACGTTTTGCGAGTTCCTGACGATCAATGTTTAACTTGTCCAGATTGATTGAATCGGTGACGCGGAACCCATCAAGCATCCCCATTGTCAAAACGCGACCGCCAGTCAACTCGGGATAAGGTCGCGGAAAATCGACTGTTTCATCGGCGGCAAAATTGCGACGAAATCGCTGAAGGTTTCGAAGTTCGCGGCGAAAATCCAGTTCGTTAAGTGTGACACGACCGAGCTCACGGACCAGACCCACAGGTTGTAACCGTTTGAGAGTCTCATTTCCTTCCGAGATTTCCGCGAGAAATCGAAGGATATCCAGGTCTCTGCGAATAACCCCTTCAATGCCGGGGTGCTGAACCTTAACGACGACGACCTGGCCTGACTTGAGCTTGGCTTGATGGACCTGTCCGATTGATGCTGATGCGAATGCGGTCGTATTGAAGCTTAAGAAACACTCCGCGATTGGACGACCAAGTTCGTCTTCAACCATCTTGACCGCGACTTCCGCCGCGTCAGGCGGAACATTCGTCTGCAGTTTGCTTAATTCGTCTGCCAGCGCCGGGCCAATCATGTCCGGCCGCGTACTCAACATCTGACCGAATTTGATAAACGTTGTTCCGAGATCGGTAATCGCGAGCCGAACGCGTGCCTCAAACGGCTCGTCGGAAAGAACCTCCCCGTCATGACTTTTCAACGCGTCATGAATTGGCTCCCAATTGACGTCCGCAAGCCAGCCGGCAAGTCCGTACTTAACCAGGACACCTGCCACATCTGCTGCCCGGGTCAGGTCTCCTGCAAAATGGTATGGGGAACCAATCATGGTCTCCATTCTTGTTATTCCTTCGGGGAATCCGCCGCGCGAGAAACGGATTCCCACGCAGTGAATTCTTTTCGTAGTTCTTCGAGCTTGGCCATCGCACCGTCAAAGGCGTTGTTGCCAAGAAGAAGATGGTGCGGTGGATTTGCAGACTCAACGGCTTTGACAATGGCATGTACTGCTCGAACCGGATCGCCAGGTTGTTTGCCAGAGTCGGCACGCAGGTGACTACGACTCTCGCCTGCTGTCGCTTCATAATCCTTTATCCGCCGCTTGCTTTCGCTTGCTGATCGCCCCGCCCAATCGGTGCGAAAGCCACTCGGCTCAACGATCATCACCTTAATCCCAAGCGGTTCAACTTCTTGAGACAGCGCTTCAGACAGACCTTCAACGGCGAATTTTGTCGCGTTGTAATACCCCACTCCTGGAAATCCACAAATTCCCGCCAGAGAAGAAAAATTGACAATGAAGCCTTTTCGACGCTTACGCATTCCGGGTAGAGCGACGTGAATCATCCGGCACAAACCGAAAAAATTGATCTCAAACATTTTTCGAACTTGAACTTCTTCGCTCTCTTCAACAGCCGCGAAATATCCAATCCCCGCATTGTTCACCAGAACGTCAATACCCCCGAATTCCTCTTCCGCATTCTTGATCGCAGCCTCGACCTGAATTCTCTCCGTCACATCAAGTGTCAGGATCAATGCGCCTGGCTTCCCTTCGAACTCTTTCAATTCTTCCGGGTTGCGAGCCGTGACAACGGTTCTGTACCCCAGTTCAAGGACATACTTCGCAAGCTCATGGCCAAACCCGGTCGAGCACCCTGTAATAAACCAAACTGGCTTTTCAGTGTTTTCAGACTTCGTGCTTGTCGTTGCCATTTTCATATCTCCTTGAGATTTGGATGTTTCGTTTGAAAAACGGGAGCCATGCTGACAACGCAAATATGTTCCAGCATGACTCACCGGTTCTTACTGTCAGGGAACGTGAAGTACGACTTGTCGCAGAAAGCTCCCTGGAGTCACGGAGCGGTCGCTCCTGACAAACCGCACGTGGCGGATCAGTAGGAAATTGAAAGGTTGTTTTCCACTTCCGTCACGCCCGGAGCACTCCACGCGGCAGACCCCGCTTCTTCCTTCTCATCCCAGCTACGAATCGAACCCGTCAGAGTGACTTTGCCACCGTCCGCTGAAACCGTAATGTTCTCGGCATCAATTTCGGCATCGCGTTTCAGCGCTTTCTCGATGGAATCCTTGACCGCAGTTGGTTGCACTGAAGGGTTCAGGGTGATGTTGTTCGAAACGCCTTTGACCCCGGAAAGATATTCCACGGCATCCGGTTACAAATTAGCTCAATGTCTTAGGCGCCCCGGTGAACTCGATCGGCACTCGCGATTTTCACCAACTTGTTATAGACGCCGATCAGCATCAGTGGTGCGGCCCATTGACCAACGAATTGGCTGTCTTCCTTCTTGGATTGCATTTGCAAATAGAGCGAGACACCCATCGCGCCCAATGCCGCAAATAACCAGATGTCAGACGGAACTTTCGCCGCCTGGTTTTCTAACGTTCTTGTCATGAAGTCTTCGCTCTGCTCTTTAGCCTCGCGCGCGGCATACTCTGGCGTGGTTCTGTTCATCGCGTCAATCATTTCAATTGCCCCTTTTGAGATTCGTCAACGTTCAAACTTTGTTTAATCGATTTCGCACGCTTTACGTGGCTTAACTCGTCCGAACTTCGCTTCCGTTCTGGCCAGAAACGAAAAAAGCCGACGCGGTGAGCACCCTGAGGTGTTAAACCGCGTCGGCTTACTATGAAACGTGCTCCCCAAGCTGTGGGTTGCACTTTTTCTAGTCTTTCGACGACCACGAGAGTAAGTCTTGTACAACGGATATACGAGGAACCCGCCATTCAGAAATCAATCGCTAAGCAGAGCATAGATGAAGCTGCGAGGATAGCAAGCCGTAAACACATTAATTCCTAAGCGAAGTGACTTTTGATTGGGAATTAACATTATTTATTAATTCACATTTTACCGAAGTTGGCTTGATTCGCCGGCATATGCGTCTATCGTATGTTTGTGCGAAGGCACCGTGCGGGCGGGGACTGACGCATTTTCATGGCGAGAAACGTCGAGCCTTGATGAGCAAACAACCTCGGATTCATCGCTTGTCCACGAAATTGGGTCTGTCCCTCTGCATTGCCCTTGAACCGTGACAGGCTTTTCCGACTTTCAACATCCTCGGATGACAACTTAAAGGATCCCTCGGCCCATTGCCGGGAGATCTGTTAACGCGTAAGCCGATGCGACCAGACACAAAGATGTGTTCGGTCGCATCGGCTTTTTTATTGAGATCGTGTCCCTTCCGAATCAGGTGCAGGTGAAAGAATCATGAACACTCAATCAAAAGCTTACCTCGTTGGCGGAGGAATCGGTTCACTGGCCGCCGCTGCCTTTATGATCCGTGATGGTGGGATGCCCGGAGAAAATATTTCGATCCTCGAAGCGGGATCTCTCATGGGGGGAAGCCTTGATGCCTCAGGAAACTCCGAACTCGGGTATTCGATGCGCGGCGGGCGGATGCTGACCACCGACAACTACGAATGTACCTGGGATCTCTATAAAACGATTCCTTCACTAAACGATTCATCGAAGTCGGTATTCGAGGAAACGGTCGAGTTCAACGAGCGATACAAGTCGAATTCGCGGGCAAGACTTGTTGATAAGCGACGCGCGAAAGTTCCCGTAGCTTCAATGGGCTTTTCGATGCAGGACCGCATCGAGCTGCTGAAACTCAGCCATGCTGATGAGAGTCACCTGGGAGCGACTTGTATCACCGACTGGCTTTCGCCTTCGTTTTTTGAGACAGAATTCTGGTACATGTGGGCCACCACTTTTGCATTCCAACCCTGGCACAGCGCCGTGGAATTCAGACGCTACCTGCACCGATTCATGCTGGAATTTTCCCGGATTGAAACGCTTGCGGGAGTCAAACGAACGATCTTCAATCAGTACGATTCCCTGGTTCGCCCTCTGCAAGCATGGTTGCAATCTCAGGGTGTCCATCTGGTCAAAGATTGCAAGGTGACAGGACTCGATCACAAGCTCGATGACGGAAAGTTCACGGTCACCGCGATCAAATGCCTGCGGCAGAACGAGCGCGAGGTGATTGCCGTGAATGCCGGTGATTTGGTCGTTCTTCAAAATGGTTCCATGACAGATTCATCAAGCCTGGGTTCGATGACAGAGTCACCCGAAAAACTGACGAAACTCGAAAGCAGCAGTTGGGCTCTCTGGGAACAACTTTCGGAAACTCTTCCACAGCTTGGCAATCCGGCCGCATTCAATAGTTGCATTTCGCAATCTTGCTGGGAGTCGTTTACCGTCACGCTTAAGAATCCAGCGTTCTTCGATAAGATGCAGCAATTCAGCGACAACCCTGCGGGAACCGGGGGACTCGTAACGTTCAAGGACTCGAACTGGCTGATGTCCATTGTCTTAGCACATCAACCCCACTTCCTGAATCAGCCAGCGGACGTTCAAGTGTTCTGGGGGTATTCCCTTTTTCCGGATCGGATTGGCAACTTCATTCCGAAAGCGATGGACGAATGCAATGGTACAGAGATTCTACGCGAACTGTGCGGGCACCTGCGGTTCGATCTTGAGACCTTCGAATCGGCCAACTGCATTCCTTGTAGAATGCCGTACATTACCAGCATGTTCATGCCCAGAAATGCTGGGGATCGACCCCTGCCAATTCCGCCGGGGTCGGTGAACCTCGCATTGAACGGCCAATTCGTCGAGATCTCTGACGATGTCGTCTTCACTGTGGAATATTCCGTGCGAGCCGCCCAGATGGCCGTCTACCAGTTTCTAGGAATCAAACGACAAATCCCGCCCGTGACACCACACGATAAATCATTCCAAACTCAGTTCGAAGCGTTTCTCAAGGCGTTCAAATGACGTTGCGAAGCATCCAGGAAAAATAATCGGGAACCATCCAATAATCAACAATACATTAAAGACAGATTGCCGCGTCAAGTTCTGTTGCCGAGAACTCGGTTCGCTGCGGAAAAGTCTTTCAAGTATCCCCATCGAGCCATGCCTGAGCAGTCTCAACGATCGTTCCGTTGAATTCCACGGGATCAACCCGAAATAGCGAAATGGACTCGATGAAATATCGTTTCAATTCGGCCGAGCCTTCGCGTTTAACGAGAACCGCGTCATCAGCCTGAGCTGTGAGCCAGGTTCGCTTCGAGTTGATCAGTCGACAACATTTTCTGTCATTGTCAGGCTCGAACGGCCAGACGATAACGCTCAGGTATTCGAGCGCCCGGAGTTTGATCTGAATGGCATGAATGGTTCGCGACGGCATCTGGTCTTCCTAATCGAGAACATTGATAAATGTCTTTACACCAACGGTGTTAAATGGAACACCTTCCTCGTACGAAGAAACGTCGGGCGGACGAACCAGCAGAAACGAAAAGAGGGCCTGCGGAAATCTCCGCAGGCCCCCGTTTTAAATCAGTCTCATCTGCAAGGCAAATCAGGCAGCGGGCTAGTTCTTCTTACGAAGTGAACGAGCGGCACCGATGAGGAACAGGCTTGAGCCAACGAGGACGATCGTTGATGGCTCTGGTACCGTAGACGGTGGCGGTGGAGTAGTGTGCTCGGAGATGACGACGTTGTCCAGCAGCGCGAACGGTGGCAGACCCGATGGACCTCCGTTTGCGAGAAAGGTCAGGGTTTCACTGGTGGTTGACGCGGTGAAGGTATAGCTGAAAGTGTGCCAGCCGGTGAAACCCTCCGACGCGTTGGCAAGATCGCCACTGGAAATACCGCCCGTATTCTGGTTTACGTCGCTATCCAATGTCACGTGCCAGCCTTCCTGGTTTGGCCCCTGTGCGTCGGTGAACTGGGCACCGGCATAGCTGAAGGTCAAATCATATTGGTGACCGGCCTGCAAACCGTTAATCGTTTGCGAGATAGGTGCGTTGGCATACGCGGCATCGGCACCGAAGACATAGTTTCCGTTTGGAATTGTGCCCCAGCCATTGGCGACAGGGCCAACGTTGTGGGGATTTGGGTTGCTGTAGGAGAAGTTCGAAACGCCTATCGGTGTGTTGGGGCCCCAAATACGAATGGTGCCTGTCGAAGAGTCGAAGCCCGTGGAGTCGGCGTTGGCATCTAAAACAAAATCAAATGGAATGGTCGTGCCGTCCGTTGCGGCGCCAACAGTCCAATTAGAAAGACTCGTCACGGAACCGATCTGACCAACGCCACTGTTGGATTCGAAGCTCCCGTTCTGCACGAGATTGGCAGCCATCGCATTACTGGATGCCATCAACATGGCGCCAGCGGCGAGGACCCGAGCGGTGCTCATCAAAGCTGTAAACTTCCTCATTGACCAAAACTTTCTATTCAAGGGCCAAACATGCCTGAGAACAATTTGCCGAAAATTCGCCATTAAGAATTCCCGTTGAACTCAGGACCAAAAGGTTCTCACAAAATAGTGACTCGAATCGATCGAGCACTCATACGACTTTCATTTATCGCCAACACATCTTGCAACACGCACTTCAACAACTCATCTAAACACCACACACCTGCTTCACCACAAGTCGCTTAAACACCATGACTTCAAACACAGACTTCCGTCGCTCAACAAAAGCGGCAACTCGCAATGAAACACAACAGGCGCATCACAACGATACTATGCGAACTTTTTTGCAACACCCAAAATATGGGACGCACCTGCGTTAAATCGGAAATCATTATACAGAAACAGGATATGAACATAAAATGCCTGAGAATCGGCTTCGATGAACAAACCGGCTCATTGCTCGATTTAGATTAATTAGGGATTTTGTAAAATTCAAGCGCACGCCAGGATATTCATTTATTCCTCACGAAAAGAATTATTTATTTCTCGCCATTTATGTACAAAACCCGTCCGGCCGGGACTTAATTGTGTATAAATGCAGCGCGCCAACCGCATTCATAGCCTTTTTCACCAGATTTTTCCCCAACCGAGCGGCGATTTCCTCAACCAGCAAGTGAGTCTGACTCGGGACGCGGCTCATCTCGGCGTGGCAATCGCTTCAGGCATGGAACGCGAGAAGACATTTGATGATTTTCCCTGAAACGGAAGAAACAGAATCATGGCTTGTCAGATGCTGTTCTCATCGCAAAAACTAGCCTCTTAATCACGCCATGATCAAGAGGAAATCGCCGTGATTTATGGCGCAAGACTGCGCCACGAATCGCGGCGAATCAAAACACGCGTCATCGCCTCTTCGCTTCTGCATATTTGCAATGACGATTGAACAACGGAACCTTAATGCCCGAGTCAGCAGTGCGGATGGCACTGAGGCATCTACGATAGATCACACGCGTTTCGCCGACGCCACGAATTCGAACGTTTACCCGGCACCGCCTCAAGCCTTCTCAAAGACCACCGGAAAGCCCGATTCAACCGACTGCTGGGCTGCAAGACACATGGCGACGGACCACCGCCCGTCCTCTCCCGTACAGGAGAGCGGCTGCTGAGCCGTAACCGCTCGAACAACCATTGCGATCTGGTCTTCTAACTCGAATAACTCACCCGTCAGCTTTTCGATCGGAATCGTACGAAGCTCGGTCCCATCGAATGCCTTCAGAGAAAACGTCGGGTGACGCGTACGATCCATGGCACCGCTCCATGACGCCCACAAGGCTCCGCGAGTCCCTGTCACCTTCACTGTCTGGTGATGCTCAAACGCGCTGAGTGTCTGAGAGACAACGGCGTAACTGCCACCCCCCATCTTCACAATCGCGCTGAAATTGTCCTGCAACTCAGGATGATCCGGTTGCCGCGAATTGGCGACTGCATATACAGACACAGGATCGCCCTGCCCCTGCAAATACCAGCGAGCCAGATCGAAAAAGTGAATCGGTTCTTCCAGGATCCAATTACCCACGCGCTGTATATCGTACCGCCAGCCGTCCGCCCCCTGGCGATAGGGGTTTCTCGACAATTCCACCAGCACGTACTGTGGCGTACCGACCAGCCCGTCGTCGATCAACTCCTTCACCTTGCCCCACAACGACGAAAGACGCAGTTCGTGCCCGATCGCCAGCAGGCGGTTCTTCTCATTTGCAACACGAATCAAGTCGTCGCAGTCCGTCAGCGACAGACACATCGGCTTTTCCAGCAGGACATGGCGCCCACTGTTTAGTGCGGCCAGCGTTACCTGATGATGAAGATGGCTGGGCAGAACAATATCGACGACGTCGAGATCGTTATCACGCAGTAACGCAGCGTAGTCGGTATACGTTTTCGCTGCGGGATACGCCTCTTGCGCGGCGGCTGCGGAAGCGGAAGAATGAGCTCCGATCGCCACGACAGAGGCTCCCGGAGTCTTGCTGATCGCATCAGCGTGATGCTTGCCCCACGCCCCGAATCCGATCAGCCCAAACCGAACTGTGTGAGTTGTGCTCATCGATTCTCTTCACCTTATCAGCCTCAAAGTACCGCGGTCAGACCCGGCGTCGCAATTGCGTATGATCCATCCGCCAACGCCGTGATTGGAGCCTTCGCGTCCCACGTTTCGGCATCGGTTGTAATAATCCGATTTGACTTAAACGCGTCATCCCACAGGATCGCTTTTCCGGAATAGGTGGCCAGCCGCCCCATGATTCCTGTCAGTGTGCTGTAGGCTCCGTTCTCGGCTTCGTTATGCGGACGATCATTGACAATCGCGTCAAACAGCACGTTGTGTTCGACCTGATAAGGACTCATCTTCTTGACACCCGGAGCGGCCACAGGCCGCCAGATCGACTTGTCGCCATTGGTCAACGCACTGCGACCACCATTCAGCTCCGCTTCGCCATTAGTCGCTTCGACGAACTCGGCGACGCGATTCAGGCAACCACCCGTCTGACGGCATTGGCTGAACATGCGCGTTCCGTCCGCGTAAACGTATTCGACGGAGTGATGATCGAAGATGTTTCCATACTCTTTCCCGACACGGACCTGCCGTCCACCCATCCCTTCAGCACGAATCGGATAGGCACCTTTGATCCAGTTTCCGACGTCCAGGTTATGAATATGCTGCTCCACGATATGGTCGCCGCTGAGCCAGTCGAAAAAGTACCAGTTGCGAACCTGGTACTCAAACTCACCCATCTTCTTGCGAGCGACCGGCTGCTTGGCTGGCGGACCGCTATTCCAATAGCACCTCAAAGTCATTACCCGACCGATCAATCCGTCGTGGATGCGGCTGATCGCCTGCTGGTAATCCTCATCGTGATGCCGCTGTAGCCCGACCCCGATTTTCAGATTTTTGTCCTTGGCGATCTGAGCGGCAGCCAGGACTCGCCGAACCCCCGCCGGGTCGGTGGCAACCGGCTTTTCCATGAAGACGTGTTTTCCGGCATTTACTGCGCTTTCGAAGTGTTGAGGCCGAAAACCGGGCGGACCCGTGATGATCACGACATCGACACCGCTATCGACCAGCTTGCGATAGGCATCCAACCCGACGAATCGTCGCTCCGGCGCGACATCAATCGCATCACCAAACCCATTCCCCTTGTCCAGGTTGTAGACGCCGGCCGCCCCAGCCTCCAGCGACCGCAGACTCCCTTCCAGCCGGTCCTCGAACGCGTCAGCCATTGCCCATAACTTCACCGGAAATGAAGTCGATAATGCTTGAGCAGCAGCACCAGCCCCGCGAGCACCACAGCCGATCAACCCCAGCTTAATCGTCGAACGCCCCGCCGCAAATGCACCGGTCGCCAAGCTCGGAAGCAGTATTGAACCACTAACTGATGCCACAGCCCCGGACAGGAATTCACGTCGATTTGAAGTGACGCCATCCATCACATCCCCTGCCATGAAATATCTCCTGTGATGTGGATAATAGTTATGACGAGTAAGCCTCAGCCCGTTGACAAATTTCGAAAGCGAAATAACATTAGCGAGCTGTTTTCAGTGATGCAAGTGAACCATTCTTGGAATTGGGCTCGTGCGAATCGGCGATGAATCTGCTCGCGAACTGGAAGCGTCGCTCATCCAACATGTCCGCACGCATGTCGGGGTGTCACGAAGCGAACTGGCTCGTCGCTTGGAACTATCCCCTTCGACAGTCGGGCAGTATGTCGACCGCCTGGTGAGCCGCGGCCTTTTGCAAGAGGGCCAGAAGTCCAATCCCGCATCGGGACGACCAGCAACCCGATTGAATCTGAATCCTACAGCAGGACATTTCGTCGGTGTCGACTTCGAAGCCAGACAGATCTGGGTCACGGTTGTCGATTTCGCTCAGACTTGCCTGGCAAAAATGAAGGCCCCAATCGTCCTGTCCGATACTGCCGAGGACGTCGTCGTCAAGATCAAGGAACTAATTTCGAAAGCGATGGAAGGGAATGGCCCGATACTCGGCATCGGCGTGGGAACCCCCGGTGTTGTCGACTTGTCTCGGGGAATCGGCCTGCATTACCAGTTCATTCCTGGGTGGAAGGATGTCCCTCTTCAACAACGTCTGGCCGACACGTTTGCCGTACCTGTGGCACTGGAAAACAACATCCGCGCGATGGCTTTGGCCGAGGCGTTATTTGGTCTGGGACGCGAAGTCCAGGATTTCATCTGCCTCGGGATTCGCAGCGGGATCGCCGCCGGTGTTTTTGTTGACGGACACCTGCATTCTGGCCCGAACAACCTGGCGGGCGAAATCGGCAGTTGGCCCTGTGACCGTGGGGCGACACTGGAACAACTCGCCTCATTCAGCGCCTTGACCGAGGTGCTCGAAGAAGCGGTTCGGACGGGCGAACCGACTTGCCTGAAGCTGCGCCGAAACAGCGTCCAGGTCAACGACGTACTTGAAGCCTTGAGGCAAAACGACCCTCTGGTGATGGATCTGTTCTGGCGAACGGGACAGGTGGTGGGAAAAGTGGTTGCACAAATGAACCTGTTGCTCAATCCGTGTCGGATCATCATCACAGGCCCGCTGGCAGAATTCGAATCTCAGTTTATAGCGGCCATCCGCGAAACGGTTGAATCACTGGTTCAGCCATTACATTCCTCAATGCCACTGGTAGTCGGTTCCCAACTGGGTGAGTTCGCCGGGGCACTTGGTGGTGCCGCTCTGGCTGTCCGCCACTGGTCTCCGACTCGATAAAAAAACACGTTACAAGCCCTGAACGCTCAATTCCGTTAACAAGAATCACCAACCTGACGCGCCCTCATGAAAGAGGTTCGATCATGACAACGACAAATTCTGTGCCAACAACAGCGATCCCCTTTGAAATTCCCGGCCAGCAGAAGTTTGGCAATTCTGTTTTTCCGTATGCGTTCCGCTGGCCTGACGGCAATCTCACGGAAGCGGTCGCGTGGGTCGCCCGTCAGCGTGAAGAATTGTTACGGCTCTCGACGGTTCACGGAGCGGTCTTCTTCCGTAACTTCCCCTTAAAAACCGCCGAGGACTTCGACGCCCTTGTCGGGGGCTTACAAATCGAGAATTTTCCCTATTGCAAGTCACTCTCGAACGCCGTGCGAATCAACCGGACTGAGCGAGTCTTCACCGCCAACGAGGCACCACCGGATGTCTCGATTTTCTACCACCACGAGATGGCACAAACACCACTCTACCCGGCCAAAATCCTGTTTTTCTGCGAACTGGCAGCACTCGAAGGGGGAGCAACCCCCACCTGCAGGTCAGATATCCTTTATGAACGGCTAAAGACCGCCCGGCCACAGTTTATTGCCGATTGCGAAGCGAAGGGTTTGCGCTATACCAACGTGATGCCCGACGAGGCTGATTTGAATTCAGGAATGGGTCGAAGCTGGAAAAGCACGCTCGGTGTTACCACACGCGAAGAGGCTGAATCACGCCTCATGGGATTGAATTACTCATGGGAATGGCTGGATAACGGGTGTTTGAAGTCGACGACACCGGTGCTACCGGCCGTGATGGAAGTCAGCCCTGGCCGAAAGACTTTTTTCAATCAAATGATCGCCGCGTTCTGCGGTTGGAAGGACAGTCGCAATGACATCTCGAACGCAATCCGTTTCGGAGATGGTACCAAACTGAACGCCGATGATGTCGCTCAGGCGATCCGGCTGGCAGACGAACTCACCTTCGACGTGCAGTGGCAGACGGGCGATGCCGTCCTGATCGATAACACAGTCGCCATGCACGCTCGCCGCACATTTCGAGGCCCACGAAAGGTCCTGGCCTCATTAGCGGAAATGCGCACGCATTCGTTCGTCACCCCGTAGTGTCGTAATGCCGTAGCATGGGCTTCAGCCCGTGCGCCAAAACATCAAACGCAGGAAATTAAAAGGGGTTAGCCACGGATGCACTCAGAAACACACAGAGAAAGATAAGGTCAATCGCAAGAAAAATAGCCCCAGAACCCCTTTGTCACGATTTTCTCGACACGAATAATAGGTCATCAGTATTTAAGAGTTTTTTGAATTGTCTGATTAGCGAAGATTAGTGCTGATTAGTGTTCCAATCTTTCTTTTCTTCGTCTTCTGATCCCTGAAAGGCGATTAATCGATACGTGTATATGAATGCTCCATCCTTCCATTGAATCGCGGGCGAAGCCCGCGCCCTGTTCATCCGTGACCAACGTCTCTTCGCTTTTTCGCATCTCCCTCAGAAAATCGATAGCCTTCCCCTTCGATGATTTCAAACCTGAGTCAAGACGAGTCCCTCAACCCCGCTCATCGGACCTAAAAATGTCGATCCCCTCCGAAAACGCCATGTCCGACGCTAAAGAACAAACCGCCCTCAATACCACCCCAGCGACCCCAGTTGACGCAACTGACAACGGACCCTGGTATCAAGGAGTCAGCTCATACCAGTGGATGGTTTTAGCAATCGCCTGCGCCGGTTGGATCTTCGACGTCTATGAAGGCCAGATTTTTAACATCACGCGAGACCAGTTACTGACCGACGTCTTATCTGCCCAAGGAGCCCAAGCGAACGTCAAGCAATACGGCGATATGTTCCTCGGCATCTTTTTATTAGGCGGAACAATTGGCGGACTGGCGTTCGGCTCATTAGCCGATCGTTTCGGTCGCGGCCCGGCCATGATCGCAACCATCCTGATGTACTCGGTCTTCTCAGGGCTCACGTATTTCGCAAATTCACTCTGGCAAGTCGCTGCACTTCGCTTCCTGGTCGCGATGGGTGTCGGAGGTGAATGGGCTGTCGCAGCCAGCCTGGTGAGTGAAGTCTTTCCTGCTAAGGCCCGCGCTCACGCGTCAGGAATCTTTCATGCCACCAGCGTCATGGGAACCTGGATGGCCGCTATCGTCGGCATCGCCGTCGGAAACAACTGGCGAATCGCGTATCTGGTAGGAGTCGCCCCGGCCCTTCTGGTTCTGTGGGTCCGATCCACGGTCCGAGAACCAGAGCAATGGAAAACGCGTCAGCAGGAAGTCGGTTCAGCAGGAATGGGCCGGTTTCGAGACTTGCTGCAGGATCCACGCTGGCGGCAGCGTGCAATTCTCGGAATGCTGCTCGCATCCGTCGGACTCGGAACATTCTGGGCGGTAACAGTCGCCGGCCAAAACCTTGCCGAAGACATCCAACTTCGAAACGGCATCGAAAAACCAGTCGCCGTCCGCAACGGCAAGTTCGCCTACGGAATCGTACAAACAGCAGGCGGCGGAGTCGGCCTGCTCGCATTCGGACCGCTCTGTGCCCGCTGGGGACGACGCAGAACCTTCATCGCCTTTCAATTATTAGCGCTGGCGGTAGTTCCGCTAACCTGTTTTGCCCCGCAATCCTACTGGCAGATGTTGACGCTGTTACCATTATTCGGCTTTGCCACGTTAGGTTTACACGCAGGCTACGCCATTTATTTCCCGGAACTCTTTCCCACATCAATCCGAGCCACCGGAGCCAGCTTCTGCTTCAACGGAGGCCGCCTGTTAGCGGTCCCCATGTTATTTTTTTCCGGCTGGCTAAAGGGCCAACCAGGAGTCGACATCCGCTGGGCCGTCACCGGACTATCGCTTTTGTTTTTAGTCGGCATCCTGATCGCCGCCGCCATGCCAGAGACTCGATCGCAAAAACTGATCGATTGATCGACCGCCGATACCTGCCTCAAGAGATTGGAAACATGAGCGTTTGGGTGGGAACAGAGTAATCAAACATCATATGAAGGTATCGTGTTCCAAACGCTCTTTGTCAAAAGGCAAGCCGTCGATTCAGTCAATGGCATTTGGATGACACTGAAAGAAACAGGCTGTAAGCTGGGACGCGCTAACGACCAATTGAGATCGGAGCAACTGGTGATGTCTGATGCTCAACGAATCGGAAACTTCCGTTTAGACAAAGTATTGAGCCGGACGGCCTATGGAAACTTCGTATATCTCGCTTCGGATGATCATTGCCATGTGGCAATTGAAGTCCTGGACGACCGAGTGCCACCCGATCAAGCTGAAAGTTTCCTTATCAATGCACGCTGTCTTTCCAAATTGAACCACCGAAATCTGCTTCGTTACATTGATTACGGACGAACAGAAGACGGCAGGTACTACACTGTCTCGGAGTTTATCCAGGGAATCACGCTTCGGGAACGAGTTCGAAAAGAGACGATCGCATTTGATGAATCTGCAAGGTTGTTAGCGACCGTCTCTCAAACACTGCATTACGTTCACGAACATGGCATTTTGCACCGCAACCTGCATCTCGGCAGCATCTTGCTGGAGGCAAACAGCGGAAAACCATACGTCACGGATTTTGGATTCCCGTTTCTCGGCGATGACGGCATCGTTATCGGAAATCCATCGCATCTGAGTCCAGAGCTGGTCCGAGGCGACTATCATCTTGTCGATGGTCGCACCGACGTCTATTCAATAGGAATTATGCTTTACGAACTGCTTGCCGGACAACGACCGTTTCGGGGCGGCGGAGTTGAACTCATCAATCAAATCTTCTCGACCAAACCTTCGCCGCCACGAGATTTGAACGGAGATATTCCTGTCGAGCTAAACCGGATTTGTCTCAAGGCAATAGCGAAGCGAGCTTCAGACAGATATTCCACTGCTGCGGAACTCGCCAACGATCTAGTCAATTGGCAGACCCCTTCAAAGTGGTGGTGGCCGAAGTTCAGATGACGTTAAGGCTGGCAGCGCAGACGTCAGCCTCTGATCCGTCAGCCCCTTGGGCAACGCCGTGAAGGCGTTTACAAAGCCCCCGCCCCACCGCCCCTGCTGCGGTGGTTAACGGGCCTTTGCCCTAGGTTTTTTAAGCAAATTGCGTAACGGTGTAGCGTGGTTCCGGCAGAACAGTTGTCATCTGCTGACCTGCCCCCCGCCCCTACTTTACCACTTGCCCAATTGAGATCACGAACTTTCGACGTGTTGATGAAGCGTGATTTCAATCCAGTCCCATGGATCGAGCGACCGGAAGTCCAGCCAATCTTGCGCACGAAGTTTCACCTTAATGGCGAGAGGCCTTCGGGTTGCCATTCGGCATGAACCTCAAACACTTCGGCACAAGCTGGAAAGTTCCCTGTTGCTAAACTTGTGATCCGTGACTTCGACAACGCTGACCATCGATTCGACGTAAAACGATCGCTCTTCGAATTTCTCCAGATCGATACCAGTAACCAGCCACCGTCCTCGATTCGTGTAGGGGTGAATCGCGAGAGTCTCTTCATCCAGTGGTTCGGCGGCGGTATCACGTATCTGAGAAACGAGTATCCGCCGCTCGACCATCGGGCTGATCAATCGCAAACATTCAAAATTGATGGCAGGGTAAAGAAATTTGTAAGCACGACCGGGCAAAAAAACACGATTGGACATTTGGAGTCTTTCCAATGTCATGGGCATGATTACGGGCATCGCAACTGCGACGGCACACCGACCCCAAGAAACAAAACTGCTCAGCCTAGAGCACACACATTGCAAGTAGAGATTCGCATCAAATTGCGAAAAGAAACACCGCAGTTTGGCCTGCGTGGCACCGCCAACCCTGTTGGCTTTGGAGCGATTTATTCGACCTCAATATGATATCACGTTTTTTGGCAAATTCAAGATCGTTTCTGGAGAGCAAATGATTCCCGTTTTTTGACGATGAAACCTTTGAGTTTAAAAATTCAAGACATTTTGACACTGTATACCGACGCGAATCACGCGGGCAGATCGCTGGAGTGATCATCGATTCGTCTGGGAGGAATCATGGGTCAGTTTTTTCGAGGGTGGAAGAGAAAAGTTGGATGCGTCACGTTGTTGATGGCTTTGGTGTTCATGGCGGCATGGATCAGGAGCTTCAGCTTCAGCGATCAATTCATCGTCCCGCTTGGTCAACACAGGACAGTGGTTGGCGGCTCTTTTTTCCAGTACGTCATTTTGTTCATGCTTAATGACGAACAACCCGGACAAGCAGGAAATATATTGCACCAGTTTATTTGGGCGAGCGGACCATACAAAGAGATTGATATGCGCGTTTTTGAGGATTCTGACGGAGTAACTTGGAATTGGTCGTGGTACGGGGTTGGGATCCGCGTTTCATCTCAGGAACAAGATTCGACGATCCACTTTTCGAATTATTGTGCCATTCCATATGCCCTCGTCACGATCCCCTTAACACTCATCTCACTTTGGCTTTTGCTTTCCAAGCCCCGCAATTCGACTCGGAAGAAAACTTCTCTACCCGCTTCAATCGAGGGGGCCTGAATCATGGGAGAGTTCTTCAAGGTTGGAAACAGAGGCTCGGCCGTTTGGCGTGCGTGTTCATAGGAGGGTGTGGCTCGTTTCGTTGCAGATGGCGAGGTCATTCCGTATTTTGCGCAACCGATAATCAATGACCCACTTCACAATATGCTCAGTGATGCCAGAGTCCAATTCCACGGATAATCAGTCGCCAATTTTACGGCATCGCCGCCCTACGGATGCGACCGGCTGTTTTTGGGCGTTTATTGTCGTGGTCATTTTGTTTGGCATTGCTGTTTTCACCAAAGGTTCGATGGCTGTTTTTGGTTTTGGCCTTCTGATTGCTTTGCCGCTCAGCCTCACGCTCTATTTCGAGCGGTGGCGGCTGGACTCGAAAATCATCCGGTCGGCAACAAACTGGTGTCGGGTGCATTTTCCAGGATCAGGAAACGGACCGATTCTCGATTTTATTGTTGCTCTCGCTCGCAAATCTGAGGTTGATTGGGAATCTCTTAAACCAACTTCGCCGTTGACTCAGTTCAATGTCACGCACAGATTTGGCCAGCCGACAAAAGCGTATGAGGACGAAAACTTTCCTGCCAAATGGATGAAGGATCTCTCCAACGATGCTCGGATCATACTGCCAGCGAATACCGATTTTTGTGGGACGACGCTCGACGATGCGATTCAATTCGTTCTGACGTTTGAAAAGAAGCCTGGGAACTCGAACTGACGCGAACGAGCAGTATCGAAGAATACTTGAAACTCGATGACATCTAAGATTGGGAAGAAAACTTTCCTTGGTTGAACGAATAGCCGAGAGATCGTTTGGGATTTCGAATTGGCGGGTTTCACCGGCTTGAAGTTTGGTGATGCATTGCGTCGCCCAGACCATTTTTTCCTAAACGAAGTTTCGTGCAACATTCTGCTCAGCCTCAACCCGTGACCGCAACCGTCCAAAGCTGATCCCGCACCGCCTCATCCCCGACCACCTTCGCAGCAGGTTTCACAAATCGTATGGCAGCGAGAACATTGCAGCTTGGCTCGAATTTCAATTAATGAACCGCCACATACCGGACAGACCGGCCTGGAAGGACATTGGGGCGGATTCGGTGTTTCTTTGGTTTCGCCTTTTGATTGCATCGTGACAAATTCCCTGAGGCGTCATTGCCAGTGGAATTCTGACGACGGAAGTTGCACGGGTCAATGAGTGCGAAACAGCTCCGGTTTGACGTCGTTTAACCAAATTTTAACCTTTGGGCCGTTGTCGCTGTGGCTTACTTCGAGCAGGCAACCCAGATGCTGGTAGAAATCGACTTTTCCGTTCCGTGAGAGATTTTCAAAACCTCGTTCGTCAATCACATCAGGTGTCGCCCCTCCCCCCTCGCTTTTGAGAAGTAAGGCAGTTTGGGTTTGAGTAGATGTACTCGGCGTGCTGATGAGCAACGAAAATGAGATCAGGATCGGCATCCCGTCGTCTTTGTTTTTAACGGTTTCCTGACCGTGAAGGGTTTTGAGGAAGGTTCCAGGAAGCCGGAAACTCGTCGCTGATCTCAAATGGAAACAACCACTTTTCGAGCTTCTTCCTGACCTCCTTGATGACTTCGGCGGGATTGGCACCGGGGAGTTGCTTCAGAAAGATGACCGCAGATGAATGACCATCAATGTCAGTGTCGATGTTGTAATGCGAAGGATAAGAAGGGTACACAGTGCCGCACTCGACTTCGCCGATATCTTTTAGTCGCAGAATGTCGCCGTCAGGACTGGCCCTGAGAACGATGTTTTCAAATTGCTCCAGATTTTCGTACCTCGGAATCAACCCGAAGGTGCGAACGTACTCGACGGCCTGCGATGTCCGACCTGTTTCCAGGAAGGCAGGCTGGGACGGACCCATCATGCTCGAAGGTATCATCGCATTTAACGCATCGCTGGCAGTCAGATTCCAGGGACTCATGCGGTCGAGATCCAGCTTGAACCTTATCACAGACTTGCGGTAGCCGAGAATCGTGGCATTACCGATCCCCTGAACCTGCTCTAATTCGGAAAGATGACCAGCGGTGTAATTACAAAGAAAATCCTGGTCTGCGTCTTCATATGTGCTATTGATGCTCACATACATCAACCTGCTCGCCAAAGCCTGCGTGACTGTGATCCCTTCAGTTTCCATCATGGGAGCGAGCCTGTTCTTCACCTTTTGAATTCGGTTTTGCACGTTCAAGACCGCAACTTTTGGGTCCGTACCAGGCTGGAAGATCACCAAAATCTTCGCTTCACCAGCAGTACCAAAGGGTGTGGCGGCGAAGGCCATATAACGTATGTTCGGCACCCCGTTCATCGCTTCTTCCAGAGTGACCAATACCGGGTCAACCAAAAGGTTCGCTTTGGCATCGGAAAAACTGACTGTCACTTCTACGGTTGGAGAAACCCAGGAGGGGAATAGGGAGTTCAGCAGTGCTTTGATGGACAACCCGGCCAGAAAAAGGACGATGATCGAAATGACGATCACGCCGGGTTTCCGCCTCCAGGTCCGAAAAAACTCTCTCATTACGCTGCCGCTCCTCCCTCGCTTGTGATGGGTTGGGCAGTTTTCTTCGGAGTCGATTGACGGGACTTAGAAAGGAGTAGGTAGGCGGAGATGGCGGTCAACGGGATGACGAGCGTCGAATAGGAGCAACAGTATAAGTTACTCGGCATCGAAATCTTTGCATTGGCCTGTCCAAAAACACCAACTCCAAAACCCAAAAATCGAAACCTCCAATGGACGCCAGGACTTTCGTCGGGAACGATTGATTTGACCACATGATCTCTGCTTGGGATTGCGAGCCAAACGTCGCTACTCGAAAGGGAGTCAATCCGAATCCAACGGAATGAACCGTTTAGCGATTGCAGGCAACTGCTTCGCTGTGAGTCGAATTCAGGAAGTGCCACTTGATCGTAATAAGAAAGACTCCGTACCCACCCCATCGCAAAAATACTCCCCATCATCAGCGTCACAACGCCGATCTTCCTTCGCCATCCCTTGAAAAACTCTCTCATGTTCCCCCTCTTCCCTCGTTTGCGGCGGGTTCAGGAGACTTCTTCTGAGTCGAGTTTCGGGGCTTGGTGAGGAGCAAACCAGCGGAGAGGATGGTCAGGGGGAGGACGATGGACCAGTAGGGAGGGACGATCAACACGTCTTCGTCCATTACCATTGGAGGAATTGGTCCCTGTGGACCAGTATCGGGATCGGGTGCGAAAGACCATGAGCCAAATCGTAACCCGTCAACAAAAAGCGTGCGAAACAACGCAATATGGCCTCTGCTATGGGCGACTCCATATTGCGTCCTGTAGGGTTGAAACACCAACCCTTCCGCAACTCTATTGCTTCGAACCCACCCCGCCATCAACACGCACGCCAGCATGAGCGTGACACAGCCGATCTTTCGTCGCCAAGGTCGAAAAAATTCACACATGATTAAACCTTCGTTTCTGGAAGGGATCGTGAAGGCAAACAATGGGGAATCGCGGTAGGGACGGCCATTACTGGCCGCCCCCCGAACAGATCCGTACGTGCAGAATTACCTCATATGGCTCTTACCTTGGATAGTAACGAGCGACCGCTCTTCGGGACAAGGATGGATAATCGCCCGAATCCGCCGCACGGATGGAGATGAGGTATTCGTCGCGAATCACGCTTGTTTCACCGATGACTTCCTCTGGCCATTCCGTGAGCGGTTGCTTGTTGACCTTCAGCCAGATATTGGCAAGAAGTCGCGACCATCGACCATTACCGTTTAGAAACGGATGGATCAGCACTGCGCCGTGATGCAGGTGTGCCGCATGCTCAACAAAATCCGGCGAGTGCTTCTGCCTGCAGGCCAGGTCGTCGCATAGATCCTGCAACCGGGTCTGGATCTGATGCCACGGATCACCGAGATTGAGATTGGAGGTACGCGTTTTGCCCGCCCAATCCCAGACGTCGCCAAACACCTCGCGATGGAGTTTCAGCATCCACGAAAGATCGAATTTTGCGGTTCGGCGAGTGAGCGAACCGCCAAGGTATTTGACGATTGCCTTGCGGACGTTTTCGGCTTCAACAACTGAAAGCTGACTGCGGTTGCTGACACCGGAAACCTTGAGGCCGGAAACGTCGATCGGCGTTTCGACGGGGATGGATTTCCAGGTCACGATCACTCGGTCCATAGTCGGCGGCGAGAACCCGCCAGCAGTTCTTGCACGGTTTTCGTAATCATCTGCCCGATATGGCGGTCGGCAACTCCCTTGGCCTCCAACGCCGACGTTCCTTGCACCATACGAATGAGTTTTTCAGCCTTCTTACGAGCCTGTTGTTCGAGGATCTCCTGAGCGTCAATACGCGGGACGGCTTCAAGGTCCATCCCAAGAACCTGCGTGATTGCGAGGATATTCTCTATGCTTGCCGAAGAGCCATGCCCGGAGAGGATACGGTGAACGGTCGGCAACGAAACGCCGCTTCGATCGGCAAGTGCAGCCTGGCTAAGTCCGAGTTCACGGCGGCGGGATTCGAGCTTTTCAAACAACGGCTTGCGGTTCGTCATGACCATTCTCCTCCGGAAATACTACATCATATATGATGCAGTTTCAAAAGGAGATTTCGGGCGGAAACACACAAGCTGTGGCAGCTCATTTGTTTTCCATTGCGAATCACCCAAAGTTCTGGTGTCACCGCTGACGGTGGTCTTTTTTTGGCGCTGCTTCAGGCTCGTTGTCATAAATCTCGTGTGCACATTCCAAACCTTAAGAATGTATCTTTATTTGTTCATTGACTTTATTTATTTTTGTTTGTAGTTTTATGTCGTGTGTTGCCCCGTTGGAAAAAGCTCGTGTTTCGTTCGTTGCGCCGAATCCTCGCTTCTCTTCGAGGCGAGGTCAAAAGAGCTGATTGGAAGATATGCCGGGTCTGACAAAATACGGGGGCTGGGATTCTGGTCACGGGCTTGCATGTGTTTTCGGAAACCGGAACGTGATGACGGCGATAGATCTTTGGCATTTTGGAATAAATTGAAAACGGATCGCTTCATTGGCAATCCATCACAGCGGGCTGATCCGCGTAAAAAAAAGTGGGATACCGAGCAAAAGCGGGACGGGCAATCGAGGCTCGGAGCCAGTCCCGGTTTTGTCCGCTGTCGAAGTTAGGTGAAGTCTGGTGAAGTCGCGCGAACTTTTTAATGACGACAAAATCGAAAACAGCTTCGCAAACCCTATGAAATACGAAGAATGGTCGAAGTCACTCGAACTCGCGCGAACTTTGACATTAAATTCTGCGGGGCGTGATGACGGCAGATTATTATAAGAGAAGAATTTTGAACAGAAGGGCGCGAAGGTCACGAAGTAAAGCAAAGACGATGCAGTCGGCGGTCAGGCCTCGATGGGACTTTGGTCGTGTTCGTCCAATGATTTACGAAATGACTTTTCTCATTTCTTTGTTACCTTCGTTTCCCTCTGTTCAAGATGTTTTTGAAACGTTTTGTGTTTCTCACTAGGTGTTTGAGACTGGTGGGCCTCGAAGACTCGACCGCACCCTACGCATGCTTTGAGAATCCGATTTGGCTTCGTAGTTGCGCAAATGCGGTCATCGTCGAACGGCGTTGTCATCCGAGATCGGCAGGTGGAAGCCGCCGCTATAGTTCGGCCATAGTTGCGCAAGCTTTCGGAAGTCTGAAACGTTGAAAAAGCCATGTGTTTCGCCATGTGTTTCGCCATAGTTGCGCAAAAATCCCATAGTTGCTCAACTTCTGACATCGTCGAGCGGTCTTGTCATCCGAGGTCGGCGGCTAGAAGCCGCGGCTACGGTCCGGCCATAGTTGCGCAAATCATTGAGAACTGCGAAATGTCGAAAAAGCTCTGTATTCCGCCATTGTTGCGCAAGAATCTCATAGTTGCGCAACTGTCGACATCGTCGTGCGGCCTTGTCGTCTGAGATCGGCGGCTAAAAGCCGCCGCTACGGTTCGGCCATAGTTGCTCAGCATTGTTGCGCAAGCTTTCGGAACTCTGAAACGTTGAAAAAGCCCTGATTTCCGCCATAGTTGCTCAACTTCTGACATCTTCGAGCGGCCTTGTCGTCCGACGATCAGCGGCCAGAAGCCGCCGCTACGGTTCGGCCATAGTTGCGCAAATCTTTTGAACAACATGTTTCAGCAGACAGAATCTCACGTAGCGAAAGCGGGTAGAGAGTCGTGAGTGGTGAGTCGAAACATCTTGAAGAATCTGAGAATTAAGATCCTCGGCTCGCTGGGTCAAAATGGGAGGGCAACCTTCCGTCGGGCACTTGTGCGGGGTCAGGAGGCCGACTCGCACGACTGGGTTGGTCATGCGAACGCTTGCACAACGAGGCTTGAAGAAAGAATCCGGGGACTGACGTCGCCCGGCTCGCCTGGGGAGGCGTCAGTACATGAGTCGCCTGAGGGGAAGATTTACGGTCACGTCTGTCGTCGCGAGGATGAAAAAAAGAGAACTCCTGAAGCAGGTCGCTTCAGGACTTCTCAACGGCAATGAAAAAAGGGACAGGCACCGCGAACGGAGCCAGTCCCTTTGATAGTGCCCAAGACAGGAATCGAACCTGCACGGTATTGCTACCACTAGGCCCTCAAGAATACGCGAAAACAGGTCTTTTTAAGATAAAACCGCCTATTTTGTAGAGTTTAGTCACTGTCTTATGTAATGTCAACGAGTCTCACGCAATCTCAAAAAGTCCCTTTGTTTCTCGGTTATTTTTATCATTTCCGGTAGCGTCGGTATTAGTGTGTTTCGCTAGGTGTATCGTCTTATCATTTGGTGATAAAACTATACTTACGTCGAGAGCGCCAACGAATCCCGGTAGTCGCTATGTCGGCTTTGCGAGCATGCCGCCCGTCGTCGCGACACTTGATGTCGCCGTTCAGAAATAGTCTGATGGTCACTGGATCAGTCATTCAGTCACGGGGGGCCAATCGTGCGAATACCATTCTTTGAAAGTGCTGAAAAGAAACGCGAGCGATTACTCGCCAAAGAGGAAAAGCTGCGAGCGATTGAACGCGCTCGTATTGCGAAAGAATTGGCGAATCGGGAAGGGTGGAAACAGTTCTGGTTCAATGTACGGCTGACGATTGCGGTGTCGTTCCTGTCGTTGCTCGGATTGATCATTGCAGTCAGTTTCCTTCCCCGAAGTGCTCCGACATATACGCCGCCGCAGCCATCCAGGCCGATACAGTCCCTTGCATCACCAGTTCCGTCAGTACCGAAGGAATCGACCACCACGCCAAAGCCCGTCCACGTTAAGGCGTATACTAAAGCTGATGGTACTCACGTCGATGCCCATGAACGTAATGCACCAACGAAGCGAAAGAATTGATCGAGTCTTGACGACAATGCGTTCCAAGCCCATCGGCTGCCAGTACGATCATTCTGTCGTCCAGGTTGCCATCATGACGGCTGGTGTCATCCTCGCGGGTCCGTTATTGCCATCGGTCGATACAGACCACAGACAGAGAGAATCCCTTAATCACTCCCCCATGCTAACGGGTCCCTCCCGCCGTAAGTCGTTACGCTGTATACACTTGATCACCGCCACGCCTGACACTTTCTTTCACGAATTATTTTTCGTCCTTCACACAAAAACTGGAAAAAGCCTATAAAATAGGGCTTTTCCTATTTGTTGCCATGTGCGGGTGGTCAGGGTTCGCTGATTCTTGCTTGGCTGCTCAGGTAAGCATCCGAGCCGATAATGGAAACCAGCACGATCAGAAAATACGGTGATATTTTTGTCGCATGGTCGGTTGGCTGTCAGGTTGCCAGTGGGATTATGGTCATGATCGGCGTCCAGACCTTTGGGAGTTCCGTCCGATCAAAAACCGCTTATACGTCTGACGCTCGGTCGAAAATGGGGAGTTCTGTCCTTTTGACCGACTTTTGACCGGAGTGCTTCGGACAGAACTAAACCACTAAAACTACTATAAATATAGAGTATTTCATATTCATAATTAATTGTGTCCCTTTTGACCGGGGGGTGTTTCCTTCACCCCGTTTTCCCTCCCCCTTGCCATCTGGCAGCAAGCGGGAAGGTGGGTGGTCAAAAGGGACAGAAGTCCCCGCGACAGTTTTCAGATCGCCCGATACATCCAGGCTGGACGCCCGATTGGCGGTTGGTACGGCTCCTTTTCAATCTCGCCGTTTTCCTCCAGCTTTGCCAAAACTGCGTCCATGTCACGGGCCGGAAGATTCCTAACTTGGCGACTTACTTCACGTCGCGTTCGTCCGCCGGTGCCACCATCGCGAATAAAGAGCAGCAGCTTCTTGCCGATGGCATCGAAAGCACCATCCGCGACGTGATCAGCGGCAAGTTGTTCCATTCGTTGTGTGAGCTTCAAAACGAATGCACACGCCCACTTCGCAGACGGGCCGGATATCTCGACAGCTTCATGGTTCAGACTGCATTGGTGAATCAATGCCAGCTTCCGCGCGTATTCCCAAGTCCTGCCCCATACTTGTGTGCCCCGTTTTTCTTCCGCTAGTCGGTGCCTGTCAACGATTTTATTCAGCGCCTTGAATTCCTTCTCGGCTACTGGCGATGTCGTCAGAATACGGGGTCCGCCGTCTGCCAGGGGATCGGCCTTGTAGTTATGCCACCATTTGGTGACCTCTGCCAGCGATGGCGGGACCATCAACGGGTCGGGTTTCTGCATTGGCGGATTGTTATCACTGGCTTCCACAATCAGGAACCGATTGAACAGGCCGTCCGACAATGCCTCTTTGGTCAACGATCCGTAAAAGTTCGCGGGGATTGAAGTCCCATAGATGCAGAAGTTCGGGAACTGAATCGAATGGTTATTTTTCTTGTCCGCGTAGGCCGGAGCGATGTAGACAGTACTCGCAGAACTGAAGAGTTTTAACCAGATGTCGATGATTCCCGCCAAGTGTGGAGGAGCTTGCTTACTGTTGCCCAGTACGGTCATTAGACGCCCCATCTCATCGGACTGAAGGAGCGTGGACGGACTGTTGACGAGCGCGGAATGTAGTCCCGCATGGCTGGCAAGTCCGTCCTGCAACATATTCCCGCCGCCCGCCGTGGCGATAACCAGCTTGTTCAAGTTCATCGGATGCTGTTTACCGGCAGAGCTTGCGGCAATGCCGATCAGATAGCAATTTGGCGTGGTGCCGTAATCGTCCTGAACCTTGCGACCAATCAGCGTAGCGAAACCGGCAATGGCAGATATACAGGCCAATTCCGGCTGGCGCTTGTGTGCCGTCCGAAGATTGAAATCAATCCATTCTTGAAGTAAACCGCCGGGATTCCACAACGCCGCCTCTTCGGTGATCTCATCGGCAATTTGTTCGAGCATTTTTTCCGTCACTGGCTTGAACCAGTTTTTCGAAATAGGGTCCGCCACGATTTCGGTTGCTTCCCCGATGAAAGGCATGGGCACCGACACGTCCAGGCGGAGCGATGATTCAACATCGATTCCAAACCGTGGAGCTATGGCTTCCAGGAATCGGCGGCAGTGCCGAGAATCCCCGTGATCGATTCGATATTGCTGGTCATCGTCCAGGGGTTCATCGCTCGACCAAAAGGTTTCCCGTTCGTCATCAATCCGGCGTCCAGATTCGGCAGACAATCGAACCAGTTCTGCCAGGAGCCGGTCGCCTTCGTTGGTGCCATCGAAAATTGGAAAGCTGGATACCTCCTGCAATCGTTTGCGGATAGGTGCCTGCAACATGGCGAGCTTTTTCCGTCCATCGGCGATGATCAATTCTTCTGGCGTCGGATTGAACGTGAACGGGTAAATCAACCATGTCTCATCATCTGCCACGATCAACGCGCCGGCGGGAAATTTGTATTTCGAAGTGAGCCAGGCTTGGCAACTTTTCGCACGGTCGGTGTCTGAGAATTTCAGGGTAACGCATCGACGGGTTATAAATGCGTCGGGGTCCGGTTGGCCGTGTTGTATCTGCCGGTCGATGCGTGCCGTGGTTGTTCCCATCGGATAGGGTTCGACAATCTCAGTCCGCGCGTCCCCAGAGATATTCCATTCGTTTGTTTGCTTATCATATTCGACTTGATCGACGGTCCAGGTGATGCCATCGAACAGTGGCAGAGATTCCTTAACCGGTTCGATACAGTGGCAATGAAGGTATTCACGGACGTTTGACGCATTGGCTTCAATCAGAGTGCGAACAACGGCTTCCGGTGAACTCCCGCCGGTGATATAGACTTCAGTGCCATCGACGATGCCACTAAAAAGTGGGGTCCGGTCATCGTCCGCCAATACTGGCAGCAGAACATCATCGGCACAATACGGTCTCTTGACGTTCTTTAGGTTTTTACGTGAAATTGTCTTGTCAGAGCTGCAAATAGTTTGCATAATGGTTTTACCTCTTGGCGGGGGTGAAGAAATTGGGAACGGCACCAGTGACAAGCTGGTGCCGTTCTTGTTTTTTTAGGTTAGAAAAGAGTCCGCAAGAATTCGCGAACGGCTTCGAAATCTTCGCTGGCTACGAGCCGGTCAAGTTCCTCAAGCTTTTGTCGATCCGCTTCAACTTCAGCTTCAAGCAATTGACAGTCTTTGCGAGGGTCCGTTGAGAATGCCAGTCGATTTAGTTTCGACTGTATCTTTCGATGCAGTCGAGTTGAACAACGCTCGCAATCGTTTATGGCGTCGCGGTTGTTCACGTCAGGACTACTTTCTTTTCTGGCTGGTTCATCTGTCGTTGAAGAGATTCCAGGTAAGTCAGTTTCCGCTTTGGCACCACTGGCGGGGTCGGTTCGGTTGGTGCCATTGGTCCAACGTCAACGCCACAGAGCGCGCCAAACAGACGGTGAATCAAAACTCGTTCCTCACGACAATGTTGATCAAAATCAACGCCTTGTCGGAAGAGCCTCCATCCTCCCGGTTGAAACGGACAGTCCCGATTTTTGTGAGCACGAACAGCGTCCAGAGCTTCGCGGATCTTGACGTTCTGCGGAGATGCCGCCCCGAACTGCGTCTTACTTGCGTTGCTGAGTGTTTGCTCTGCTGCTCGTTCGATAGAGTCCACTCGGTTCGGGTTTATTCGAATTGTTTCAGACATTTTTATTCCTCTGATAACTGCTGTTAATGTGTGGTCGGTTGGCGATTAAGCGAGTTGAAGCGTACGGTCGCGAAACTTTTCCATTCGTTCTTCGCAATCAGCGATTCCCGTAAGATGGGTGTTGACCATGCTCCCGATTCTGCCGACAAGATCAGTGGCAAAATCAGCGTCCTGCAATGCCTGTCTGAATCTCGGGTGGTAACGATAAAACGTCTCAGGGATGCGTCCCTCTTGATCCTCGTTGGTTGGAAAACCAAGTCGCTCAAATCCCGTCTTGAGTTCAGCTTGAACCGATGCCGGTTTTTCATTGGCAACGCGACTGAGTTCAACGACGTGGGTTTTGTAATCCCCTTCCAAGAACGAGATGATTTCGTTTCTGAGTGCGATCTCGCGTTCAAGGTGTGACCACCTCAATTGCTGGCACTCGTGTGCCGATTTAACGGCAAAACCCTTCGCCGATTTGGTTTTGATTTCTTGGATTGTCCCCGCGAGAGCGTTTTTGTCGCCTTCGAGCTTTTCCAGTTCACCCGAGATTTTCGTGTGGAGTGCGATCAACACTTTTGGACTGTTGAACGGTACTGATGGAAACTGCATTTGTCGTGATCCTTCAAGAAAGAGAACTGGTGGTCGTCCGGGCGAAATTACCATGACGAATTGAGAGACATTTTTTTCAGATGCCGATAGCGGCAAGGGCTTGGCGTGCAGCGGTGTTTTGTCGTGCTCGTTGCGTCGCGCTGATCGGTGCCAATTCTGCTGGCTGGTCTTTGGGTTGGTTCTGATCTTGGATGAATCTTTCAATCGCAGCCTTTGACGTGTATCGTTGGCCGCCAATCAGAATCGTTTCGAGCTTCACGCCCTTGCAGCCTCGAAGATACCATCGCCACATCGTTGCTCGGCTTGGCCGCCGTCCAGGAAACTGAGCAGCGGCTTCAGTCCCGAAGTGCAGTAAGTCTTCCTTGTCCATTTCGAATCCTCCTGAAAAAACGTGGAACGTCTGAGACTCGTTGCAGGCTATGGGCGGATTCGAGCCAAGAATAGACCACTTGGAGCGGAGTAATATGAAAATGGTATTACTTCCCTACCACTTTTAAAAAAAGACGATCGGAAAACTAAAAACCCCTGCCTACTGATCGTAAACAGGGGTCCGTTGGCGGGGTCCGTGGCATTATGGCTTCATACGGCTGGCGGCTGCTGACATCGGATCAAGTCCGCCCAGAACCATTCAGCGTCAATGATGGTCTTCGCGCCGAAAACTATCGTACGGATGCTTTTTTCCTTTAGGTTTTTTCGAAGCGTTTCCGGTTCGCATCCGAGTATCTGCGCCCAGTCCTCAGAAAGAAAACGACCAGAGCTTGGCAACGGTTGATAGTTGATCGGCTTGATGGTTGTCTCTGTCTTCATGTCGTTTCCGTCCGATGTGGGAAAAGGAATTCGACCAGATCATCGCCTAAGAAAAATCGTGTTTTCGTGTGTTTGCGGGCTGGCGTCAGTCCCTCATCAATCCAGGTTTGGAGCGTCTTTTCTGTGATCCTGAATGACGTGATCAGTTCACCCGCCGTGTAGATCCTCCCTCGAACAATTCCGCAGACGTGCGGTTTGGGTTCGGTTTTCATGGCAATCATTTCTCGTCCGTGAGTTGTTCGAGTACCCAAGTTCGGGCCGCTTCCCCGTCGCCAAATTCCGTATCGTTTTCAGTGGTTTCCAGTTCGTCCAGAATCTTGATGATTTTCAGCAGTGACGCGAACCTCGCGGTTTGGATGTCACGTAATTTGATTGCCTTGTCAGATGTCATGGGTCGTATCCCTTGATTGAAATTGTGGGAAGAAAAGGTGGAAGAGTCTTCCACCTTTTTGTGTGACTGGTAGCGACGGTATCAACCTCGAACGCGTGCAACAGCTTTGGCTTTTTCCAAGTCAACGTGTGCGTAGTGATCGCTCATCGACGCGTTGGCATGTCCAAGCGATGCCTGTACGCCATCAAGCCCGTGGACTTGCCTTATCTCGGTCGCAGCCAAATGACGTAGCCAATGCCCCGTAAACCGTGGCAACTTCAAATCGTCGCAGGTCTTTTTCAACCGATTGGAAAATGTCGCCCTCTGAATCGGGAACAATTTCGCAGACGGCTTTCCGGTCATGTACTTTGCCAGAATCTCTTGGCCGCGTAATCCGAATACGAGCGCCCGTTGCTTCCCCTTGTGCCTCATCTTGTGGTCGGTCAAAACTGCCACCCATGCGGTCGGGTCGGATTGGTCAATCATCTCAGATGTGAGCGAAACCAGTTCGCCAGGACGACAGCCCGTGAGAATCGCCAGATCGATCATATCGCGCGTTTCCGGGCTTACGGCTGCACGGACAGCGTCCAGAATGTCTTTCTTAATGGCAGTCCGTGGAGCGTGATCCGTGGCGTCTGGATGACCCTCGCGTAATGCTGCCACAGCTTCGAGACCGAGAAGTACCGTTGATGGGACCAGTTCATTTTCAACAGCCCAACGGAATAGCCGCCGGATGCGTCCGACCGACTTGTTGATGTACTCCCTGCACCATGTCCCGCCGTCCAGCATCTTCTGGCGAACAGCTTTGAGGGACTTGGGACCGAATGACTTTGCCGGAGTGTCGCCGAACAGGTGGACCAGTGGAGTAATGGCCGACTTGACGCAATCGTATTCGGCAGTCCGTTTGCCGTTTTTCCGATAGTGGCCGTCAGCCCACTTTTCGAACGCCGATGATATTTCGTTGATCGTCGGGCCGGTGTCGTCGGTGCCACGTTGGGCAATCGGGTCAACGGGTAGTCCGGTGGCGATTTCCTTGATCAGATCAGCGTAACGGATGCGGCTTTCCGGTGAACCGTACGCGCCAAGGTAGTGATCTTTGCCGTTGTACCAGACACGAGCTTGTCCGGTAGCCTTGTGGCGTGTCAGTGACGGAAGACGTTTTTTCATGCGGATGATCCTTCCAAAATACCGTTTCGGTAGTGATTACCGACACGGACAGGACGATTTTCATCTGCACGGAAGAACGTCTTCCGGTAACGTAACTTGTTTCAGCGTATCAACTTCAGCAATTTTCCCACACTTCCAGAAAATGACTGCGGTTTGTAGCCGCAAGTCATTGTCTGGTAATGTGTTATGCCCAAGACAGGAATCGAACCTGCACGGTATTGCTACCACTAGGCCCTCAACCTACTTTACATTCCCTCGGTGTGACATTGGAAACACGCTGCAATGACGTTGAAATGTGCTGATTTACAGGCTTTTACGCTATGGCCTGACGACGTTCGCATTGTACTGGCATGGGGCTGATATTGCCAATGTTGTTACCAAAATGTTACCACTTTTAGACGGCAACGTTGGAGGTACGGAAGCTATGAGTTGGAAGTGATGTCGTTGAGGTCTTGAAGGGTATTAGCGAATACCAATTCTCCTAAACGCGGCTTCCACACATCTTCCTGAGCAATTAGGATCTGGCGGGCGGTAGAGCAGATCAAAGGCCGACTTTCAATACCAAGGGCAATTACCTCTGGAAGGGTTCCAAGGATTACGGCTGCACGGCGATGCCGGACACCTTCCGCCGCGAGCACGCGTGCCGCAGGAGTTGGAACGCCGAATCGTAGTTGTTCTGGAAAGAGTATTGCCGCAGGCGCTAGAAGCTGCCCTCTTGATTCCAAAATCTTGGCAAGAACTGCCATACCTTGCTCGACGATTGTCTGAAAAGCGTACGACAACGCTCGCGCGTGAATCCCAAGTACATCGTCGACGTCAAGACGAAGCTGATTGGCAATTTCCACGAATCTACTACCGGACAGCCACAGATTGACCAAAGATTGAAATGGCGCACGAAGATTATCCGTGTCAACCTCATCATCAAGCTGGTATGCCTCACGAAGGACATTCTGCATTTCGGCAAGTGAACACCCCCAATCAACCAATGCGGTGACAAGCGCGGGATCTGTCGGGTCCGTGATGTCGCTCCAAGTTGCCAAGCGAGGTAGCAGGCCGTTCTCAACTTGGTCTACCATTCGTGTCCTTGCGCCTGTTTCTCGAATCCATCCCAGGCGGCCTGATGAACGCAGTTCAATGATCCGACGAGTTCTTAGTTGGAATACCTCTTGAAGGATGCGTTTTGGTTCGGCTTCGGACTGCATTGACGCGAAGGTCTTGTCAGCAATGGCAGTCGCGAGTTCCAATAACGCATCTTCGCCAATCTCTTGGGCTGCCAATTCGATAAGCGTCGAGTCGACACCATCCACTAACGAGTGGAGTTCAGTAAATCGTTCAAGCAACTCGTTTGTGAGCGTTTCTTTCTCTCTTGCGAGAAAAGACAGAATACGCGAGACGAGTTCTCGAAGAGCGCCTTCAACATTTTCGCCGAGAGCCTGCTCTGCAACCGGCTCAATCGAGGACCATTGGTTTGCATTAGCGCAAATGACAAGGCCCTTAGTTGTCGCTCCGGCACGGCCAGCACGTCCAACTAGGTTCTTGATGTCCCGTGAAAGAAGTGTTGTCGCCTCTCCGGTCTTGTCACGACGAATAACCGAATAAAGCACAAGGGTTCTAATAGGAAGATTTACACCCTCAGCCAGCGTGCTCGTACAGATTGCCAGTTTTGAAAACCTGTTTCGGAGCAGGCTTTCAATTACTTCGCGAGTCTCTTGAGGAATGTCACCATGATGCAGCACCGCACCGACCGCGAGCATTCTTGCGCCAACCCACTGAAGACCATACTCATCTCTTGTGTATACCCAGGCACGATCCACCGGAGCCGATGCAGAAAAGTCCTTCGGCTCTGGCAAGGAGAGGCGAAACTCCAATTGAGAAAGAAGTTCTTCAGCAAGGCCGATAGCGCCTTGGTTTCCCCTCTTGTTTGCTGCAAATACTGCCGAGGCTCCCATTGAAAGTGCTTTCCGTGCGGCAGCAATAGCCTGCGTCTTTATCGATTCAAACTTGTAGGTATTTGCCTTTCCAGTTTTTGGGTTGATCCAAGTGAAATCGTCTCTGCTGAGGAATCGTTCGATTTGATATCGTGTCGGTTCAGACTTGTGAGGATGCATTTCAAGTGCAACTGAGGTCTTGCTTCCTTTGCCATCCGGTTTTAGTTGTGAAAACTCCGCTACGGCTGGACGGTAGTCGCTCCGAACAACAGTCTCGGTGGTACCGCCTAACCATACGTTGATTTCCTCAATATTTGGAACAATTGCAGATAAAAAAACAAATCTCGGAGACGCAGGTTCCCTTGTCTTCATTCGTGCGAGTAGCAATTCAAGAGATATCCCTCGTGCTCCCCCATCAAGTAGGTGGCCTTCGTCGACGACAACTAATGTGATGCGATGAAAGAAACTCGGATTGGCGCTCAGAAGCCCAGAAAGTGACTCTGGCGTTGCCACAAGCGCTCGAATCGTGTCCAACATCCCGGACTCATTTCCGACTGGAACAGTTCCACCGTAGGCTGTCCTAGAAAGAATCCCCATGTTATTAAGTCGTTTGACCAGAGTGCCACGAAGTTCCGACGCAAGAGATCGATATGGAACCAGAAACACTGCAAGATTTTCCTGGTTTGACATCAGATGGTGGAACAGAAGCGTCTCGCACAGAGCCGTTTTCCCAGCCCCGGTCGGCATCTGGAGCGAGAAAGTTTCGAAACGACTCAAGAGCCCTTGTGAGATTGCCTGAATCTGTGAAGGAAAGAACTCCCATGCTGGTGGTCGCTGATTGAGAAACGAAGAAACCAACGGAGTCCAGAAGGATGAATTGCCATCAGGCAGAACGGCTCGAAGATTGGTGTTACTGAATCGAGTGACCAAGATCTCCAAAAGACGCTGAGGAATCCATTCAGTCGGCCCTTCGGCTAGGCTGACCGTAACTTGATTCGAAATTGTAGATACGATTTGCTCAACGCGGGCCTGATCTCCACGACCTACCGCATCGATCAGTGAGCGAACGCTTTCAGAAGTAAGGGAAGCTGGTCTCGCGAGAAAGTCAAAACACGACCGATACGCCTCGCTATTTGCAATAATCGTGGCGGGTCTCATTGTGAGGTAAGCCGAAGCTGGATATCCACCATTGTAAAACGCAGCCGATGCAAAAAGTCGAGCCTCTTCCGCGTTAACACCGGCGGTTGCAAGGCTACGGGCATCTCGTTCGGCGAACTGAACGAGCGCATTACCTAAAGTTGCCCAATCTGTTTTGTCCGAATAATCATTCTTCATGCGGTCGAATAACTCTCCGACCAATGAGAGATAATAGTCGTCTGCGCGCGAGCGAAGAGGCGCCAACGAAAGTGGTATTTCCTTACTGCGGAAATGTTCGAGGTGTCGCAACGCATCTGCATCGCTTATCCAACGAGCAAGAGAGTCCCTCATGCCAATCCCTCTTCGGCTTCAGACGCAACGGACGTTTTGGCAGATTCAAACGCAGCAGTGTAAACATCCTTGAGTTTGGGAACGACAATCAGTAACAGCGTGTGACCCTTAACGAGCAATGGAGGATCGGCGATGATTTCGCTTTCAACAAGGTCACCACAAATCACTGCAACGGCATAGAAACTTTTCTTGAAAGACGGGTGGTCGATTGCATTGATGAATCGATCCAAATGATCTAGTGATACATCCTCCAACCCATCGCTTATCGCCCTCTCGCGTAGCCAGACGAGCGTCCTTGCAAGCCGACTGGTAGCGTCCTTCTGGCTGTCCGAGATGGCATTCGATATTGGCAGTGATGCTCCGTCGGTTGCCTTTGTCTTGACTTCAGAGCAAAGGAGTTCATCTTGATCAGTTGAAGATGGCCATGATGGAAGCAGAAAATGCACCACATCCGAATACGGGGCTGGCTTGGTGCGGTCCTGCTTAAGCCGCCATTTCTTCGGGCCAAAGGCAGCTTGCTGGTTCTGTGTACCCAGGTGATACAGATACGTAAGTATCTCGCCAAAATCGCCCGACATAGTAGAACCAGCATCGGGCAGTTTCGTGGCCAGAACGTCATTCAATGACAGGGAGAGTTCCTTGGCGCGCTGGTGAAGTAAGTCATCCGTTATATAACAACGACGAATTGGAATGCCTAATGACTGTTTCAGCGTTTCTGCATTTTCAGAAGATATGGCCAGTCGCAGAAATGGAGTATTGTGAGTTATTTGAAACAGCGCGTGGAGTTGTGCGGTGTCAAGAGTGGCGTCGGCGAATAACGGATCAGACATCTTGGGCATGCGCTGTGGCTCTCTAGGAATATCGCGAATTCGCGGAAAAACAGATCATGCTAATGCGCATACGTCCTGATAAAGCTTTCTTAGGTGCTCGTCTGACATATCTAATATTGGCTCGTACATGAATGAATTTAGGTGAATATTCTCCGGCGTCATGAGTACTACCCGCTGTAGTATCTGAATGGCATCTGTTGACCCTGGAAAAACCTTTTTGAACTTTGCCAGTAACGCTTGAGTTTGATTGGACGTAATTTTAGAGGCAAACGCAGGGTCATTGATTCTGCCGACCATGAACTGTTCGGCAGCGATTCGCGTGGCGATTGCAAGAACGATTTTGTTCTCAAAATTAATCCCGTCAACGGCATTGATGCACTCTGCCGCTTCGTGTGTGACTAAATCGATTACTAGGCCAGTGCTATTGGCTGACACTCCTGTACCACCAAAAACAGCATTGTAGATTGCGTCAAGTTCTGATTGTGTGATTCCCGCCGAATCTGCCTTCCAGTGCAGTAACGATGTCAACTTGACAAAATCCGGATCTCCTTCACCCTTGGTGTATTCAATGATGTTGCGGATGAACGGGATGGAGGCAATACGTTTTTTGGCGTCGGTAAAGAAATTTGGCTTCCAATCATTCACGAAGACATTCTTGATCCCGGCAGCCTGACTCAACATAAGCCCCGTGCTGTTCTTGAAAGCCATGAGGCAACTCGAATAGTTCACGAACCGACTGTTTACAGTCCGGAAGAAGTCGAAATTGTGCGTCAGAATGATTTGCTTGAACTGCGGCTCTTCTGAAATATCCTGTAAATACTGGATAATCGCGTATTTGTTTCGATAGTCAAACGAGTCTGCGATGTCGTCAACAATGAAAACCGTTTCCGTTTTGGCCTTTTTACGAGCTTCGACTTCAAAAATGATGTTCAGCACATAAAGCGCTTTCTTTTCACCCGTACTGAGGGCTTCCATCAACGTCGCTTTATCAACCGGTGCCTTGTCCGCTCCGTCCTCGAAAGTAAATCCCAGGACAAGCATCGGCTCCTCACCCAAGATCACAGACGTGCGATTCTTCGCGGTCAATTTAAATGGAACGAAAAAGCGGTCGTTGAAAATCTCAATTACTGCCTCCCACTGCGTCCGCTGCTTTCCAGCCTCTTCTTCGATTTCCTTCTTTCTCTTCTCGGCCGCTTGGTGTTTTTCAAGCAGATCTTTATAGAGATCGAGTCGTACCTTGAAGTACGATTTCCAGATATCTTCCTTAAACCCTTCGATGTTCGCGAGTTTCGGCAGAATCTCTTCGTGTTCCGCCAAATAGGCTTCGAAGTCCCGCACGTTCGCATTTTTGGTTATGAGTTTTTCAATTTCAGTGAACTTCTTCCGCAGCTCCTTATCTGAGGTTATCCCTTCCTTTTCCTTTGCAATTAGTTCTTCTAGTTGCTTCTGACTGGTAATTTCAAGGTTGTTCTGTGCATTCAAACTGACCGTGTGCTTGGCATCAAAGAATCCGTTTTCCGCCAGGCTCTTTGCAATGGTCGCTGCGTTGTAGTAATTGAATGTGCCCTTCTTGAAATATGTAGAAGCAGCGAGCAATTCGTTGTATTTCTTGACGTATTCCTCAATCGCTGTTTTGAAGTCTTTTGTGCCGAGAAATGCCAATACTTTGTCATCAAATACCGTGTCGTATTGAATCTGTGCATATGGAGCGTCCTTCTGCGCCAGGACCTCGTCCTTAACGCGATTCAGAGCACGGTAAAAGGCATCCTGACTCTTGGTGAACGTGGAGGAAATCTCGCTTTTTAGGTTCTTCTTTGAACCGGACTGCTCCTTTAGAGCCCTTAGAAATGCGTCCTCTGCGATATCAATATCGGTGTGGAGTTGCTCGTATTCCTTTCGCAGCTTGTTGTCCACCAGTAAGGTCGACGTTTTCTCTGTGTGGCCAAAAACCTCGTCGTAGGGCGAAACAACGAGTATACTTTCCTTTGGCAAATCAGTTCCATTCTCGTCGGTTATCTTCCTGATGCAAACCCGGTCTGGAAATATGCGATCCTTAGATTGGGTGCCGTCAACCACATCCTTGAATGTCTGCGCGAATGACGACTTCATCGCGCCGTTGGGGGCATAAATGGCGTAAGCCCTGTTGGTGGAGAAATCAAACTGCCTCATAAGGTGTTTGATCCCATAGCAGTTTTCCAATTCTACGTTCAATTGTTTCATTCGGGCTATCGCTTTTCACTTAGGTTTTACGAAGTTGCTTGTTCCAGCATTGTACGGACGTAGGTTTCCCGGTCTTCTTCCTGGAAGACAATATGCCAAGCGGCCATCTGTGATTTGTCGGTGCCCCATAGTAGTCGCATAGTGTGCGAGGGCGTACCCGAGACAATGAAGGAGTGCAAGTGGACGTCTGAGTCCGCGAGGCGAACCTCGATCTCCTTGATAGTTTCGTAGAAGTGAATCTTCGGGTCGGTGACACCGACGTTTCGGATGCCTTTCGGGTCCACAAATATGATGTGCTGTTTCCCGTCCATGAGCAGCCACAAGATGAAATCGGGGTGGAAATTGCCCGCCTCGAAGAATCCAACGCCGCGCCCCTTGCTGAGATTACGAAGCAGGTAGAGTTCCTTGCCCTTGAAGAACCCGCCATCGCCGTCGTGAAAGGTTTTCAGGTCTTCGACGAATTGACGCTCGCCTTTGTTGAGCGGTACAGGGCTGATTTCGACGATCTTCTCTTGAAGGTACAGGAGCGGCTGGTACAGGTGACGCCCAAACCAAATGGCCTTGAGTGTGCGGAATTCCCAAGGCTTGAAATCTTCCCGTTCGATCAATGCCTTAAGTTCTTCGAGTTTGGCAACGATCTCATCCTGTGATTGGTCGATGAGGATTCGGTAGTACGGATCACCAGACGCTTCGCCGTTCCCGAGTAGGTTCGGATCAGTTGGTGAAAGGTCTTGGTATTCCAGGTGAGGCAGTTCCCATTCCCTCTTGCGGAAGGTGTAGTATCGTTCCGTGTATTTCCGGAGCAGGGCCAGCGCAATCTCTTGCCACAAAGCGACCTTCTCAAACGAGTCGAATGCCAACTCTTCCGCCGGAATTAGGAGTTCATACCAACTTTGGTCGGCAAGCAGATCGCGAAAGCCGTTTCGCGTGAGATTGAGGTTGTACCATCCCCGTTCGGCCTTGAAGCGTTCCAACTCGAAGTACAGCCGGTCCAAATTTAGAAAGGCGACATGTGCCGCGCCGAGATGGGCTTGGTTTGGCCTTTCCTCGCCGTCGCCACCCACGACCCCAACCGACTTGATCGCCTTGATCTTCGGATACCAGTTCAACACTACTTTGTTGTTCTGGAGGTACACGCTCGCCTTATCCCGGACTGCGTCGGGTTTTTCCACTGTCGGAATCGGGCCAAGCCTTCGGAATGCGTCGCCGAATTCGGTGCTAACGCCATTGATGGTCTTCTTCAGCCGGATCATCTTGAGGGGCTGCGTGCCCAGATTCTTGATGACTGGCATCAGGAATTCCTTGCGGTCATCGTTGGTTGGAAGACCTTCTTCCTCCAAATGCTTGCGGAATTCGGCCATGTAGTCGGCATGAATGCCGAAAATGTTCAGGGTTTCCAGTGTCGTGATATGGCGGGGGCGTTCGACGCCCTCGGGAAGCTGGGTCTTGCCACTACGTTTGAGGCTCACGTCATAGCCTTTGAGCCGAACGCCACGACCGAAAAGCTGAATGATCTGCGCTCCCTCGCCACGCCCAACGTTCATCAACCCCATAGTGCTGACTCGCCAACTGCTCCAGCCTTCGGTGAATTTCTTCGATCCGATCAGCACGTTAACGGTGGAGTCAGGATTATTGATTTCGTGGAACAGCGAGCCGGAAAACTCGGGTGTGGCCGTTGCAATGCCGTGCTCCTCACACAGTGCGACTAATTTCGCGTCGTCCCCGACGTTGATGACTCCGAAGGCTTTGTTGTCGGCACCAAGGCGAAGCGCCACTTCCCCGGTGGCTCCTTTGAGATTCTCGACGTAAAGTTGTCCGCCGCCTGGGGCATTGAAAAGCGTCGAAAGGGTCTCATCAAAAATTTGTACCGGGGTCAGTCCGATCGTATTGAGGTACGAAAACCGCCCGGCGAAGAGATTCTTACCGGTGGCGGTGACTAAACCTTGGTTCAGGACACGATCAATTCTGGCGACGCTTTCGGTACGATTAGCAACGTACCGTCCAAGAAACTTCAAAATTTCGATGATGTCTGATGCGTCCCGGCTGGCGAGTGTCTTCGTGACGCTGCCACCAACGAAAATCCAAAGCGGTTTCTCGATATTAAATGGGCGAAATGCCGTCCCATGCTCTCGGTGAAGCCGCTGCTGCTGGAAGAAAGTCAGCAGGCAGGCCACCAGATACAGCTCAAGGTGGCTGTCCTGCGTTCCTTCGTCCAAGTTGAGGATCTGGTAGTCCTTGCCGAACCCGTCTCCATAGAAATAGCGGTAGGAGTAATTGAAGAGGATGTTCTTGGCATACTGGTCTGACAGTTTGACATTACCTGCGACCGCCTGTTGGAAGGTTGCCGAATACTCGAAGGAAAAGCCTTTCTCGCACAAGGCATTGCGTGCCTTCATCCATGCACCGTCTTCGCCCCCGCTGGCCCCACGATGTCCCTCATCGACAAGAACCAGATTATTCCCTTCGAATGCATCAATGGCGACTGTCTTATCGCCCATCTCGTCGCGCAGCCGCGTGACCTCGATGATTTCCACCAACGGCAGCGTGGAGACGCCTCGACCATCAAACGGCAGTGACTGCTGAGATGACTTGGAAGCAGAGTTCTTGTCGAACAGCTCTGCCTCGATGCCTGCTGCCTCAAACTCACGCAGATGCTGTTGACTCAGGCCCTCGTTCGGTGTCAGAAGCAGAATGCGATTCAGCTCCCGTGACCTGCCGCGCTTTTGGAGATAATGCTGGAATTGCAGGATATTGGCGTGCATAAGTAATGTCTTGCCGCTGCCAGTCGCCATCCAGAAAGCCAGCTTGTTGAGCTGCGGCCATGCTTCAGCGGTCTCGTCTAGTTTGGCGATCTGGTCCGCTTCCGGCTTGTCGGCGTTGTATGCCTCGACCTGGCTGTTAAGTGCCTTTCGGAGGTCCGTTGGGTCACGGAAATAGTGGTCCAGGTAGATTTCCGCGAAGAGTAGCGAAAGGTACTGGAAATATTTCCAGACAATCGGATCGTCGCCCTTCGTAATCCGGCGCTCATTGAGGCGAAGCGTATGCCGAACAATGTTCTGGTCGTATTCGAGCAGTAACTCTGTCGGAAGCTCCGTCAGGTTGAAGAGTTGGGCAGTCAGAGCGTGATGGAACCGATGGACATTGTTTTCATCCAGTCCCTCCAAGGCTTCGTTTTTCAAGTGTTCCGCAAGCTTCTCCAGCCGTTCGACGTTGAACAACGACAACAGCCACTGATTGAGAATCAGTTTGTAGGGGAACGGCACCTGGGGCTTTTTGATCGCTCGTCGCCGTGATGCCGCAGCGGGTTCTGTCGCCGCCTCTACGCGGCGGGCTGCTTTTTTCGCCATTATAGACCCTCCGCTACGAACATGAGCCGGTGGAAGTCGTCTTCGATCAAACGGACCTTCCAGGTGTCGTCCGGTGCTCGGAGGTTTTCGAGATTGTTCGTGCCATTAACGTAGATCAGGTCGAACTCGCTGTCCTTGCTGGAATAACCCTGGCGAGTGAACCATTCGTCGAGCACGAGATTGTCTTGCTCGACGGCCTCGTGCGTTTCACCGCCGGGTCGTTTTCGCCAGATGACAAGTGTCTTCCGGCCATCGGGTGTCGTGCCAGTGACGGTGCGAAACCAATAAGCCCCCGAGTCATCCTGCTTCAATCGCCCCTTGAGTTGTAGGCGTTTCTCACTGTCACGTTCGAACTTTGCGGTGAAGCACTGCGGGGCGGCAATCTGCTGAACCGTTAGGCCAATCAGCCAGTTAAACGTCTCCAGCAAATCAACCTTGATGTCGCGGCTTTCGTCGGAGCCGGGGCGTTTCACTTTAAGCAGGTAGCTTGTTGGGTCGGTGAATGCCTGCACGTTGAGAAGCGACGAACTGCCTTCTGTTTCGACGTTGAGCATGTACCGTAGGAAGTACTGTTCTCGCAGACGGTCGGTGCCTTTGGCTTCGGCAGCATCAAGCAGAGATTGCTGCGACGAAGATCGGCGCAGCAACAGGTTGTTGAGAGCGTCCTCATACGATTCGAGACGAATCACTTTGAGGCATTGACTGATACCCTTACGAGAGATGGGCTTCCCGGATCGCCAATCCGGCGAATAGATTGCTTTCAACACGCGAGGTTTGAGTACGCGATCAAAGTATTCGGCCATTTCGATCAGGATGAACTTCCGCTGGCCGCGATCAGCGCGGTTGAGCTTGATCACCGCATGAGCCGTGCTTCCTGAACCGCCGAAACAGTCAAGAATCGTACTGTCAGGTTTTGCCGCATGCAGGACAAACCGTGAGACGAAGTCCGCGTGCTTCGGGGCTAGAAACAAGCCCGACTGGCCAAACATCGCCGACGTTTGCTTCTCTCCATCCGAATAGTCGGAGAACACACTCTTGCCGACGTTTGTTTCTACTTCGTGAAGCATACGCTTGAGTTGAGGTTGCTTTGTCTCATCTTGGCCCCAAACGATTCGTCCATCGCGATCAAGTGCGACAAAGCTCCTCTTATCTGGCGAATCTTCATCGTCATCGTATGCGAACTTCCAACCGCTCTTCGGATGTGGACACTGACGCCCAGTTTTTGGATGCGGCGGACGGTAGAAGCGATAATTCTTGTGGCTTGGGTCTCGCGTACTCGCAGCCTGTTTTGTTGCAGGCATTGAGATGTTGTCTTCTCGCCAAACCCAGATTCGTGCTAGCTGTGCTTTGGCCTTCGATTCAGGGACAAGTTTCCCATTTTCATCACGGTATTCGGCGTGTGAATAATTGTACAAACCCTTCCAAGGATCGTTACCCTTTTCGTCCTCCCACTCAAGCCCTTGTGCCTCCAACTCCTCACGAAACTCAATCTTGTGCTGTTCATAGAGTTTCTTGATGGCCTGCTCAATTGCAGCGATTGCAGGAAACTCTTTGTTAAGTCCCGTAACCAACTCCATGACCTCTTCATAACCAGGCTTAGGATCGCGAAACATATTCCGATCCTGCTCCGCCGTTGGTCTATGTTTGGCATAGACCAAAACATACTCGTGATTGGTGGAGTAGTTCGGGGCTTGGCTGTTGTTTGTATTCATCGCCCAGATGAGTTCCTCGATCCGGTTATCGACGCCGAAGATGTCATCGAGAACGTGCTCAAGAACTGTTCGTTCCGTCTTGTCGATGCTGACGAAGATCGCACCGTCGTTGCTCACAAGGTGATGCAGCCCCTGGATTCGGTCATAGATCATCGAGGCGAATGAAGAATGGCGATAATCATTCTTGTACGGAATCGAGCTACTTGCGGTGTTGTAGGGTGGATCGATATAGATGCAGCGAATCTGTCCACCGAAGCGTGAGGCGAGTAACTGCAATCCCTGGAAGTTGTCGCCATGTACCAGTAGACCATCTGTGGTCTGGTCGCTGACGTTCGCCGCGTCAAGCAGACTCGCAGTGAATGTATGTGAAAAGAACCTAGTGTCTAAAGGTAATGCTGTGTGTGCTTTGATGAAGTCTGTCGAGAGCGGGACCGAATAGGCCACCGGTGCTTCAGGAAAGAGTGATGGATCTTTGTCGTCACTTGTCGTCTTGATTTCGTCGATCGCAAACAGTCGCACCCATTCTTCGCGCTGTGCCTGGTTTGCTGCGATTTCCGCATAAAAGCGTTCAGGAACCCTGTCCAGCGTGATGCAATAGCTGGTCTCGATGACGAACTTCTTTTTCAACCACAGCTTCTTCTGGAAGTCCTCCAGTTGGGCGAGGAAAGTAATGACCTTGCCTGCAATGCGGCGGATGATCCTCACTTTCGACAGGTATTGCTCAACTCGCGCCGCTGTCTCGTTCTCAACGTCATCGAGGTGCATCACCTCATTCTTGATGTAGAAGTCGAGTTCGCGGCGTAGGAATGCTCCAAGATCCTTGTGAATGAAATAGTCGAACGTGTTACGGCCAACGTAGCGGTTGAGGTGAGCATGAAGCCGTGAATACTCGGCCTGCTCACCGTCTGACTTGATGTGAGACTTTTCCAGCTCCTCGACCCACTTCAAAAGCGCTTTCTCATCAATAGCAGCGATCCGTGTTTCAGCGAGCGCAGTCATGTCTTTCTGTGCCGGTGGTTTCTTCTTGCCGTCGCGGACACTTTCCGGCCAGTCGGTCAACGTCGCTGGACGGTACTCAAAACGGATCACCAATTCGCGGCCTTGTTCCCCATCTTCCTCAGCGATGAAATCGGTCGTCGCCAAGATGAAGACACGGTCTTTTCCCTCGGCTGGCTTCACATTGCCATGCTCACCTTCAGCGGCATCAACGAGGCGAAAATGGACCCGCATCGGTTTGGCGGAATCTTCCGGTCGCAACCGGAAGGCATAGTCCCGCAGGTATTCGCTGGTCTTGATGTAATACTGGTCCGCGTTGGCCCAGTGCAGCTTGACCTCTTCGCCTTCGTAGGGAATGGCATAGACGCCAGGCTTGTAGACTCGCTTGGAAAGAAAATCACCTTCCGAGTAGTAGCGGCGGAAGAACCCGAAGAGGTGGTCATACACCTCGGATTCCAGCGATGCGATGTCCACGGCATCGCCCGCGAGCTTGGCCCGCAGGTCTTTGACCTTGGGTGACTGCTCGGGGTCCATTCCACCCGTTTGGATTCCAGCGATAACCTTCGCCAGCTCCTTCTCAATCTCCGCCTTGTCGGCTGTCTTGTACTGGCTGAACTCCTCTTTGACCTGCGGAAGTAGGTCGTGGTCAAGGAACTGGCTAACCTCGGCTGCTTTGGCGTGCATTATGCGGTATAGGCCGAAATCAAGGTCTGGCTGGTCGAGCTGGAAAAGCTCTTTCAGCAGTGATTTCAGTTTTTCGAATTTCTGGCTCATCAGTGTTTCCGTTCCCTCGTTGTTATTCTCAGCAGGTCGTTATTCAACTGACCAGCGGATGGTGAAAAGTGTTTCGATGTTAGTCCGTTGTGCCAGTCGTTTCTCAAGTGAGTCAATCAGTGCGTCTCGTTTGTCGATGATCTCGTCTTCAACCTTGAAGATGTCCTGTCTTTGTCGCCGTTTAACCTTTTCCAACTTCTGAATCTCTTCCTGAATGCGATGTTGATCGGGGAGCGTGGCCGCTTGTCTCGCCTCACGTTGCATGACTTTGATTTTCTCTTTGGTATCCCGAAGTGCCTTTTCTGCGGCAATGACCATGTCGTCAGCCCAACGCTCCAACTTCTCACGCGCCTCTTGAAAGTGTCGGCTATTGGCTTCAAGCGAACGGCTCACCGTTGCTTCGGCGTGGCGTTTGGATTCCCCGGTCAATCTCTCTGCGAGGTTATTTGGGATACCACTGTTTGGTGCAACCCGCCCGGCGCATTGAAAGAGTTTTTCGATTGTCTCCTGATCGAGCGAATGCCCTTCATCGTCGAACCCTGAGAAGAGCAAATATTCCTCAGTCTCGAACGAGTCAATGACTTGGCGAGTGAGCGTGAGATGGCCACTTTTGCCCCGAAGGGTCTCGACTACGTGCAAGCGGGCAGGATGGCCGCTGACGTTGAAGATGACTTGCGCAATCGGTGTCTCTATCACCTTCGCGTTGTCGATCACATGTTCGCCGAGCGGAGACGATAGCCGGTAAAGGAATTGTCCAGAATCATCGATGGTGTCGGAGCTGGCCTGGGGATGAGTCTTTGAAATCAAGTGATAGCAACCGGCGGCGATACCGTCACAGGGCGGACGGTCGAGTTCGAACGCCAGAGCGTTATCGTCGAACCGTGCTTTGCCATCGAGGATAAACCGCGTCACCGCCCAGAACCGTTTGCTGACCCGGTCGAGCTGTGCCTTGGTATCGGCAAGCTTGATCCGCAGACGCTCATGGACATCTTCATCAAAATGTTCAAGCAGTGATCGCCGTGTGTCATCCAGTCGCGTGCGGATTTGCTCGTCCATTTCCTCCTGCAATTTGCTGAAGGCGGCGTCGATCTCAGCGGGAGTTCTGCATTGTTGGTAGATCGCCAGAATGCGCTTCTCGAAATCCACCCCAGACTCAATTGATCCGAGCACTTCGTCCGATGCACCGAAGACACCGTTAAAAAGCTTGAATTTTTCGGCGAGTAATTCGAGAACGCGTTGATCGGCCGCATTGCGTTCGTTTAGAAAATTGATGACGACAACGTCGTGCTTTTGGCCGTAGCGATGGCAACGGCCGATCCGCTGTTCAATTCGCTGTGGATTCCACGGAAGGTCATAATTCACAACGAGTGAGCAGAATTGCAAATTCACCCCCTCGGATGCAGCCTCGGTCGCCAGAAGAATTGAGGCACTGTCCCGGAAATGTTCGATCAGGGCAGTTCGCACATCCACGGCACGCGAGCCAGTCGCTCGCCCGGTCGCCCGGTTTGCTTCCGCCCATCGCTCATAGATCGCTGTGGCTTCTGGGCCACTATTTGTGCCGTTGAAAAGCACGACCTGACCCCCATAGCCGTTGGCCTCCAGAAATGCCTTCAGATGATCCTGCGTGCGACGTGATTCAGTGAAGATGATCGCCTTGCGGGTAGCTCCAATGGATGTCAACGTCTCGAAACCGAGTTCCAGTGCCTTTAGCAAAGTGCGGGTCTTGGTGTCGATGCCGATACCGTGTGCCCACTTGGCAAGACGGCCCAAGACTTCGATCTCTTCCTTCAGTCTCTCACGGTCGATTGTGGAGACAACCGGCTTGTCCCCTTCCGGCTCTGAGTCTTCGTTGAGGATTTCGTCGAGCAGGTCATCCTCGATCTCCTCGCCTTCGATCAGCGCCTCGGTGAATTCGAGGTCGCTGACCGCCTGCTGGTCTCGAAGAGTCTCCAGCCGTATCCGAAGACGATCCAGTGTTGCTGCGATCGCCTGGGAAGACGATGCAAGCAACTTGCGGAGAATCAGGGCAGTCAGGTGACGTTGCCGCTGCGGAAGAGCGTAACTGTTCTCGCGTTGCAAGAAGGCTGAGACTGCCTCGTACAGGGCATGTTCGTCGTCGGTTGGCTTGAATGGCCGAGTAATTGGGCGACGCTCGGTATAACGAATGTACTCAGTGACCTGATTACGAAGCGTGCGTTTGCAGAACGTCGAAAGCCGCTGGCGAAGCGAGTCGAGGTTAGCCCCAGCGCTTGCGTACTGTGCCCGGAAGGAATTGACGTCACCGAAGAGGTGCTCGTCGATGAGGGTCGAGAGGCCGTAGAGTTCCATCAGCGAATTCTGAAGCGGCGTTGCTGTCAGCAGCAGCTTTCGGCAATCTTCGGTCGCCCACCGAATCCCCTGGCCGACTTTGTTGCTCGGGCGGTAAGCATTGCGGAGTTTGTGCGCCTCATCAATGACAACCAGATCCCATGAGACGGCCTTAAGTTCATCGCGAATCTTGTTCGCGAAATTGAACGACATGACGATGACCGCCTTCTCGGAAAGCGGTGCTCGCCCCTGCCGTTGAATGTCGCGATATGCCTTCGCATCAAACACAACAGCCGGTAGATTGAATTTCTCTTCAAGCTCCAGTGCCCACTGCTTGCGGATGGAAGCAGGTGAAATGACGATCAACCGCCGCTTTCGCTCCGCCCAAGATTGGCAGAGAACGATGCCCGCCTCAATGGTCTTTCCGAGACCGACTTCGTCGGCAAGGATCACCCCCTTGGAAAGTGGCGACTGAAGGGCGAAGAGAGCCGCTTCAATCTGATGCGGGTTGAGATCGACCGCAGCATCAAACAGCGACATCGACAAACGGTCCAACCCAGCAACCCCGCGCCGGGTAAGATCGTGTGCAAAATATTTAGCGTGGTAGTCAGTTATCATGGCTACCTGCTCTTTTGCTTGTGTCCGTGTTGTGCTTCGGGGCACTGGATTGCCCCTTCGAAGTTGCGCCAACTTTCAAAACATACCGCCAACCCTCGCTCGTTCGCTTCGCTTCGATGTCGTGGCCCCTTTCCCGGAGTGCCGTGACGCACCGGGAAATCGTTGGGATCGAGACGCCGACTTCTTCGGCCAACTTGGGCGTAGAAAACCGCCCGGTACTAATCAGGCGGAGAACTTCGTCCAGTCGGCGTTCGATCTCTTGGGAACGCTCAAATGGCATTTCGGTTGCTCCTGTTGGTTTGGATAATGTCTATCTCTTGGTGATAGACATGTCAAGGAGGACAGCATCGCAAATCGGTCAGCATGGACAATTGCTACCATGTTGAAACGGGATCGCGCAACCGGGAAAGAGAAACCGCCAGTTTCAGCGGGTTTTTCGAGGGGGACCGGATTGCCGGAGCGATCCTCCCGGCGGCAGTCGGACCGGTATGAACGGAGTAGCGTTCAGTGATCTGGGGGGCTTGGGTCTGTGGGACATTGGTGGATGGCTTCAGCGGACGAGCGGAATTGACCACGGAATTCTGCGAACTCTAGGCGGCAAGGTCACCGCGACCGTCCATGTCCCCGGTCATGATCTGGTGAACCGAAAACATCCTTGAGTATCTGGCTGGCGGCGTAACCTGTCATGACGATCATGGACCCAAGGGCAACGTACTGTAGGGTCATCGCTAGTCGCTCGTTTTCGCATTGCCGGGACATCATCTGAGCCTGGTTGCTGAGATCGCGAAAGTGATAGACCGGAGGCATCATAATGAACATATTGTATCACAGGTGAAACACGCTGCGCAATAGGCTGAGTGCGGCTTTCAGAGATTTTTGGCGCACGATATCGGCAGATTTCAAGGCCATTTCACGCAACGCAACGAGCAATCGACCAGATTTGCTCGGTGAATTGATCGCAGCATTTGAGCAAATGTCGCGATGGATCGGCGACAGGTTTTCTATACGTCGCTGGGATTGGCGACGTATCGTGATTGACGATTTACGGAAAATCGTCAATCACCACGAATGGGGCAAGGCGTCGAGGCTAAATTCGGGCTTTGAGCGGAGGCGAAAAGCCCGAATTTCCCCGGGAAACCCGGCCTGGGCTGTGCACAGGGAAGACGCCTGATCTCTTCAGTCTCTTAAAAGCTCGCGAAAAACGCTCAGTTTCCATGTTCTGGAAACCAGCGGAGAGCTTGAGGTTTTCGGGGGTGGCGAAGAGGCGATCCTTGCCGGACGCAGAGCCTCCGTCAGGACAAGTCGCCGTCCGCCATGTACGTCGGTCGCCAGGACGATTTGGGGATAAAGCAGCCGAGCCATCGAGACAATGATGGCTTGGAACTCAGGATTTGATTTCGCCGCGATGCCCGGTCGGGCGCAGCGTGAATGAAGCGACAGGAAGTTCAGAGGCGAGAGCCGGTCGAACGCCGCTTCTACTGGTCACCACTCAGGTAGAGTGAGCGACTGACGCGCCACTCTATTCGTCTGAGTCGAACAGGATGGGAACCTCGATATCGGCGTCCTCGGGAAACGGGATGGTACTGATGAGGTAGCCAATCCGGTTGACGAAATGGTAACCGCTGATGACGTATTGGTTGCCGTCGTCGCCGTCAACCAGGGTCCAGATGGTATTGGGGTTCTGGCTTCTGACGAAGGCGAGTTCTTCGCCGTAGGTTTCAAAAAGACAGCCCGGTCCGTTGCCAAATGCCCAGCTTGCGTTGGGGTTGATGTGATTGGTGACGAGTGGATACCGGTCGTCGAATTCATCTTCGGTAATGGTTTGCATGATTCGAATCCTTTCGGGTGATGGGGCGGGCATTGCGGCCCGCCCGGTTGATGCCGTTATTCCTTCGTCTCGGTGGCGATGCGGAGCGAGATCCGTCCATCGATTGGCAATGCCTCAAGTTGGATGTTGAAGCCCTTGCCGTCAGCGTGTGGCCAGACGCTGCCGATGCGGGTCCAGAAGCCCTTCTTTCCCTCACGGTCGCGTACCTGGTAAGCGATATGGCTGGGAGCCTTGGCGGTGGTTTCGTTGGTGTTGGTGTCGGACATGGTGTTTCTCCTTCTCTTTGGTTACCGACCGCGACCATCGCGGCCTGATGGCACAGCGAACAAAGCCGCTACAGGCCGGGGCGAAGCGAGCATCAGCGACCGGGCAAGCTGAAAATCGGGGGAGACCTTCAGGGGGAACCGATTTTCTGCTTGAGCGGACCGGCGGCGGCTTTACGCGTGACAGGGCAAAGGCCGTGTGTCGTGGCGGACAGGAGAGAGAGAAACTGATTGGCAAGACGGGCAAAGGAACGGAACGCCGAAGTTCAGATTCAGACTGCGAAACCGATGAAGCGAGAGAGCTGAACCAGCAACGGTGATGTTATCGGCGACTGGCACGCCGGTTGTCAGACGTGGCTACGGACATCTTTTGGCAGGCAGGCGACGTGATAGCGCCGTGCGATGAATTCGCCGGGAGAAAATGGGATTAGGAGAAACGACTGCGTGGGGTCATGCTCAAGGCACGATCGAGAGCGTCGATAACGTGCTCCGGGGAGCCTTTTAACTCGGCACTGCCGCCAACAACGACTCCGAGGTCTTTAAGCATCTTGTCAAAGCGTTCTTCACGAAGGGCGTTACCTTGAGCGGGGACTTCGAAATTCAGTGAGTAGGACTGTTCAGCTACCCTCCTGAAGGTAGCGACAAAATCATATGGCTTGAGCCCGCGACGTTCGGCGAGTTCATTGAGCTTCGTAAAAACTGCGAAGTCCTGATTGTCCATCGCGATAATCCATCGTTGATTGCTCCTTGAAGAGTAAGGTAAACCATTTAACGAACGGTTAACGGAGAAGCGTCAACGGCAAATGAAAATGCCCGCCTGGACGGCGGGCACAGATTTAGCCAGGGATGGCATCCGGGCGTGGCGCTCTGAGTGCCGCGCCCGGATTTTTCCAGATAAAGAGGCCGCTCGATGAGTCTGCTCATCGAGCGGCGACGCAATCCGCGTTCGTCGTTCTGTCAGTGATCGAACACCGTTCGGCAGTCTGGACAGGTTCCGCAATAGTTCGCCTGCGGAAGGGCGAAGGCCGGTTCGATCTCGCTCCAGCCTTCGGTGATGGCCCGTTCCTCCGTCTCGATCCCGTCACCTGCGTCACAATACTGGCAGATAAGTGAGAAGACAGGCTCGGGTCCGTGTGCGGCGGTTCGTCGCAAAACGGAAGCGATGTATGCGTGCATCGCCTGCGGGGTGTACTGATACGGATAGAATCCGCCTTTGGCGAACCAGTCCTTGAGGGCAAGGGCCAGTTCTCTAGCGGTCTCGAAGTCGTTGCTTTTCATCGCCTCGAACATGTCCAGATAGGTGCGGTTGGGGTCCATGTGCATAACTCCGGGAAAAAGCGGGGATAACTACGGGAAAAGTATGGTTGGGAGAAAACCGCCCGCCGGGATTCCGGCAGGCGGCTAAAGCGGAAGCAATCAGGCCGTCGCCTGCGGCTGCAAGCCGTGCAGGAATTCAACTGCCTTTGAGGCATGGGAAGCGGCGGAGAAAACCGCCCGCTTGTCATCCTTCAGAACCTTGAGCCATGAATCGATATAGCTGGCGTGGTCGTCGCGAACCTCGGGTGTGATTTGCAAGTCAGCACAGAGGAAGGCGGAACCAAGCTCGGCAACAAGTTCCTCCATCGCGTAGCCTTCATCGCCCCAGCGTTTCCGACCGAATTCGCGATTGAGTCGGCTTTCGTGCCGCGTCCAGTGAGTCAACTCGTGAGCCAGCGTTCCGGCGTGTGATTCGGCATCACGAAAACTCTCGAAGGGTGGCATCCGAACATAGTCGGCATCGATCGCATAAAATGCCCGGTTGCCTCCGGTGCGGATGTCCGCTTTCGTGTTGGCGAAAAACGCTTCCGCTCGGTCGATGCGTTCCAGCTTGTCAACTGGCGGTGTTGCCATCTGGTAAAAGTGCTGTGGCAATCCTTCGCATTGGTCAGCACAAAAGACGGTGTATTCCTTGAGGAACGGGATATCGGCTTCGACTTCCTCGCCTGCGTCGTTGGTGTCGCTCTTCTTGAAAGTCGAGGCATAGACAACGGGTGAACCGTGCTCGCCTTTCTTCACATGTCCGCCAAGCTCTTTCGCCTGTTGGAACGTCATCCAGAACGGGGACACAAAACCGGATAGCTCAGCCGATGCCCACAACATCAGAATGTTGATTCCGTTGTAAGCTTGGCCGTTATGCCGAAGTGGCCGTGTGATCCTTCCGGCGGCGTGTTCGGCATTCCAAGGCTTGAGCCAAGGCCGGACGCCTCGCTCAAGTTCTTCAATGATGCGGGTGGTAACACGGGTGTAAACATCAACTCGGGCAGCGGTGGCAGTGGACATTGTCTTCGTCTCCCTCTTAAAAATGGATTTGTTCGCGAGCCAAACAGCTCATGCTTTTGGCGAACGGAACAAAGAGCCAAATGCCGGGGGGAGTGCAGTCAAGGACGACCGGCGCGGAGGGCACCGACCTGCACAAACGAAGGCTTTGCGGAGTGCGGAAGGTTGGGAGGAAGCCGCAAAGGGAGCGTGGGCCTCATCCTTGACGGCACGGGGGAGCACCCCCAAACATCTTGAAAACCAACAGCACCGTGAGGTGGCCGAATCAGGCGTTAGCCGTCAGCGCCAGTGGGCGGCAGGGGCGTTTCGCGTCGGCCTTGCGACCGGAGCGAAGCGAAGCCCGAGAGCACGCGGTCGACGTTTCGGCGAGGTGCCGATCGCGCTCAGGAAATGAAATGGATTTGCCGACAACTGCAACATGCGGTCAGATCAGGGTTTCTGACAAACAGCGCCCTCCGAAGTTGCCTCGCCCAATGTTAAGTACATCCAAGCTCATGATTTTCCGCCGAAAGGTCGCTTTCTCGATTTCCAATGTACTTCCCATGCTTCTTGTGATACACTGCGACTCGACTAATTCACTGTTTAAGGTGATTTCGAGAGATAAAATGTATGATTCCAAGCAATCCAAACACTGGTCGCTCACGGACGCGGGAACGCCTGGGTAAGCTGCTGCGCGAGGGTGGAGATGTTCTGACGGTGGAAAACGCCGCCCGTATTCTGGGAATCAGCAGTGAAGAAACGGCGAAGGCGCTCGCACGCTGGAGCAGCCAGGGCTGGCTAAGTCGCATCAAACGAGGTGTCTACGTTCCGGTTCCGATCGAATCGATCAGCAGGGATCGTGCTCTTGAAGACGCATGGATCATCATTCCTGACCTGTTCGGTCCAGCGTATGTCGGAGGCTGGTCAGCAGCGGAGCACTGGGATCTGACTGAGCAGATTTTCCGAGACATTTGTGTCTTTACTTCGCGGGCTGTCGCGAAGCGTAATCAGGTCATTCATAACATTCCATTTGTCGCGACGCATGTTGATCCCGATCAGCAATTCGGTACGAAGACTGTGTGGAAGAAGGAAAAGAAGCTGTCGGTGTCCGATCCGACCAGGACCATCGTGGACATGCTTTCGAATCCGTGGACCGGCGGAGGTATTCAGCACGTCATCGACTGTTTCAAAGAATATGCAAAGAGTTCTCACTTCAATGCCGAGCAATTAGTCGAGTACGCTGAGCGACTTGGCAACGCGGCGGTTTTCAAGCGGCTGGGGTTTCTCGCCGAAAGTCTGTTGGGCGAAGATCATCTCCTGGTGGATGCCTGCAAATCTCGATTAAGCAAAGGAAATGCGCAACTCGATCCGGCGTTGAAGGGCGATAAACTGATAACCCGCTGGCGGCTGTTCATCCCTTCGAAGCTTTCCTTCGGGACGGAGCGATCCCAGTGATACTCAAAAATGAAATCATTGAACTGGCCACGCAAGCCAACCTGACACCACATGTGATCGAGAAGGATTACGTGCTCGGCTGGTTGCTGGCGGGCATCCATCAGCACTCTGCCCTACGCGACAACTGGGTATTCAAGGGCGGGACATGTCTCAAGAAATGCTACTTTGATACGTACCGTTTCTCGGAGGATCTGGATTTCACGCTCCGTGACCGATCTCACCTCAGTGTTGACTTCCTTCGGGAAACATTCACTGCCATCGCCGAATGGATATACGAGGAGAGTGGTATCGAGATACCAGCCGACCGGCTGACGTTTGAGATTTACACGAATCCCCGTGGCGTTGAATCCTGCCAGGGAAAAGTCTTCTACAAAGGGCCTGCCACGTATTCCGGCAAGCAGTCGATGCCGCGCATCAAGCTCGACCTATCAGCCGATGAACTTTTGGTTGAGGACCCGGTCATGATGTCGGTTCGGCACGACTACAGTGATTGTCCCGAAGACGGGATCACCATCCAATCCTATTCCTACGCAGAAGTTTTCGCGGAAAAAACTCGAGCACTCAAGGAACGTACACGTCCGCGCGATCTTTACGACGTCATCAATTTTTATCGACGCCCGGAGTCACGCGAAGTTGCGGGCGATGTTAAGTCCATTCTGATGAAGAAATGCGAGTTCAAGGGCATCACGTTTCCGACACTGGCCGATCTCGATCAGCACAAGGAAGTCTGTGCCGCTGGCTGGGATGACCAGCTTGGCCATCAGTTGCAGGCGCTTCCCCCGTTCGATTCTTACTGGGGTGAATTGCCAGCTTTCTTCTCGTGGCTCGAAAATCCCGATTCCGCGATGGCCGTGCCATTGCCTGGCATACCGTCACAATACGATGGCGAGACCACTGCCATTGGGCTTGAGGCTGGAAGTCCCAATTTCAACGTCCTCGAACGTGTCCGTTTCGCTGCCGTGAACCGTCTGTGCGTCGAACTCGACTATCGGAAGGAAACTGGACAACGCTCAACGTATGTCATTGAACCCTATTCGCTGCGAAGGACAAAGGAAGGCAATATGCTCCTCTACGGAGTCAAACTTCCGACGGCGGACATCCGCTGTTTCCGAACGGACCGAATTATTGGCGCGACCGTGATGCGGCAACCGTTCACACCGCGTTATTCAATTGACTTCATCCCGGAAGGACCCGTTCGTCTCAGTGCCCGTCAGATGACTTCAACCAGCCTTGTGACGCCGACACGGCATTCCTCTGGATCGAGTGCCCGAACTCGGGGCAGCAGATCGGCGGGAGGCTTGAAATACGTGTTCAAGTGCTCCATTTGCGGGAAACAGTTCACGAGAGCGACACGCGATTCCCGACTTAACCCGCATAAGAATAGACAGGGTTACGCCTGCTCCGGGAGAACGGGAATTTACGTGAAGTCCAGGCATTAACCAGCTGCGACTATCCTTGCAGTTCATCAAGATAATCCGCCCACCACTGCATCATCTTCCGGCGTTCTGAAAGGTATTGGGCATGGTTGTAAGCGGCTCGAACGCGATCACGTTCACCGTGGGCAAGCTGGCGTTCAATCACGTCGGCACGAAATTCGTGTTCATTCAAAATCGTGCTGGCAGTGCTGCGGAAACCATGACCCGTTGCGCGGGAATGATAGCCCATGCGATACAGGGCATAGAGCATCGTGTTTTCGCTCATGAACGTCGCGGGATTGTGTTGGTTGGGGAAAACGAACTGAACGCGGCCAGACAGTTTTTCCAATTCCCGAAGAACGGCAACCGCCTGCGTGGATAGCGGGACAATATGCAATTCTTTCATCTTCATGCGTTCAGCAGGAACCCGCCACTCGGACTTGTTCCAATCAACTTCTGACCATTGTGCTCCTCGCAATTCGTTGGTGCGGACGAAGGTCAGCAAAAGCAGGCGGAGGGCCAATTTGGTTTGCACGCTGCCGTCATACCCCTCTACGCACTTCAGGAACTGCGGCAACTCGTTTGCCTGGAGGAACGAATGATGTTTAACGACCGGTGTCTTCAACGCGCCCCGTAAGTCAGGGACTGGGTTCCGTTCGACCGTACCAGTGGCAATCGCGTACATGAAGATTTGCCCACACATCTGCATGACGCGCCGCGCGGTATCCAATGTGCCTCGCTCTTCAATTACTCGAACGAAATCCAGAAGTTCTCTCGCGGAGATGTCCGCAATTGGCCTTTGCCCGATCTTGGGAAGAATATATTTTTCGAGATAGATGCGTTTGGTTCGTGTGGAACTCGCGGCCCATTCATGTTGGCGTTTTTCGAACCAGTCGCGAGCTACGACCTCGAAAGTGTTGGCATTACTCAAGTTCGTCAAACGCTTGGCCTCTTTTTTGGCCTCTCCTGGGTCATTTCCTGCGGCGAGCACCTTTCGTGCTTGTGCTCTGCGTTCACGGGCGTCAGCAAGGCTGATTTCTGGGTAGACTCCCAAAGCCAGTAATTTTTCTTTGCCTGCAAAGAAGTATTTCAGCCGCCAGTATTTGCCGCCGGATGGCAAGACCAGAAGAAACAGTCCTTCACCGTCTGCGAGCTTGTAGGGCTTTGCCTTTGGCTTGGCGTTTCGCGCCTTTGCGTCTGAAAGTGTGACCGGCATGGGGTACATTTGTCGTTAGCTGGGGTACATGCCTATTTTTGTACCCCTGTTTTCGCGCGAATGTCAACGACTTTGTATGGCCGGTCCCGACCGGGGATCAGCTTGTTGTTGGCTCTGAGTCTTGATTTGGCGGATGTTGGCGGACACTAGCGAGTGGGGAGATGGTGATCCGGGCGGTGACCGCAGTGATAACATAACACTTTGATCTTATTGGAAATTCACAATAGAATAATTTCGATGTACCCCACTTTTATACCCCCACTTGAGAGTCGATGGTCTCAGCGTGTTTTGGCGAAGATTGATCAGATAGGTTTTTGATCAATTCCCGAATGTCTTCCGCCCGCCAAGCGGTGCATCGTTCCGTCAACTTTATCGGCTTCGGAAAACGTCCGGCTTTTACACCTTCCCACCAACAGGTTTTCCCGAGCGGAATGACGCTCAACACTTGTGGCAAACGCAAGAAGCCGGTTTCTGGAATATCGTGCATATCAGACTCTTCGTCGTTTTTCGAATCTTTATTTTATCATGGAATTATACGAATGTCCCTGAAAAAGAGGGGGAGAGCCAGTTTCCGAGTTCTATTTGGTGTGGCAAAAGTGTGAGAAGACATTACTTGAGGCGTGTGGGGGCTTCTGCAAGCCGACTGCGTGCACGAGATGTATGCAAGTCGAGTGACTCGATGTCGGGAAAGTTCTTCAAATGTGTCTCTATCGCCCGATCAAATACGTTGGGTGCAAAGTTTGGGTTGAAGTGCCGTGGGGTTTTAAGTTTGCGAATGTTTTCGGCATCATAGTTCAGCGATGATCGCGGGTCGTATTCCTCACGGATGACATCGCGGAATGTGCGATTGATTGAATCAGTGAATGCCTGAATGTCAGCAGCTTGCGAGACAGGCACAGTGAATTTCCGTTGGACTGTCACTGGCGGCTGATTGAATTCTTTATTGGCCAGAACTGGTTCAGCGAGGCCGTGATCCCCGCCCCGTACGATGCCAAGGCTAAAGGTCTGCTTTCCTTCGGCGACGACAGGTTCTCCCACGAGTTCGACGCGAAGGTCCTGTTGGTACGGGCTTCGTAGTTCATTTTGAATATCCGTGAGCCGATTGGTGTCGATCAAGTGCAGCTCTGCTGTGCGGGCTGCTTCCGACAGATTTAGCAGGTGTCGTGGATGCTCGGGGTCGATAGCCCATTGGGCGTCAGGAGGCAGGCTGCTCACGATCCGCATCATGTGATTGACCGCATCGATGGCTCGTTGCTCAGCGACACTTCGTTCACGAACATGAAGATTGACATGCGTAGACGCATTCGCGAGGCGTTGCCCATTTACGATCACGCTCACCGGCAAAATCCATGTGTAATTTGGATCGCCGTCAGTCTTTAGTTCGCCGATTTGTAGCCACGACTCCTGCGCTGCGCCTGGTTTTGAAAATGGAAAACGCAAAGCAATCGGAAAATCGCCGATTTCACCATGTGTCCTTTCGTCCCATCGGCCGTTTTGCTGTTGCACGTGAACACGCAACCGATCGATGATATCCCGCTTGGTCAATGGCAGATGTGTACGTCCTTCGTTGATGGCTCTGGCGTTTTGCAGCTGCTCAAGAACGAATTCCGCTCGCCGAGTCGCTTCTTCGCGATTTTCGGCGGAATAGTGAACGCCAAGAGGAAGAACAACCTCTTCATTACAATCCCGCCAGTCGAGTTTGAGGTGGTATTCGCCGTATTTGGGGGCAATCCTGTGCCTTGCAGGAGTGGCAGGTATCAACTCATCGAGATTGACGACATAGTTGCCTTCTTTCTGTGGACCACGATATGGCACAATGCCGGGCATATCGAGCAGCTGTGCCTGGACCTGCCGTTTGATATCCAGCGCCGCCTCCGCGTTTGGTTGCCGGAGGTTGATTATGCGTTCGTGGGTTTCACCGGCATCGTTTGTCAGTTTTACGTCGATCTGGTGATCTGGCGTCGGCTTCAAATAACTTCGCAGCCTGTAGTGATCCGGTAATTTCTGCCTTGCGAACGTGGTTGCCCGATCAACCGCTCCCTGTGCCGTCAGCGGCGGTCCCACATTGTCTTCAATGTCAGAAACCGCATGAGTTTGCGGAAGGGCGAAATTTAAAATTCGTCCGTCCACGCTGAAATCGATCGCCGCCACCAGGCGATCATGAAATGCAATGGTGTGGTCGAATCGGTTTTTAATCTGTTCCTTGTCTTTGGGGTCTTGATAGTAGGTGAGAAGATGATGCACCTGCCCAGCGATTGATGACATGTCATCGTGTGTTATGTTACTTGCAGCCTCTGGACCGACCCGCAGTTTTGTTCTGGCAGTCGTTTCCGCATCATCAAACATTTCAATCGATCTGCGGTTTGTTTTGTTATAGCGTACGACGTCTGATCGCTTGCGGTCCAACTCGTAGTTAATTTTCTGCATGTCCACTGCCAGCATTTTTGCGACATCGGCGGTTGCCAGTACTCCGAGACCGCGCGAGAGAACTTGATCAAAGAGTATTTGATTAAAAGCAAGTTGATCACGCCCGGGCTTTGCCGTTTTAACGTCAAAAAACGACGACGATAAGTACACATAGGCTGCATCTGTTGGCTTTATATTACCAGTATATCCAGGGAGTCGTGCCACTATGTTAGAGTTGGCCTCGTTGCACAATAGCAACGGAATACGTTCTGCTGTGAACAACCGATCCATACCACCGGTAATAGGAGAGTTTTGGGCGTTCAGGTATGTGGCAGCTTCCTGAATCAGACTATCAGAAGTGGGTTGTATTCGCAGATCATGATCGGCCGCGAGCGCTGATTTGCCTTTGTCGAGAATCTCCGCCAACAGTTGATCGTCGCATTGAATAGAACGAAGATGAGTCAACGACTGATCTCGGATGGTAGTAGCCTCATGAACGTGGTCAGAGTTTGGCTTCTGACGGACCGCAACAACGGCGAACATCAAGTCAAACTTACCAGCTTCAATATCCGTAATCGCTTGCGAAATCTTATTCCGTGCCTGATCAAGCGAATCCAGATCTGCCGGTCGTAAGGACAAAAGCCGATAATTCAGGGTACGGAGCGCATCATCAGATTTCATGCTGCGGGCAACGGTCTTTACGGAACCATCGAGCAGTATGACGATATCATCCGGTACCAAAATATCGCTTTGAAGACTTTGACGTTCCTGAGCCACAAAACCAATGGAAAGTAGTTACACCAAGAACGTCATTATAGCGCAGGTGCCGTTACCGAATTATGAAGAATGTATGACGTTTGCAAATCATGGAAATTCAAATGGTTGCCATGCGGTTGGCGACCATGAATGCATTTGCACGCGAGAAAAGCTCGCCACGGCTTTGAGCGAATTTAGAAGTCGAGAAGAATCTGAGCCGCACGCGCAGGCAAGCTCGGTTGGCCTCTCGACAGTGCAACATCCTGTGGAGTTGCCTGAGGGACCTGGAGTCCGTTTTGTGCTGAGCGCCAGCAAGCAAAGTCTTCCCAGAAGACGCGACCGTGGAATACGGGAAAGCCCGGCAGACGAAACCATGATCTCGCCGTTGAGTATGACACGCCAACACAGACCGCGAACTCTTTAGCATTCAAGGCCTGATCCAATCGGCGTTTCTCCAAAACGGATTCAAGCGTGATGCCTTGCAACTGCTTTTCATGCCGTTGATTCAAGAATGTATCTGTGTCATGCGATCCCATATCTATTCCAGCTCCCACTTCGTCGCGTTCCAATTCGCCAATGTGAATTCAAGCGACATTTATTCAGCTCCATTCTAGCACAATCAAGACGCAATGTCTTTCGGAAGATGGCTCTCAGAGCCAGTTTGCGAGGCTTAGACTTTAGGAAATCATCTTCAACCATCGAATGTCCGCTTCTCACGATCATGCGGGAAGTTGACCAAGTGTCCAGCAAGCGAAGGCAATGGCGGGTCGAAAAAAACTCTCTTCGGAATAAAATCAGTCGCACCGATGGGTGGCATTGTGGTGGCGCGGAGGTCGTATTGAGGGTGTCGCAATCCTCGCAAACCTAGGCTGGCTGCGGTGGAGCACAGAAGAGTTAAGGAACAATTAACGAATCTGTGATAATGTAAAATGAGGCATGATCCGCGTCACCCAACGAGATAGTGCCAAAGCCGCCAAGAGTTACTACACCACGGCGGACTATTACAGCGAAGGCCAAGAAATAGTTGGCCTTTGGGGCGGGAAAGGTGCGTCCCGCCTCGGACTGTCAGGCACAGTCGACCAATTCTCCTTCGATCGTCTCTGCGACAATCTCAATCCAACGACGGGAGAATCGCTTACGGTGCTGACACGCACCGACCGGACCGTGGGGTACGATTTCACGTTCTCGGTGCCCAAGTCGGTATCGGTCCTGTATGCCATGAGTGGCGACGAAGGCATCATGGATGCCTTCCGCAGTTCCGTTGATGAGACGATGCGGGAGATGGAATCGGAGATGCAGACGCGTGTCCGCAAAGGGCACAAGGATGTAAATCGCGTCACCAGTAACATGACCTGGGCGGAATTCATCCATACCACGTCCCGACCTGTGGACGGCGTTCCTGACCCGCAATTGCATGCCCATGTGTTCGTATTCAATACGACGTGGGACGAGCAAGAAGAGCGGTGGAAAGCAGGACAGTTTCGGGAACTCAAGCGGGATGCACCCTACTTCCAGGCGGCATTTCGCGTCCATCTGGCCAACAAACTTCAGGACCAGGGTTTTGGCATTGAACGCAAACGCGACGATTTTGAAATCGCCGGGCTTCCTCCAGATATATTGGGACGCTACTCACGCCGGACGGCACTGATTGAGAAGCTGGCCGAAGAAAAGGGCATCACCGATCCCGACCGAAAAGCGGAACTCGGGGCCGAAACTAGAGAAAAGAAAGCCAAAGCCTTGAGTTGGGAGGCATTACGCAAGGAATGGAATGAACGGCTAACGAAGACGGAGCGCGATGCGATGGCGGCAGTACACCGCCGCGAACGTCCGGTGGCAAGAAAGACTCGTGGTGAGGCGGCTTCGGTCGATCATGCTCTTGAACACAGTTATGTACGTGATGCGGTTGTTCCTGAACGGAAGCTGGTCACCGAGGCTCTGAAGCGGGGACTTGGTTCCGTGACGGTCGATGACGTAACGCGCGAAGTGCAGGAACGTCCGTTGATTCGAAGCAAGGTTGAGGGTCGCAACATGGCGACCACGAAAGAAATGCTGGCATTGGAATCAAAGTTAATCGACTTCGCCCGCGATGGCCGTGGGCGTTTCCGGCCACTGGGCAAACCCGACCGGCCATGTTCCCGTGACTGGTTTAATGAAGGACAGAAGGCTGCGGTTGCCCATGTGCTTGGCTCGCGTGACCGGGTGATGATTATTCGCGGGGTTGCAGGTACGGGAAAAACTACGCTCGAACAGGAGATCGGGGAGGCATTGGCGGAAACGGGAAAACCCGTGGTTGCCATTGCCCAGTCGGTGAAGGCCAGTCGTGAAGTGTTGCGCGAGGAAGCGGGATTCAAGACAGCGGATACGGTGGCCCGGTTCCTGAAAGACAAGGACATGCAGGAATCAGCGCGTGGTGGTGTCGTACTGGTAGACGAAGCCAGCATGCTTGGCACGCGGGATATGCTGCGGGTATTTGACGTCGCCGAAAATGTCGGAGCACGGGTGATTCTGGTCGGTGATCGCCGCCAGCACCGTAGTGTCACGGCGGGCGAACCGCTCAAGCTGTTGGAAGAAAATGCCGGGCTGCGTGTTGCGCAAGTCACCGACATCCTCAGGCAGAAGGGTGATTACAAAAAGGTGGCACAGTCGCTCAGCGAAGGGCGGGTCGGGTTTGCCTTCGACCAGCTTGAAAAGATGGGGTGGATCAAACAGGTTCCCGATGCGGATCGTTACCAGCAATTGGCAAACGATTACCTTTCCGCCGCAGCCGAAACGAAGAAGGACGGCAAGCCAAAATCCGCCCTGGTCGTTTCGCCAACACATGCCGAAGCTAACCGAATCACTCAGGCAATTCGTGTTGGCCTGAAGGAACAAAACAAGCTTGGCAAAGAGCGAATCGTGCAGGTATGGACACCCACGCGCCTGACCGACGATCAGAAGACGGACGCTACCGAATACGATGCTGGCGATCTGATTCAGTTCCACCAGAATGCGCCGGGCTTCAAAAAAGGGGATCGCGTGATCGTGCGCGATGGGAGAAGCCCTCCAACGGAGCTTGCCAATCGGTTCGAAGTGTATCGGCCCGTGAAATTGGCTCTTGGCGTTGGTGATCGCGTGCGTGTCACGGCGGGCGGCAAGACCAAGGATGGCGAGCATCGTCTGAGCAACGGGTCACTTTTGACCGTCCAAGGATTTACGCGACGCGGCGACATCGTCGTCGATCATGGCTGGGTCATTGATAAGAATTTCGGCCACCTGACTCACGGATATGTCGTGACCAGCCACGCCAGCCAGGGCGTCACGGTCGACAAGGTATTTGTTGGTGTATCCAACGAATCACTCCCAGCAACCTACGAGCGGACCGCTTATGTGGCACTGACTCGTGGGCGCGAACAAGCGGTGATTTACACAGATGACAAGAACGAATTGCTTTCGGCTATGAAACGGGTGGACGAGCCATTGTCGGCAACGGAGCTTGCCGAGTCTCCGCAGAAGGACGCCACATCGCCGGTCCAGCCTGCAAAACGGCTGGGCTTCTTCCGTACCCATTCGCTGTTTGGCGGACGGGACAATACGACGCAACCGGGAATCAGCAATGAACAAATGAACGATAGGGGAATGGATCATGCTGGATGAAACCACACACAAAGACCGCCTGAATCGACCTCCAACACCGCAAGGACTGAGTGGGATTTTGCAGGCAAAAGACAAAGCAGATGACTCTGAGGCGCCGGAGTCAGGGTGCCGGGCATTTGGCTATTTGCGCGGTATTCGTGATCAGACATCGGCTGTGGAATTTCGGTTCAGAGACGGTAACCGAGTGTGGTTCCCATATAGCTGGATGGGAAACTGGCAGTATAACCCCAGCGAGGGGCTGTTGCTGAAATTCTCGGGTGACCTCGTGTATCTGGTGCTCATCAAAGGCAGCAACCTGGATCAACCGCTCAAAGACGGAGCTGTCACTCTGACTCATGCAGGTTTTCAAAGGAACCGCCTATTGTGGGTCCGCGAGATGTCGGAAGCGGAAATCGTCCAAGTTGGGGAGAGTGAGCCGACGATCGACACGATCGAGGTCGCCGAATTCGAGTCACATGCTGCACTCAAGGAATGGCTCAGCCAGAAAGCACCAACGTTCGTGCTTTGAGTCAGCCTTATCCATTGCGTGATGCCATCCGCTAACGCGGGTTTCTACATTACTCCAGATTGACACAACTGCATATGAAGCCGTCACCACCCACTGGTGCTACGTATTTCTCAGATGGCTGTTAGACATCCAGCTACCCAGACTTCTATGTGATCGAATCTGATTTTGTTAGAACTGCTAACAGCGCACGTCGCTGAGCAAATAAGCCTACAACACACACGGAAGCTGCCAGTGCCAGTGATAAGCATACGTTTAAGACGTCATGAGTAGCACTCGTCGAGCGAAGCATCGCATAGCCGATCATCGCCGTGACAGTCAGCACAACTGGCCACATGAACACACGCGCGTAACTGGCAAATGAACAATCCACGAGCGGCAAGCAGATTCGCAGTGACCACATGGAAAACAACACTCCGCAGATGGAATACGTGGCCGCGACCGCTTCGATACCATACCAAACCGAAAGCATGAGCCCGACAAGCCACAATACCGCGAACTGCCCGGCGAGACGCATTTGCACCTCGGTTCGGCCTAACGCCATCAAAAACGTACCGACGATTGACGTGACAGGTTGCAATGCTGCCGCAGGTGCGATGAGTACAAAGATGGGTGCAGCTTGTTCCCATTTCTTCGATAATAGTAGATGAAACATTGGCTCGCTCGCAAGGGCCACTAGGCAGACGCCCGGGAAAACCACCATCGCCAAGAGCCGCGTGAACAGTAAGAACAGCGCCGCGAGTTTCGTTTTGTCTTCCCGAATTGCCGCGATATGGGGATAAAGCACATATTGTAGCGGTCCTGTGACTAACATGAATGGCAGACGTGCAAACTGGAAGGCCATCGAATAAATACCGGTAGCGCCCGGACCATTAATCTTCCCAATCGCAAGGTTTTCAATAGCTCTGCTCGCAGAGGTTATCAATGCTACGCCAAGGAGATTCCGACCGAATATAACGTGTTCCCAAGCGTCAGGAAGGTCGAATATCAGGCGAGGGCGGTACGGTGAGCAAGCCAGTGTGAGCATGACTCTAACAATATAGAATACGATTTGTTGCCAAATGAGAGCCCAAACGCCGAAGCCCGCGAGCGCGCAGGCAACTGCGGCCCCAATACTTGCAACGAGCGACCCGATTTCAGCCATGGCGATGGTTGCAAACCTTTTTTGCTGCTGAAGTGCCGCTCCAGGAACCAGTGTCAGGGTCTGGAGGGGGATAATCGCAGCAAGCACAGTGATGAGTGGCACGAGCCGGGGTTCGCTGGCGAGAAAACCCACAACAGGAGAGAGTAGTATGACTGCGATCGCAAACAAGATTCCCAACGCGACCGAGAGCCAGAAGCACGTATGCCAGGCTGGCTGATCCACTTTCCCGCTTCGGACGAGTGAGGTGCTAAGCCCAGCATCGGCAATCATCATCACGAAAAGAATGACGGGCATCGACATTGCCGCGAGACCATAATCCGCTGGCGACAGCAGCCGCGCAAGCACTGGAACTGAGAAGAGTTGGGCTACGAGCCTCACGACATTTACGAAGCCAATGAGTGCCGTTCCTTTGGCAATTTGTTTGAAAGACAACTTACGCTCGCCTTTCTTCCGCCTTGTCTCTATTGCTTCCGAAGGCCTGACAAACTGCAACGCGGATCACGTCCATTGGCAGTAAAAGCGCCACTCGGGGGTCTAACCTCATCAATCGAGATATCTCTTTTGGAACTCGCGCAGGGTATTTGAATAGGTTTCTCAATGTCTGGAAAGCAAGTTCTCGCCGACAGGATTTCACTACCGTGTCGTTGAGTTGTTTAGTCTCGGGTGACAGAGTAGCCATTCTGCCTATAAGGCGATGTGCAATTAATTGGTCTACCCGTATTGCCATGCACTTGGGACTATCCCAACTGAGGTTTCCAAAATAAATATTCAAGCCGCCACCGCACTCCACGGTGCTGTCGAGATCAAAACCAACGCGAGTTGCCTTAGAGGTAAGAGCGGTGAAAAATAGCATGTCTTCGCCCGCCGCCTTGAGTTCTGTATTGAAGCGCAGAAGCGGAGCGACGCCAAAGTCGTAGACGATGGTCGATGCTTGCGTCGGAAATTCTTGAATGACCAGTCCGACCATAAGATTCGTCGGGATCGGAAGAATGCCGTTTATTTGCTGGGAGGCGGCAATGAATCTGCCTGTCTTCTGGCCACAAAATGTATGAACGTGTGATTCGTGGAATCCTGGCCTCCGATTGTCCGTGAAATAAAAATCGAACCCTGATTTGTGCGCGTGGATGGCACGAGCGAGATGATTAGAGGGCCAAATATCATCGGAATCTAGAAAGGCAATTAAGATGGTGGACGGATCGACCTCCTCAAGCCCACGATTGCGTGCCGCCGCAACTCCCCCGTTTTCCTGCCGGATCACCTTAAGATGCAGCGCTTCTTTCAAATGCAAGTTGTGTGCTTCGTCCTGCGCTGGACACGGTGACGCGTCATCGATGACGATTACCTCTACCGCCCAGCCATCGGGGATTTCCTGGGAAATAATCGAGTTCAGCGCTCGGGAAAGTATTCCGGGTTCACGCTGAAAGTATGGAATGATTACCGATATTGTACGCACAACCAACCTACTTTCTGTATTGTTTTGTGAGTTGTAGAAGGTTTTCCTGCATTTGTGCGGTAGCGTTTTCAATGGCACTGTCGGCACTTAAGCAGGGTGCTCGCTTGGCGAGTACAGATAAACGGTGAGCAGCGGCATATGTGGTTACTGTTCCGGCAATGCCTGATACAGGTCCCCAGGATAAACCCGCTGCAATGCTCGAAAGGAAGGGCCGACGCATCGTTGCGATCGACACTTCGGGCAGGCTTGAAGGCCATAAACGATGCGGGGTGAGTTGGAGGCACAGAGCGTCCGCCCAATCAAACCACTTTTCGCGATGTATACTGTCGATCGGGAGTACCGGAACCCATGGCACACGGAGCGCGTCAGCGACGATTGCCCCATGCATGGCTTCTGTGATTAATACTTCACACCCAAGGATTTCAGTGATGACCTGTTCAACAGGTGATCGCGGGTCGATCAGCCGGATGCCCGCTAGCTTACAAGCCGTTCCCCAGTTTCCTCGCGGCAAACTTTCCCAATGCGGCATGAAGCCAACATAGCGGGGCTCTCGTCGAAACTGGACGTTGAGCGCACGTATGAGGATGGCAGCATCGCCAACGCCGAAGCTATCGGGAAGACCGAGTGCGCGGGAGGTTCTCGGTCCACGGACGAAAAAAACATCCCAATCCCCACCCTGTATATTCGGGAGTTGACTATAGTTCGGGTTGAAGCCCGCCCCGAATATGATTTTCTTGGCCTCAGCTTCATAATGGTTTCCAATAATCGACCCGATGCCAAGGAAGACGACACTTGGATCGTCATCGAAGAAATCGGGCAATAACTGGGGCCATAGCCAAGTATTAAGCTCATCGCCAAAGTTTGGATGCTCACCTTTGAAATACTCCAGCTTCACATCAGCCCCATATGCACGTCATCATGTCCTGCCGGTTAATCGGTCGCCTGCGCGTCTGGCTGACGCAAGAGCCGGATAAGTGCGACGAACATGCCAGCAGCGGACATGAGACAAATCAAGAACACGAGTACCAGGAATGCTATTGGAAGCATTATGTATTCAAGTAGTCCCAGCTTCGGCTGGTCAAACGGATTTCTTTCCTGTTGCGCGTGAAGTAGCTGCAATATAGTCATGTCACTCATGTTGAAACGCTTTAACACCGCATAAACCTATAACACACAAGTGGCACTGTGTTATCTGCACCCCGTCTATGCGTCACTACGGTAGTAATAGCGCACCTGTCTGATCGGAATGTATATTTAACATACGACGTATAAAACGCAATAAGCAAGTAATACGCACGACGTGAGCACGAGCCAGACTGCCTTTAGCATTTCTTGGCGATTCGCTTGCTTCACGAAGCAAAAGCTGATCCATGCCACGTCGCGGTTTGTTGAAGGCCCGCCATACCGGCAGTTGTATTCCCACGATTTCGTGTTCAACACGAACTGGGACATGGGGGAAAGCAAAGGAAAGCGGGCAAGTTCCGGGAACCCAAGCGGGAAGCACCGTACGTTCAGGCGACATTTCGCGTCCGCGAAATGTCGGAAGAGGAAATCAGGCACGTAGGAGAAACGGAACCGACGATCGACAAGATCGAGGTCGCCGAATTCGAGTCACATGCCGCACTCAAGGAATGGATCAGCCAAAAAGCCCCGGCGTTCCTACAATAGTTTTTGCGCGTTGAAACGCCTTTACTGCCCGCGTTCGCTTACATGTCGAGTAACGACGGCCTAATGTGGTTCCATAGAGAACATGGGGTCAATCGTAAAGATGCGAATGTGGTGGTTCTACATAAAGGAGTGGAGACAGCCATAGAGATCTGTCACGGATGTGAGGATTGGGGATGGACTCTGCACAGACAAAGGCGACTTTTAAGAATAGCTCGTTGGATTTGGATTTGGCCTCGACAAAGTCATAGACCTCGTAGAAGTCACGAACCGTCATTTTGAGCGTGATCCACACACCACCTTCTGGAATGCCTGGAGCCTGCCCGTAGCGATTGTCAAGAACATCGATCACGTCTTGAAAAGACACATGGCTTTTCAGTTGCTCAAGAAACCATTCTGTATCGATGGGTTGATTCTCTTTTGCGAGTATTCCAATCGTGGCGTTGACACGAGTGGTTGAGATCATCGGGCTAAGTTTTCTGTCCTTCTTCTGCTCGACTGACGTGGATGTTTTCTGCTCGACCGGCCTGGCGATTAGCGAGTCGTATTCGACTTCGAGGGCGCGGGCAATGAGTGCCAGCGTATTCGCGTAGATCGGCTTTCCTCTCTCAGCATTCTCGATGGTCTTGGTGGTGCAGTCGGAACGTCCTGCCAGATCGTCGGTCGTCCACGCTCTCCTCAATCGGGCGCTACGCACAGCATTCCCGTTGGGGGTGACGGACCGCTTTTTTCCCATCTTTCGCCAACTTTCGGCAACGTGGGTAAACCGTTCCCGGACTGCCGTTAAGATTCTGACATCTCGAATGCAGTCTAACGGCAAGGCTTTCGAGTGACAACAAATGGCGGGTGACGGCGGCAGAAACCAGTGGAAACAAGAGAAAACGAACGTGCAACCAAGGAATTTTTCAGACCGGAATTTTTTTTGTGATCTCGGCCATCTGTTTTTGCGTCGGTGGTATTAGCTGTTACTCGCGACGGGAACAATCGAAATCAAAACGATTCATTCATCCAGAAAGAACGAGAGGTCAATCATGGCCAGAAAATTTCTCATGATTAAAGTCGGGCTGCTTAAACAAGCAGCGCACTACATACGTAAAGACATGGGCACAGAGGAAGAACTGCGACAATTGGGCCGTTCCTACCTCAAGCGTCCGGTGAATGCGATCATCTGCTCTTCTGACTATGTGATGGAGGATGGGAATCGCAGAAAAGCTGGTGCGCAATTGGTAGGCGGGCCAGATGCTGAGGTACTGGTCTGCATAACGGATGAGCCGATCGACGAGTCAGGACGACTCGAAATCATGATTCAGACCGCGATCCATACGCGAGCAATCAGCGCCTACGAAGAATATATCGGTATCAGCCAGTTGAAGGAGCGAAATCCCGGTGCCACTGATGAGCAATTGGGCGAACGTATTGGCAGGAAGCCCGCGATGATGAGCCGCATTCTTTCCTTGGGACGGTGCGTGCCTGCGGTGAAGGAAGCGGCAGCAACGGGCTTGCTTGGCATCACGGAATGGAATGAATTTTCTAAATGTTCTGAACAACGTCAGCATGAATTGCTGGCGGAATGGCAGACAGGTCGGATCACCAGTCGGGACGACCTGGCGCGCGTCGTAAAGAAAAGCCGCAGTGGCAGCAAGCCAGCGGTGAAGGTGTCGCGGGTGAATTTCGTATTGCCGTCTTCAGGTGTGAAAGTCGTTGTCAGCGGTGCTGGGCAGTCACTCGATGATTTGCATGAATCACTTAGTGAGTCACTCCGTGAAGTCAGAAAAGCCCGCGATCAGGCGATGGATATTCGAGCGTTTCAGGCTGTGATGGCCTCGAAAAACAAAAAACGCACCGACTGACCGCAGTGCTCTCAGGCGCGGAGTATCGCCTGATCGAATGTCTGTGAATTGACCAATCCTGTTGGTTTTGCGTTCGCGGTGCGCGCAGAGAAAGGGGGAAAACCAAAGATCACATTCAAAACTATCGTCGCTGAAGGTGTGAAAGAAGCAATTCGCATGGGTGTTACACGTGCCATTAAATTTCAAAAGTGAAGGGCTGATCATGACAGGAATCTTTGGTCTTATTCAGACAATGTTTTTATGCGGTACGGCTGTGGTCGTAGCATTTGTGGTTTTACTCTCCCTGCCACAGAGCAAGTTGCGAGCGTTTTTGCTCCCGATCATCGGATGGTGCATCGCCATCCTCTGCGCAATCTACTGCATCTCTCCTATCGATATCGTTCCAGAGGCGTTGCTCGGTCCCTTCGGACTGGTCGACGACGTAGGAGCTGTGGTGGCTGGAATTGCTGCGGTTCGATCAGCAATGAAGGCAAGCAAAGAGGAATGAAGCATTCGACTGGAATTCCGGCGTGGGCACGTCGCGATGGCGTGCCCACGTTTGGCAGATAGAAGGAACACACAATGTACATACTGTCTCGCTTGATGCTGATCCTGGCGATAATTGGCTATTCGTTCTGCCTGGTGATTGTGTCAATGTGTACGGGCGGGTTGGTCTATGTCGGCATCGCCATAGTGGTCTTTGCCCACTTTACTAAACGCAAACTTGGAGAATACAGCGCTTACGGAACCGCACGATGGGCGACCGTCGACGATTTGCGGTATGCGGGAATGCTCGGTGCGTGGCGCGGGCCGATCATTGGGCGGGTTACGAATAGCATCAAGCCATCGTTCAACAAGGCACAGTGTGATCTGTTTGACTTCCGGGTTTCGTCAAAAGAGGCTTCCAAGCAATTCTTGGATTCGATCCGGTTCTTTCGACCACCGAGACAAACTTCGGAACTGGTGAGACTGCCGAACGCAGTACATACAGCAGTTTTTGCACCGACAGGTGTCGGTAAGGGTGTGTCTTGCGTCATTCCGTTTCTGTTGACGTCTAATGAGTCGGCGGTCGTCGTTGATTTCAAGGGGGAGCTGTATCAGAAAACTGCCGAACATCGGCGGCAAGCGTTTGGGCACAGGGTCGTTGTACTTGATCCTTACAAAGTTGTGTCGCAGAAGCCGGACGCATTCAATCCGTTGGAATTCATTGATCGCGAGTCGCCGGTCGCAATCGACGAATGCCGGGATTTAGCTGAAGCGCTGGTGGTGCGTAACGGGCAAGAGCGAGAACCTCACTGGGGGGACTCCGCTGAAGCATGGATTGGGGCGCTGGTTGCACTCGTCGTTCACTATGGCGAATTCGGTGATCGGTCATTGCAGACGGTGCGGGCATTGCTCACCAATCCTACGAAACTCGAAATGGCGATCAAGCTGATGTGTGCTTCCGACGCCTGGGGTGGACTTCTTGCGCGTATGGGGGGCCAACTTAGTCAATATCGTGACCGCGAGCTTTCTTCGACGTTGACGACAACGAACCGCTTCCTGCGGTTTCTGGATACGCTCGCCGTTTCAGATAATACGCAGTCCAGCAGTTTCAACCCGGGCGATTTGCTCGGGGGGAAGTTGACGGTCTATTTGGTGTTGCCTCCTGAGCATATGCGAGCACAGTCGCCATTGCTTCGGATGTGGATTGGATCGCTACTGCGGGCCGTTATTCGTGGCGGTTTGCAGGAACGGAGCCTCGTCAATTTCATTCTTGATGAAGCGGCGAGTCTCGGGAAAATGGATGCTCTGGACGATGCGGTGGATAAGTTCCGTGGATACGGCGTCAGGCTCCAGTTTTATTTTCAGTCGGTTTCACAGGTCAGGAAGTCTTTCCCGGACGGACAAGACCAAACATTGCTCAGCAATGTAAGTCAGGTGTTTTTTGGGATCAATGACCTGCCGACAGCGGAGTACGTGAGCAACCGACTCGGTGAATCGACCATCGTGGTTAGCAGCGGTGGAACCAGCACGGGAACCTCGCGGCAAGCATCCAGCAAGGGAGAAGGTAGCTCTAGTTACTCGACAAATGAGTCCAGTAACTGGTCGCAGCTAGGCCGGTACCTGCTCAAGCCTGCGGAAATCCTGGCGTTGTCGGATCGGATCGTCATCACGTTTACACCTGGAATGCTGCCCATTTGGACGACGCGCATCCGGTACTTCGAAGAACGCAATCTGGCGGGGCAGCCAGGATGCGGGGAGCGGTTCAAGGCGATGGCGAATGTCTTCGCCGAGTCCTTGATATTGCTACTGATCAGTTTGGGGTTCGTCGTCGTTTTATGTGCGTAGGGAACGTGCGCTGACTACCCCCAGCGCAGCAACGTCCTGACCGGCTGCTGATCTTTGTTGTTCGGCAGCGAAATTAGCAAGAGTGTTGACCTGACCGATGTCACTGAAAAAGGAGAAATGGAAATGAAGATGTCACTGAAATCTGCTTTGTCGAATTGGTATTTACTGCTGGTGTTTCTCGCAATCGGCTGCGGTTCGAGATCCACACCATCGCCAAGCTGGGGAACGGATAACGGAATCCAATCCAAGCAGGACAAGGACTCCGTCCAGGGCGAGTGGATCGTAATGGCTGGTGAGTCTCGCAGCGGATCGGGAACAGTCGCTGGAGAGTATATCACTTTCGCCGGTGATACGTTCACGCATTGGTGCGGCGGCATAAAGTTCAATGCTGCCTTCAGCCTGGACTCGGCAAAGTCGCCCAAGCAGATAGATTTCAAGAATGCCATTGGTACTGTTGACCCAGGCACAAGCAGGGGTTCCCTTGAAAATCGTACTCTGCACGGGATCTACGAACTCAAGGGCGGTCAATTGAGATTTTGCGTTGATGAATCAGGAATGGGGCGTCCGAGCGAATTCGCTGGCAATGGCCCTAATGTGATGCTGATCCTGAAGCGAAAGTAGGTCTCACGAAATGTGGGCATTCAAAGTTGCTGATCCTGGGCCGTGCTTGAGAGATGCACCGCCGAACAAGCCGTTGCACTTGACCGGTGCGGCCCGGGGTCAGCAACGATTTCATCATTCACGAAAGGTCGGTGTGGCATGGCAGAGCGAGACTTTTTCGACGTCATGAAGGAAGCGATTACGGCAATCGCTCCTGGACTGGAAAAAATTGGGCCAGAGGTCGGAGCGGAATTGTCCCGGCTCGGCACACAAGGGGCGATGGAGATGGCACAAGCACTCTTCAACGGGGCCGCGTTCACTCCTTACGGACCGGGCCAATACACGCCGACGCCGGAATTGAATCAAGGGGTTCTGGAACAAGTCGTTCAGGAAACAGAACAGCAGCAACTGGATCGCGGTGGTCGGGAGATGTAGCAACCGCACGATGGGAAGGATGTGCAACGTGACGATAGACGAACGCCTCGAAAGAATCGAATCGATGCTGTTAACCCTCGTTGAACAGCAGACCATTCGTGAATGGTATTCCACGGATCAGGTTGCACAGATCGTTGGCAAGTCCGAATTCACGGTCCGTGAATGGGCAAGATTAGGGCGAATCCGTGCCGAAAAGCGGAGATCGGGCCGTGGAGCGCACGCCAGTTGGGCGATCAGTCACGCCGAATTGCTGCGATTGCAACGCGAAGGATTGCTTCCTTTCCAGTTAAATGAGGGGCGTTGACGGCTTGATTCTTGGGGGCTGGCAGAAGAAGTTGGCTCTCTTTCACACAAACATGATATAGCTTCAAAGCTATTGACAGGACATAGCCCACAGGCTATGATTGACTCATGTGGAATGTGGCGACGACCGATAAATTTGACGAGTGGTTTGCCGACCTGGACGAAGACGGCCAGGCCGAAATCATCGCTAAAGTGGAATTGTTGAAACTCTTGGGACCGAGACTGGCAAGGCCCCATGCGGATACGCTGAATGGTTCGAAGCATGCCAACATGAAGGAGCTTCGTGCTGACACGTCGGACAAGGTGATGCGGATTGCGTTTGCGTTTGATCCCGAACGTGCCGCGATGCTTCTGGTTGCTGGCGACAAGTCGGGCGTCGGCCAGAAAAGATTTTACAAGCAACTGATCGCCAAAGCGGACGAATTATTCGATGCACATCTGGCGGTATTAAAAGCGAAAAAGAAGGGTAAGGAGTAATCACAATGGCCAAATCATTCGATGATCTCGTCAAGCGGACGACCACCAAGAAAACGCAAGCCAAGGCGGCTCGCCGCACTCAGGAATTGCTCGGAGAGTTGCTCTTAAGCGAAGTCCGGCAACTGACCGGCAAGAGTCAGCAGCAGGTTGCCGATGCGCTTGGCATCAAGCAACCGAGCTTGTCCAAACTTGAAAAGCAAGCGGACATGCATATTTCGACGCTGCAAAAAATAGTTGCAGCCCTGGGCGGTGAGTTGGAGGTTCTGGCGAAATTCCCCAAAGGAACGGTCAGGATCGATCAGTTTGATCTGTCGCATCGCGGAACTCGGCATCATGGGGCGGGTGATCTGCAAATCGTATAGTCGTCATTCCGCACTGGATGATTACAGAAGCTCCTCGCGACTGCGTTCGGCCAATCGACTCATGCGTTTTCCTTTCCTTCCGCCACCATCTGCAAGAATGGGCGCATCCATGCCGGAGCCAAAGGCATGTCTTGCTTGAGCTGTTTGCGGTCCTTCTCCGAGAGCAGCTCTCGTAGAGGAGCGATCCGTTCCATCGTTACGTGCTGCTGCCCTAAATATTTCAGCCCCTGAATAACGAGGCCGCTCATCCGTCCCGCCGCTGCCATTGCCCGTGGAGTAGTTCGCCTGAGAACGATTTCTTGTTTGCCGACCTTTAGCCGTCGCGACGGACCATCGGTAAGGAAGACGGCTTTTGCGGGGACTTGTTCGGAAAGATGGAGAAGATTTGCGGCATAAGCGCCAGATGGTTGAATGCGTAAACGATCGCGGCCCGCCAGTGCCTCTGCGATGGCATCTACCGTCGGGGACAGCGTTCCTAGTTTCGGATGCACTTTCGGGTAATCGTAGAGACCCCGCGCCAACCTCCGCAGGGTTCCCTTCTTGGTCAGGCGGTGAAGAGCAAAGTCGACCCCTTGACGATTTCCGAGATCGAGGAAATCCCCTGGAACAAAAACGGAACATCGACCTTTTCTGCGAATACGGGCAAATATCTGTGATTCAATGCTTTGTGGCTGATGTTTTGCTTTTTTCATCTAAGAAAAACTATTGCATATTTCATAGAGACTCAAGTCAATATTTCTGAGTCGCCAAACAGCAAAAGCCAACTGCGTCCCAAATGGCCGGGTTCCGCAGACTTCATCAGCCAAAAACGCGAGCAATCGCTTCGGCCTGGGTGCTTGGGTAGAGGTGAGCGTACCGCTTGCTCATTTCTGGCGACATATGTCCCGCCCAAGCCTGCACCAGCCGTTGATCGACGCCACGACTCGCACACGCCGAGACGAAGCTGTGTCTGAAGCAGTGCCAGCCCTTGATCTCTTTCCATTCGCTGTCGGCGAGGGTTCGCTTGAGTTGAATGTGGGCTTCATCCAGCGTTATTGGCCTCGCCTGTGCTTTGCCTTGTTCGACCATGTTTTCCATCGAGAAGAGGTATAGGCCACCGGGATGGGATTGAAGCCACTTTTTCAGGACTCCAATGAGAAAGGCCGACAAAGGTACTCGCCGGGTAGTCGTTTTGGCGCGAACCCGCTTCTTTTCGTGGATGACGACATTCTTCCCGTCAAAATCCAAATCGGCGATGCGTGTGCGGACGATTTCCGACCGGCGTGCCCCCGTATGTGCCGCGAACACCAGCATCGGATAGATGAATGATTTGCTGGCATTTGATTTGACGTATTTCAGGAGTTTCTCAATCTCCTTGGTTGTCAAATAGAGCGATTCCCACATCTCGGCCTTTTCGGCGTCGGTCAGACCGCCTGCGGCGACACGACGATTGATTTCTTCTCGTGTCTGGAATGCCGGTTTCTCCGTTGTCTTCGGATACCGTAAGCCGTCGTTGGGGAACGGTCCGACGACGAGTTTCATCTTCGCTCCCCAGTTCCAGACGGTGGAAAGCGTTACCAATTCCTTCTGAATGGTAACAGTGGACAGTTTTCGTCCGTTGCGACCAGCAGCCTTCGCACGGTGATTGACGTACCCCTGAAGATCGGAGAGTTGCAAATCGGAAATGCAAAACGCAGCACCGAAATGCTTTTCCAAATGCCGGAAATGAATCTGGATGCATTTGAGCGTATTGGGTTCTAGGGAAGCTCGATGGGCCGCGACATATTGGTCGCGAAGAGCCGTGAGATTGATCTTTTGAATTTCTGGCGAGGCGGGCGGCAGGACACGACCGTCCATCTGCACGAACTCGACAATTTCGATGCCCGGCGGAAGTACAGCCAGCTTCTGTTTCAACCGCATCAGAAGGTAGTCGACCTGGGCTGCTTTGGTCCCGGCTTCATCTTCCGTGACCGCACCGAGAGTCAGCGTATGCTGCTTGCCTTGGTAGCGAAAAAGAATGCGGTAACTGCCGTTTCGATGCTGAAGACCGGCCATGTGCGGCTCCTATGTCACCGCAACATTGTTACCAATTTGTTACCAAAAAGAGAATCCCAAGTGAAACATGGCTTGGGCGAATTCGCCACAAGCCATTATCTCACAAGGATTTGCCCAAGACAGGAATCGAACCTGCACGGTATTGCTACCACTAGGCCCTCAACCTAGCGCGTCTGCCAGTTCCGCCACTTGGGCTGGGTGCCTCGGTTTGAATGAGGCGCGGGGGGACAGTATAGCGACCATCCAGTTCGTCGCAAGGTTCGCGTCATTTCGATATTTCGGACGATTTCATAGAAATCGCGGGTCTTTGAAAAATCCGCATATTTAACATATTCAATCAGCCCGAAGTTGACAGGGGTTGGCGTTTCGCGAGTTTTTCGGGAACGGATCGGTGTTTCCTGATGCCGGGAGTTGCACGGGCTAAAGCCCATGCTACGAAATCATACGAATGGTGCGGATGGCGACCTTTTCAGGAATGGTTCGGGGTTTCCGTTGGTCGCATCGGCGGTGCAGCTTGTTACAATCGGGTCGCACGCGCCCGGCTTGATCGAACGAACTCTTGCATAGGATCAGTCGACGATGGATTTCTGGCAACAAAAGTACGCGGAAG
>CAIVEI010000069.1 GCA_903904835.1 uncultured Schlesneria sp. | reverse complement strand
GCCGAAAACCCTACAAAAAAGGGAACTTGGCCAACTTTGCCAACTTGACCAATGTTGTTTCAGCTTCGGTGAGACGGCGGGTTTCAAATGCGCCTCACGCGAAGGAAGATTTCGAAGAGAAGACATTTGAACAGAAGGTAACGGAGGTAACGAAGTGAAGAAAAACGTGTTCCATCGAGTGAGGTCGGAATTGTCCTGGAATCTCGGGACGCGGACTTCATTCGCAATCCCTTCGTTTCCTTCGTTACCTTCTGTTCAAACGCCTTTGTGTTTTCCTAAAGTCGAGTTGGTTTTGGTGGGACTTCGAAGACTTGTCCGCGCCCTACGTGCCGGCCAGGTTGAACTTGACCAAGTTCAAAACGTGCCGAAAACCCTACAAAAAAGGGAACTTGGCCAACTTTGCCAACTTGACCAATGTTGTTTCAGCTTCGTTGAGAAAACGGCTCAACTGGATCTTTGCGATGACTGATCTCCCCAGCTCGCCTGTTTGTTATTCCGTCTCGAAGATTGGAAATTTACTGAGTACTCCGCAAAACCCGCGACACCGTTCTCTTTGTCTGATAAACTGATGCTGATGGTTGATGCTTCGTTTATCTCGACGGAAACCTGATCAATGCGACTGCGAAGTTTTGTGCTCTGCCTGTTGGCTCTGGTGCTTGTGGCTGGCCCTCGACCGATGTTTGCCGCCGATGCAGCCCCGGTGGCCAACGTTGACTTCAGCCGGGATATCAAGCCGATCCTTTCGAATGCCTGTTATCGGTGTCATGGTCCCGATGCTGCTGAGCGTAAAGGTGGCAAAGACGGGCTGAGGTTTGATACGGCAGACGGCTTGTTTGCCGATCTGGGTGATGGTCGAGTTGCTGTCGTGCCCGGCAAGCCTGATGCGGGTGAACTGATCAAGCGGGTGACGTCGACCAATCCTGATGAGATCATGCCCCCCAAGGGACACGGCAAACCGCTGACTTCTCGCGAAGTCGAATTGCTGAAGGGGTGGATTGGACAGGGAGCGAAATTCTCGCAGCACTGGTCGTACGTGGTTCCTGTCCGCCCTCCCCTGCCCGCTGTGAAAGATGCCGCCTGGCCGAAGAATGAGATTGATCGGTTCATTCTGGCTCGGTTGGAACGCGAAGGACTGAAGCCGTCTGTTGAGGCGGATCGGTATGCCCTGATTCGCCGAGTGTCACTCGATTTGATCGGGCTCCCTCCGTCAATTCAAGAAGTCGATGCCTTTGTGAGCGATACCGATCCAAATGCATATGAAAAACTGGTGGATCGTATTCTGGCCAAGCCGGCGTTTGGCGAACATTGGGGATTGCTCTGGCTCGATCTGGCCCGGTATGCAGACTCGTCCGGCTACGCCGATGACCCGGCTCGCCGCATCTGGCTGTTCCGGGATTATGTGGTGAAATCGTTTAATGCCAATAAGCCGTTCGATCAATTCACCATCGAGCAATTGGCGGGTGACTTGTTACCGAATCCAACCGATGACCAGTTGATCGCGACGGCGTTTCATCGGAATACGATGACCAACAACGAGGGTGGGACGAACGACGAAGAATTCCGTAACGTCGCCGTTGTTGACCGAGTGAACACGACTGCGGCGGTCTGGATGGGGACCACGATGACGTGTGCCCAGTGTCACAATCACAAGTACGACCCGATCACTCAGGAAGACTTTTTTCGTTTCTTCGCGATCCTCAACAATACGGAGGACGCGGATCGAGGGGACGAATCGCCAGTGCATTCCATCTATTCCGAGGAACAACTGAAGCAGCGAGCCGCCTGGCAGGCAGAGATCGCTCAGCTTGAACAAACCTTGAAAACCGAAACTCCCGAATTGAAAGCGTCTTTGGCCAAATGGGACGCGGCGTTTCCACGGACGTTGACCTGGGCGCCGATCAAACCCGCATCGGTGAAGTCGCAAGCCGAAGTCGCCACGACCGTCGCTGACGATGGTTCGGTCAAAGTTGCTGCTGGAGCGAAAAATGATTCCTACACCGTCAATTTTTCCGGCGCGATCGATTCGTTTCGAGGCCTCCGCCTGGACGCTTTGACTGATGAAACCTTGCCAGGCAAAGGCCCTGGTCATGCCGGTGGAAATTTTGTCATTTCAAAGATTTCGGGACTCGTGACACCCCCATCGGGAGCTTCTGCCATCGGACGTTTCGTACGGATCGAACTACCGGGCGAAAAGCTGTTGTCGCTGGCGGAAGTGCAGGTCTTTAACGGGTCCGAAAACGTGGCACTCAAGGGTGAAGCCAGGCAGATCAGTACCGACTTTGGTGGCGATGCAAAACTGGCGATCGATGGGAATACGAACGGACAATATTTCGAGGCGAAATCGACGACGCATACGGCCGCCGGTCGCGATCCATGGTGGGAAGTCGATCTGAAAGCGGATCAGAAGATTGACCGGATCGCGGTCTGGAACCGCACCGACGGTAGCGTTGGCGAACGGTTAGCCAATTTCAAGCTGATCATTCTCAACGAAAAGCGAGAACCGATCTGGCAGCAGGACGTGGCGATGCCGCCGAATCCGAGCAGCGAATTCTCGGTGACCGGTCAACGGGTGATCGCGTTTGATACGGCGGTCGCGGATTACACTCAAGCTGGTTTCGATCCGGCCAATGTGCTGAAAAACAAAGATCCAAAAGCCAAGGGCTGGGCCGTCGGCGGGTCGGTTGGACAACCTCATTCGTTAACGTTGATTGCCAAAAACGGAATTGAAATTCCTGCGGGTGCGACATTGACGATCACGATTGATCAAGCATCTGAGTTCGCCAATCACACGCTCGGTCATTTCCGATTTTCGGTCACGAATGAAGCTCGCGTGGAAGATTGGGCTCGGACACCTGCCGCTGTCATTTCTGCTTTGGCAACAACGGCGGCTGAACGGACGCCAGAACAATCGGCGTTGATTACTCAACACTTCTTGAGCATCGCGCCGGAACTGGCGGCGTCACGACAACAGCTTGCGGGATTGCAGAAATCCTTGAGTGACCTGAAGCCCGACACTGTTCCGGTAATGCGGGAATTAAAAGCAAATCGCCGCGTTACCAAAGTGCAGCATCGAGGCAACTTCGCGGATCTTGGTCAGGAAGTGACTGCCGGGATTCCTGCCGCGTTTGCGTCGGGTGAGGCGGGAGTCACACCAGATCGGCTGGCGCTGGCGAAATGGCTGGTGGATGCCAAGAACCCGTTGACGGCGCGCGTCATCGCGAACCGATATTGGGAACAACTTTTCGGTATTGGGATTGTGGGAAGCAGCGAAGAGTTCGGTTCGCAGGGGGATCTTCCCGTGCATCCAGAATTGCTCGATTGGCTTGCTTGTGAGATTCAAGGCTTGCCGGTTGACCCCAGTCAGGGTGCGGAAGCCAGGCCGCAAAGCCCGTGGGATACCAAGGCGTTTCTCAAGAAGCTGGTGATGTCAGCCACGTATCGTCAATCATCGAAAGTCTCGGAGGAACTTCAGCAGCGTGATCCTGATAATCGTCTGCTGTCACATGGACCTCGATTCCGCATGTCGGCGGAAACACTGCGAGATCAGGCTTTGTCTGTCAGTGGACTTCTCAGTCCAAAGATGTATGGTCCGCCTGTCAAACCACCTCAGCCAAACTTGGGGCTGAGTGCCGCGTTCGGCAGTAGTACCGACTGGCAGACGAGTGCTGGAGAAGACAAATACCGGCGCGGGATCTACACCACCTGGCGCCGATCCAATCCGTATCCTTCGATGGCGACGTTCGACGCCCCCAATCGCGAAGTTTGTACCGTTCGCCGCGTTCGGACGAATACTCCCTTGCAAGCTTTGGTGACTTTGAACGATCCCGTCAACGTCGAGGCGGCTCAGGCACTCGCGCGTCGCGTGGTGAAAGAGGGGGGGCAATCGGTGGCAGACAAAGCCCGTTACGGGTTCCGGCTGACGCTGTCACGTCCGCCGCATGAAAACGAACTGGCACGGCTGGTCAATTTGTACGAACGATCGCTGACTCGGTTCCAGCAAAACGCCGAAGATGCCGTTCGGATGGCAACCGATCCGTTGGGTGCCGCGCCGGCGGATGCGAACGTGGCGGAGTTGGCTGCGTGGTCGGTCGTAGGAAATGTGATGCTGAATCTCGATGAGACGGTGATGAAACGTTGATATTTGAAGGTCTTAAAACAATGAATAATCCGCAATTCGATCGGTTGCAGAATCAGACTCGTCGACAGTTTTTACGTGACGCTCAATTGGGTGTCGGTTCGTTGGCCTTGTCGTCGTTGATTGGCGGCACTTCGTCCGCAGCAACGTCGTCCGTGGTGAATCCACTTGCCCCGAAGCTGCCACCCTTCCCGGCCAAAGCCAAGCGGGTGATCTATCTGCATCTGACCGGTTCGCCGCCGCATCTCGACCTGTATGACTACAAGCCCGAACTGGTGAAGATGAGCGGACAGGATGCACCCGACTCTTTCATCAAGGGAAAGAGGTTCGCTTTTACCTCGGGAACACCCAAGTTGCTGGGGACGCCACGACAATTTAAACAGTGCGGTCAGGGTGGTGTCTGGTTATCGGATGCATTGCCAAACCTGCAGACCGTCGCCGATGAGATGTGCGTCATCAAGTCGATGTTTACCGAGCAGTTCAATCATGCGCCTGCCGAACTGTTGCTGTATACCGGTTCGGCACGACCCGGTCGTCCTTCGATGGGGGCATGGGCCACGTACGGGCTGGGGACGGAAAACGAAAACCTGCCGGGTTTTGTCGTGTTGATTTCAAGCGGCGTGCAGCCGAACGGCGGCAAGAACTCATACGGAAGCGGTTTTCTGCCGTCGGTCTATCAGGGAGTGCAATGCCGGTCGAAAGGTGATCCGGTTCTGTTTGCGTCCGATCCGGCAGGGATGTCGCGAAGTTTGCGACGTGAGACGCTGGACGCGCTGCACGACCTGAACGAAATGCAGGCGGCTGAGTTGGGACATCCTGAGACGCTCACCCGAATCGCGCAGTACGAACTGGCGTTCCGAATGCAGATGTCGGTCCCTGAAGTGATGGATATTTCCAAAGAGACGAAAGAGACGATCGAGTCCTACGGTGCTCAGCCCGGTGCCTCCAGCTTTGCGAACAACTGTTTGCTGGCTCGTCGACTTTGCGAGCAAGGGGTTCGTTACGTGCAACTCTTCGACTGGGGCTGGGACTTCCACGGAACCGGTCCAGGCGAGGCACTGACCGACGGCCTGACAAACAAATGTGCAACGATGGACAAGCCGGTGGCGGCCCTGATCAAGGACTTGAAACAGCGAGACATGTTGAAGGATACATTGATCATTTGCGGCGGCGAGTTCGGTCGCACTCCGTTCCGCGAAGGCCGAACGGCAGCCAGTGCGAATCTTGGACGAGACCATTTTCCCGACTGCTATTCGATGTGGATGGCAGGTGGTGGTGTAAAGGGTGGTTACTCACACGGCGAATCGGACGAGCTTGGTTTTTCGATCGCGAAGGACAAAGTTCATATTCACGATCTGCAGGCAACGATCATGCATTTGCTTGGCTTTGATCACACTCAGTTGACGTATCGTTTCCAGGGCCGGGATTACCGTTTGACAGATGTGCATGGCGAAGTGGTTAAACAGGTCTTGGCGTAATTCCAGGCATGAATTCTTCCAACGTAGCCATCATCGCTCCGAGGCTGTCAGTTTTTGTAAGTTAAGAATGGTAAGCCACAACCCGTAGCATGGGCTTCAGCCCGTGCGACTCAACATCTTATGCGGGCCAAAGCCCACACGACACAAACTGACAGCCTTTCCGCGTGATGAGCATGACACGCGAGACAAACAACTGAAGTCTGACATTGCTTACGTCTGGGTGGATTGGAGGTTCTGCAAAATGAAACGTAACCTCGGCAACGATCGGCTCGTTTTCGACGCAAGCTCATCACGCCGAGCGATGATGGCTACTTTGGTCTGATGCACGGCACGGACGAAGACATAAAAAGAGCAGCAATCCCAATTCACCGCATGAAACGAGCTTTGTGATGGGCGAAATCTTTCACGGATGGATACGAAAGGTTGGGGCGGTGACTTTGGTTCTGGCGCTTGCCTTCATGGCGGGTTGGGTCAGGAGTTTCAATGAGGTTGATCAGATCGAGTTCGTAAAGGACGCGCAAACGTTACATGTCGTATATTCTTGTCCTGCGGGGATTGGCTGGACTGGACTACAGGAAATCCGTGTGGTGCCGAGGTTCACGGTTGGCGTTGGCAAGTTTAAATGCCAGACATTTCACTCGAATAACCGCAACGGAGCCTATCCATTCGGCTGGAACGCCAAGCCGTGGGAATCCGACTGGCTTGGCTTCCGAAAGATTTCGGTATACATCGAAAAAGGAACGACGCTGGAAGCGTTGAAAATCTGGATCGTTGCTTACCCGTCAATCGTTATTCCGTTGACGCTGCTTTCCGGGTTTCTGTTGTTTGGTACGCGGCGGAGTCGATCGAAGAAAGTGATTTTGGGTATAGGGTAGCCTTCCGGCTTGGATGACATGTTTTGTCGCACGGGCTGAAGCCCATGCTACGAAGAGCGGACTAGTCCTTGCGTCGGATTGAACGCATTTTGGCGGTGATACGAGTCAGGACCGCGTTGGCTCGTGATTCGGCTTCGCGACCTGATTTGGCGATGCTGGCCTGAGCTGCTGACAACACGTTTTGCATTGTTTTTCGATACGATTCGAACTCGTTGACTGACTGAGCCACTCCCGCAAACGGGACTTTAGGAATCACGTATTTTCGATAGATCTCTTCGAACTTGTGTCGCTGTCCGGCGCCACTGGTGATGCCGGTGTCGATTTCCTTGACGGATCGGGACAGCGATGAAATGGAGTCACGCAGCCAGCGACGGGCATCGGTCCAGGCTTGAAGATCCTTGCTGTCGCACGTTCGTCGTTCGTCGGAGTTCAGGTCTCGATTCAGCGAATTTAAACGTGAGATATTTCCGCCAAGTTCCTTTCGAATGGATGCGATGCGGACTTCCATTTGAAGAATGGCACCCCAATGTGAATCGATGGCTTCGAGTGACCGGGCATCGGAGCCCGAAGCCGTTCCGCCAGAGGCATATGCTTGTTGGCCGATTGCCGCCGTTGGCGCGGCTGTCATTATCGGCGGGATCGCGAACGACTGCGCCGGTTCGATCCAGACGGAAATGTTGATATTCGTGCCGGGTGGTGGTGGCGGAAGCGGTTGATCAAGCATGGGAGATGTTCCCCCTGCCGTATCAAAACTTAACCCATTGAATGTCCAGTATAAAATGCGTTCTTCATCAAGACCTGTTGCCATGATCAATTGCCGCACCGATAATCCTGCGGCGACCTGGGCATCGGCAAACACATTGGGAGGGATGACGAACATCAGTCCGAAAGGGACTGCTGCGGGGCGAAACCAGACCCACGCGACATGTTGCCCCGATGAGTCGAGCGGGAGCGGTTCCCAATTCAGTGAGGGATTTCTTTGGGCGAGCTGCATGATGGATTCTATGAATGGCGGTTTCGCTGTACCGATCAACGCAATCGTCTGAGTCAGACATAAGATATCAACGCGACGCAAGAGTTTTAACACGAATCACTCGAAAGAACAGACGATGACGATTCTCTACACCGATGATCGATTCCTGGATCACGAAACGGGGACTCATCGCGAGCGTCCCGAACGACTGGTGGCGATCCGGGAAGAGCTGAAGCGAACGGGGCTGGCGGCCAAATGTCAGTCGGCCCAGACCCGGGTCGCGACGGTCGATGAGCTTTCGAAAATCCATGGTGGGATGTATGTCGGCCGGGTCGCTCAATATGCCAAAGAAGGTGGCGGCTGGATCGAAGGTGATACGTTCATGTCGCCGAAATCTTACGATGTCGCGTGTCGTGCAGCGGGAACGGCCATCGCAGCGGTCGATGCCGTAATGAAGGGGACAGACAAGCAGGCACTCTGTCTGGTCAGGCCTCCGGGGCATCATGCACTCGTTCATGAAGCAATGGGTTTTTGCTTATTCAACAACATTGCATTGGCGGCGGATCATGCGGTGAAACACCATCATCTGGAGCGAGTGCTCGTGGTTGACTGGGATGTCCATCATGGCAATGGGACGCAAGACATTTTTTATGAACGGGACGATGTCTGGTTTCTTTCGGCACATCGGTCACCCTTCTATCCGGGGACAGGGGCGAAAGATGAAACCGGAACGGAAAAAGGGCTGGGTACCAAGTTCAATCTGCCCGTGGCGTTTGGAACGTCACGCAAGGATTACTTGACAAGGTTTGAATCGATGCTCAACGACGCAGCCAGAAAATGTAAACCGCAGATGGTGCTGGTCAGTGCCGGGTTTGATGCACATGCGCAAGACCCGATCGGCTCGCTTGGATTGGAAACCGAAGACTTTGAAACCCTGACGCGGATGGTCATTCAAGTTGCCGAGACTTACAGTCAGGGTCGGCTTGTGAGCTGTCTGGAAGGAGGTTACCACGTACAGCGACTCGCGGAATCAGTAGCGTGTCACCTGACGACGCTACTGACCGTTAAGAACGACTGAAATTATGTTTAATCGCGTTATCGCTCAGGATTTTGAGCACGCACGGTGGCAATTTCGGCACTATTCGCGGAAAGCGTAGGCGCCTTTCGCGGCGTGGTCCGTTTTACCAGTTGCGTTTTGTTTGAGCGTGTTCGATGACTGAATTCGGGGTCCAGCGAAGGGGCTGGTCCTCGATTCAGGCGATTCAAACGGTGCGGTTTTAAGTCATGCCAAAAGCTGGCGCAGCCCAAGTTCGACATGATCGAACACACGAGGGCACACGTCAGGATTGTTCGAGACGAAATCATCGCCAGGAACCTCCAGCGGAAAAAGCCATCATGAATGTCGTATAAGGGAGAGAACGGGAAAGTAGTACAAACGCGATTTTCCGCCAAGACGAGTTTTGCGGTTTCCGAGTGTTTGCCCGACACCTGGTTGTGGTTTTGCATTGAGGCTGTTGTCTAGAAGCACTCCTAAGGTGTTTTTGCACAAATGGTTCGGGAGATTCCGCGATATGAAATGGTTTGATCGCGGACCCGATTTCGAAAACAATGCTGCTTTGGTAGCCCCTTTTGAAAAGTGGCTTGCGATGGACTACTATAGCATAGTGCAAAAGAGGCAATTCCGGACTCACCTGTCTTGTTTTGTAAGCGGGGGATGCCTGCGCGAAACTTGAAAGAAACCAAAAGATTACGCCCCGGTGGCTGAATCGAAGAGAGATGCTGATGTCGACCGCCATGACCGATCGTTCCTATCAATTGCCGCCCCTCGGGCAGAACCCTTCGTCGACCGCTCAAGGGACGACGCCAGGCAGTTTTGCGTTGCGCCCAGCGATCATGCCCGGGCGTGCGGGGGCGTTAACGTTCGCATCGCCCGATACACCGGGGATGCCTGCTCCTTCAGACAAGACAGCATGGGATTTCATGCCGACTGACTGGGTGCTTCGACCCGGGTTTGGCAGCGGAGCGGGACAGCAGTCGCATGAGCAAGCTGCTGCCTGGCGACCTCCAGCAGGATTCCAGCCGATCACTCAATTAGAACATGCTCGTGTTGGGACCGTGACACCAGAGATGGCTCGTGTCTCGGAACGGGAACCTCATCTGACTCCTGAGCAGGTTCGCGATGAAGTTGCTGCGGGCCGGATGGTGATTCCTGCCAACAAGGTTCACCTCAAGTACAAGCTCGATCCCATGGCGATCGGGCGCGCTTCGAAGACTAAGGTGAACGCCAACATGGGAGCGTCGCCGGTCTCATCCAGCACCGATGAAGAAGTGGAAAAACTGAAATGGGCCGAGCGTTGGGGCGCGGACACAGTCATGGACCTGAGCACCGGCGGCGATCTGGATGCTTGCCGTGACGCGATTGTCCGTAACAGTACCGTTCCGATCGGCACCGTCCCCATCTATTCGATGATCATTGGGCGAAAGATCGAGCAGCTTTCTCCGGAGATCATTCTTGAGTCGCTGAAGCAACAGGCAGCACAAGGGGTTGATTACTTTACAATTCACGCAGGCGTTCAGCGCGAGCATCTGCCGTTCATCAACAAGCGATTGATCGGTATCGTCAGTCGTGGTGGGTCATTGCTGGCCAAATGGATGCTGGTCCATGGCAAGCAGAATCCCATGTATGACCATTGGGAATCGATTTGCGACATCATGCGGGAATACGATGTCACGTTTTCAATCGGCGACGGCCTGCGTCCCGGTGGTCTGGCGGACGCGACCGATCAGGCTCAACTGGCAGAACTGGTCACGCTGGGAGAACTGACTGAACGAGCCTGGCGGAAAGGGGTTCAGGTCATGGTCGAAGGACCGGGTCACGTCCCGTTCGATCAGATTGAATTCAACATGAAGCTTCAGAGGCGTCTATGTCACGGTGCGCCTTTTTATGTTCTCGGTCCGCTCGTGACGGACATTTTCCCAGGGTACGACCACATTACGAGTTGTATCGGAGCGACGGCGGCCGGTTATCACGGTGCCGCGATGCTGTGCTATGTGACTCCCAAGGAACACCTCGGACTTCCAAAGAAGGACGACGTCAAACAGGGATGTGTCGCTTACAAGATCGCCGCTCATGCTGCCGACGTGGCACTCGGTATTCCCGGTTCGCGAGATCGCGATGACGAATTGACCAAAGCCAGAGCGGCCCTCAATTGGCAGAAGCATTTTGATTTGAGCTTCGATCCTGATACGGCACGAGCCTATCACGATGAGGATCTTGACGTTGATACCGACTTCTGTGCGATGTGCGGCCACGACTGGTGCAGCGTACGAATCAGCAAAGAGATCGTCGAATTCACGTCAGGTAAGGACGAGAATTACAAATGGGACAAGGCCAAAGTCACTGCGGCATTGACCGCCGAACAGCAGGAAATCCTTGCCAAACGAGGGGTATTGAGCCCCGAAGAAATTCATCGCCTGGCGGCCAAGACCAAGAAAGTGATGACAGAAGAAGCAGCCGATAAGGCCTCATGCCACAGCGACTACGTCGATGCAGAAGTCGCTCGTAAGCTGCAGGAGAAACGAGGCGATCTGGTCGAATTGATCGTCCCTTGATGAGAGCGGCAGACCTTGAACACAAGCGTCAGCGACGATGTGAGGCGTAAGCAATCTAGTATTCCTTTGGGGTCTAAATATGTCCAAGTTCGTTCGGCAGAGTCTACTTCTGAGCATCGTGTTTGTCGTGCATCAGGCGTCGGCAGCCGACTTTCCTGATTTCGCGTCGCTTCCGGCTCGGCCTGAATTGCCCGATCCGCTGGTGATGCTGGATGGGACGAAGATTACCTCAGCAGCGGATTGGACGGCGAAGCGGCGGCCGGAACTGAAGGCTCTGTTTCAACATTACATGTACGGATACTTGCCGCTCAAGCCACAGCGGTGGGTCGTCGAAGAAGTTCTGTTCAAAGACCCGGAGTTCTTGAACGGGAAAGCAACGATCAGCGAAAGTCGCCTGGCGTTTTTTGGTCCCGATTTGAAGCAGCGTTTGCATGTACTGCTTGTCGTTCCTAATGGCCGCTCGGGAAAGGTACCGGTGTTCGTGGGAATGAACTTCTGTGGTAATCACGCTTTGACGAATCATCCCATGGTCCACATCCCCGAAGGCTGGGTCTACAAATCGTGTGCGGGTTCCGAGAACGAACGAGCGACCGACAAGGGACGTGCGGGTCAGATCGACGCTTGGAATCTGGACCTGATCGTCGAACGGGGTTATGGTTTGGCCTGCTTCTACAGCGGAGATATCGATCCCGATACTCCTGATTTTTCAGATGGAATACAGCCTTCGTTCTATGCACCGGGGCAGACAACTCCGAAGCCGAACGATGCCGGAGCGATCTCCGCCTGGGCGTGGGGCTACCACCGAGTGGTTGATTTCCTGCTGCTGAACCATTCGAATTCAATCGATCCCAAGCGGATTGCAGCGGTCGGTCATTCCAGAAACGGAAAGACAACATTGCTGGCTGCTGCCATGGACGATCGAATTGCACTGGCCATCCCTCATCAGGCAGGTTGTGGAGGGACGGCTCCCAGTCGAGTTGATATCGATCGCAAGGATGTCGAGACGATTCGGCGGATTAATACCGCATTTCCGCATTGGTTCTGCGACAATTTTCCGCTGTTTAACGAACAGCCTGACAAGCTTCCGTTCGACCAGCATTGCCTGCTCGCGTTGTGTGCACCTCGTCCCGTTCTTTATTCGAATGCAATCGAAGATCAGTGGGCAAATCCTGATGGTCAGTTCGAGATGCTGAAAGCGGCTGATCCGGTCTATCGATTACTCGGTGCTGGTGGACTTGATGCCAAGGAACGGCCCGAGCTAAGAAAGCTGGTTGATAGTAAACTGGGTTACTACATCCGACCCGGTAAGCATTCAATGGACCGCGAGGACTGGGGCGTGTTTCTCGATTTTGCAGATAAGCAACTTGGGAAATAGTTTTCGAATTTGATCTCAACAGGTTCAGGTGACGAAGATCTCTTAGCCAGGTGACAGAGGAAAAGGGCGCCCGATGGTGGCAAAGATTGGTGATCGCGGTCGAGCCGCCTGCCCGCTGTATCCCAGCGGTCGCGTCTTGATCAACCGGGCACCGATGGCTGCACGAGCGGAAAGGGGCCCGATCGAAGAGGGAACCGAGATCGTCGTCGTTGGCGGCGACCGATTCAGACTGGTCGTACGAGCATTCGATCCTTCAGTTTCGAATACATCACTGCCAAACTTTGGTGAGCCGATTCTGACTGCGAAAGAAGATGCCGCGTTTCAGGCAGAGCTGCATGATGAAACCAGGCGGCAACAGGAAGAAGACCATCGGCGCGCGTTTCACAAGTTATTGAAGTTCGGGGCAGTGGCTGGCGTGGTGATCGGGGTGGTGTTGGCGGCCATCCAGTCCTATCGCCAAGGCTACACGGACGATCTTGTTTGGATTCCGTTTCTTTCGTCAGCCTGCTGGTTTTGTATTGTCTTTCTCGCGTTTTTTCTAGGTGCCGCGACCGAGAATATCCTTGTGTTTGTTTCGATTCCCTGTGCATTGGCTGGCTTGATTCTGGGGATGTTCTGGTGGGGGCCATTCACGGCGATTGGTTTGTGTTTTATGGTTGGGATTTCAGTCACGACGGTGTCTCTATTGATTGAAGCAATGCGACATCCGGTGACGTGAAAACTCGGAATACGTTGGTTGGTGATCATTGAAGCCTTATTAAGGATCGCCCTGTGTCGGCCCATGTTGCCCGCATCACGGTCTTTCCGATGAAGTCCTGCGATGGCCTCGCATTGGAAACAGCATCGGTCATGGTGAGTGGAGCGCTCCTCTACGATCGGAAATTCGCGCTTGTGGATGCCAATGGGCGATTCATCAATGCCAAACGAACCCCCCTGATACATCAACTCAGATTACAGGTGGACCCTGTTTCGCGTGAGTTCGATGTTGGTCGGCGGGATGAAAAGGTTGAGCTGCATGGGCGGCTCGATGATGACGGCCCCCAATTGTCAGACTGGTTAAGTACTTTCTTCTCACTGGAAGTCTCAATCATTGAGAATGACGAGACCGGTTTTCCGGATGACTTGGGTGCCGTCGGTCCAACGATCATCAGTGCTGCAACGCTGAGAACGGTAGCTGGTTGGTTTGAAGGATTGACCGTTGAGGAAGTTCGCCACCGCTTTCGGGCCAACATCGAGGTTGATGGTGTTGAACCGTTTTGGGAGGATCGTCTCTTTCGAAGCGATCGCCAACCACAGCCGTTTCGTGCAGGCGATGTGCAGTTTGGCGGTATCAACCCCTGCCAACGCTGCGTGGTCCCGACCCGAAACTCGCAGACGGGCGATGTGACACCAGCCGGATTCTCGCAACAGTTTTCCAGACGGCGGGAAGAAACGCTACCGGATTGGGCTCCACGTGAGCATTTCAACCACTTCTATCGGCTGTCGACAAACACCAGACTTCTCGAGCGGGGCCATGGCATCATTCGAGTCGGAGACACGGTCGAGCTGGAATCTATTTAATGATTGACGTTGCCCACACCGCCAGTTTCTCACGGAAGATCTTTGAGTTATGACGGATGTCGACAGGAAAACTCGGGTGAAACAGGAACGTCTGAATCGATCGCGTCAGCTCGAAGCGGTTACCAAGTGCTCTCAATTCCGCGATGAGTTTCTGATCCGAGAGTCGAGGTCCCTCGTTCGGTGAGTGTTGAGGTTCACGTTCCACGCATAATACCGGGTCAGTATTACCCGCCCGAACGACACCCACCAGGGCAGTGCGAAAGACTGCGGGATGAGCGTTGAAGACTCCTTCGACAGGTTCTGTAAAATACGTCCGTTCTGCAGTCACTACACGGTGTGATTTACGCCCGCAAAACCAGAGACGTCCCTGATCATCGAAATAGCCGACGTCACCCATACGATGACGCATTCGACCGGTGACGGGATCGCGAATCTTGGCGATCGAAGTCAGGTCAGGGCGTTTATAGTATTGTTGCGTCACCATCGGACCATTCACGACGATTTCGCCGATCTGACCCCGCGGCAAACAGAGCTGATCGCTCCAGTCACCAATCGGATCGTCGGTGATTCCAATAATGCGGACTTCGACGCTCTCGACCGGACGGCCTACGCATGTTCCAGATCCTTGTGCAGTGAGGTGCCGAGTCTCACGGAGGATCTCGTGACTGCCAATGACAGCGACTGGCAAGGATTCGGTGGCGCCGTAAGGTGTATAGATTTGTGAGTCAGCCGACAGGTACTTTGAGAATCGTTCAAGGATCGCGGGCGACACTGGCGCACCTGCGGAAAGAACTCGACGTAGCGATGTCCATATAGGGGTGAATTCAGTAGACGATGATGGCTCCTTCCCGTCCTTCGTGTGTTTGGATTTCAAGGCTCGACCCACGCGGTTAAGCAGAGCCGGAGAGCCAAACAGGTTATTGATTCCGAATCGAGCAATCGGTTCAGCGATCTCGCGAGGATCGACAGTGGCGGGCTTTGTGAAATCCATTCGTGGAATGACCGCAGTCATCCCAAGTGCCGGCGCAAACAGAGCAAACAGTGGGAACGTACACAGATCAATCTCACCCGGTTCAATTCCAAACGCCTGTTTCAATGCTGCGACTTGAGCGGCAAAGTTGCCGTGCGAATAGACCGCCCCCTTGGGAACGCCCGTGCTTCCACTCGTAAAAAGGATGGCCGCGGTCTCATCAATTTCTGTTTCCGCAGCCTTCCGTTGTTCATTGGAACGCGCTGAGTTTGACTGACGGAGGCGTCCAATATCGGTCACTTGTGTGAGTCTGTGCCCACCCCAACCAAAACGATGGCCCACGGTGACCAGTTGTTTCAGCGACTTTTTGGCCCAGCCGAACAACAGACGCGCAACATGCGCTTTGGTGATACCAATGAATGCTTCCGGCTCTGCTTCCTTAAGGCATTTGCCGAGGTTCTTAATGCCGATACCGGGGTCAACCAGGACCGGGACAGCTCCGACTTTGAACAGGGCAAACGTCAGAGAGAAAAACTCAAGAGACGGAGGAACCATGAGCACCGTCTTGACCCCTCGACCGATGCCGATTGCATCAAGTCCCGCTGCCAGGAAATCACTTTCCTCATCGAGCTTCTTGTAAGTGAAACTCGAGTATTCCGTTTGGCCTTTTCCATCCCGCGAGGCAGGGAACATCACCGCCAGTTGGTCCGGGTGATGCTGGGCCATGTCCTTCAGATGCGAGGCAATATTCACGGTTGGCATCTGATCTCATTCCCGACACCAACCAGGCGTTCTAAAAAACAAGTTCGAGAACCCGACACGATGAAAATTCTCGAAAGGACCTTTTCGTTCAATTCGACGAAGATTCAGGTGGAACTTCTGGTGGTGTTGGCGGAGTAACTGCTGTCTGTGAAGCGGATGCAGCCGGTGATACGACGACAGAAGCGTCTACAACATTGAGGTCGGCGGGGATACGAGCCATGCTGACGAGCTTGTCGTTTTCCTCCAGGCGAATGACGCGAACACCCTGAGTATTACGGCCAATTTCATTGATATCACCGGCACGAATCCGTTGAATCTTACCAGTTGCGGTGACCATCAAGACTTCGTCCTGATCCATCACTGCCAGAATCTTGACTGCATTCCCGTTACGCTTTGTAACTTTGATGTCTTTGACGCCCTTCCCGCCTCGCTTCTGGCGACGGTATTGGTTTGACGAGCCAACAACTTCGTCCTCACCTTCGGCTTCTTCCGTTTCCGATTCAGGTTCGTCGGCAGTGGATTCGTCGTCGATGGATTCATCTTCTGGTATGACAGCTTCTTCGTCCACGGTTTCGTCGGCGGTGACTGATACTTCGGAAGTCCCCTCAACAAGGACGCCGCCGTTACCGATTGCGGTTCGTTTACCGTGTCCGTTTTCGCAAACTGTCAGCAAGCTCATCGCAGGGTCGGCGAGGATCATCCCGATCACAAGATCGTCCTTTTTCAGGCGGATACCCCGGACGCCGCTCGTATTTCGGCCCATGCTGCGAGCGTCCGATTGAGCAAACCGGATCGCCATACCTCCCTTGGTGGCAAGCAGAACGTCGTCCTTCGGCGAAACGATCATCGCTTCGATCAGGGCGTCGTTGTCTCGCAAGTTGATGGCGATAATTCCGCCCTTCAGCGGACGCTTATAGGCCGAAAGCGGTGTCTTTTTCACGACCCCGTTTTTTGTGGCCATGATCAGAAAGCGTTCTTCATCGAATTCGCGGACTGCAACACAACTACTGATTCGGTCACCTTCGGGGAGTGCCAAAAGGTTGACCAGTGCCCGGCCTTTACTGGTTCGATTCTGGAGTGGCAGGTTGTAAACCTTCTCCCAGAGAACCTTGCCTTTGTCTGTGAAAAACAGCAACCAGGCATGGGTGCTCGCCACGAACAAGTGTTCGATCGCGTCTTCGTCATCTGCCTTGGCGCCGATAATTCCCTTGCCGCCACGGTTCTGAGCCTGATACGTGTTGAGCGGCATTCGCTTGATATAGCCGCGTTGCGACAGCGTAACGACCATCGGTTCTTCGGCGATCAGATCTTCCTGATTGATCCCGCTCAGTTCCAGATCGTTGATTTCCGTACGGCGTTTTGTGGCATACTTGGCTTTGATAGCCAGCGTATCTTCGCGAACGACGGCACGGATATTTGCCTCGTCCGACAACAAAAACAGATGTCCGCCGATATCGATCAGCAGCTTGGCATGTTCTTCGTGAAGTTTTTCCCGTTCGAGGTTCGCCAGCGAACCAAGCTGCATCGAGACGATCGCTTCCGCCTGGTTGGCCGAAAGAGAATAGCTCTCTTTTTCGCCCACTTCGCTCTGATACATCGCGAACCCGTCGTCTCCTAACGCTCGCTTGACCAGCGGCGCTGGAACCTGGATCAGTTGCAGTCGTTCCTTGGCTTCGGATCGACTGGCCGAACTGCGGATCGTGGCAATCACTTCGTCGAGATTGATCTGAGCGATCAACATCCCTTCGACGGTGTGTTTTCGCTTACGCGCTTCACCCAGCAGGAACTCGGTCCGACGGCGAAGAACAGTGACCCGGTGGCGGATAAATTCGGCCAGCATTTCCTTCAGCGAAAGCAATCGCGGACGATTGCCGACCAGTGCCAGCAGGATAATGCTGACTGTGGATTGCAGCGACGAGAACTGGAAAAGCTGATTGAGGACAACTTCTTTATCTTCACCTCGCTTGACCGCAATATGCAGACAGGTCTGCCACGACGGTAGAGTGCGGTCGGTGAGGTCGGTAACTCGAGCAATCCCCTTGATCCGCTCGTCTTTAATCAACTGCTCGATCTTTTCGCGAATTCGGTCGCGAGTTTCGAGATATGGAATCTCGGTGACTTCGATGATGTCCGTGTTTTTTTCTGTGATAAATCGGGTCCGCGCCCGAAGAATGATCGTCGAGCGTCCCGTCAGGTAAGCCTGCCGAATCCCAAGCCGACCACAAATCACGCCACCTGTCGGAAAATCAGGTCCCGGCATGCACTCGATCAAATCATCGAGCGAACTGTCTGGATCATCGATCAGGCGTACGATGGCATCACTGACTTCGCCCAGATTGTGCGGGGGAATACTCGTCGCCATCCCGACGGCGATCCCGTTGGAACCGTTGACGATCAGATTGGGAAACCGTGACGGCAGAACGACCGGTTCGCGATTTCGCTGGTCGTATGTCAGCACATAGTCGACGGTGTCTCGCTTCAGATCGTCAAGCATTTCTGCGGCGACGGCCGACAGGCGGGCTTCCGTGTACCGCATGGCAGCGGGAGGCATCCCGGCCAGCGAACCAAAGTTCCCTTGCTTATCGATCAGTACCTCGCGAACGTTCCAGTTCTGGGCCATACGGACGAGCGTCGGATAGATCGAACCGTCACCATGAGGATGGTAGTTACCGCTCGTGTCACCGCAGATCTTGGCACATTTGACTCGGCCAGAGCTGGGGCCGAGGTTCAGGTCGTTCATCGCGACCAGAATTCGCCGCTGAGAGGGCTTCAGCCCGTCACGCACGTCAGGAAGGGCGCGACTGATGATGACGGACATGGCGTACGTGACGTAGCTTGTCCGCATCTCGTCTTGGATCGCAATATCCTGCACGCGATCGTTTTGAGCACCCTCAGGAGGATTATTGGGCAGTTTTGGGTCTTCAGGAGTTCCGTCGCCAGTAGCCAATCGTCGATTCCTTGAAGGGAACGCCAATTATCCTTGTTTCACCCGATTTGACCGAGCGAATCATGACTAATAAGACGTCCCGTAGGGGGTGAGGGGACCGCCATTCTGCGATCTCAGCATTGGTTTTTCTTGAATCGACAAGGATACCTGAAATGAGGTCAATTCTCAACAGTCACGGGCTGCTGAGATCATTGTTTTAGTCGAGAAAAACAGATGTTTTCCGGATTTTTGGCGACACGCCGGATGTTTACCATCCGTTACGGGTTCCCCAGACCTTGGGAGTGATCAATTCGACGGAATTTTCACTTGGATCTCGAAAGTAAATCGAATGTCCACCCTTAGGCCACGTATGTTCTTTTTCAATCACGATTCCATGAGCAATCAGTCGCTCACGCCAGGCATCAATCGACTCGGCGGTCACTCCCAGTGCCACATGCCCGGGGCCTGTGGCGCCATGAGTCGGAAGCATGTGTCCGTGAAGGGTTGTTTCCGGATTGAAGATTAGCAGCATGCTGCCCGGGCCAACCATGAAAAAAACGTGCCGACCCGCCTCTCTTGCAACCACCCGCAGGTTCAGGATTCCTGCATAAAAGGCTTCCATTTCGTCCAGATTCTTCGTGTAGATTGACGTCTCGACAATTGTCTTGATGGGAGGTGGTAGAGTTTCGCTTCCACGTGGGTGGCTTCCAGGTTGAATCGATTTGTGATTGCCCATTGTTTGGCCTTCGTCGGTAAAGAAGGGGTCGGGTGTTCAAATTGCAAAATTGGTCGATGCGATGTTATCAACGTAAAACAGGCTTTGTGGGCCAATTTTGAAATTTGTACGCCCGACCCCAGAACATCCAGCCTCAGATCGTCGTTGTCATTCGGCGTCACCGCCGACCAAGCCTGGCAAAGAAGTGTGAGCAGGAATCGATGCAGAATCCAGTCAAACGGCCAATCGCCAAACAAAAAACCGACGCGGAAGAACATCTGATGAAAATGTCCTCCCGCGTCGGCGATCTCCGAGTGTGGGCAACCCCTGCATATTGGGTTGCCCACGGTTTATTCCTATACGAGCTTGATTCGAGATTCTGGGATGTGATTTCACAGGAATCTCAACATGCCCGTTTCCGGCATCTGACTATTCTCCGGCCTTCAGAACCAGGAACCTTGAATTCTGTCCGTCAGAGACGAGCAGCAACAATGTCTTAGCTTCCTTGTTCTGTTGAACGGCTTCGTTGAATTCGTCCGCTGAAGTCACCTTTCGACGATTCACCTGTTGAACAAGCATCCCAGGCTCAAGCCCTGCGGCACTCGCTGGAGAACCTGGCGAGACTTCCGTAATCACGACCCCGGCATCTTCACTGTAGCCGAACTTTTTTGCCAACTCGGCCGTTAATGGCTGAACCGAGAAACCCCATGGGTTTGACGATTTCTGACTTTCCTTGACCGACGCGACCGAACCGTTTTCTGGAAGTTTGTCGAGTGTCGCGGCAACCGGAATCCGCTGGCCATCACGAACGACGGTGAGATTGACCTTCGAACCGGGGGCTTTCATCGCAATCGCATTTCGGAACGCAGCCGCTTCGTCAATTGGCTTGCCATCCAGTTCGACGATCACGTCCGCCTGCTTCAGCCCTGCTTTTTCACCAGGAGCACCCTTCTGAACGTCACCCACAAGCACGCCATGTGAATCCTTCAATCCAAACTGCTCGGCAAGATCCTGATTCAAGCCCTGGATTCTGACACCAAGGTATCCTCGGACAACCGTTCCATGATCAACGATCTGGTCGTATACCTGTTTCGCCATTTCAATCGGTATCGCAAACCCCAGGCCAACCGATCCCCCGGTCTTGCTGAAGATCGCGGTGTTGATACCTATCGCTTCGCCCCGCAGATTGACCAGTGGCCCACCCGAATTTCCAGGGTTGATCGCGGCATCCGTCTGGATGAAGTTTTCATAGTTATTGATGCCAACGCTATTTCGGCCCACAGCACTGACGATCCCCGCCGTCAAGGTCTGTGTTAGTCCGAACGGCGCACCTGAGGCCAGCACCCATTCACCCACTTCTGTCGATGTCGAGTCCCCAAGTGGCAGAACGACCAGGTTCTTCGCGTCAACCTTGATCACGGCGACATCGCTTTGTGAGTCGCTGCCAACAACCTTGGCGAGCATTTCCCGACCGTCATGGAATCGAACGGTCACTTTGCTCGAATCCCCCACCACGTGATGGTTCGTCAATATATAACCGTCCGAACTCACGACAAATCCAGACCCTTGTCCAACGACCGCGTGCTTCTGGCTGGGCTGCTGTCGTTGCCGAAGTCCCTCAGGAATCCGATCTCCGAAAAACCGCTTCAACATTTCGTCATTGAGTGGATTAGGCGCTTCGTCTGAGGGCCCATTGCCCAATTGAACGTCGCTTCCTATCTTCTTTTCCACTTTGAGCGATACGACTGCCGGAGAAATTCGCCTCGCGATCGAAGCGAACGCTCGACCTGATTGTTCCAATCCCTGAACTGCTGCCTGATCGGCATTTGTCTGCGTCAGCGTCGACGCAGGTGGCGTCGCATACGCCATATAGCCGACCCCTCCGAGCAACATCATCGAAGCAAGGGTCACGCGCCCTGCTTTTTTTACCGTTGAACTGACTGACTTTTGATGGTTCATAACCTGCACTCCTGTTGTTGATTGTTGAGAAACTTCCCAACCGTTCGTCCTTTTCTACGAACTTGATGGCGAAGAACACATTCGCAATTGCGATGCCAACAATTTCAAAATGATTTCGCAGACTTGCCATTGGCTGAGAATCGGGTCAATCAGCGAAAAACAGGTACCTGAGGCGTGTAGGAAGAAGTCGGCGCAGGAAATTGACCTGCGATATCCGCACTTAACCCGTAACGACCACGGGGCAATCTGCCCCACCGGGGAAATCTGCCCCAATTCCGTAGCTGCGGCTTCCAGCCGTAGACCTAAAATAAGCACGCAGCCTGCGAAAAATAGAACGCCCGACCCCCTCTTCGAAACCCCACGTCCGCACGGGCGGCCGGGTCACGTTTTCGTCCGGTCAATCTCTTCACGCCGCGCCGTCCCGAAGAAATTCGAATTCACGAAGCCGCGTCGTCACCGATCACTTCGCCCATCTGTTTCAGCTTGCGATATAATGTCTTTCGATCAAACCCGAGAATCTGAGCAGTCAGCGTCCGGTTTCCATGAGTCACCTTCAGCACATGCTGAATGTACCGCCGTTCGACCTCTTCCATCTTGAGCAGCTCGGAAGGATTGTCTCCACCCAGTTCCAGTTGAGTCCCTCGATAGTTCCGAATTTTGTCTGGCAGATCATCAACCGCGATCCGGTCAAACCGAGCCAACGCGACCGCCCGTTCAATCGCATTCCTTAGCTCGCGCACGTTGCCTGGCCATTCGTAATCCAGCAGCTTCTGAGCGGTCGCATCCGACAGGCCAACAATCTTCTTCCCATTTCGCGACGCAAAATCTTCGAGATAATGCTGTGCCAGCAGCAACACATCCGTCCCGCGAGATCGAAGTGGCGGCAATTTAATCTGGATCACATTGACGCGAAAATAAAGATCCTCACGAAACCGCTTCTCTTCAACTGCTGTTTCCAGATCTCGATTCGTGGCAGCGATCAACCGAACGTCAAAGGGGACTTCCTTATCGCTGCCAACAGGACGAACCGTTCGTTCTTCCAGGGCGCGCAGCAACTTCGGCTGTAGCGAAAGCGGGAATTCGCCCAGTTCATCCAGGAACAGCGTGCCGCCATCCGCTTGCAGGAACAATCCTCGCTGGTCGGAAACCGCGTCTGTAAAGGAACCTCGCTTATGTCCGAACAGCTCGCTTTCCAATAACGATTCCGGTAGTGCCGCACAGTTGATCGCGACAAATGGTTTAGTTCGCCTGCGACTTTGTTCGTGCAGCGCTTTGGCGACCAGTTCCTTCCCCGTACCACTTTCGCCAGTAATCAGGACTGACGTGTCGGTTTCGGCAATACGACGAAGATCGTCAAACAGGTGTCTCATCGCGGGGCTTTCGCCCAGCAACTTCGAAAATCGATTCGCCTGTTGTACGCGATCACTGAGCAGTCGAACTTGTTCCGAGAGCGACCGATGCTGAATGGCTCGTTCCAGTCGAATAGCCAGCAGATCCAGTTCCACCGGTTTGCTGACAAAGTCGTAGGCACCCGCTCGCATCGCTGCGACCGCTGTTTCCAGGCTGCCGAATGCCGTCATGACAACGACCGGGATGTCTGGCCGATTCGCAACAATCCGTTCACACAGTGCCAGGCCATTCAGCCCTGGCATTTGCAGGTCGGTCAGAATCACATCGAATTGACCCTCCTCGATGACCAGCAGCGCTTCTGCTGCGGAGGTCCTCCATTGCGACTGAATATTGCGACATGCGAGATCCGCTTCGATCAACTCGCACATACTTTGATCATCGTCAACGATCAGGACTCGTCCTGGCATGGTTGCTTTCCTTCCGGAAGGTAAACCCGAAAATGACTTCCTTGACCGAGCTTCGATTTGACGTCGATCCAACCGCCATGTTCCTGAACAATACCATACGCAATCGAGAGTCCCAGTCCCGTCCCCTGCCCGACATCCTTGGTCGTCACGAACGGTTCAAACAGTCGGTTGAGAATCTCGTCAGGGATTCCATGACCCGTATCTTCGACCGACAGACAATAGGAGTCCTGAGCAGCCGTGTCGTTGGAAGGCTGCTGAACAGGTTCGCGCGAGACACCCATGGTCACTCGACCACCGGCAGGCGTCGCCTGGATCGCATTCATCACAAGATTCGTCAGGACCTGTTGAATCTGTCCCGGATCGACACAGGCCGACATCGGTTCCGGGGCTTCATTGATGATCAACTCGACCCCGTGTTTGCGGCTGAGTGGATTCAGAATCTTCGATGTTTCACGAACGATCATCTGTAAGTCGACCGGGACGCGACGTGATTTACCACTGCGAGAAAAATCCAATAACTGACGAATAATATCCGCCATGCGTTCGGCTTGTGACTTGATGATCTGGGCACTCTCGACAACCGCCTCAGGTGCCAATCGACCCGACGAAATCAGCGATGCCCGTCCGGTCACAACATTCAGCGGCGTCCCCAGCTCATGAGCGACTCCCGAGGCAAGTTGCCCGACGGTTCGCAGTCGATCTGAATGCCGCAGTTGCTCGATCGTGGCAATCCTTGCGTCCGCTTCATGACGAATCTTCTGTTCGGACTCCGACAGGCTTTGGCACATCTGATTCAGCATGTCCGCCAGTTCGGAAAGTTCGTCGCGACTGCGCAATTCGATCGGTTCTGAAAGATCACCCGTACTGACGCGTCGTGCTTTGTCGATCAACCGTTTCAGCGGCCATCCAACCAGCCAGATTCCTAACAAAAGTGTCGCACCAATAGTGCTCAGAACAACGATCGCAGTCAGCGCGACTTTTCGATAGATCGACGTCCAGACAAAATCATCGGTGACACTCAGTGGTTCAGACAATTCGAGCGCACCAGGTCGTTGGCCGACGTTAACGCCGACGTACGTGACCAGAAATTCCCGTCCATCTCTCGTACGGTATTTCAGCGTCACCGGCTCGTCCAATGTCGCTTGTCCGAGCTGATCTGTCGGTGCGTGGGGACGGTATGTTTCATTGCCGAAATCGTCTAACCAGACCCAGCGAATAATAAGGAGACGTTCACGTTCGTTGGCGGCCTGGATCAGTGCGAGGGCCACATCCGGGCCTTGTCGTCGCCACGCATCGGCGACAAGTTCTTTCATAGCACTCCCGATGCGATAGGCCTTTCGCTGCAGTTCATCCCGCAAGAAAGCTGACTCACGGCGCACGGAAAGATAAGCGTCCACGACCAGAATCAGGACGATCAAAGCGATCAGAGCAAACACCAGTTTGAACGTCAGCTTCATGGAAGTTCCACAAGTCGTAGCATGGGCTTTAGCCCGTGCAAGGTATCGCGTCACACCTGAGAAAGCCTGGTTTTACGCGCGTTTTCCTTCATCGAAAGTTACAGTGATCGATCCTCAAAGGCGAAGAAAGAAGAGTTTTCGCCACAGATGAACACGGATTCACACGGATAAATGCAAAACAGGAAAATAAAGGGAAACGAGTCTTTCAATAGTATCTCATGAGATTTTCTCCTCTTTATCTGTGTGGTTCTGTGTGCATCTGTGGCTGAACTCTTTGGAATTTCATCGATACGAGATAATTCACAGCATGACCGGAAAAACAGGGACTGGCTCCGAGTCTTCGAGGTGCCTGTCCCCGTTTTTTCGTGTCGTTCTTTTCACAATCTTCAAAAAAAATCACCCCGCTCGGAACGAATTCCGAGCGGGGTGATGTATCAGGCATTACCAAAACCATTTCGCAGTGAATCCACTCGCGAAACATCTTGGATTATCGTTTCGAGAACTGAGGCGAACGACGAGCTTTCTTGAAGCCGTATTTCTTACGTTCGACCATTCGGCTGTCTCGGGTCAAGAACCCGTTTTCACTCAGCAGTGCATGAAAGCTGGGATTCAAGGCTTCGAGAGCACGAGCGATACCCATGACGATCGCCCCGGTCTGACCGGTCGTGCCACCACCATTGACGCGAACCCACAAATCAACCTGACCGAGCTTTTCAGTTGCTCGCAAAGGAGCTTCAATCATTTGCAGGTCGCGAATGTTGTTGAAATACTCTTCCAGCCGACGACCGTTGATCGACGTGGCACCGTTACCAGCTTTCAATCGGACGCGTGCGACCGAGGTCTTACGGCGGCCAGTACCGATCGCAACTCCGTTACGATCCAGCTTGCCGTGAATCTTCACGACGCGTGGTTCAGGCGCAACAACCACCGGTTCGGCAGCAGTCGAAAAATTGAGTTCAGTCGCAGTAGCAACAGGAGTCGTCGTGTCGTCCATCGGATCCATGCTCAACGGAAATGTTTCAGAAAAAAGAGACTTATCTTAGGCGGCACGTATGTCATGCCAGACATCAGGCCTAGATGCGACCGATTATTTCGGCAGCAAATAGGCAGGCAGCGGTTCTGGCTGTTGGGCCTGATGCGTATGTTCCGGGCCAACAAACAGCTTGAGTTTCGCGAGCATGTGAGTCGCAAGGGCATTCTTGGGAAGCATTCGCTTCACAGCCAACCGCAACAATTCCGTAGGGTTCTTTTCCCACAGATTGATGGCGGGGATGTTTCGTTGACCGCTGGGCCAGCCGGTGAACCATTGATAGCTCTTCTTAGCCATCTTGGTCGTGTAGTGCGGATACGTCGGATGAACCATCTGGCCACCCGAGAATCGAACTTTGTCTGCATTGACGACAATGACATAGTCACCCGTATCAACGTGTGGCGTATAGTCAGGTCGGTGTTTGCCCATGAGTATCGTGGCCAATCGAGTCGCCAGGCGACCGACTGTCATTCCTTCGGCATCTACGACAAACCACTTTGCCTGGTGGTTTCCAGTAGGCCCACGATCAGAGGCTTTCAAAAACGTCGTGCGGGGAGCAATCACAACTTCAACCTTCACCGAAATTTCGCAAATACAAAAAGACAACCAACCAAAAATTTGGGGAACGAAGAATTTAGCGACTTACACCTTTCCAATCAACCGACTTGCCGAAGATTTGACCCTATTAAACAATTTTCTCGTACAATTCTTGCCACATCTCGTTCCCAAGCTGAGGTTTGGGAACGCCACTCTTCGAAAGCTCCAGCTCCGTGGTTGGTAATCTTTTGAAATCACAAGCGTAAATGCGATAATGCGTTATGGCGAATTTGTGGGGTGCTCCTGCGATCGGCGAGTGATTCAATTCAAGAAGACTACTACCACGAAATCTCACAAATTTCCACGAATTGAAGACAACAGATGAATAGCGCTCGCTCACTCATGACTCAATCGTCAGGTTTCCCACACCCCCACGGAATACGACGGAGGACGATCTCGTTTGAGTTTCTAACGATCTCTTATTCGTCAGATTTGCGGTGAAAACTCTCCACTCCTCCCATTTGCCTCGACACAGTGTTCCGAGCAGTAGCGACCCCAAGCCGGAACTTGGAAACGAGGGGAAAACCATGTTCGGTCTGGCGATCGGCAACTGACCATGCGAGAATCAGAAGCAGAATCGAGAAATCCAGAAGGGTGGACTCGGATGCTGCGAATCCTTGGAAGTCAAAAACGCCTCTGCAATGGAATCACGCGACGTGATCTGCTTCATGTCGGCGGAATCGGTGCGTTGGGACTCGGGGTTAACTCTGCGGCGCAGACGTCGTTAATGGCATCTGGCTTGGGCCCTGAAAAACCGCGAGCCAAGTCGTGCATCTTCGTCTTTCTGTTCGGATCGCCCCCTCAGCATGAAACGTTCGATCCCAAGCCGATGGCACCTTCCCAAATTCAGGGTGAGATGAAGGCTATCGACACCGTGGTGCCGGGCCTGCAGATTGGCGAGGGGCTGCCAAAAATCGCGCAGATCACCGATCGCCTGACCGTTGTCCGTTCGATGACGCACGAGTATCCCATTCACTGTTGCGCCTACGTCATGACGGGGATGCCCACATACAACATCCCGCTGGAAACAAATCCGCGAGCACCCGAACATTGGCCGTATCTCGGTTCGGTCGTCGATTACCTGGATGGTCGCCAATCCGGCCAGCTGTCCCCTCCCCTGCCTCGAAACATCGGCCTCCCCTGGAGATTCTGTTCGAAAGGGAGTTCATCCGATCAAGCGGGGCCTTATGCTGCGTTTCTCGGCAATGGTTACGACCCGTTCTGGACCGATTTTACCGGGCAAGGAACCGTTGTTGTTCCGAAGTTGGCTGACGGTCAGACAGAACGGGTGCGTGATCCACACGGCGGGATCGAAGCTTCCGCACGGTTTCAACTGTCACAAGGTTGCCAGCTTCCCGACGACCTGTCGTCACGGCGGTTTGATGCCAGAGTGCATCTGCTTCAGCAATTCGATGCGTCAAGAACCGTGATGGACCGGTCGGCCGAATTCGGCAATTACGACGCTCATCAGCAACGAGCGATGTCGCTGATCGGTTCCAACCGAATCCGTGAGGCGATCGACGTGGGTCGCGAATCACCCGCCATGCGCGAGAGATATGGCATGAACCTGTTTGGCCAGTCCTGTCTCGCGGCTCGACGCCTGGTCGAAACGGGAGCACGTTTCGTCTCCGTCTTCTGGGACCCGTTCGGTCCGCACGGAGCATCCGTCTGGGACACTCATTCGAACCATTTTCCACGTCTGAAAAATTATCTGCTCCCCGTCTTTGATCAAAGTTATTCCGCCCTGATCAAAGACCTGGAAGATCATGGACTGCTCGACGAAACGCTGGTGCTGTGCACGAGCGAACACGGCCGAACCCCTCAAATCGATTCCGGTCCGGTTGGGGGCGCCCGTCATCACTGGTCACGAGCTTACTCGTCGGTCTTTGCCGGAGGTGGGATGTCGCGAGGAAAAATCGTCGGCCAGACCGATGCGATCGCGGGCGATGTGGTCGATACGCCAATTTCCCCCAAGGACATGCAGGCAACGGCGTATCACCTGCTCGGTTACGACGAATCAACCACAATCCCAGACCAGCAAGGCCGACCACACCCCATCGCAGGCGATGGTCGAGTCAGGCCGGAATTACTCGGCTAAACGTTGAGTGAACGGTCCAGCGAAGTTTCTCAATCCTCATCGTAGCACTCACGAAGCTGCCCCGGTGTCGAATACGCTCGGTTCTTCAAAAAGCCGCTTCAATCGAGGTAAGTCGCGCGGGGATGCGTCCAGTGCCTTTGCCCGTTTTATGTGGCAAGTTTCATCGAAACTCACATCCCCTCGGGGATCGTCGGGTCCGGCAAGATCCAGCGAGTTTGCAGGTCCTTGCGAAGCTTTGCCATGCATTCTGCGTCAGTCCCTTGGGAGTCGTCGAGATAAAGTGTGTCGAGGTTGGTCAGTCCTTTGAGATACTCCAAACTGGCGTCCGTGACCTGCGTACTGTCGATCCGGAGGAATCGGAGTTTGGGAATTCCCTTGAGATGTTCCAGACCGGCTCCAGTCACCCGTGTTCGATCGATGCTGAGAGAGTCGAGTAAGCTCATTCCCTTGAGGTGTTCCAAACCGGCGTCGGTGACTTGTGAGTTACTGGCGATTAATCCTCTGAAATTGGTCAGTCCGGTGAGATGCTCAAAGCCGGTCCCCGTGATCTGGGTGTTTTTAAGGTAAAGATGCATGAGATTGGTCATTCCTTTGAGATGCACCAATCCGGCATCGGTGACGAGCGTGTTGTCGAGGGAAAGCGTGAGAAGATTGGTCAATCCCTTCAGGTGCTGCAGGCCAGCGTCAGTAATCTGCGTGTTGTTGAGATTGAGGTCGATGAGGTTGGTGAGTCCCTTGAAGTACTTCAAACCGTCGTCAGTAACCGGCGTCTTAAAGAGGCAGATCGTTTTCAGTCCGATCAGATGCTCCAAACCTGGGCCTGTGATCTGCGAACCGTTAAGGAAAAGTTCGTTGAGATTCGTCATCCCAGCAAGTTGCGCCAATCCAGCGTCGGTGATCTGCGTGTTGTAAAGGCAGAGATACTTGAGGTTCGTCAGTCCTTTAAGATTCTCTAAACTGGCGTCTGTGATTTGCTCACAATCAAGGGAGAGGTACGTCAGGTTTGTCAGTCCCTTGAGGTGCTCTAATCCGGCGTCTGTCACTTGATTGCTGTTGATCTCGAGCCAGGTGAGGTTGGTCATTCCAAGCAGACGCGCTAAACCGGCGTCAGTGACCTGTTTACTGTAGACCGGGAGTCGAAAGAGCGAGGTTGCACTTTTGAGATCCTCTAATGGTACAGATTCTGGAATCCAATCTGGACCAGTGTAATGATAACCGTACCCGCCAGTTTTCTGCCGAGGTCTCGGCGCGTTCCGTTGTTTTTGTGAGTCTGGCATCCAGATGACAAGCAAAGCGCAAGCGATCAACGTGACAAATGCACCAATCACGATCCGCAAGAAATGACGTTGAACGAACGGCTCAAGTGCGGCTGGGGTATCTTGAGGCTTGTTCATCGAATCACTTTCCTTACGGCATCTTTGCCGAGCCAATTTCCTGCTTGAAAAATTAACAAGGAATCAACCACAAAACTCACAAATTTGCTGACGCGGGCTTTGTCTGCAACCCAATTAAAGACCAAGAGGACAACCACGAAGCACACGAAAAAACAGTCGATCTGATCCGGGCGACGTAAGTCCCCGGATTATTTTCATCAAACGACCTCTTCAGGTTTGAAACTTGACTCATTGAGTTAGGTCTGAGGATTTCTTCCAGAGTAGCCATCATCGCTCCGCGTGATGAGCATGCGTCGAAAACGATTCAAACGTAGCTGACGCATCTTGGCAGATTTTCCGATTGAATTTCTGATTTAAGAACGTGCCGATTGTAATTTGGCGGGTTCTCGAACAATGCTCATCACGCGGAACGATGATGGCTACTTTGGTCTGAGGCAGCGCCTCTCCGGAGTCTTCCCAACCAGCAACGAGCCCAAACGTGAGTTTCACGAAATGAATAGGAAAGACCGGAAAGTCGGCTGATTCCTGTTTTATGGCTAAGTTTCTCACATGATCGCAAAGAGTGCCTCGTATTTTCTCCTGATTTTTTTCGTGTATTTTGTGTGTTTCGGTGCGTCAGGCGAAGCCTGACGTTTCTTAACAGTTGAAAGGTACTGTTCATGGTAATTGATTCGTTCGCCATGTAGCGATTCGAGCGTGCGTCTGAGCGATCATTCGTGCGGAGCCTCGGAAAGCGAAGGTGTCAG
>CAIVEI010000068.1 GCA_903904835.1 uncultured Schlesneria sp. | reverse complement strand
GGTAAGAAATGAGGGTCGGCAAAATGAGCGGGAGACATTTGGTCGGCTAAGAGTGCGGGGTCAGGAGACCCGCGCACAACAGGGGGGCAGCCATAGTTGCTCAAGCTTGGCCATAGTTGCTCAAAGTTTCAGATCTTGGAAAACAAATATCAGATTTCAAATATCAGATTTTGGAAATCAGATCAGGGAAATCAGATCTCGGAATTGGCAAAAAGCTCGGTCAATGTCCATAGTTGCGCAAAGCTTTTTTTGATAAGTCGAGCAGAACGGATTTCACCACGGAGGCGCGGAGGTCACGGAGAAGACTTCAATTGCCGGAAATTCAAATTGTTTTGATTTCTCCTGATTCTGATTCGTGGGATTCGTCAGATTCGAGGTTACAAAACCTTTCGTTTTCCGGTCATTGGGCTGATTTTTGATGGAACTTCGAAGACTTGTCCCACACTACGAGTTTCGGACGGGACGGCGAAGACCGCTTCAATTGCCAGTCGGAAGTCCGGTCCTGTATCCTTCTCAAATTGAATCGAATTGTTTGTTCGCTCCAGACATAGAGAATTTCCGCGCATGAAGCCTATTAAGAAGTTATTGGTTGCCAATCGGAGTGAGATTGCCATTCGCGTCTGCCGATCAGCTCACGAGCTGCACATTCGGACGGTGGCGATTTACACGTACGAAGATCGTTACGCGTTGCATCGCTTCAAAGCCGATGAGGCCTATCAGATTGGTCAACCGGGCGAGCCGATTCGGGCCTACCTGGATATCCCGGCAATCATTCGGATTGCCAAGGAAGCGAATGTCGATGCCATTCACCCGGGATACGGTTTTCTTTCCGAAAACCCTGCACTTGCCGCAGCCTGTGACGAAGCCGGGATTGTGTTTGTTGGCCCGTCGGTTCAGATTCTGGAATCGCTGGGTAACAAGATTACGGCTCGAGAGATCGCTCGCGCGGCAGGCGTGCCGGTTCTCGGTGGCAGCTCCAAGCCGATTGCAGACGTCGCCGACGGGCAGAAACTGGCGGAAGCGACCGGATACCCCGTCATTCTTAAGGCGGCGAACGGAGGCGGTGGGCGTGGCATGCGCGTGGTCATGAAGCCCGAAGATCTGCCGGGTCTGTTCGATCAGGCACAACGCGAATCGATGTCAGCGTTCGGTTCGCCCGATATCTTTGTCGAAAAGTTCATCCAGCAGCCTCGGCACATTGAAGTGCAATTGCTGGGTGATAAGCATGGAAATCTGGTCCATCTTTTCGAACGAGATTGTTCGGTGCAAAGGCGGCATCAGAAAGTGGTCGAGATCGCACCCGCACCGTTTCTTGATGCCAAGATTCGTGATGCGATCTGTGAATCGGCACTGAAGATCGGGCGTGCGGTCGGCTATCAGAATGCCGGGACGGTCGAGTTCCTGTTCGATACTGCCAAGAACGATTTCTACTTTATCGAAGTGAATCCCCGTATCCAGGTCGAACATACTGTGACAGAAGAAGTCACAGGGATCGACATTGTCAAATCGCAGATTCTGGTCGCACAAGGGACGCCGTTGACTGATCCCGAAATTAATCTCGGGTCGCAAGCGGACATCAAAACGAACGGTTACGCGATTCAATGTCGGGTGACGACCGAAGACCCTGCGAACAACTTCATGCCCGATTACGGGCGGGTTTCGCACTATCGCTCGGCAGGCGGGACCGGTGTTCGTCTGGATGGCGGAAGCGCATTTTCCGGTGCGGTGATCAATCCCTTTTACGATTCGCTGCTGGTCAAAGTATCGGTGCGTGGTCGACGATTCATCGACGCGGCAAATCGCATGGAACGAGTTCTTCAAGAGTTCCGTATCCGGGGCGTGAAGACGAATATTCCGTTCCTGATCAAAGTCATGACGCACCCCAAGTTTATTGAGGGTGGTTTCACGACGCGGTTTATTGACGAAACTCCCGAACTGTTCCAGTTCGCCCCGCGTAAAGATCGTGCGACGAAACTGTTGAGCTTTCTTGCAGATACGATCCTGAACGCGGGAAAGACGCATGCCGTTGCCGCGACCAAGGTCGATCGATCGCCAGCTCCGCTCCCGACGCTTGATTTGAACTTGCCGATTCCCAAAGGGACCCGAGACAAATTTAAAGAACTGGGTCAAAAGAAGTTTTCCGAATGGGTACTCGCTCAAAAGCAACTGCTGATCACCGATACCACGATGCGCGATGCTCATCAGTCGCTGCTTGCGACGCGGTTCCGTACGCATGACCTGCTGAATGTCGCGGATGCCTATGCTCGACTTTGTCCGCAGTTCTTCTCGCTGGAAATGTGGGGAGGAGCCACCTTCGATACGGCGATGAGATTCAATAAAGAATGTCCCTGGGACCGATTGGCTCAGCTTCGCGAACGGATTCCCAACATCCTGTTTCAGATGTTACTACGAGCTTCGAACGCGGTCGGATACACGAACTATCCTGACAATATCGTTGTCGAATTCGTCAAAGAAGCCGCGTCGGCTGGAATGGATGTTTTCCGTGTTTTTGACTCGCTGAACTGGGCTCCGAACATGCGAGTCGCGATGGACGCGGTTTGCGAAACAGGCATGCTTTGCGAAGCAGCGATTTGTTACACGGGTGATATTCTCAACCCGGGTCGCCCGAAGTACGACCTGAAGTATTACGTGAGTCTTGCCAGGGAACTGGAGAAGGGGGGGGCTCACCTCCTGGCGATTAAGGATATGGCAGGGCTGTGCAAGCCTGCGGCGGCGGCCAAACTTGTGCAGACCTTGAAGCAGGAGATTGGTATCCCGATTCATTTCCACACGCACGATACGGCGGGTATTCAAGCGGCATCAATTCTGATGGCCAGCGATGTGGGGCTGGACATTGCCGATGCGGCTCTCGCCCCGATGTCTGGCGGGACGTCGCAACCAAATCTCAATACGATCGTTGAGGCGGTACGGTTTTCAGAACGGAACCCGGGCTTGCAGACCGAGCACCTGGATTCGCTGGCACGTTACTGGGAAGTCGTCAGGCAGTATTACCAACCGTTTGAGACGGTCATGTTGCCCGCGACTGCCGATTTGTATCAACACGAAATGCCTGGCGGCCAGTACACAAACCTCTATCAGCAGGCGAAGGCGCTCGGGATGTCCGATCAGTGGACTGCCGTTTGCCAGATGTACGCTGAGGTTAACCAGCTTTTCGGTGACATTGTCAAAGTGACGCCAAGCTCCAAAAGCGTGGGAGATATGGCCTTGTTCATGGTTGCGAACAACCTGACATCGGCTGATATCCTGAACGAGAAGAAAGATCTGTCGTTCCCGGAGAGCGTGATTGATCTGATCAGCGGCAAGATGGGTCAGCCGCCCGGCGGGTTTCCTCTGGCCGTTCAACGCCGAATTCTTCGAGACAAGCCTCTCGTTTCAGGACGACCCGGGGAAAGTCTGCTGCCTGCCGACTTCACTGCAGCGGCAGAAAAGGTTCGGCAGCTATTGAAACGAGATCCGACAAACTGCGAAGTCGTGACGTGGTTGCTGTACCCCAAAGTTTACGAAGAATTCGTAGCGCACCAGCAACTGAATTCAGATACCAGTTGTCTTCCGACGCCGGTCTTCTTTTACGGACAGGCTCCTGGTGAAGAGATTTCGTTTGATATCGAGCCGGGCAAGCGGTTAATCGTCAAGTTCCTGTCAATCAGCGATCCGCATCCCGATGGAAAGCGAACGGTCTTCTTCGAATTAAACGGCCAACCTCGTGACGTGACCGTGGTCGATAAATCGCTGGAACCCAAGGCTTCAGCAAACATCAAGGCGGATACGGCAAACGCCAAACACATTGGTGCGAGCATGCCCGGCATGATTTCGACGATTGCCGTTCAGGCAGGTGATAACGTCACAAAAGGCCAGAAACTGTTGAGTCTGGAAGCCATGAAAATGGAGACCAACATCACGGCCGATCGCGATGGAAAGATTGGTCAAGTCCTGATTAAACGAGGAACTCAAGTCGCCGCAGGCGATCTGCTGATTACGCTCGAATAGTGTTCATCATTTAGAGGCTGGGCCTCGTTGGATCTGTCATGCCCCGTTCTGCAGTGACCGTCAGTCTCGTCACCGAAGCCAAAGGTGGCCCGTTTGTTTTCTGGGACGATCTTTCCGGTGCCTGCCGTCACGCGGCAGAATTGGGGTTCGACGCCATCGAACTGTTTGCACCCGGTCCCGACGCCGTCTCGCAACAGGAACTGTCCGCTTTACTTCAATCGCATCGCTTGAATCTGGCGGCGGTGGGTACCGGAGCGGGCTGGGTTAAGCACAAGCTGACACTGACGAGCGCTGATCCATCGATCCGACAACGAGCGACTGATTTCATTCGTTCCATGATCGATTTCGGCGGGGTCCACGGTGCCCCGGCCATTATCGGGTCCATGCAGGGGCGATGGGGTGAGGGTGTTTCCAGGGAACAGGCGATGGATTGGCTTCGCGAAGCACTGAACGAGCTTGGTGCCCATGCCAAACGTCACAATGTTCATCTCATTTATGAACCGCTCAATCGCTACGAGACGAACCTGGTCAACCACGTTGCTACGGGTGTTGAATTGATGGAATCGTTGGAAACGGACAACGTCCGTCTGCTGGCGGATCTGTTCCACATGAATATCGAAGAATCAGATCTGGCTGCTGCGCTCAAAGACGGCGGTCGCTGGATCGGGCATATTCATTTCGTTGATTCGAATCGACGACCTGCCGGGTTTGGTCATCTCAGTTATCCGCCGATGATCGCGGCGCTGAAGTCGATCAATTATGCAGGATATCTCTCCGCCGAGGCGCTTCCCTGGCCGGAATCGTTTGGGGCGGCTCAGCAGACGATTCAAGAGTATCGGCGCCTGTTCGAAGTGGTCGGATAGTCAATTGAGAATACAATCCTTTCGAGTCGGTCGAGTCGTTTTGTCGATATGGCGTGCGGAAATGCTTTCACAAATCCGTCAGTTGTTGGAATTAATTCGGTTCAGCCATACCGTCTTCGCCTTGCCGTTTGCATTGCTTTCGGCGGCATTGGCGTGGCGGATGCCTGACAGCCCGTTCTCGTTCAAACAGCTGTCGGGAATTGTGCTTTGCATGGTCTTCGCTCGGTCCGCTGCGATGGCGTTTAACCGAATTGCCGACCGTCGAATCGATGCAGAGAATCCCAGGACTCAGAAACGCCATATCCCTGCTGGTTTGCTGAGCCTGACCACTGTGATCGTGTTCATGCTGGTCAGTTCTGCGGGATTTATCGCATCAACGCTGATTTTTTTACCCAACCCGTGGCCGATTAGACTGTCGATCCCCGTTCTGCTGTTTCTGATGGGTTATTCGTACGCCAAACGCTTTACCATCTGGTGCCACTATTGGTTGTCAGCGGCCCTGATGCTTTCGCCCATTGCGGCATGGATTGCAATTCGCGGAGAATTGGCCGTCACGCCAGCGCTCCTGTCGTCCATCATCTTTTTCTGGGTTGGTGGATTTGACATCCTGTATGCTTGCCAGGACGCCGATTTTGACCGCGAACGAAAGCTTTTCAGTATCCCGGCACGATGGGGAATCAAGACGGCACTACGAGTGGCGCTCGTCAGTCATCTTCTGACCATCGTCAGCCTGTTCTCGCTGTGGTATTTCGCGGGGTTGGGGTTGGTCTTTCTGTTAGGAAGCCTGATTGTGGCGGGGCTGTTGCTCTACGAGCATTGGCTGGTAACTCCTGCCGATCTGACTCGCGTGAATATTGCATTTTTCAATGTGAATGCGGTCGTCAGCATTGGTTTGCTTGTCATGGGATTGGCCGATATCTGGTGGGTTGGTCATTCGTAACGCTGTAGTGTTTATGGATTTGCCGCTGCGGTTATGACCATTTCTACCAGGTAACCCGGTGAAAGCCCGGCTTGAACGCAGGCTCGGGCTGGAGCGTGTCCCATGGGAACCCAGTTTTCCCAAAGTTCGTTCAGCGTCGCACCATCTGCCAGGTCTGCGAGATAGATCAAAACCTGCAGAAGCTGTGTTCGATCGCTGCCAAACACGGTCAATCGAGCATCAATCTGAGCGAGGATTTGAGAAATTTGACCACGTACATCCTGGTTTGGATCGTCTGCCACTTCAACAAAATAGGCGGTTCCACGATGAATTACTGCATCGGACCATCGACGAGTCACACCAATTCGTTCAATATCTGACATGGGTATCCGTTCTGGAAATCAAATTTTTATGTCACGAAACCGTTGAGGACGATGTATAATTCGATGGCTTAGTCTTTCCTTGTCGATTCGTCCGTCAGTAACGACTTTGACACTTAAGAACTTTTTCCTCAAGGCAGCGATCATGCCGGCCGCGATCGGTGAAACGAATCAAGCTCCTCAAGACCTTCGGGACGCGGCTCAAACTCCGGTTGATCCGAATGCCGAGGTTCCAGCATGGCTTGCGGCTCGTCGCGAACGACCTGCCGAAGTTGCGACTGCATCGGAAGAGAAGTCGCCTGCTGGACCGGCCCAAAGTTTGACCCCACCGATACCTCCAATCTCAAAGCGAAAAGTTCCCAAACCGATTATCACCGTTAGTGCGGTACCGGCAGAAGTCCCGTCGACGATGCACGGGCGGATGAAACGCTGGATTTCAAATCAGGGAATGATTGGAATTGGCGTTTCTTTGTTGGTCCATACGCTGGCGTTATTAATTCTCGCATTTTTATTTGTCGGTCAAGCACGCAAACTCGATGAAGTGAGCCTTTGGGGTACGGCTGGGAATTCCGATGAAGTCAGTGATACGGTCATCGAAACCGATATGCCGGGCGACATTGATGCGGGTGAGTCGGCTCCTTTGCAGATGACCAATGTTTCTGAGGCGCTCGATTCGATTGGACCACATGGCATCGTCGCCGAATCAATGCGGGTCGGCGGTCTTGGTGGCGGGAATGGCCACGGACAAGGTGAATCTGGAGACGGCAGCGGGATGGGAGTTGCTGGTCCGAAGGTCCCCGGACACGCCCAGACGAAAGGAAGCTTCAGCGCCTGGCCCGATCCACGCGATCCAAAACCGGGCGAGGACTACTTTATCGTCATTCAGATTCGCTTGCCAAAAAACATCACGAAATATCGGGGCTCGGATGTCTCGGGTAATGTCATCGGAACCGATGGATACCGCCAAGCCATCCGATTCAAAACGAACGAAACATTAGACGTTGAGGAAGGGGCTGTTCGAATGCGGATTTTCGTACCCGGCGCCGCGAGGCTGATACGCGACACGGTTCGGGTTGAGTCTAAAATCCTGAAAGAAAAGCAAACCTTCGAGATTGAATTCTAAGAGGATCATCTCCCCCGAGGACCCCCTCGACTTGACGGTGGCATGCCACCTGATGATCCTCCGCTGGGTGGCAACCCCATCCCCGGCATCATACTCCCCCCGCTGGAAGGTGGCATGCTGCTGCTTGCAGGCATTCCTCCTCGGCGTCCTCTCCGTGGGTTTTTCATCGGACTAACGGGCACGCCGTCTGCGCCCATTGCTCCCATCGTGCCTGCGAGACCTCTAGTCGTCGAAGTCTCTCTTGCTTTGATAATCTTATGTTCAAATTCTTCGCGTTGTTTCCAGTATTTCAAGTCGTCCTTTTCAGCATCACCGATGGGGTTTCCCAATGTTCTCAATTCGCCGCGACCCGTGACAACGAGTGCTTCTTCCAGCAGCCCCAGTTTCGCCGTGATGTGCCCTTTTTCTGCGGTGAGCTTGAGATCAGGATGCTGATCTGGCGACACGTCAACGTCGGACTCAACATCGATCAGCGCATCTTGCGTGACAAAAGTGTGTTCCCCTTTTTCGAGAGTTCCAGCAACCAGATCGGGAACCATCGTTCCTTTTTTCACTTCGCTGATAAAACCACCGATCGCGGTAAGACTCAGGACATCACTGAAGACGGCTCCGAGTTTTGTATCCCAGTCGTACATCGACAATGCGGCGACGGGTCGGGTGGTGGCCTTTACTCTGTCTTCGAGATAGGGCTCGCGTTCAACATCTTTCAAAAAATAGTTCGAGGTTGCACGAACGTAGTCTGGATTCGAAGTATTGCTCCAGGGTGTCTCTCGTTCTTCTCCTTTGGAAATTTCCATATCGGCTCCTGCAAGCTCTTCTGCAGGCAAATCGAAATTGGGGTTTCGCAGTTTCAGGCGAACGCGATATCGGTAGGCCATTCCAGATTCCACGTCGAAGTCGAAGTAGCGGAACAATAGAAACTTCTTTCTTGCTACCAGACGGTCAATGGCCGTCACACCGCGCATGGCACCACCCATCATCATCGAACCCTGCATTGCAGGCCCTGCTGAGGCACCCATTCCAGGCATCCTTGGCATACCAGGCATACCAGAGGACGCCATGCTCATTTTTTTCATCATGTCGTCCATCATGTTTCGACCTTCTGGGTTGGATTTCACCTGGTTCACGAGACCTTTGAAATCTCGCTGAGCCACAGCCAGCCCCTTACGACGTGCCGGAGGTGCTTCACCAAGTTTGGTGCCATCGACAGTGTCGGTAAGCGTTTCCAGCAATTTATTTTCCGCTTCCATCGCTTCCGGGCTCAGTTCTTCATCTTTGATACGAGGATGCGTCGCATAATCTTTCCATAAGCCAAGCAAGTTGAGAGGCAGATCCATGGTGATCACTGCATCACGGATCGCTGTCGGAACTGGATCTTCGAAATCGAGGTCTGAACATTCATTGAGGACATCAAGCGCACTTTGGATATCCACGGTAACCCACTTGCTGTCCTTCCAGGGATCGGCACCCGCCTGTGCAGACTGACGTTCGAGAATGAAGTCCGTAATTTCCAGCATGTCTTCTGCTTCGGCTTGCGTGACGTGCAGGGCATTTCGATAGTTTTCAATTTGTTTTCGAACAGGGAACACTCCCCGAACTGCGATCATTCGGACTCCACGAGCGGTTGCACCTGCGGTAGGCCCCATGTTCATGCCGGAACCCATCGTGCCAGGCATACCGGGCATCATGCCAGGCATTCCGGGACCGGCCATTCCCAAGGCTCCCGGCGTTTCTCCTGCATTGGCGGGCAGACCAAGCATTCCAGGACGACCACCTTTATTTCCGCTCGCATGTCCACCTGACGGCGCACCAGGTTTGGCGCCACCTGAATTCTTTGGCGTTGACGCTCCGTGACCTCCGCCAGGACCACCAGGCATCCGACCAACAGGGAGTCCGTCATTGGGACGGCGGTTGTTTCCGGCAGCGTTGGTGCGAACTTCAAATTCGTCGTTACCAGCAGGCATCTCGGCAGTCGCTGCGACTCCGTCACTTTCCGCAGGTTGCGATTCCATCATTTGCCGAGCCTCTTCGGAAAGTACGCTGAGTGGTACCAATGCGGCTTTGGCAATCAGGTTTTGAACGGCTTCGTAAACTGGCTCTCGCTTTGGTTCGTTCTTTCGGTAAAGCGGATGAAACAGCCATTGCGAGAAGTCGTAACGAACAAGCGAAGGCATTGAGAACAACGTTCTCGCTTTTTCAGTGAAATCGACAATCATGAACGAAGATTCTTTTTCTTTTGGCCAAACACTGTTGGCGGCAATCTTTGCCCGAACGTTGGCCACGCTTCGTTTAATCTCATCCGGGGTTTTCGCGTAACGAGCCCAGGTCGTACCGCCCAATAGGACTCCCAAAACAATTAACGCAAACAAACCAAAGACGATTTTTTCGACGTGGTCGATCAACAATGCTTTGATGTTCAGCTTTTTCATAATCAGTGTCCTCCGTCTTTCAGACGGCAGAGAAATTGCGGACTGGAAATCAACTCATCCTAAAGCAGCACTACTTCTCGTTGTTCTCATTCGTGGCTTTGGCTGGCGGAGATTCGGATCGTTCTCCGAATTCGCTTGCCGGTTCAGACGCAGCAGGCTCGTCCCCTTCCATTGCTGGGGCAGTCACTTGTTCCACCGACTCTTTTGGCTCAGTTTCGGTGCCGGTTTTCTCGTCGGCCGCGACGGCTCCCTTGGATTCGGGGCCTGACGTTTCTTCAGTCGCTTCAGGAGTTGGCGTTGCTGGTTTGGGTTCAGCTGCCGGTTCAACCTTCGGTAGTTCAACCTTGCGATACATTGAGAAAACGCCGCATACGGTCACTTGTGCCATGTAGGGGTCTCTTAAGGCAATATCCAATAAATCCGCTGCTGCCTTTTGCTGTAAAAAAGTTGCTGCTGAGCCGGCTGCTGGACCGGAGAGGGATTCGGCGAAACCAGACAAACCATCATCGCCGTTACCTGGGAGGGTCGGGACGCCACCAAGTCCTATGGAACCTTGACCAGGTGGCATTCGGCTGCCGTAATCTGGTGCCCCACCGCTGGGCGCAAAGGAACTGGTACTGTCGTCTTCGTGAAGACGCGACATCTGAACGCGAAGAATTTCGACGGGCCAAACGGATTTGTCGTTTGCAGTAAGCTCGGCAAGAAACTGAGGGATTCTTCGATGGTCCATTTTTACTGACAAATAAAACCCTCGAGTTTTATAAGGCAATCTGTCTTCGTTACTCACATAACGCTTTACAGCTTTTTCAGCTGCTGCGTCAGTACCTCCGCCGCCACCCCCCAAGGTAAACGAACCCATATTCGGAGCGCCACCGCCAAAACCGCCTCCCGATCCACTGCCGTCATCTCCAAACTCTTCTTTTGGATCAAATTCCGCCGACACGACCGGGAGGCTAGCCGCACCGCCCACACCCGGCATTTCGCTTCCAGGGTAACCTCTCGGCGGTCCACCCGATCCCATACCCATACCTGATCCCATACCCATTCCCAGGCCCATACCCATTCCAATATCGCTACCTCCGCCAGCACCACCTGAAGAGCCTGAGGCAGACTTATCGCCACCGCCGCGAAGTTCGAGTTTGTCGATCTGATGGATGACGGCCTCTGTTCGATTCGCTTGGGGGCCTCCGTTGACTTCTGCGATCGATTGGAACAGGCCTTCTAATAGCCAAAGGTCTTCCATCACATCCCAGATGATTTCCGATTTTGGCGGTGCCACGATCCAAGGTTTTTGATTCATCACTTTGAACATCTGGTTCAGCGAGAATTTGACAACACCGGTCCCATCGACGTCCATCGGGTTCAGCATCTTCCAGACCTTACGAACTTCGTCTGCATAGGCATCGCGAAACAGTTCGCGGTCAGCGTTCTGAAAAGTCCCCTGGTATTCGACCTTTGCCAAGCCTTGTGGTAATTCCATCCGTTCGAGTTGGCGCTTCCACAAACCGAGTTGCGTTTGTTTGATCGACGAATCCTGCTTTTCATTGACTTCGGACAGCCGCTTCGTCCAATTATCGTTCGGAATATCTCCCTTAGGAATACTCCCTTCGGCTGCTTCGATTTTCGTTTTCCGCTCGGTGATCGCCTGAGCGATCGTACCAGTGGCCATCCACCAACCGATGAACGTCATCAGGATTCCCATACCCAGCAGAATCCAAAACTTCTGTTTCAGGACGGGTTCGAGGGCTTGCATGATCTGACCTTTTCGGAAAATTCTTCAATTTGACTGGCTGGCGATATTTGGGTTAAATCGTGTTTGCGGCTACGGGCATCAGTGAGCAGCACCGGGTGTCGCGTTGGGAGCGACTGCGCCATCTGGCGCAGCAGTACCCGGCTGGGTTTGTTCTACCGGCCATGGCTTTCGTTCCGCCAATGGAGTTGGCTTCCATGCAAACACGACTTTAAAGACCGTCCGTTGAAGGATGATCGGTTTGTCTGGTCCGTCTTCACCCGAACTCGTGGGTCGTGGACCTCCCGATGGTAAACCTGAGCCACCAGGAAAACCGGATGACCCACTGGAAAATCCAGGAGGCGTATAACCGGGGTTGGCACCACCTCCTAAGGGAGACGCCATGCCACCAAGGCCAATCGTGGGTCGGCCGGATACTGACCCCGGTTTTCGACCCGGATAAAACGGGATTGGGGTCGATGCCGTTGCTTCAGGCAATGTCGCGTGAGTAATTCCAATTAGCCTCACCGGCGTTTCAATCGGCGGACCGCCGGATGCATCTTCTCGCTTGACCGTCCAGCTTTGAAGATTCTTGAGGAACTTTTCATCAACGTAAGTCGCCCCTTTGCCCTTGGGGTTCTTTTCCTCGTGGTGATAATGCACACCGTGTAACGTGAAAACAAAACCGGCACCACTCGGAGCCACCGATCGGTCGTTAATTTCGTATTCGGGCTTGTTGATCTTATCTGGGAATTTTGCAACCTGTTCGGGGTCTTTATCTTCACGGGAGTAGAGTTTTGCAGGACCATCGGCCCGAGCAATATCTGCTTCGTTAAACCAGTCGCCCAGGTTGGAATAGCCCTTCGTCGTGATACTACGAATTGAAATCCGATCCAGCTTGGCCAGTTCGCTTTCATCCAGCCGATTATCCGTGTCACGCGGCAGGCATTCGTCGATCGCCTTATAAACTTCCAGCCAATTTTCCCGTCGATCCAACGCGTTGACGAGAAGTAGTCCTGAGTCCTTTAGCGTTTTGTTCTTACCTTCCTGGCTGGCATAATCCGCAGTCAGCTTCTTGGCTTCGCCCGCGATCTTTTCTGCTTCGGCTTCCGCCTCCCCAAATCGAGATGAACTGACCGACTGTAAAACGTTTCCAAACCCGGCTGCGGATGTCGCCAACCCCAGCAATAACGTCGCTGCTGTCGCTACGGCCCAGGGCTTCTTGCGACGAATCTTGCGGGCGATGGCGATTTCGGGAGGCAAAAGAGTTGTATGAATGTCGGTTAACTTCAGACATTGAAGCGCCAGTCCGTACGGTACACAGAACGTCAGCAGATTATCCTGGAACAGCGGTGCATTCAGCACGTTGTCCCCCACCAAGGCCTGGAAAGTATCCACGCGTTCGACATCATATTGAAGATTCTGTTGCAGGAATTTTTGCAAGCCAGCCAGCCGGAACCCATTTCCAACCCCGACCAGCCGAGATATCTTGGCGCTACGGTTGACGCTGGAGAAGAATCCAATCGACCGCTGAATTTCTGCAACATAATCGTTGAATACAGGTCGCAACGCTTGAAATACCGCTCGCGGATCGGGTGACTTCGTCGCGTTACACTTCAGGTGCTCGGCCTTGGCAAACGTCAGCTTCATTTCTTTCGTCAGTGCCCTGGTGAAATGGTTTCCACCCACAGGCATATTACGGATCCAGATCTTCTTTCCGTTTGTGACCATCAATGTCGTCGCGTCGGAACCCATGTCGACGACAACCGAATAATCTTCGCTCGCTTCTCGTGGCTGATTCTTGCGATAACCAAGTCGGTCGTAGCACAGAAAATTGTAAAGTGACAGTGGAGCGATCTGGATCAGTTCGACTTCCACTTTCTTGTTAATAAACGGTTGCAGATGATGTTGAACTTGTTCGCGTTTCATGGCGAATAAACCAACTTCGCCATCCAGTAGATAACCGCTTTCTTCGATCCCGCCACCCAAGGCCTGAAAGTCCCAGATGACCTCTTCCAGAGGAAACGGAATCTGCTGCCGAGCTTCGTATTTCACGATTTCGGCAACTTTGCTTTGTTCCACAGGAGGTAACTGGATGAATTTCGCCAAAGCATTCTGCCCTGGAAGGCTGATCGCCACTAGATCAGTGCCGATCGGGTTCCGAGACAAGAATGTATCAAGAGCCTGGCGGATCAATTCGTCGGGAACGGCATCAGGTTGGTTGAGCAGTTTCGCGTGTGGCACGTAATCAAATGCCACCGCAACAACCTGTTGAGCCGCTTCGGCGTAACGTAACTTAATCGCCTTCAGCCCAGCCTGACCGATTTCAATTCCCCAAGCTGCCTGAGTTTCTGCCATGATTGAATCTTTCTCACAGGGGGACGAACGATATTTTGTTTAACCCACCCCAACCGGCACGTATTAACGCGACGTTTCAAGTTCGAGGGGGAAATGATTTTCAATGGACTGACACGAACGCAAACGGTTGAAGAAGCGACGGAACGGGTGAGCGCAGAACTCGCACCGATTATAAACAACAAACCAGATCAAGAGATACTTACGAATTGCAGCAAAGTCAACCAGAAGAAAGGGATCAATCAAAGGACAATTGCCGATTGAGTGCCAATTATACCGTCCAGGAAGGAGGAAAGAAAAAAGGCCATCGATTCAACTTGTCCTTTCGAAGAGGTTTCTTTCGGTTCGCGATCGACTGAGAAAAGTCCAGTTGAGGCGATTTGATTCTACCGCAATTTGACGAATAATCCGGCCAACAAGTTCCCAAAAAAGCCTAAAATCGAGATGTTGGCACGAAAATATGCGCCAATACGTTCGCATCAGCCAACTTGAAACGAAGTCTTACAAATGCGAAATTCCTTCACTCATGTTGATTGAAATTCCAACTTGGAATCAAACGTAACGTTTTCACTGCTAACGATTTCACGTGAATTGAAGCAACCGCAATTCTTATGTTTGTGCCATTCGTCCCCAAATGCTCAAGGTGCAAACCCGGCGTAACCGATATTACCGATAAAGTCCGACTCCCATTTGCCGGTTGCGCACTTTTACCACCGGGCCATTTACGAATTTTCGTCGAGGATGCGGGATGCGTCTGGCGATCCCATTGCTGATTCTCGTCGTCCTTTCGGGCTGCCGAACACACCTCGCTTTGCAGGACCATACTCAGCAAACGGCGGCTACTCTTGCCGATTTGAACTATCACCAGGTGCTCGAAAACGTTGCACGGTTTGTCTGTAATTCTTCAACATTGCCGTCCGTGGCTGTTGTGAACAGCGGCAACGTACTCGTCTCAGACCAGGGAAGCTTCGGCGGGGTAGGAACCTATACACCTACCATTGGTTCATTCCAGCAAATTGGCGGTTTTCCGATTTTCAATATGATCGTTAATCCCAATGTCACCCACAATCTGACCGAAAACTGGACAATGACACCCGTGACAGACATCGAAAAAGTTCGCCGCATTCGATGCGCATTCCAGATTCTGGTCGGAGGGCCACAGTGCTCCAATTGTGACGATTGCATCAAGACACTGGAAGGTTTTATTCCCAGTGAACCTGAACAACTCGATTGTGCCATTCCTACGGGTTGGTTTTTTTTCGGCTGTAAATCGGATGTTCCCGCTGACGCGTGCTACGTTGCTCACTACCAAAAAACCTATGTCTGGGTACTTCCAGACGGGGTTGACGGGCTCTCCCGATTTACGATGACCGTGTTGCAACTCTCCACAAGCGAACGCGACCCGGTCCCGACCAAAACCATCGTCACAAAATACGATGCGAAAGGAGAGATCGAAGGGACGGAGATTACGACTGAAGAGCCCGATGAAGACTCATCAGAACCGGTCGGCATTTCGGAGTCCGGTTCGCACTTGGATACGACCTCTCAGAAACGCAAACGAAAAGTGCTCAAGTCGGGTGGGATCACGCCCAAACAAACAGCAGCGACGCCTAAGCAAGCCCGAAAGCGCCCTGGTGTTCCCGCACCACATTCCTCGCCCTGATCGAAACCGTGTGAAGGTTGCTGAGCTCGTGAAGTCGAAATCCGGCAAGGGTGATCGAAGTTAAACAGGCTTGAATCGTGATGGACAATCTCCCTCGTCCTTAACCGCTTCAGCCCGTCATCACTCGTTACCTTTACGAAAGAGGGATCGGCCATTGCATCCCGCAAGTAATTCCTCCGTCGACGTAAATCACCTGACCTGTCAGAAATTTGGCAGCGTCGCTTGCCAGGAAAATCGCGGTGCCGATCAGATCTTCGGTTTGGCCCAGACGTTTCAATGGACAGTTCGCGTCGTTCCATTCCTGCATCTTCGGATCGGACCAAAGCTTCTTCGTGAGGTCGGTCAAAATGAACCCGGGCGCAATGGCGTTCACGCGGATTTGATGTTCACCCCATTCCATTGCCATGCCACGCGTCATTGCGGAAATCGCCGCTTTGCTCATGGCATACGGCTGAACTCCCTTGAGCGGACGAAATGAATTCAGTGAGTCGATGTTAATGATCGAACCTCCTGTCTTTTGAGCGATCAATCGACGTCCGACTTCCTGTGCGACGAGGAACGCTCCTTTAAGATTGATGTTGAGAATTCCATCAAATTCTGCAACTGAATATTGTTCGACGCGTTTGCGGACATTGACTCCAGCGACGTTCAACAGGCAATCGATCTTGCCAGCCTTTTTCACCGCCGCGTCGACCATTCGGGGAATTTCGTCCGGCTGTGCAACATCACAAACGATGTAGTCCACTGGATACTTTCCTTTTGAGATTTCACTCGCGGTCTGCTGCAGAGATTGATAATCGCGTCCCGTAATGGTGACGCGGGCACCTCGTTCAGCAAAACCTTCGGCCAGGGCTCGACCAATTCCACGACTTCCGCCCGAGACCAGAACAACGGATTCGTCAACAGAAAATAGTGTGTCAATCATGGTAAGTTCTCCAGTGTGAATTTTAATCGTGCTGCGAAGATATGACGTTTTCGATTAACTCGCTACGCTCGGCGATCAACAAATTCGTCATACCAATTCAGACTAAATTCGCCGAGCCATTTAAGAACAGGTTATCGTTTCGAAAGATGATCATGAATCGAACAATTTCGGTCGTCGGATTAATCGGTATCGGAGTTGTGACTCTTGCGTTTTACATTCAAACTGGCGGACAGTTGATTGGTCAGAGTGCACGACCGGCTTCGGGTGGTCGAGTCAGTGTGATCGATTTCGGGGCCGTCGGTGACGGCAAAACCAACGATCGGGCTGCCATCCAGGCTGCGATCGATGCTGGCGAAGAAATTCACTTTCCCAACGTGGACGCCTTTTACCGAATCGTTGGGTCGCTGAAAATTGGAGGTAGTGATCAGTCGGGTGGAAAACGATTGATTGGGCATCGTCCATGTCGAGGTGGCGGAGCCTTTCAGGGAAAGCCCGCGTTGATTCAGGGCGACGGCTCTGCGTCACTGCTGGTCGCCAGCGGAACCACACCCCAAAATCGAGCGATTGAATTAATTGGACTTTCGGCCCTCAATATCGGTAATCCGGTTCTCGATTTAATGAGTGGAATCGATGCGATGGTCGATAATTGCTGGTTGCGAAGTCTCAAAAACACCGATGCCGCTGTCAGGCTTCGTGAAAGTTATAACGTGACAATTCGCGAATCCACGATTGGTTGCAGCGGCGGGGGATTCGCCGTGACGGCCTATCAGCAATGTAACAAGTTACGAATCCAGAACTGTCGCATTGGCGGGGGCGATGTTGGAGGCGCTGTCCACGTCGAACAATCGGCGAACGTTCAACTTGAAGGGAATATCGTCGAACTTGGGGTCTATGGGCTGGTGGTCTCTTCAGGGATTCGACTTGATCAATCAGACTCGGGAAACGTCGAAGGGGCTGGCGCCTGTCATGCTCTTCGAATTGCCAGCAATTATTTCGAAAATGTTCAGCATCCGCTGGTAATCGGTTCCGCGATGAACCTCGCAGACCATCCGGGCCAAGCCGTGTTTGGTGCTGTCATCGAAACAAATAACATAGGGACTTACGGCTTTGATTTTCCGCTGATGACGATCGGACGGCTGCGAGCCGCCTCCATTCGGGGAAACAGTTTCTGGCGAAAAATCGATGGAAATTCCCCGGCGATACTCAGCACTTTCGCCCCCGGTGCGACCCCACCTCATCCGACAGCGTGCGTGATTGAAGCCAATCATGTGACGAACGGATCTGGGCCATTCTTAAGCGGAGGAGACGTCAGAGTCGGTGGAGTCTCACTGATTCAGAAACTGAGTGCTGAGAATGACGTGAAACTGCCATGAATCCAACATCGATCAAGGGAGCATCGGAAACAATCGCGCGCGTGCTTCGTCCGTCAGAGGCGATCCGTATTCACATGGCTCAAAAGCCTCAATCCAACGGATCTTTCGCCCTCGTTTTTTTCCGTAGGTATCGACAATCAGGTCCCGATATCGATCAGCAAGTGGACCGTTAAACTGATCGTAAAATTCTCTCGCATACGCCCGTTGAGCTGCCGCGTCGCGCGGAAACGTATCCTCCTGGCCGAGTGTATACGGAAGCCAGTCGAAGAATTGCGAACAGTGGCATTCCATCTGATCAATGATTCGTTCCAGAACCGGTTCGACGTCCACGACGACTGTCGGGTGGAACGGTCTGGGGCGTTGAAAGTGATCGGAAAGGTAGGCAATCACCGGGTTCACTCGCAGTGCGGGAACTTCCGGAACGATATGAGGCACGATCACCATATAGGCTGCATCGCAAACGAGCGTCGAAGTCGCTCGATGATCGGGATGATAGTCATTTGGACGATGCGTCAGGATCAAGTCAGGTTGATAGCGGCGGATCAACCCGATCAATTCGAAGCGAGCCTCCAGCGTTGGTTGTAACTGTCCATCGCGATTGCCGAGAATTTCGTATTCGATCCCCATCAACGAAGCGACTGCGTCTGCTTCGGCGCGACGGACTTTGGTCAGCTCGGTCGGACTCAGTCGCTGATGCCCCGCTTCGCCATTTGTGACGCTGACGTACTTGACCTGGTGTCCGGCGTCACGATACAGCGCCGTCAATCCGCCCGCTTTCAACTCGCAGTCATCCGGATGAGCACCAATGACTAGCAGGCGCAGCGGATTGGATGTCGTCATATTCATTAGCCTCCCGTGGTGATCTTCACCGTCGGATTATCTGCTACATTAACCCAAACATGTACGTGCGGGGTTCCTCGATAATGCCAGACGAACGAGGGGCCTTCCAGCCGCCAATTATCCCATTCGCCGTCATTGCCAAGATCATCCGACTTGTAGAATGCCAATCGACACTTGTCGAGGCCACCTTGAGCCTTGAGGCACTTAAGAACTTCGTCACGATCAGTTGTTCGATAAGGTTCGACCAGCGCGTCCAGCACCTTCTGAGCGTAATCTTTCTGATCGGACGACAGTTCACTGATGACAATTCCTTGTGGACGCCCATCCGGACCGCCGAAGTGAACGCTGCTTTCTTCTGGAGCTTGTTCAACCAAGGCTTGATCTCGTTGCTTGCCGTCGAGCATTTTGAACAGGCTGTTCGCTTTCTGAGCCTGATACCAATAGACATTTCCAGGATGCCCGACCTTTTCATCAAACCCTGACGCGGCATGTCCATAAAAAATCGGACCGCCAAACGCCACGTGTTCAACACTATTCCCGTCACACCGGATCGTCAGGTACCGACCCGTCATGACAAATTCGAACTTACCCGCTCCCGGTTGCCCGAAGATCGCGATCGAATGTTCTTTGCCGTAACCACCCGCATCGTCCTGCAATTGTTTTTTGATCCGATCGTGCCAGTCGGGTGAGTAAAGCCCCCAAAACAATAATCTCTTGCTGGTCCTTCGTGTAGAACCCGGTGGCAATCTTGTGATCTCCCGTTATCTGCCAATTATTCGACACGTGCATCCGCAAGAGCCCACGATCATCCTTGTGGTCCCAGTCGAAACAGATGCTCTTCTTCTGGGTGGGCGTCAAACTATTGTAGAGCTTCGTGACCAGCGATTCCGAGACCAGCTTAGCTGGCTCATCGGGCACGCCGACCCGCGGCGCAGCCGCAACTGCCGCCGCGACGCCAACAGTTTGAACAAAGCCACGTCGCGAGACAGGTAAATTCTCGCTATTCGAGCAATCAGGGGACTGTTGCATGTTAATCTCCGAATTAAAAGGCAAAAGGGGAGCGATGCCATTGGTGCCGTTTAATAACTTCCTAATTGAACCATGCAGACGGGTTCGAATTCACCGAACCCTCAAAAATCTCGTCAACCGGAAGTACGCGAATTCGAAACAGCACTTTTCCCGACAGTATGCGCAGATTCTCTGGAATATGCACACAGTGAGGTCGCCCGATTTTATTGCACGGGCTGAAGCCCATGCTACGGTTTTGGCTCGCCGTTTAAACTTACAAAAACTCACAACCCAACGGGGCTTACAGAATAAATTTACTCAGGTCTTCGTCCTGGCTGATTTCTTCGAGTTGCCGTTTGACGAAGTCGCGATCAACACTGATCTGAGTCGCCGTTGCATCCGGGCCTTCAAAGCTGATGTTTTCCAAGAGACGTTCCATGATCGTATGCAGCCGGCGAGCTCCGATATTTTGAGTCGACTGGTTGACCCGCCAGGCGACTTCGGCAATTTCCGCAAGACCGTCCGTCGTAAAAGAGACGTGAATTCCGTCGACTTCAAGTAATTGCTGATACTGCCGCGTGATCGAGGCCGATGGCTCGGTCAAAATTCGAAGGAAGTCCGATTTCGTGAGGTCATCCAACTCCACACGGATGGGAAACCGACCCTGCAGTTCCGGCATCAGGTCTGCGGGCCTCGACGAATGAAACGCTCCTGCGGCAATAAACAGAATATGGTCAGTCTTAATCGAGCCATATCGGGTGTTGACGGTGGCCCCTTCAACAATCGGAAGCAGATCGCGCTGGACACCCTGACGACTGACGTCCGTGCCGCCGTGACCAGATTCGCCTGACGTGCAGATCTTGTCGATTTCATCCAGAAACACGATTCCACTATCTTCGGCGAGTCGCAACGCTTCGTCGTGAATCGCGTCCTTGTCGAGTAATGATTCGGTTTCTTGTTCGAGCAGAATGCGGCGAGCCTCTTTGACAGTGACTTTGCGGTCCTTCGACTGCTTTGGCATCACACGTTCGAATAACTGCTGAAAATCAACATCCATCTGCTCCAAGCCCATGTTCGAAAACATCTGGACTGGAACCTTCCGTTGTTGCACTGACAGTTCGACCTGTCGTTCGTCGAGCGACCCCGTACGAAGCATCTGCCGAAACTTTTCTCGTGTCCTTTCATGCCGTGCTTCATGTTCGTCTTGGCCGGCTGACTCGTTCTCGTCATCACGAGGAAGCTGCCGAGGTTCATGCGGAACGAGTAAATCGAGCAACCTGTCTTCGACATTCCTGGTCGCATCCTTTTCGACCTCACCCCGTCGCCGCTGCTTGACCAGATTGATCGATGCATCGACGAGTTCGCGGATCATGCTTTCGACGTCTCGGCCGACATAGCCCACTTCGGTGAACCGCGTTGCTTCGACTTTGACAAACGGTGAACCGATGAGCTTGGCAAGGCGTCGTGTGATTTCGGTTTTTCCAACCCCGGTCGGACCGATCATGATGATATTTTTAGGCGTGATCTCGCGACGGACATCTTCGGCAAGTCGCTGCCATCGCCAGCGATTTCTCAGTGCAATTGCGACGGCACGTTTAGCTTTGTCCTGTCCGACAATGTGCTGATCGAGTTCTGCCACAATCTGCCGTGGTGTCATGTCACGCAAAATAGATCCCTTTCGAATCACTGCCCAGGCGTTACGTCTGTCCTGTTCGTGATTCCAAACTGTTCGACGATGATATTGTCATTTGTGTAGATATCGATTTCGGACGCGATTTTCAGCGATTCACGTACGATGTCAGCCGCGGAAAGGTTCGAGTGGCGGATCAATCCTCGGGCTGCTGCCACCGCATAGTTTCCGCCGGAGCCGATCCCCAGAATTCCGTCGGCCGGCTGCACGACATCACCCTGACCGGTGACCAGCAGACTATGTTCGGCATCGACGACAATCATCATCGCTTCCAGCTTTCGCAGGATGCGATCGGTCCGCCAGTCGCGAGCCAACTCCGTCGCCGCACGCGGCAGGTTTCCGGGAAAATTCTTGGCCTTCGCTTCAAACCGTTCCAGCAATGAGAAAGCATCGGCCGTCGACCCGGCGAAGCCGACAAGCATTTTTTTGTCGAGAATCCACCGGATCTTTCGAGTGTCGGCCTTCAGGATGGCAGTGCCATAAGTGACCTGACCATCACCTCCCAACGCCACTTCACCTCGATGCCTGACCGCAAGGATTGTTGTTGAATGGGTTTCGACTCGTGATTTGTTTTGCATGGTTCTTTTACGGATTTTCCAGGATTAGACCGGTGTCCTGCCGTCTCCCATAATTTCCCTGACAAATGTTCCGAAACGGTCAAGGACTGCGTGGGGGATTTCGTGGCCGCCCGAAAATGGCAGGAATTCAACATCAGCTCCCGCATGGTTCAACAGGTCTCGCAATGAACCTGCTGCCGAAAATGGCAAAATCGGGTCATTTGTGCCGTGCGACTGAAAGACACGCAAGGCTTTGTGATGCGTCGCGCGGTCAAGCCAGACATCTTCGTTTAATAACGTGCCTGACAAAATGACGAGTCCCCCCGGATTCTCGTCGAGTTGCAGTGTGACATCAGTTGCCAGCATCGAACCTTGCGAAAATCCACCTAATACGAAGTGGCTCAAAGGAACTCCGGTTCTTTCGGACCACTGTCGAATCAGACCGAGTAACATCTCACGCGCAGCGGGAAGTTCGGCCGGACAATCTTTTCTCAGTTCGTGAAAAGTTCCCAGAGCGGCTGCCATCTGCAATCGCCGCATATCGATCGGCCACCACGCGCGCCCATCCGGCATGCCTAATGCTTCAAGAGTCAACGGAGCTTCCGGGAACAGAAACTGCACCGCTCCGGACATGCGTGGCTGACGCAGAAGCATTTGACCCAGCGGGACGAGGTCCGTTCCTGGTGCTCCATATCCGTGACAGAGTACAACCACGCAACGCGGCTGTGTCCCTTCAGACAAACCGTCCGCGATGTGGCACGTCAGACCGTTCAGGATTTCGGTTCGTAGATTCATTGACGATTCGTCCATTCTTTTAATCGTTCAACCAACGCCAAAGCTTCGCCCCGGTCAATCACGCCCTGGGCAGCAGCCACGGCCGCTTGAATGGAATCGGCTTGATTCGCCGCAAGAAGAGCCGCCCCCGCATTGGCAACCACCATGTCATAGGCGGGACTTCGCTCGCCTGCAAACACTCGCCGGATAATTTCCGCACTTTGTCTGGCATCGCTGATACGCAATGAATCAACCTGGCACTCTGGCAAACCAAGCGTGTGTGCATTCCAATCGTGCCGGTTCACTCCCGATGGCGAGACTTCGAAGACGGCTGTTTCACCCCACAGACTGACTTCGTCCAGCTCATTATTTCCGCAAACAACCAGCGCCCGTTGAATACCCAGTTCATGCAAAGCTTGGGCTAACAGTTCTGCAACGTGAGTTCGCGTTGTTCCGATGACCTGGAATGTCGCACCCGCTGGATTCGTCAAAGGACCAAGCAGATTGAAAATCGTGCGAAATCCAAGTTGCTTGCGAACGGGTGCAACATGTTTCATCGCCCCGTGCAGTAACGGAGCGAAACAGAATCCGATACCGATTTCGTCGATGCATTGTCCCACCTGGTCCGCCGTCAATTTGAGATTGACCCCAAGGGCTTCGAGCACATCCGCTGAACCACTGGTGCTTGTCGCACTGCGATTTCCATGCTTAGCAACCGGCTGACCGGCCGCTGCTGCAACCAGGGCTGCCGCCGTACTGATATTAAAAGTCTGCAGTAGATCGCCGCCGGTACCACATGTGTCAAGCAGGCGTTGAGTACGACACGTGATCGACGTTGCACGCTCGCGCATTGCCTTTGCAGCACCAACCAATTCGCCAACGGATTCCCCGCGACAACGGAGCGCAGTCAGAAACGCCGCGATTTCTGCCTCAGAGCATTCGCCATCCATGATCGCCCCGACGGCAGACTTCATGATTTCAGCCGAAAGACGATGATCATCCAGTAACTCGGTGACGGCATGTTTAAGGTGTTGATGCATTAGCAGTCAGTTGTCCCATCAAAAACCGAGCCGACACGCTCGATTGAGAGTGCCGGCTCGCTGAAGAATCGACGATCAAAAGTCATCAGACACTGATGTTGATCTCGTAGCCCTTACGCTGTTCGCGAGTGATCCACTTGGCAGCATCTTTGTCGTTGATAATCTGTTCGGTCTTGGGGTCCCATTCGATCTTGCGACCAAGACGAATAGCGATGTTCGCCAGATGGCAGGTTGTCATCGCACGGTGGTGCGAATACACGTCGCTGACAGGCAATCCTCGGTCACGCACACAATTGAAGAAGTTCTCCATGTGAGCGTTGCCGCCACCCTTGGGGTCTTTTCCCTTATAGAGTTCTTTTAACAGGGATTCAGGCAGTGGATTATTGGCGAGATCGTCCACAGGAGCACCGGTCAGCTTCCCGCGGTTCACGAAGATTCGGCCTTCCGACCCTTCGAGAAGAATCCCGTTGTCCCCTTCGCTGGTGATCAACATTTCGGCTCCGTTTTCAAACTTAGCCGTGACGTTGAACTTTGTCGCTGCATTATATCGATTGGAAACGGTCGGCATTCCGTTTTCGAATGGGACTGGATGTTCCGCAGTCCCTTCGACCGAGATGGGCCCACTGTTGTCCATTCCAAGCGCCCACATTCCGATATCAACGTGGTGTGCGCCCCAGTCGGTCATTTTGCCGCCGGAGTATTCGTACCACCAGCGGAACTCGTAATGAGTTCGCGATTCGGGATAGTTCTTGTTATTCCCGAATCCCCCTTGCAGATAATCAGTCATCGGAGCCTGACCCAGCCACATGTCCCAGTTCAGGTGCGAAGGGATGTCGGCCACCGGAATTTCATTGTCGTTCTTCGGAGCCCCGTTAATACCACATGTCACCTTGTTGATCTTGCCTAAACGACCGCTACGCGCGATCGCGACAGCCTTCAGAAACTGGTTCTTAATCTTTCCATCATTGGCAGACATTTCTGAGCGTTGTTGCGTTCCAACCTGGAAGACCCGCTTGGTTTCATTCAAAACCTTGATGATCTGCTTCCCCTCGAGAATCGTCAGCGTCAGTGGCTTTTCGCAATAGACGTCTTTGCCAGCCTGCATCGCTTCGATCGCAATTTTTGAGTGCCAGTGATCGGTCGTCACGATCGTCACAACCTGCACGTCTTTCCGATCGAGCAACTTGCGGTAGTCTTCGTACATTTCGGGTTCGCCTGTGAACCCTTTTTTGTTCTGAATTTCCTTGACCCGATTACGACCCTTTTCCACGTGCTGGCGGTCGACGTCACAAACAGCGACACAGTCCGAAAATGCCATCGCATTCGGGCCAACCGCGTTCCAGCGATCTCCAGTTCCGATACAACCCAGTACCGGTCGATCATTCACGCTTTGTCGACCGAGCGCCAGATTACTCGCCGAAGTAAACCAGTAAGGCATCGTCGCGCCGGCAAGGACAGCGGTCGATGATTTGAGAAAATCACGTCGATGGGAACGGTGGCTCATGAATGTCGTCCTCAGGTGTCAATCAGTGAAGTGAAACAAATGTCACGGGATCGAAGTACTCTAGCGGCTTCACGGATCAACGTAAAACCAGCGCAGTTTGCCGTTGTGATGACCAAAAAAGGCAACCAGTCACGCGAGTGGTTCGATAAAACAACCCAGTGGAAATGTGACTGGTTTTTCCGCGTAAAAATCGCTGCCAAACCCGATGATCTGATCCCGCTTCAGCTCCGCGACTTCCATCGCGCCGGTCCAGACCGCCGCCTGACCGTTGGCGTCAATTTCAACTGCCAACTGGTAAGCATCTTCTAAGGAATGGCCGCAGACTCGACAGAGTGCGTCAATCACATAAGCAAACGTATGCAAGTCGTCGTTCAGCACAATGACTGTGTACTGAGGTTGCCTTTTCGTCCGCGTCACCGGAGCGGGTTTAGTCGTCGTGACGATTGTTTCTTCTTGGACCAGTTCTTCAATATCGCTCATGCTGTCATTCCGATTTTGGAGACTGAAGTGACTTGATGCCGTCAGTCAAGTTTACACGATCCAGGAAATGAATCCTTTTTCATTCTGAATTTGGCGACGGAAGTGATGAAAAGCCAGTTGTCGACAGATGGTGTGATTCAGAAAGTGTATCCACTTTGATTTCTTGTTTCTAACGTTTATTCATCTTTTCCAGATCCCAGCCGTTCATAATAACCACGGACGAGGTCACGATAACGTGTCGGAACAGGATCGCGATCGACGGGAACCAGCGAATCGGGTGATTCCTGCTTGGCGATTTCGTCTGCTAACCGTTGCTGAAGTTCGATCATCGGTTGATGCACCGATGTCCTGACCAGATCCCAGTTGGGTGTCTGCGTGTGCCTTTTGAATTCAGCACGAGCACTTCTGGCTCGGTCCCGAACTTTTTGAACTTCTGCCTGTAACCGTGGATCACTGATCATCGATTCGACATCACGAAGTCTCTCATTGAATTCCGCATAGTTCCCTCCTGTCAGCGGCCCGCCCCCCTGGCCGTTACCTCCGCTGCTGCCGTTTTCGGAATTCTCGTCTCCCGGTTGTGGTTGTTCACGACCAGGGCCACCGGGGCGTTGACTACTTCCTCCCTTACCACTCCGCAAACCTGCAGGACTTTGACGCGACGACGGACGTTCATTGCCTTCAGCTTTTGACGCTGTTCGCGAACTGGCGTCAGAAGATGGTTCGCCTGGACTTCCCTCACCGCCGGCTCCCTGGCCAGGACCATTCCCCGGAACTTGACCCGTCCCTTTTCCTTCACCTGGTGTATTCGACGGCTGGCCGGGTTTATCGGATTCGCCAGGCGTCCCCTGACCCTCGCCTTTTCCTTCACCTTTTGTTTGTCCTTCCCCCTGTCCTTGACCTTCTTTCCCCTGGCCTTCTTTCCCCTGACCCTCGGTTCCAGGTGCTTTCCCTTCACCGCTTCCGGGTTTGCCTGGCTGTTTCCCTTGTTGATCCCGTTCGCCAGCTTTGGAATTGGAGCGAATCTCGTTTTCGAGTTGTTGAGACAACTGGGCCAGTTCCTTCTTCGCCCGTTTCAGCGAATCGACTTCGTTCCCCAGTACCGATTCGGTGGCTCGTTCAATCCCATTTTTCAGTTGATCGATCCCCGACCGAGCTTGCTGCTCGGCCTTGGCCGCTTCGGGAAGAATCCCCTGCTTCAGCAGTTGCTGCGTTGCGGTCAGTGCCTGATCCATCTTCGACTCACGGGTCGAGCGAAGCATGTCATAAAGCTGTTTGGACAACAGAGGTTCGGATGTTTCGGCCTGTTGAACGACTTGCTTGGCATGGTCGATAATTTCGTTGGCCTGCTGCTGCTGCTGTTGAAATTCGGCCTGAAGCTGTGCCCGTTCCTGCGACTGGCGCAGCGAACGACGCGATTCTTCTCCTAACTGCGCCAACTGCAGGGAAAGCTCTTTTTCGCGATCGGCCAACTGGCGCACTTCGTCCCGCATCGAACGCATCGCGTCAGCAAACTGAGCGGCAGTCTGTTTCCGAAAATCTTCGTGTAGCTGTTTCAGTTCTCGCTCAGCCCGCGTTCCGGCATTCAATGCCTGCGACACCTGTCCCTCGCGCAGCTTTTCCGCCGTTTCGACCATGCGCTGTCGAGTCTGTTCCAGTTGCTGTTTCGTTTCGGCGACCATTTCTTGTTGAGTCGACTTGTTCAACTTGTTTCGAAGCTCGTCCGAATCGTGCAACAGTTGCTGCTGCTCTTCCCGCAATCGTTTCAGCCGCCGTTCGATTTCTTCCTTTTCGGCCTCCGTTTTGGCCTGACGCATTTGCGTTTCAAGCTCCTTGAGCTGCTGGTTCATCTCTTCCTGACGTCGAGCCAGCTCCTTCAGCCGGTCAAGCACCGCCAACGCTTCGCGATTGACGTTACTTTCTTCCTTCTTCGCTGCCCCCTTTTCGGATTCGTAGCGATCTTTTTTCTGCTTCAATTCCAGATCGAGCTTTTCTTTTTCTTCGTTCTGCTGACCATTCCCCTTCGACTTGGACTGCATCAGCAGGTGCTCTTTGGCGCGCAGTTTCAACAACCCCTGGTAAGCAGACTGCTCGGCAACTGACGCATCAGTCAGCGGCGGGAATCCTTGCTCAGCCACAGCCCGACCCAATTCTGATTCTGCCTTCACCATGGCATCTTTGATCGTGGCGAAGATCGGCTGCAATTGCGGCTGATTCATCTTTTCGCGCAGCACCGAAAGCTTGACCAGCGCTTGAGTCTGACTCTCGTGAAGCAGGCCGATGTCCTGGGCAAACTTCGGCGACCACTTCGGTTCAATCATCCGGACGTGTTTCCACGTCCCGATGATGATTTGCTTTTGAAGTTCGAGCAATTTCGCCAGCGACTCGGGCGGCTTCTGCGAGTTTTGCATCTCGCCCGCACCCTGTTGATCAACCTGACGATAAATCTCTTCAAACGAACGGATTTCGGCGAAAAAGACATCACTGCTGGTTCGTCGCCGCTGACCATCTGGTCCATGATCGTCGGCATACAGGTAATACGTCATCAATTCATCAGGCTGAACTCGGAAGTCTTCCAGCTTCTGAATCGACGAGAGCTTATGCTGCTGGCCGCCATTTAAATCCTGGCCCAGCGGCAGTGTGATCGGATCTCGACCCGGAAATTGAACGACCAAACCCGTTTCCAGCACGCCGAAGTCATCGATCACACTCGCTTCCAGGGCCACTTCTTCCAGCGGCGAAACTTTCACGTCTTTACCGGGAAACGCCAGCTTCAGGTCGGGAATTTTGTTCGGGACAACGTCGATGCGAAATTCTTCAGGATCGCGATTCTTTCGTCCCGCTGCATCGACCAGTTCCAACTTCAACTTCATTCGGGCTGTCGGAGTGAAACGGATGAGATACGACTGTGGGTTCACTGGATCGAGTTGCAGATCGAAAGCGGGTCCATTCGCCGGAACCAGTTTCGCCGCTACCAGATCTTTGTTGACCTTGCACGTAATCGTGACCGTTGTTCCCTCGACGACGGTCGCTTCAAACGCGTCTTCCAGAGTCTTTGGTTCCAGCTTTGTGTAACGGGGATATTGCAGATGCAGATCCGCTCGAACCAGGGACGGAAGATCGTAGACGGTGATTCGGTAGTCTGACGTCTGCTTTCCATCAAAATCAACGCGATAGGTAATGTCCTCTTTTACGACGGGGATTCGTGACGCGAAGACCGGATCATCGAGGCTTTTCGTTAAGGGCAATCGAACTTCATTGGCATCAGTCCCCTTCCAGATCACATGGACATCGGCGGGCGGGGTTCCTTTGAAGCGGGCGAGGACCAGCAGACTGCTTCCCCGTTCCAGTTCTGCATCACCAGGCTCAACAGTCAAAGGGAGTTCACCCTTGACCGGTTCAACATACGCAGGGTTCTTGGCAACTGCCGCCGCCGATTTCGTCGACGCCTGCATGGCGATTATGCCGACGATAACGAACGATGCCATCGCTGCGAACTGGCCAATCACAGCACGAGTCATCTGCCGTGGCGGAACCGCTTCCGTCCAATCATTCATCCGGGCATGGTGAACGGCTTCAGAAATCAATTGACGTTGCAGGACGTTCATTCGTCCCGTCTGCAAATCGGGACATTGCTCAATCGCCGCGAGCAATCGCGAATTCAAATCAGGAAACGCCTGCTCAATATTTCGAGCGACATCCATCTTCGGTGTCGCCAGTGTTTTCGAACGAATCCAGACAAGTGTCGCCGCCGTTCCCGCCGCAAAGATCCAGGCGATTCCGGGAATCACGGGTCGACCGGCGATCGCCCATCCCGCCACCAGAAGAGAAAGAATCAACCACGACCACGTCAATCGCCGCCACATCCACAAGCGACCAATACGACGTGCCACATTCGACAACTGCTGGCCAAGCTGGAATTCCAACATCAGTCTCTTTTCCAGAAAAACGGTCCATAAGGACGAAATCGGCGACCAATCAAAGAATACCGTTCTGACCGACCTTCGTCACTCCTGATCTGGACTGACGCCGTGATTTCAGAATTCGCAATCTCGGTGATCGCTTCCGACTCTCTTGTTCGTCGACGGGATTTCATTTTCCCAGGACCGGCAATCCCAAGGCAGTCGCTGCCTCGCGAAAAGCGTCGTCGAGAGACGCAAGTGGTATTTTGCCGTCGAATCAAAAGGTCGAGATACGCCGCATCGTTACTGGCCACGCCGTGTGTTCGGCAAAGCGGAAGAAGGTGATCGAATGCTCGTCGCGGGGCATCGTCGTCAACCTGGATTTCAAGAACGGAAAGTAGCTGCAAAACTGTTGCGAGCCTTGGGGTGTAATCCGTCGTGTCCCGAGGTCAGCCTTTCATAGGCTGAAGAAGTACCAGGTTTGGAAACCACTTTCTCAGGTATCCGCGGTCGACGGCTGCCAAACGATTCGCCTGAATCATGGCATGAGCGGCAATTAAGAAATCGGGGACAAGATGTTGACGGGGACCACCCGCCAGACGGTATTGGCGAAATGTATCTCCGGCAAGGAAAGCGGTCGCCGGTGACAATGAGTCATAACCAATCTGCAGTCGACTGAGGAAGCCCGTCAGTGCGGCTTCGTTTTGAGCTGATGGAGCGAGTTCCGCAAATACGATTGGGCAAATCAGCAATGGGCCTTCCGTCGACGCTTGCTGCAGCATGTCTTGCCATGGCCGCCAGCCCGCCTCTTGCTTGATCAGCGACCAGAGTACAGAGGAATCAACCGCTGTGATCATGGTTTCGAACCAGAATTGGACTCGTCAGGCTCTACAGGACCACCACGCAGGTCATCAATCAATTCGACTGACGAAACGCGATCCCACGGATGTCCCTGAAGAACAGTTTGCGACTCGCTTCGCCACGCCTCAAGCGCCTCATTCCATTCCACAGGATTAACAACTCGGCGACCCATCAGAATTGTCGAGTTCTCGTCGAAATCGATCTGATCTCCCGGCTTCAATCCGAGCTTTTCCCTGATTGCCATGGGGATCGTGATCTGCCCCTTGCTAGTAATGGTTGCTTTCATTACCGAAGTGTAATTGTAATTAGAAAGGAAATCAATCCTTACTTTTATGGAATGCGCGTATTGGCGGTCACCACATCGCTTATGCAAAAACCGATGTTTTAGATTATTTCAGGGGTTTTCTTTTGTTTCGATCTGCGGGGATTGGTGAAAAGCAAAAGAGCGGAGATCAGCGTCAACGGGGTGACAATCGACCAATAAGGGATGATGCACATTTCGATTTGTGCAATCGAACTGCTTTTGATCCTGCCGTTGCAAACACGAAAGAGCAACCAATCCGATTGCCTGATAAGGTCCAGCTTTTCGTCCGGATTGAACGGCAACGGTTCACCGTTGTCAGCGAATTTAAGATAAGGCGAAGCCCAGAGATTGTCGGAACCGAACTGAATTGGCGCACTTGGAGCGACTGGTGTCCCTTTGGTCAGACGAATCATACCCTGCAGAGATTCGATGCTATAGCCCGAAGTGGTAGAGGGATACCACACGAAATCGACGATCAAACGACTCCTCACCCACCCCGCAGCAAACGCGCAGGCCATTATCAGGGTCACCACGCCAAGTTTCCGTCGAAACGGTTGGAAGAAAGTCACATTCAGGCTCCCTCGAAAATTCGGGGGTCGAGTAGTCAATCGACAAACATCAGTTCATCGGACATCAACAACACATGCACAAAACGTTCCCACGGACTTAGCGGTCGCATCCCCACCTTGGCACCAGGATTGGTCGTGGAACGTTTTTGCGGTGATGACTCTGCCAACTCTTCGGCATCAAGAAAGCGACCCGCCAGTTCGATTTCGGCAGCATTAGGATCGCGCTGGAATAGCTGCTGATAGACGTATTGGATTCGCTCCTCCTTCGTCTCGAAGAGCTGAAAATCGGCTCGTGCGGCAAGACTGCATGCCTGCTGCATGACAAAGAGATCGTTGAAAAAGAACAGCGCCTGTTGTGGCACGGTCGTGATGTCTCGTTGGGCCGTAGAAAGATCCGGGTTCGCAAAATCGAAATACCCAAACCAGGAATGTAAGTTGTTTCGATCGATCGTTCCGTAGACAGTGCGGCGATTGGAGAACGACATCTGGCTCGATTGCTGTTGATCAGCCAAAGCAACCGGGCGACCACCGATGGCGGGGTCGAGTTTATCCGTCACAAACAAAAGCGTGTCCCGCATTGATTCGAAGTCGAGTCGCCTTCGGTTCATTTTCGAGAGCAGCCGGTTGTCCCCGTCCAGCACTTCATTGTGCTGGTGGTTATCGCTTTGCTGCTGGTAGACGCTCGACAGCATCAACAGACGGTGCATCGCTTTGATTGACCAACCCTCCTTCATGAACCGCCATGCGAGGTAGTCCAATAATTCGGGATGGCTCGGCGGTTCGGAACGCAAGCCGAAATCATCGGGGGTCAACACCAGACCTGCTCCGAAATGATGTTGCCAGATACGGTTCACGATCACACGTGCCGTGAGCGGATTTTCGCGACTGGCGATGGCCTGGGCCAGTTCCAGTCGGCCACTTCCACGAGTGAACGGTTGCGCGTTGTCACGCGTAAAAATTGCCATGAACTGACGCGGAGCCTCGTCACCTAATCGATTCGCATCGCCACGGATGAAGACTCGACTATTGTGCGGGTGTAGACTGTCGACGAGCACCATGGCTCGTAACGGAGCACCGGGATGCGTGGCATCCAGTTGTTCGACTTGTTCTTTGAGTGGTCCTAACCGCATCGCGGCCGAGGTGGGAAATAACTGCGGCATCACCTCCTTTGGCAAGTTACCAGGGCTCTCTTTACCGTAAAACACCTGGCGGAGAGATTCCTGGTCGGGATCGGGCAGCACGTTTTGAGGGGTCGCGTCTGCGACTTGGGTGGTCTCGTTTTGCAGGTTCTGCCATCGCCTGTCCGCGTCCAGGAACAGCCTGGCATAGCGGTCTGCGACGTCATTCAGTGACGTCGGCGATTCGCCTGCAAAGGCCTGGGCCACGAGCGAGTTCAATGGGTAGGCCTTTTGCGCGATTTTGGCGGACAGCTCCTTTGCGCGGTCTGCAAATTCGGAAACTGGCAAAGCCGCAAATGCGAACCAGGGAGCGAAAATCGGATCAGTTTCCGGGTTCATGCTTTCCAGTGCCTGCCGCCAACGCCTGGCACCGGTCTGAAGGATTTTCCGATCACTGAGAAAGAATTCTCCCTCAATGAGATCGTCCAGTTTTTTCGGGTCTCGGCTGAGCAGAAGACATTGAGCCGTCTGTTCGCGGTGCTGCTTGAGGATCGCCGCCTCCTGCTCGTGAACGAACTCATCCAGCTTCGCCTGGCGCGACTGATGTTCCATCGAATAATTCGCGAACTCTGTCGGGTCAGCTTCGATGCCGAGCAATGGCAACTCACCCGGCACAACCGAACTTGCGAAGACGCCGTGAAGTCCGTAGTAGTCTCGCGTGCCAATTGGATCGTACTTGTGATCGTGGCATCGCGCGCAACTGACTGACAGTGCCATCGTACCGCGCGTGACGACATCAATTCGGTCGTCGATCGTATCGTGATTGTTCATGAACTGCCGACCGACGGTCAGGAAGCCAAGAGCGGCAAGCGGCCGTTTGTCCTCACCAAGATTGAGTTGATCGGCGGCTAATTGCTGCACCAGGAATTGGTCGTAAGGCAGATCGTCATTGAACGCGCGAATGACATAGTCGCGATAGGTGAAAGCAAAAGGACCATCGCTCGTGGCAAATCGAGCGACGTCGAGCCAATGCCGCCCCCATCGTTCGCCATAATGCTGGGAGCGAAGCAATCGTTCGACGACGGTCGCGAAGGCACCGGGGGATTCGTCAGCAACAAATGCTGCAACTTCTTCAGGAGTCGGCGGCAGTCCGATCAGGTCGTAGGTCGCCCGACGGATCAGCGTTCGTTTGTCGGCTCGCGGTGCCGGTTCCAGTCCCGCTCGTTCCAGCTTCGCAAAAATGAATGCGTCAACCGGCGTTTGTACCCGGCTTTGCTGTTTAACAGATGGAACGGCCTGCTCGGTCACCGGTTGAAAGGCCCAGTGCGTCCGCGCTTTTGCTGCAATCTGGTTTTGACGAACGTCCGTCTTCGGTAACGGCGCTCCAATTTTGATCCACGCTTCGAGATCCGAGATCTGAGCCTCCGTCAGCCTTTCACCGTTCGGCGGCATGCGTTTGTCTTCGTCATTCGAACGGACGACTTTGATCAGCAGACTGTTATCTGGGCTTCCAGCGACGATAATCGGTCCTGAATCGCTTCCTTTCTGCAGTCCCTCGTGACTGTTGAGCAACAGTCCTCCATTGGCTTTCTTGCTTTCCGGACTGTGACACCGATAACACCGATCTGCCAGCAGCGGACGAATCTGGCGTTCAAACAATTCGACGCCCTTGGCATCACTGTTTACTGGCGGCTCCGCGCAATGCACCGGCGGCACAAGCGTCACCAGACACAGCGATGCCGTTAGCAATATCCACCGGACATTCAGCGTGCTCAACATCAATTGTCGCACAAAGTTTTCCTCAACATAAATCGATTGCTCATGATTGCAATGTCACGCAATCAGTTCGTGGACCACGTCACCGTACACATCGGTGAGGCGAAAATCGCGGCTGGCGTGTCGATAGGTCAACTGAGTGTGATCGAAGCCGAGCAGGTGCAGAATGGTCGCGTGCAGGTCGTGGACATGCACCTTCTTTTCAACCGCCTGAAAGCCGAATTCGTCGGTCGCCCCATGCACGTATCCCCCTTTGACGCCGCCGCCCGCTAACCAGGTTGTAAAACCGTGATTATTGTGATCGCGGCCATTGCCAAACAGGTTGTTCGGCAGGCCCATCGGCACTTCCACAGTCGGAGTCCGTCCAAATTCGCCCCCCCAGATCACGAGCGTATCGTCGAGCATGCCGCGCTGTTTGAGATCTTTCAGCAAGGCACCAATCGCCTGGTCACATTGCTTTGCCATTGCACGGTGACTTTGTTCCAGATTCTGATGGTGGTCCCAATCGCTGCCGACCCACGCCTGCACGAAACGAACTCCCCGTTCAACAAGTCGCCGGGCAATTAGAATCTGTCGTGCCTCGGTGCCATCTCCATACATACGGCGAATCGATTCGGGTTCTTGACTGAGATCGAACGCGTCGGTCGCTTCCAGTTGCATCCGAGACGCTAATTCAAAGGATTGAATGCGCGCTTCGATCTGTGCGTTGTGGTCACGTTCGCGGCGGTGACCTTCATTGAGCACCCGCAACAATTCGATTTGTCGAGTTTGTTCATCGTGAGAAACTCGTTGGTTGGTCGTATTCTCAATCAGTTTCTCAATCTGCGTATGTCGGGTATCAATGTACGTCCCTTGATGAGCACCCGGCAGGAATCCAGATCGCCAATTCTGGGGACCGCCGTTTCCCGGATATCCGCCCGGACGCATGGCGATAAAACCAGGCAGGTTCTGGTTCTCACTCCCCAGGCCGTAGGTCGCCCATGATCCGAGACTCGGTCGGATCAACCGCGAGTCACCACAGTTCATCAGCAGAATCGACGGAAGATGGTTCGGCACGTCCGCCTGCATCGAACGGATCACGGCGATGTCATCAATGCATTCACCGATGTGTGAAAAGATCTCGCTGACTTCAATTCCGCTCTGACCGTAGCGCTGGAACTTGTAAGGCGACCTCATCACGGTTCCGGTGCGGCGTTCGGTCACCCGATGCATGCTCTCGGGAAGCAGTTGACCGTGATACTTGTCGAGTGCCGGTTTCGGGTCAAACGTGTCAACGTGTGACGGACCGCCGCTGAGAAACAAGTGAATCACTCGCTTGGCGGTTGCAGCAAAATGAGGTTGCCGTGGCGCCAAAGGGGATTCGATGTCGGCAGTCGACCGTGTCTCACTGCCGAATGCATCACGCATCACACCAGAAAACGCCAACGCACCGATCCCCATGCCGCCGCAGCGGAGTAGGTCTCGGCGGCTTACGAGCCGAAGAGATCCACTCATTTCGTATCCTTGTTCAGTTGTTCGAGTACGCGATCAATCTCAGCTTCGGCTTCGAACGGTCTTCCGGATTCCATGAGCGGCCGGACGTTTTCTTGCATGAGCTGAGCAATCGAAGAGGGATCGCGACCACTTGATGCCCATTTTTGAACTCCCGTCGTGACGAGTTCAACCTTGGCCGTGATCCGCTTTCTGAACTCTTCCTCAAGCTTCGCAACCGCGTCAGGATTCCTGATGAGTTCGCGCAACGTGGTTAGCTGTTCCTTCGACAGCAAGTTCTGAATCGTCACTCCCAGACCAACTTGAAGTTTCTTTGTTTGGCCTTCGACATCCAGAAGCTTATTGAGTTGCGTAAGGGCCGCTTCCTCATCGACACGTTCTTGCGAAATCAGTGCCGCGAATGCGGCTGATTCATGTTCCAGTGCGATCTTTAATTCGTCCAGTCGCGGCTGTGCCTTTTTGACCCGGGCCAGCAAGACATCACGTTGCTCTGGTTTCAGAGCGATGCGATCACTGGCAAGGAAAACCAGTTGCTGTGGGAAAAACCCCGCCAACGGGTCGTTTGCTTTTTTAGCGTCGTCGGCCGTCGCATGCCGTTCCGGCTGGACAGGGGGAGCGACTTTTACACCGATCATTTCCAGAATCTCATCGGCGGTTTTCGTTCCTTCAGCAAATTTCTTAGCCGCCAGTTGTTCTTTCAGAAACTTCATCAACGTATCCGCTTCTGCCTTCTTACCTGTTTTCTTAATCCAGGCAGGGAGTTCCTTCTGGATCAGATGAATCCGTGCCACCATGCGGTCTTCGTCGGAAGGTCCGTTGGCGGGAGCGGCAGCAGGTGCATTCGCATCCAAACCGAGCCGTTTGAGCACACCATCCAAGACCGCCTCAGCTTCGACGATCTTGCCTTCATTCATGAGCGGCGCAAATTTCTCTTGCATCGTCTTGAAGATTTCCGAGGGATCGCGGCCGCTGGCTGCCCATTTTTTGGCACCGGCTGTCACGCGTTCAACTTTTTCCGTCAGGCGTTTCTCTGTCTCTTGGGGTGAGCTGGCTACCGGCTTGTCCGACTTTTTTTCACCCTTCTCTTGTGCTGCCGCCGTTGACATATCAACCCCTTGCAAGAGAAATGCGGCCAGGAAGAGCAAAGCAACAGGTCGTGTCATGACGGATTTCTTTCTATTCGTTCGAGAACTCGATTCCAAAGCAGCAAGCTTTGGAAACAGACAATAGATGGTACTCAAGAAAAGAGCGCCTCGTTTCACGATCGCGGCGAATTCCGCGAGGATTCCTTCAAAAACAAAAAGGGCAGCATGGCCACGTGGCCGACGCTGCAAGCGTCGGAATTGATGGACAAAACGAAAACGCGGTTTATTCGAGTGACCCAGTCTTAAGGGGAAAGTCGTGGAATTGTCTGCAGTATTGTCGAAAATCCGATCCCGGGCATTTCCACGATTGAGAACGTGAAAGAGCATTCCCTCAGTGCTTGGCGTACTGTTCGTGACATGCCAACGAGAAGATCCCAGGAAAACGCCAAGTTTCAACGATTAATTGGACTTATCACGTTTTCTTCGTCCGGCGGTTTCACCATCGCACAGTTCGGGCATGAAAGTCTCCTTTTCTGAGAAATCTCGCTTGCACTTCACTTCTTAAAGCAACCAAGATATCTACGATGTACGATGACGTGTTTGTCGACGCAGGACAAGAGTTTCGATTGTCAGTCACTCAGAATCGAAGGGAATTGATCAATGAGACGATTCAGCCGGCACATCATTCATCGAATCAGATTGTCTTTACTACACTTCGTCGCAATAACCGGTACAAGTCTCATTTGTTTCGGTGAAGGCGACCCCGTAAAGACACCGGATCGAACGGCGACGACCACTGATCTATCAAAGCTCAATGTTGAAGATCGAAAGTCGCTGGAGGTGTCACTGAAAGAACTGGAATCGCAATTCACATCCAGCGAAGAAATCGCACGAAAAGCGGCGCGCGAATATCGGAATGAGGCCGAGCGAGAATCGCCAAACGCACAAGAATTGGCAAAGTTGAAGCATGCCCTGGAAGTTGCGGTCAGCTCGTCATTCAAAAATCAGTTACTGTTGGAAAAGACTCGACTGCAAATTGCCGAACGGGATCTGATCGATCAGCGGGCCAGGCATTCTCGACGCGATTCGCTGGCGGAAAAAATCATCGCACGCCGCGTCGCCGATCTTATGTACGGCGAGAATCTGGGATGGTTGATCGCAAAGAAAACAACGGATACTGAAAAATCTCATGAGGCCCAAGAGTCGGGTGACGGTCAGAGTGATCCGGTGAAAGACCGTGAGGCGGCAGCGAAAAATCCGTTACCAAACTTTGCCTCGCCGCAAGATCTGTTGGACTATCTCGGAAAAGCGAATAGCGGCGATGACGTCACAATACAAGTGCGCACGTTTGCTGAATTAATGGATCAAGACGAGCAGAATCGCATTGCAGGAGTCTGTTTGCGAGCCGCTTCCGTGGTTCGGTCGGCATCCAAGCTTGCCGAGGGATTCAGTGCGCTGGCACCCGATGGGCAAAACGCCGAGTTGATTCGAGTTGGCCGCGAGCTGGAAACTCTCTTACAAGAAGCTCGATTGAGTAAACCTCCACGGGGAGCTCAGGCCGCCTACGAGTCGATCAGCGCCTCGGGTTTTAGCATGTTCCAATTGATGTTGAGCGGTCAGGCGGTCGACACACTGACGCCCACTGTTGATGCGAATGTCTATTCGGCAAAACTACGAAAGGCTGCGGGAGTTCTCAAGGATCCCATACAGTTCACGATTGATTTTATCACTTTGATGAGCGAATTCGACAACAGCGACGGAAAAAAAGAAACGAAGAAAATCAAGAAACCGGCTGAGTGGGACATTACCATGGAAGGCGACCGGGCCACTGTCATCGATCGCTCCGGGGAGACCTACACTCCTGGCATGACCATACCCTCAAATCGCATGGAGTTGGTGAAAACCGGCGATACCTGGAAGATTTCTAATATGATCCCGGACAATGTGATTATTGAGCTGCAACAAGGAATGAAAACCTGCACCGAATCAAGCAAGATGGGTGTGCCCGCAAAATAAGGGTCAGCCGTGCCCGAAACGACTTAAGATGTTTCGTTCCCAGCGACGGGGGACCGATTCATTGCACTCGACTGGAACACTCATTTAAAAAATCATTCCACAGGGAGATGAACGACAATGTCAGTGAGGAAGGTTATTGCGACAGGACTGACATTACTCGTCATCACCGGTGCTACCGTCTGGTCTCAATCAAACGGACGACGACACGTTGCGACGCAAACACAGAAACTGAGTCTTGTTTCAGCGACCGAAGAACCACCGACAACGAATCAGTCAACGATCGAACACGCCGATGGGAACCTGCACATTGAATCCAACGGGATTCCCAAGCATCTTGTTGGTCGATTTCCCAATCGAGGAAATCCGCATTCAATTCGTTCGCAGCGGTACAATTTTAACCTGCCTGAGAATCCGAAGCCGGCCGACAAAGTGACATCGATCTACTTTACGAGCCGCTTCGGCCCCCCGAACATGCCATTCGGCGTCGCATTAAATGGTGTCTTGTTTGATCCGGGAACAGCAGAGTTCTGGCAAGGAAATCGGGGTGGTGGGTGGAATTATGAAGCGTTGGGCGGCGCCGTCCCTTTGGGGATTGACGAGAACTACGCCCATGTGCAACCGCAGGGAGCCTATCACTATCACGGGATACCCGATCAACTGCTCAAAGGCCTCGGGTTTGACCCGACGAAGCATTCGCCCTTAGTCGGCTGGGCCGCTGATGGCTTTCCCATTTACTGCAAGACCGCTTATCGCGATCCCAAAGATCCGATTTCCGAGATTGTGTCACTGCGGCCAAGCTTTCGTCTCAAGGAAGGGGACCGTCCCGGCGGCGAGTCGAGCCCAGGAGGCACGTATGATGGCACTTTCTTCGAGGACTACGAATACGCGGCTGGGTCTGGTGACCTCGACGAATGCAATGGTCGATTCTGCAAGACTCCGGAATTCCCGGATGGCACGTATGCGTACTTCCTGACGACGCAATGGCCCGTCATTCCGCGTGCGTTCAAGGGGCAACCTGTCAGACTGAGATAGGAGAATGTTTAGACTGCGCGTAACGAGCAGAATCGGTGGGACAACAACAAAGGACAAAGGTAATAAGTATAATAACGTTAGGATTCGCTTTCTTGATTGTCCACTTCGGGGAACTTGAGGGCGAAATGGGAAACCGAGTCAGCGTCGTTTGGCTGTTGCCTCTTGCCATGACACTGAGTCAAAGAGGCAGCCTCAAACGACAGAGGCCTGCACAGCTTCCCGTTCCTTTTTGGTCAAGTCTCGGTTCACGCCGTGGTTAAATCGTGGGATTGGCCAGGGGTATAAAATTCGAACGCTGCATCGTCAGCGATCTCGTCGAAAATCCGATTCCGGGCATTTCCGCGATTGGAGAACGTAGATGATCATCTCCCGCCCGGCGTTTGACGTACTGTTCGTGGTACGCCAGCGAGAAGATACCAAGAACGCCACTTGTCGACGACTGCTTGAAATCGCGGTAGGGACGGCCATTGCTGGTCGCCACCCGCACAGATCCGTACTTGAAGCGCTACCGCATACGGCTCAACCTTGGATAATGACGAGTTGCGTCACATTGGCATCAAATCGCCCCGATCCCATTGAGTCGTTGCTCGTACGCCAAACAGTCCGTGCGAATTGGGAGCCCTTCTCTGTGTCCGGACCAATCACAACTGTTTGTCGTTCTCCTCGAGAAGTCCCCTTTCTTCCACGAACTCCGCAACCGTTTTCTGACCGGCTTTGTTCTCCCGCTTCACAGATACCACGAGACTGTCTGACTTCCCAGGAACGTAATTGTCGGCATTGTGAAATCTTACCTTCTCCGACCAATCCGTTCCAAACGAAACGGATCATCCTGGGATCTCCCAGCTTTCGCGAGAAAAGCATCCGACCGTGCGCGTGGCCTCATACTCCGTGAGGGTGACTTCGAACTCGCAATTTATGACCGACCCCACGATTGCCTTCCCCAAGATAAGACAAGGTCGGCGCTGCAAAGTGATCCTTTCGGAGTTCAATACACGGCCCGGTCGTACCCCTGTGAACGCTTCGACCGGTTGGTTGCCCGACAAGACCGCATCACTTGGAGCCAAGGCGATTGGCTAGATCTTACCTCGTACGCAACTTTCATCCGCAACTTTCCCCCGGCTTGTGCTGGCGCACCTTATCCCCTCAGTACAGTTTGGCACTTTCTCGTTTTTTGCGCAGCCAGTGGCAGCCAGCGAGTCCCAAAAAACCCATGCTGGCGAGGACCAGCGTACCAGGCTCAGGCACGCTCGCGGCAGAGGTTGCTTCCAGGTTCGGGCCAAAGTATGAGTTATACGAATAATCTACATTCTCGGTCGGAATGCTGAAGCCGGTATTAAGAACGTAAAGGCTCTTAATATAGGTCACCCCCGAGGCGGTAATTGGTGAGTCTGTCTTAGCTCGAATTAAGTCGGTGCTATCGTCGTTATAGTTGGCACCGATCACGTAGGTACCAGCCTGCAACGTGACCGGGGTCGAGAGCGTATTGAAGAGCCATTGGCCCTCGCCCGAAACCGAAGAAACCGGAGTGCTGGAACTCGTGATGGTGGTGCTGGCGAGCAGTGTTTGAGAGCTGTTCCAAAGTCCAACCTGATGGCTGTAAGCCAAAGTGTGCGAAGCCTCATCCCAAAACCCAAGGGCACTAACCGTGATTGGTGAGGAAACGGAGAAGGACCAACCGTAGGTGTTATCACCTGTCTCTGTAGTCGTGATTCCTCCGGTGAAATCCAAAATCAAGCCAGCCTTCGCTTGAACCGCGAAACCCAACAGAAGCGTCAAAGACACGAACAACGTTGAAATCTTTTTCATCAGCAATTTCCTTCTGGTAAAATGAAGCAGGGACAGCAATGTCAACGAACATCCTTGATGGGGTAAGCCCAATACCTACCACCGCAGAAAAGACCAGCAGCGCTAGCACCATCGCGGTGCTACTGGCGCGGAAATGTTTCGTACCAGTATTTTGCGGATGTTCCCCAGTCGAAATACTGCACGACACGATCATGCGGATCGACGGCGAACAGGGATCACCCTTTTAGGCGGCAGAAGTCGCAGGGACACGACATTGAAATTTTCAAAAAATCAGAAAACTTGAAAAAAGGACTCAAGAACGAAGAAATGGGCAAAGCGACAAGAGTTGGACTTCGGGTCGACGGCGACGGTTCAACAATCGGCCGTTGAGTATAAGGCGGCACGTGTCGGTACAACCCGACATCGTTTTTTTGGAAAATTACGAAATCTCTCGAATTGGTCTTAAGTCTTCGGGTTCGTGAATAGTATTTCGCTTTGATTGGAATTTTTGGAATCGATGGCCTAAAATCTCCTCGATGTGGCTGAGGAAACGTTTCTGTTTTTCTCGACTGAATTTTGCAATCCAATCCGGATTCCGCTTGAGTCAATCAAAAGTGCCAACGCGCATTGACATCGAACAATTCGCTCGAGTAATGAACGCCGGGCGATCGAGATGAGTTTTTCTACCACGATCCATTTGGAGCGATGCCTGAAACGTCTGGGTGACCGTGACGATACGGCTCGGAAGGAGCTGTTGGAATTTGCGCACCGACGGCTGAAAATTCTTGCCGATCGGATGTTTCTCAGATTCCCCCTGCTCTATGCTCGCGAGCAGTCAGACGACTTGTTTCAAGAAGCGATGCTCAGGCTCTGGCAATCGCTGGAACAGGTTTCGCCACTGACCGTTGCGGGTTTTATGGGTTTAGCCGCGGCGCAGATGCGACGATCTCTGGCGGATCTGGCCCGAAGTCATTTCGGGCGTAACAATGAATTGAATGCGGCGGGTTCGTACGATCGGCCTATCATTCAATCCGGAGAACTAGCCGTCCAACATCAAGTTGACGATCCGAGAAACGCCCCGCTGGAATTGGCGAGCTGGTCAGAGTTTCATGCGGCGGCGGACCTCCTTTCCGAACCACACCGAACCGTATTCGATTTGCTGTTCTATCATGAGTTGCCACAGACGGAAGTGGCAGAGTTGATGAATGTTTCGACTCGTCAGGTTCAACGCTATTGGAGCGAAGGTCGGCTGAAACTGACCCAGATGATGGACGGTGCATGGCCGGATCTTTAGAAGAAGGGCAATGAGAAATTGAAGCAGCTTGACGAAGCGGTGAATCGTCGTTTGGCGGACCTGATACTCCAGTGGGAAGATTCGTTACTCAAGGGCGTTCGTCTGTCGGCCGCTGAATTGTGTCGAGATTGCCCCGAATTGACGTACGAATTCGAATTCGCGCTGTCGCGTCTGCAAATGCTCAATCAATTCATGTTTCCCGATCCAATCGAGCTTCCCAGAGGAACGAAGACCGCGGTTGATGCGTCGTACCCTCGTATTCAATTCCCTTCAGTGCCGGGCTATGAAGTGCTGGCGAAAATCGGAGAAGGTGGGATGGGGATTGTTTACCTGGGACGGCAAAAGAGTCTGAAGCGGGAAGTAGCCATTAAGACCTTGACGGCAGGTGGATGGAACCAATCCGCTTACGTCGACCGACTTCGTCAAGAGGCGAACGGACTGTCGCTGATCGATCACCCCAACGTTGTGAAAATCATCGACGTGGTGGAGACCCCCGTCACCGTTGCGATCATTCTGGAGTATGTCGAGGGAGAAAATCTTGCGAGCCGTCTGAAGCGAGCCGCGATGCCTCCGAAAAAAGCGGGCAAGCTGGCACTCGAACTGGCTCGAACGATGACGTTCGTCCATCAGCGGGGTCTTTGGCATCGCGATATTAAGCCCGCCAACATTTTGATCGATCTCAAGGAAAACATTAAAGTTGCAGATTTCGGCCTAGTGAAAGAGGAAGGGGGCTTGAGCGGCCTGACTCGCACCGGGGATTTCTTCGGTACGCCCGGTTATATGGCCCCCGAGCAGATTCCGGGATCGAACAAGGTGGTCGATGGCCGAGCTGATGTGTATGCGATTGGAGCCACGCTGTACGAAATGCTGAGTGGACGCCCTCCGTTCGTTGGAGTTTCGCCGCTGGCGACTTTAGAGCAGGTGCGAGATCGAGACCCTGTCCCCTTAACTGTTTTGAACCCTGCGATTCCACGCGATCTGGAAACGATCTGTTTGCGATGCCTGGAAAAGGAACCAACACGCCGATTCGCCAAAGCTCAGGACCTGGCCGACGAACTGGAACGATTCCTTGAGGGAGTTCCGATCCTCTCGCGTCGGACTGGGCCGCTGGAGCGTTGTTGGCGGTGGTCTCGGCGACGGCCAGCGATTGCGAGTCTGGCCGCAGTTTTGTTGGCCTCTTTGGTCACAATCATGACACTGATCGCCATGAATATTCGAAGTCGCGAAGATCACATTCGAGATTTGGGTACCGCAGCGAGAAGAGCAACAGAACTTCAACATATCGCTGAAGGGCATGAGCGACAGGCCAAAGATGCGCTGTATATCGCCGACATCAACCGTACCGGAGTCGCATTGAGACAGGACGACACGCGTGAGCTGATGAGGCTGCTGGATCAACAGATTCCCGCCGACGGTGAAGAAGATCGACGAGGTTTCGAATGGTGGCATCTGTATCGACGAGGACGACGGGCTGGGCAGACTTTGCTCGACCTCGGCACCGCTCAGTATCTGCTAGGCTGGTCACCGCAGCGAGAGTCATTGTACGTGGCGGGTGCCGATTCAATCCTGCGGCTGTTTCATCCGGAAACGGGACACATCGATCAACAAATCCCGACAGGTCAATTGGAGATCAACGGTGTCGCCTTTTCGCCAGACGGAAAGGAATTTGCGACAGCGGGTGACGATGGAACGATCATCATCTGGGACCAGCAGACGTCAAATCAACGTCTGAAAATCAAAGCTCATCCGGGAAAGGCTTTTCAACTTCTGTACACACGCGACGGGGCACGACTCGTCTCGTGTGGTGATGATCCGGTGATTCGAGTCTTCGATACCCAAATCGGCGAATTGATGTTCACGTTGGAAGGGCATCAAAGACCGGTCCAGAGCCTGATCCTGTCCGATGATGGTACGACGATGGTCTCGACGTCCGACGATCATACTGTCCGGATGTGGTCGCTCGATGGTCGAATGGAGTTGATGTCATTTGTATCGTCAAGCGATATCGGCCCGGTCATCTTTCTCGAAAAACGGAACTTGTTGGTTTTTGGTGAGGCCGATGGTGACTTAACGACGACCGACACGAAGACCAAAACGAAAATTCGTTCGGTCAAACATCTCGACAAGATCGGGTCACTCGCACTCCATCCCGCAGGCAAAATGCTGGCCGTCGGCGATGCGAGCGGGCAAATTCGATTGCGGAGCCTCAGTCCGGACGGCGAGTTCAAAGAAGACCATTTCCAGCCGTGGCATGCTCATCAGGGGCTCGTCCATTCACTGATCTGGTCGACCGATGGCTCTCGGCTCATCTCGACGGGAAATGACGGCCGAGTCGTCAGTTGGAATCTCGCCGACGCCGAGTCGGCTGTGCCCAAGGAGTTGAGAATTCGCATGTACGGCGAATTTTGTCTGCGACCAAAGACGACCACCTTTCTTGTGCGCTCTTGGTTCAATGCCACAGACCACGTGCAAGTGTATCGCTGGGATTGGAAGCACGCGCGAAGGGACGCAGGAGGTTCTGGACCGTTTCATCAATTTCTATCGATTTCTTCCGACGGAAGTTTATTCGCCGATGTCCGTTTGTGCGGATTGAGAGAGCCTTCCGAGAAAAAAGACGAATTGTACCTGTTTACGTTTCCACAAGATTCGAATCCGAATCTCCATCAAGATCAATATCTTGTCGCTAAATGGGTGCCAGGGAAAGGTGAACTTCAGAACATTCGCTTTTCATCCGATTCAAAATCGATTGCCGTTTCAAGGACTTACCAAAATGCCGCCGAAGAAGCTGAAGAACAGACCGTTTGGTTGCTCCCAATTCCGAATCTCGACAGGATTGCCGCACACGAGAATCAAGAACCTCCCGCCATGGAGCCGGCACAACGAATTCCGATTCCTTTCGCCCGAGATTCCCGGTTTTCACCCGACAGCAATCGGATTGCACTTGTGACGCAACCAGGTCTTGTCCTGTGGGACATCTCCCAACGCCGAATTGTTTGGCAGTTTTCCGATTCCTATATCCGGAATTTGGCCTTCAGTCCTGATGGATCGTTAATTGCCACCTGTGGTACAAATCGCATGGTTCACATCGTGAATGCCGCCGATGGATCAACTCGATTTCAATCGACAAACCATCGAGCAGCCGTCCGGACGATTGCTTTTTCTCCTGACTGTCGACTGTTGGCCACGGGGGCAGAAGATGGAACGATCAAATTCTGGCACGTCACAACGGGTCAGGAATTGCTCGAACTGCAAAATCCGGGCGACGGTGTCAGGCACCTCGAATTCACAGACGACGGCGATCGGCTGATTTGTCAACTCGGTCGACAGGGAACTGATCCGGCGGAAGCAGACAGAATTCTGATTTTCGATGGTTCGCGTTTCGAACCGTGATACTTGGGTGCTGCGTGTGGCATGCTAACGAGAATATCTCAAGAAAACGCCCTTTGCCAAAGATTATTTGGACTGATCCTCTTTCGGCCGTCAACGCGCTGCGGTTAATGGGAACAAAAGCGGGACAGGCACCTCGAAGCTCGGAGCCAGTCCCGCTTTTGTTCCTTCGCTGCGTGCGTTGCTTGGCTTGTGGGCCCGGTCAAATCTGCGCGGAGTCAGAAGAGGCTTGCATAATAGATTGCATTCTTTCGTGATCCTCCTGATGATTTCGCTTTTCGCGAATTCAATCAAGAGGTAAACCAATCACGAAAACACGAAAAAGAGAAAGGCAAACTTGGTCGAACTTTGACACCATATTTCGCGGCGAAGTGAAGAAGGCGGAACGGAGGCGACGATGGATTTTAGCACGGAGGCACCGAGTTCACGGAGAAGACTTCAAATTCAGGAAATTCAGCGAATTGTTCCTTGTTCGTGAATTTGAAAACTTCGTGTTCCTCTGTGCCTCCGTGTTAAACGGTTTTCCGATCGGTCAACGACGGAATCGATGTTTTGCAAGAACGATTAATCTCCTTAAAAGTTCTTTCCTCTTGTGGGGTTTTGGCGAAACGAACTAAAATCGGGTGATCTTGTTCCATCAGCCCATTCTCGCAGGAAAACGGATGTTCCGGCGGTTAAACGCTTCTGATTTCAGCCAGTTTCAGCCACGGCGAATTTGCCTCATCAAACCGAGTGCCCTCGGCGATGTGGTTCAGACGTTGCCGCTGCTGAACGTATTGAAACAGAGATTCCCGAACGCCGAAATCTCGTGGGTCGTTAATCGCGAATTGCGAGATCTGGTTGACGGTCATCCGGCACTGTTCGAATCGATTCCGTTTGAACGCCGTGGTGGATGGTCTGCCTGGGTCTCGCTGCTCCGGATTCTCAGGCAGCGCCGGTTTGATCTGGTGATTGATCTGCAAGGGTTGCTCAGGACGGGTGTCATGACCGTGGCAACGGGAGCAGCCGTGCGGGTCGGGCTGCAGACCGCACGTGAAGGATCGCGATTCACGCTGAATTGTGTCGTACCGAATACGGTACGAGAGATGCCGGCCCATGCACGTTACTGGCGGCTGGCGGAATTTCTCGGTTTGGGTGAATTTCCAAAAGAGACTTTTATTGCGACATCCGAAGCGGACCGAAGCTGGGCGGCGGCTCAGTTGAATCGGCTTACTCGCCCGATCTTTGCTGTCCATCCCGGTGCCCGCTGGGAGACCAAACGCTGGCCGGTTACCAAGTTTGCTGAACTCATGACGCGAGCTCAGCAGTCCTTTTCGGGAAGTGTTTTGATCCTCGGCAGCAAAGCCGAACGGCCTGATGCCGAACTGTTGGAGCAGGATCTGACGAAGCGAAGTGGGTCTGCTGAACTGCCCTGGGTTGTGAACCTCGCTGGTCAATCGACGCTTAAGCAATTGAGTGCTCTGCTGAGTGGAGTCGATTTCGCCATCAGTAATGATTCCGGCCCAATGCATCTTGCGGCAGGGCTTGGCGTTCCGACACTGGGGCTTTTTACTTGTACGTCGTCCCTGCGATCCGGCCCCCCCGGTGATCAACACGAAATGGTTTCGACGACTGTTTCGTGTGCTGCCAGTTATCACAAGACGTGTCCTCATCGTGGTGAGGGACATCTTGCCTGCTTGAATGAACTTGACGTCGAACGAGCCTGGATGACATTACAACGTCTCGTCGTAAAAAACGGTCTCATCCGCCAGGTCGCGTAGAATTTCATTCGGCTCTCGACTTGGCCGAACGTTGCCGACGCCGTATCTTTGTCAGGTGAGGCAGGCGTAATTGATAACTGGATAGTCGGACATTATTTTTACTTTGAATGTCGCGAACACGCGAAGACACTGCGTCGGAGAAGACTCCGATGCCGTGGCACAGAACCAGAATCTGATTCTTTTCGGTATTGCGTCGTTTTTCGCTGCTGCAAACGATTCCGCTCGAATTGCCGAACGACATGAATTCGAATTGAGACATCCGCCATGAACGAAATGCTTAACCAACTGACTCGCCGAAGTTTTTTCGGACGTTCCGCAACAGGACTTGGTGCTGCGGCGTTAGCGTCGCTACTTGGCCGCGATGCGATGGCGAATCCAGGCTCGGCAATCAGTCACTTTGCCCCGAAGGCGAAACGGGTCATCTGGATGTTTCAGTCGGGTGCTCCGTCTCAGATGGACCTGTTCGACTATAAGCCTCGACTGGCGGAATTTCATAAGCAGGAGCTGCCTGCTTCGATTCGGATGGGTCAACGGCTGACAGGAATGACGTCAGGTCAGACGAGCTTTCCCGTCGCCGCGTCCAAGTTCAAGTTCGCGCAACATGGGCAATCGGGGATGTGGCTCAGCGAGATGCTGCCGCATACGGCCAGGATCGCCGACGAGATCTGCATGATCCGGTCGATGTATACGGAAGCCATCAATCACGATCCGGCAATCACGTTTATCCAAACGGGAAGCCAATTGCCGGGACGACCCAGCTTCGGTTCATGGGTCGATTATGGTCTGGGGACCATGAACGAGAATCTTCCGGCTTTCGTCGTCATGATTTCGAAATCGAACACGAAAGGACAAGGGCTATTGGCCCGGCTTTGGGGGAGTGGCTTTTTGCCGTCACAGTATCAAGGAGTCAAACTGCGTGGGGTCGGCGATCCTGTGCTGTATCTCTCGGACCCTCAAGGAATGGATCGCGAAGGTCGTCGACAAATGCTCGACGGACTCGCTCAATTGAACGAAATCCAATATGCCGATGTCGGCGATCCTGAGATTACGGCTCGTATCGCTCAATATGAACTCGCGTTTCGCATGCAGACGTCGGTCCCTGAATTGATGGACTTATCAAACGAGTCGGCTCATACGTTCGAAATGTACGGTGAAGATTCGAAGAAGCCCGGAACTTATTCTGCAAACTGCCTGCTGGCACGGCGACTCGTTGAACGGGGTGTCCGATTCATCCAGCTTTATCATCGTGACTGGGATCATCATGGTGGATTGCCGGACCGGATGGTTCAGCAATGTAAAGAAACCGATCAGGCTTCGGCAGCCTTGATTCGAGATTTGAAACAACGCGGGCTACTCGATGAAACGCTTGTCATCTGGGGCGGCGAGTTTGGGAGAACCGTCTACTGCCAGGGAGCGATCACCGAAACGACTTATGGCCGCGATCATCATCCACGATGTTTTTCGCTCTGGATGGCAGGTGGTGGCATCAAACCGGGCATCGTGTTTGGTGAGACCGACGACTACTCGTACAACATTACTCGTGACCCGGTGCATGTCCATGATTTACAAGCGACGATCCTGAATCAGCTAGGACTGGATCACACTCGTTTGACCTATCGCTTTCAAGGACGCGATTTCCGTGTCACCGACATCCACGGGAAGGTCGTACCGGAAATCCTGGCATAGGCACTTGTGCCACTGCTTGACCGCCCTGGGTCAAGCAGTGCTCTTTGGCCAGCAGGAAGAAAAGAAGACACTGCTTCTCCGAAGACTCCTAAGGAGTGGCACGAGCGCCGTTTGATAACATTGATGTACGCTAAATCTGGACAACGTCACCGCTGGTCGCAGAGCGTTCGAGAGCTTCGATTACGTGTACGACGTTTGCCGCGTCGGCCAACGTCGGCAATGTTGTTGCCGCTCCGCCCCACATCGCAGTCAGTTCCCTGATGAATGAATCGGCGGAATCATTCGCATGAGTTAACGGTTCATCAACGATCTCACCATCGTCAGCTTCTGTATAAAGTCGATCATTACGAAAACTGCCAGTGGAACCTTCGATCATCCAACCCGTTCGAAAGCCCAGTCGTGATCGGGTATCGATTTCGATTTGAGCCCTGCAGCCATTTGTGAAATCAATGAGAGCGAGGAAACCATATTCTTGTTTCGGTTGCCCATCGGACCACAATTTTGCGTAAACACGTTCTGGGGTTGAGTCGACGAGCTCAAGTAACTGATCGATCCAACGATACGCGACTTCTCGGAGCACTCCATCGGCAGACATTTCACCGGGGACGCGTTTCTCGCAGCTCGACAGTCGCACGGAATGCAGGTTTCCCAATCGTCCAGTTCGAAGTGCCGTCATGGCGGAAACAAAGCTCGCCGACCATCGCCCTGGACTCGCAACTGTTAAAGTACGATTCGATTTGTCTGCCAGCTCACCAAGGGAACGCAAGACTTCGGACGAGACTGACCAAGGCCGATCGATGACAAGATGCTGGCCACCGAGCAGCACAGCTTTGGCAGCTTCTTCGGAAAAGTCATCGACCAGAAACAGCGCGTCGGCCACAGTCGGTGACAACAACGAATCGCGTTGATCGAATAATTGACAACCCGCTCCGCTTGCCAGAGCCCGATGCTGCGGGTCGGCGTCAACGGCCCCAACCAGGCGGACGTCGGCGCAAAGACTTAAACATTCGAGATAGAACAAGCCAGCCTGACCCAAGCCAAGTACGCCAACTCGCCAGGGCGTGACAAGCGACGAAGGGGGAATGTTACAGGACGATTCCAATGAGGACGGAATCGCAGCACTCTGATTATTCATCCCTCATCCTTCCGCCTTCATCCTTTCGCAACAGAGTTTCTCCCTGACTCATTGTTCAATCTTCTCACCACCTTTTGTTGCTCTCGAAATGCCGCTGACCTTGATCCTGAAGTCTCCAATACATTTCGAACCGGGTGGGGCGTTCACCTTCAGATATAGAACGCCGTCCTTTTTGGGAGTGAATTCGTGTTTGGATTTGATCGTGAACGGCTCGGGTGGCTGTTTACCCGAGTGATTTTCTTCGGTCACGATCATTCCCATCAATGCCCCGGTGGGCACTCGCCCCACGAGATCCCGCATGACGTTTTCTGTGGGGAACCCATCAGCACTCATATTCGACACGGTGAGAATCAGTTTGTAATCGCCCGCCGCTTCGACACGAGCGAGTTTATCCTTGTGAACGTTTCCCACAGGTGTCCAATCGCTGCTTGTCTCGAATTTGAAATCGACTTCCGATGATTTCAGGACATTGTCTTCAAGTTCCGAGATCTTCTTTTTGATTTCTTCGTTTTTGGGGTCGAGTTTCAGCAGGACTTCCAGCAGAAATTTCGCCCGATCATATTGGCCTGATCGTTCGTAACCATCGATAATGGCTTTGGATTCCGTTTCAAAGGTGTCTTGCAACTTCTGCAGTCGCACATCGATCTGCTTCACTTCGGCCGATGAAATCGGTTTCGATGGCTTGGGTTTATTCTTACTGGACTGTGCCAGGACCGAAGACACCGAAACAAACACGACGGCGGTTAATGCGATTGCCAATGCCGCCGAGATCGTGCCGAAGCGCTGGTAACGAGCCACGTGACATCCTTATTTGTACAAGCGGAAAACGTTGATGTCTGCCGGACGGAATTCGTCACGGACAACTGGACATTAAACGCAATTCAACAAGTCTTCGCAATCGGCAGCTTTGCTTCGCGAATTAGAGAAAACACAAATTGTGACAAGGTCATGATCGCTCCACATAAATATGTCGCAGATGGAGAAGGCTCGGAAGGATTTCGATTACTTGCTACAATCCTTTAGAACCAAAAAATCCTTTTCGAGATTTGTGAAACTGTGGGCGAACGAGTGAACAGTAAACAGAGCGAAAGGCCATCGCCCCTTCGTGTGGCCGACCTGCGCCCGTATCTTGAGCGCTGCGGGTATCAACATTCGGCGATTCGTTCGAACTCAACTCAGTCCCAGGATGGGTATTCCGCAATCGTTGCTTTCTCACACCAACCCTTCGATGTTCGAACAGCTTGCATCGCCGTAATTGAGGTTGACGAATCAGTCGAAGAACGCGTCAAAGCAATTCGGTCAACGGCAACTCCGATTGTGTTTGCTTTGCGGGCCGAACGATTAGAGTGGTGGCAGCAGGGGGAGAATCCACGACGAATCGAAATCGTGCCACCCGACGATGTGCCGAATTTTTTTCGTCGACACGAAAACGATTTTTCACCAGATGCCGTTTATCGTGCAAAAACGTGGGGGCGATTTGATCAGCATTTTCAGCGATCTTTCGTTGATCTTGGGCTGATGCCTCTCGTTGAAAAAGAAATCGGTCAGCAGCTTCAGCGCCTGATCAGTATCAATGTCCAGGCATTGAAATCAATTCTGAACTGGAAAACGGTCAGTGACAAACAAGGGGCGTGGCTGCTGAAAACCATTTTTTGGCTCGTCTCAGCGAAGATTTTGCATGATAAAGGCGTCGGTCGTTTCCGAACTGCGGAACTCACCGACGTAGAACGGTCGCTTGAAATGGTCGGAGACCACCTCGGCGCGGACCGGATTACAATTGCAAATGAGAAACAACTCGCGGCACTTAGCGAAATCGCATATCGGATTGGCCAATTCAGTAGTCTCGAACTGACAACCACAGAGAGCCTCGCTCATGTCTATGAGAACACGATGATCTCAAAGGCGACTCGACAGGCGCTCGGTACTCACAGCACGCCGTCGTATCTCGTTGACTATGTGGTAGGGAAATTGACGCCGTGGATTGAGGAGATTCCACTTGCCGATCGAAATGTGTTCGAGCCGGCTTGTGGGCACGCCGCGTTCCTTGTTTCAGCAATGCGATTACTGACAGAACTGCTCCCGGACGGTCAAATGGCATCGCAACGACGGCAGTACTTGCGGAAAAGAATTCACGGATGTGAGGTTGATGATTTTGCTCTGGAGATTGCCCGCCTTTCACTGAGCCTGACTGACATTCCTAATCCGAACGGCTGGGATTTGAAACTCGGAGACATGTTCGTTGGTGACACTTTGCAAACCATGGCCAGTAAAGCCATGATCATGTTGGCCAATCCGCCGTTTGAAAACTTCAAAGACGAAGAAAGAACGTGGTATTCCAAAAGCGGTATGAAACTGAATTACGCTAATAAGACAGCCGAGATGCTGAGTCGCGTGTTGCCATTTTTGCCGGAAGGCGCATTGATTGGACTAATCGTGCCCCAAGGCTTTCTTCACAGCAAGAATGCAATCGCTATCCGAAAAATGTTATTGGCCGAATTCGAATTACAGGAAATCTGTCTTTTCCCCGACAAAGTTTTCACATTTGCGGATTCGGAGTCGGCGGTCGTCACCGGTCGGAAGAAAAAACCTGGGTCCAACCCGATTCGATACCGTCGAGTTCGAGAACGTGGGATGGATGCGTTTCGCTCGGATTATATCGTCACGTCGGAGAACATGGTCCTTCCTGAAACCTTTCTCACGAATGACTCTGATTTGAGAGATCGTGAGTTGGGCGAACTATGGAGTTTTTGTGCCGACACGATACCGTCCCAACTTCAAGATATTGCAGAAGTAGGCAAAGGTCTTGAATACAAAACAACTGATATTCCGCGCGGGAGGAAAACCTTTTCAGAAAAAGGATTTGTAAACGCGGTGCGCGGATTCGTGAGGTTTGAACCAAATCTTTTGATCAATGAGTTACCGCAAGAAAAATGGATGAGTCTGGATTCCGCCGTTATCCAGGCAGAACGACATGGCACTAAAACCGGCATATCCCAAGTGATTTTTAATTATGCGCGAGTCAGTCGCGGTCCATGGCGACTGAAGGGGCTTCTTGACCCTCAAGGGCATCCATTTACCACTTCATTTGTGGTAATACGTCCACGGCCAGAATCTCTTGTCCCCTGCGAATATTTTTGGGCTGTCATCAACTCGCCTTTAGCGAATGTCTTTTCATTTGTGTCATGCGGCAAGCGTCATAATCTCACCGGTGAAATGAGCAAACTGCCGGTACCGTGGCAATCAAATGCGGCGGCTAGTTTGGTTGTTAATTCAGCTCGGCGCTTTTTGGATTATGTTTCTCAAGATCTTGAGGACAGAATGCGAAAGCCATTCAATAAACAAAAAGCCTGCGAACTATTGCTGCGAGTCGATGCCGCCGTACTAAAAATGTACGCCTTGCCTCGGGAAATCGAACGCAAACTTCTCGACTATTTTGCCGGATGGCAGCGAGAGGGCGTTCCGTTCAAGTTCGATCGTTATTTTCCCGAACATTTCACCGACCGAATCTCACTATCCGATTATCTTGCGATTACGGCAGACTGGACTGAAACCAATCGTCGACGCACGGAGCTGATCCATAAAAAAGTTTCCCGAACAATATCGTTGGATGAGCGAACAGAATTAGATCACCTTCAATCGCTCGCTTCCTCTCGTCGGAACCTGATTGCCCCCTTGCCACAGGCAGAGCTTGACGAGCTACATCGGCAATTTGTTGAGGTATTGAAATGACCGCTATTTCCGCGTTCGAATACCCGAATGAAAAGCAAATTCGTCGCCACGGTCCTGCAGGCTATTCAGATTACGAGTCTTACCGTGAATGGTTGCGCGATGAATTCAGTTTTCGCTGCGTATTCTGTTTACAACGTGAGCAATGGTCTCGTCTAAGAGCGACATTCCACATCGACCACTTCATGCCCCAATCCATTGACCGCGAATTGGAATGCGAGTACGACAATTTGATTTACGTTTGCGCTTCTTGTAATTCCATAAAGAGTGACTCCATCGTACCGAGTCCATTTCAGTTTGCATTTGGACAGTGCGTCGTCGTTCATTCCGATGGTACGATCGAATCGCGAAATCCGACTGGTGAATTATTGGTGGACCTGTTACGTCTCGACGATGAGTGTTTAACAACGTACCGCAAAAAATGGCTTGAAACATTCCGGGCCTTGATCTCCGCTGCGAACGTCGAGTCTTATGAGGATTGGATGCGATTCCCGGACGAATTGCCTGATTTGTCGAAGAAAAAACCATCGAGCAATAGTCGTCCCGACGGAATTTATCAAAGTGCTTTTGCGCGCCGAAGTCGCGGAGAATTGCCAAGGACCTATTGATCCAGCTGAAGTTCAGTTTGGACGATGAACCGCGATTTCCAATAACAATCCCGAGAAATCATAAAAAGAATTCTCGAAGCTCAAGGCGAAGGCCCATGCTGGAAAAACTGATCGATATCTCGCTCGGCAACCGGATGCTTGTCATCTCGTTGGTTTTTATCATGGGGGCATTGGGGGTTTACTCGGCGGTTAACCTTCCGATCGATGCCGTACCCGACATGACGAATGTGCAGGTTCAAATCGTTACCGAAGCGGGAGCGTTGTCACCTCTGGAAGTCGAGCAATATGTGACGTCGCCTGTTGAACTGACGATGTGCGGCCTGCCCAACGTTGAAGAGATTCGCAGTATTTCGAAATTCGGACTGTCGCTGGTCACCGTTGTCTTTAACGAGGGGACAGATGTCTTCCGCGGGCGACAGTTGATTGCCGAACGACTGATCGACGCGGCAGAACGAGTCCCCAAGGGCTACGGCACGCCACGACTGAATCCTTTGACGACGGCACTTGGCGAAATCCTTCAGTTCGAAGTCAGAGGTGAGGGATATTCACCGATGGATCTGCGAACGATTCTCGAATGGCAGATTGCCCCTCGTCTGCGGCAGGTCCCTGGCGTCACCGAGATCAACTCGCACGGGGGTTATTATCAGTCGTTCGAAGTACGGCCCGACCCTGATCGCCTGGCCAGCTTTGGAGTCTCATTACCAGACCTCTTTCGAGCAATCTCGTCGAACAACGGCACGTCCGGCGGGGGATACGTCGTGCATCATGGCGAGCAGCGGTTTATCCGCGGTTCGGCTCTGCTCACAAACGAAACCGACATTGAAAACGTTGTTGTTCGCGGAAACCACGATGGAACACCAGTGCTCGTGCGGGACCTGGCCGAAGTCGTGATCGCTCCACTCACTCGCCAGGGGGCCGTCACCCGAGACGGTCGGGGTGAAGCAGTCATGGGAATGGTCATGATGCTGTGGGGAGCGAACTCGCGAACAGTTGTGCTGGCAGCTAAGGAACGACTGGAAGAAATCAATAAAACCCTTCCGAAGGGTGTTTATGCTGAAGTCACTTATGACCGGGCTGACCTCATCAACCGAACGCTGCATACGGTCCAGCGAAACCTGCTGGAAGGTGGGACGCTGGTCATCATCGTGCTGCTGGTCATGCTCGGAAGCCTGCGAGCAGGAATCGTGGTCGCGATGGCGATTCCGCTGTCGATGTTATTCGCCGCGAACATGATGTCGCTGACGGGGATCACGGCCAGCCTGATGAGTCTGGGAGCGATCGATTTCGGACTGATCGTCGACAGTTCGGTAATCATGGTCGAGAACTGCATGCGGAGGATTTCGCACAATCACGACGAACGACCGCACCTGGAAGTCGTGCGGGATGCGGCGATCGAAGTTCGTAAGCCGACCATGTTCGGCGAACTGATTATCTCGATCGTCTACCTTCCGCTGCTGACATTGCAGGGGACGGAAGGAAAACTGTTCCGGCCCATGGCACTGACCGTGTTGTTTGCACTGGCAGGTTCGCTGGTTCTTTCACTGACGCTGATGCCCGTCCTGGCGTCGCTGGCTCTTCCTCGCAAAATGGAAGAGAAGGAAATTTTCATCATCCGGATGTTAAACAAAATCTATCACCCGATCGTTCATCAAACGGTGCTTCATCCGGTGGTGACGGTGGCATCGGCGCTGCTGTTGTTCGCGGTCAGTATTCCAGTCGCGATGCATCTGGGTGGTGAGTTCATGCCAAAGCTGGATGAAGGTGACCTGCTGATCGAAATTAACCGCCTCCCCAGCGCCACCCTGGAAGGCTCGATCCCCATGGGTGAACAGGTTGAATCGCTGCTGCTGAAATTCCCCGAAGTCAGTACCGTCTTCTGTAAGACAGGTCGACCGGAAATCGCGAATGACGTCATGGGTGTGCAGCAGACAGACGTCTGGGTGCTGCTCAAACCCGAAAACGAATGGCCCAAACACAAATCACGGGAAGACCTGTTTAATGAGATGCGCGTCGTGCTGAACGATAACGTTCCCGGTGCACTGTTCGCCTTCACTCAGCCGATTGAAATGCGAGTCGATGAACTTGTGGCAGGAGTCAAAGCGAATGTTGCGGTGCTGATCTACGCTCCAAATGGTTCCTTGCAGGGGAGCGGCGATGTCTCGCACCTGAAGGAATTGGAAACGCTTGCCAAATTAGGCAAGAAGATCGAGAAAGTTCTCAGCGGCATCAAAGGTGCGGTGGATGTGAAGGCGGAACATCAGGCGAATCTGCCAACCGTCCGCATTCAGGTCAAACCCGAAGTACTTGCCCGCTACGGGATTGACGCAGACGAAGTCATGAAGACTGTCGCGACGATGGGGGGGCATAAGGTCGGCGAAGTCTTCCGAGGCCGCATGCGGTTCCCGATCATGGTCCGTATCCCCATCGAATGGCGAACCAATCTCTATCAACTGGAACAGATTCCCGTTTTCGCCCCGAACGGTCGTCAGGTTCCACTAGGGGAACTGGCCGACCTGGTAATGGAAGAGACTCCACCCGGCATCGACCATGAAAAAACCCAGCGTCGCACGTTCGTGCAGTGCAACGTGCGAGGCCGGGATGTCGAAAGCTTTGTGCACGAGGCTCAGCGGGCCATCGCTCTACAAGTCAAACGGCCAACGGGTTATGAAATCGAATGGGGCGGCGACTTCAAGAATCTTCAATCGGCCAAGCAACGTTTGATGCTCGTGACACCGGTCGTCCTGGTTCTGATCTTCCTGTTACTGCATACCACGTTTCATTCGGCCAAACTTGCCGGTTTGATCTTCCTCGCGATTCCCATCGCCGCCTCTGGGGGAATTTTTGCGTTGGCCCTGAGAGGAATGCCGTTCAGCATTTCTGCGGGTGTCGGTTTCATCGCTCTGTTCGGAGTCGCCGTTCTGAACGGCCTGGTCTGGGTCAGTGCTGCCGAACACCTGCGTCAGGCAGGCGAAACAGCAAAGGGGGCGGCGGAAGAAACGGCGTTAAACCGGTTACGTCCGGTCCTGATGACGGCTCTCGTCGCCAGCCTGGGTTTCCTGCCCATGGCACTCTCGCACACGGCCGGAGCTGAGATTCAACGTCCGCTCGCAACGGTCGTGATCGGCGGGCTGATTACATCGACGCTGCTCACAGCGCTGGTGGTCCCGGCGATCTACCCGTGGTTTGTCGGAAGTCCGAAGCCATCAAGCGGAATTGCCTGAAAGAATCAATGAGTGTTTGAAGAATTTCCGGTGAATCCGAGGCCTGATTTTTTTAACAAAATCTCGGTCTTGTCGTCGATTCGGATCGCTTCTATAACCCGGTCGTTCGGCAGACATCATACGATTCCGTCGGAGGTGCCAAAACTATTGCGAGGGTTTGGATCGATTCAACAGTGAGTGCTAGACACTACTGGATCCCACCCTATTCGCCTGCGACTCCACCGTCGCAATCCCGATGTCCCGCCGAACATTTGAAGCCGCGTTGCCCTTTCGAGAGCATCGCGGTTTCTTTCATTTTCAGGTGTGTCCCGTGTTTGCCCCTAAACGACGAGGACGATCGCCTGTTTGTCATGGCGAGACGCAAAACCTCGGAATGCATTTGACCTAATAGACATCACGACCTAAGTTTGCGAGGCTTTTTGCACATGGTGGCATGCGCGATACGGAAATGTGTGGGCACTCGTGGATGACGTTTCCAATGTTCTGAATGCGATTGATCGGGGTGAACCACAAGCCGCTGATCGGCTTTTGCCTTTGCTCTATGACGAGCTTCGCCGACTTGCCGCCAGTAGCTTAGAGAACGAACCGGTCGCTCAGACGCTGAACGCCACGGCACTCGTCCATGAAGCCTATGTGCGTCTTGTCGGCGATCAAAAGTTTCACAGTCGCGGACATTTCTTTTGCTCGGCGGCACAGGCGATGCGCCGTATCCTGGTTGACCGGGCTCGGGCCCGGCACAGCCTGAAGCGCGGAGGCAACGCTCAGCAAATCGACATTGGCGAGATCGCCGCGCCGGATTCCGACGATCGTCTAATCGCCTTGGACGAGGCGCTGAAGCAACTGGCCATCGACGATCCGCTCGCCGCCCGTGTCGTCGAAATGCATCACTTCGTCGGCATGTCGCACGAACAGGTCGCCGCCGCACTCGATCTTTCCGTCTATCACGTGCGTCAGTCATGGAACCTCGCCCGCGCCTGGTTAAAGACGACTCTGTCGTAGCATGGGCTTCAGCCCGTGCAAGCTTTAGACCGAAGTACCCCTCGAGCTAGCCGTCAAAATCCACCATAGAAGAATTCCAAAAAAATTCGCAGAATTTTCGACAGCTCGGGACGCCGTTTACGCACGATAGGGTGCCCCACTAGAAAACGACGTCAATAACGGGAGGAATAGAGAAAGCCATTTAGCCACAGATGCACACTGAACCACACAGATAAAACAGGGAAAAGAGTATAAAATGCGGTCGCTGCATCCCTATTGAAAGCAGAAGGTATTTGTATTGATCTGTGTGAATCTGCGTGCATCTGTGGCAAATACTCTTTTCCTGATTGGTTACTTCCCGCCTCACCATACGATGACGCGACACCTGACAGCAGTTTCACCAGACAAGCGTATCCCTCCCCAAGAGGTTTAGTATGTCGATCGATTTCCAACGCATCCGTGACATTTTCCAATCGGTCGCCGAACTTCCCGCTTCAGAGCGAGCCGTGGTGCTGGATCGCGAATGTGCTGGCGACACGGAATTACGTCGCCGAGTCGATGCATTGCTCAAGGCTCACGACGATTCGGGGGAACTGCCGGCTGTGGAACCGCTCTCAACCAAATCGCAGTCACAACAAGAAATCCCCGCAGACGAACTCGATCAGACCATCGGTTACGTGCAGCCGATCGAACCGGGTCTGGTCTTCGCCGGTCGATACAAGCTTCGTGAGAAACTCGGCGAGGGGGGCATGGGGGTCGTGTTCGTCGCCGACCAGATCGCCCCTGTCCAGCGTCGAGTCGCCCTCAAGGTCATTCGCTCCGGCCTGGACACTCGGCAGCTTCTAGCCCGGTTCGAGCAGGAGCGGCAAGCGCTCGCGCTGATGGACCATCCGAACATCGCCAAGGTCTTCGACGCGGGGATCGATGAGGCTCATCGACCGTACTTCGCGATGGAACTGGTCAAAGGACTGCCGCTGACGAAATACTGCGATGAGGCGAGACTTTCACCCCGCCAGCGGATCGAATTGTTCATCCCCGTCTGCCAGGCAGTGCAACACGCTCATCAGAAGGGGATCATCCACCGCGACCTGAAGCCGTCCAACATCCTGGTCGGCCTGTACGACGGACGACCGGTTCCGAAGGTAATCGACTTTGGCGTGGCCAAAGTGACCGGAACGCGATTGACCGATCAAAGCGTCTACACCGAAATCGGTTCGATCATCGGGACGCTGGAGTACATGTCGCCGGAACAGGCCGAGCTGAACAATCTCGACATCGATACCCGATCGGACGTCTATGCGCTGGGAGTCATTCTCTACGAGTTGTTGACCGGCACAGTCCCCTTCAGCCGCAAGGAACTCGAAAAGGCAGGACTGGCCGAGATGCTGCGGGTGATCAAAGAGGAGGAACCGCACAAGCCGAGTACCAAGCTCTCAAGTTCCGTCAAACTGCCGAGTATCGCAGCGTCACGTCAAACGGAACCAAAGAAGTTGACTGCACTGGTACGAGGGGAACTCGACTGGATTGTGATGAAAGCCCTCGAAAAAGATCGCGGGCGGAGGTACGAGACCGCCAACGGCCTCGGTCAGGATGTGCAACGTTACCTGACGGGCGAACCAGTGATGGCGGCACCTGCGAGCACGGCCTACCGGTTGCGGAAACTGATTCGGCGAAACAAGGGGCCGGTGATCGCCGGGAGCCTGGTATTTGCGGCGCTGTTAATCGGAATGGCGGGAACAACATGGGGTCTGTTCCGGGCAGACCACCAGCGCCAGATCGCCGAACAGAATGCCGACAAAGCGCTTGCCTCCGCTAAAGCAGAAAAGGAAGCGAAGGAACTCGCGAACTCACTCTTCTCTCTTTCCAAGGAATCGGTCGAGAAATACTTGGTGACCGTGACCGACGAACCGGAATTGAAACAGGCCGATTTCCACCGATTGCGCAAAAAGCTATTGGAGAGTGCGCTGCCATTCTTCGAACAGATCACCGGGCTGACGAGCGATAATCCGAATTCCAAAGATTTGGAAGAGTTAAGGGGAAGGGCGTATCACCGACTTGCAATGGTGCGCGCGGAAATGGGTGAGAATGAAGCCGCCATTCAAGACTATGAATCCGTGAGAGTAGTTTTTGCTCAACTCAACGCAGAGTTCCCCAGTGTGCAGCGGTACAGACACTACTTTGCCACGAGCCAAAATAACTTGGGCCTGTTACTAGAGAATTTCGGGAGGCGCGCAGAGGCGGAATCGGCACTTCGTCGGGCGCTGGGTATTCAAGAGAAACTTACGGCGGACTTTCCAACTGTCCCGGAATATCGCAGGGACTTGGCGGGCAGCCACAATAACCTAGGCAACCTATTTAGAAAAATGGGAACACTCGCGGAGGCGGAAGCGTCCTTTCGTCAGGCCGTAGGCATTCAAGAGAAACTCGCTACCGACTTCAACAATGTGCCGGAGTACGACGACGACCTGTCCTTGAGCAAGAGTAATTTGGGAAACTTGTTAAGAGACATGGGGAAAGCGGTGGAGGCAGAATCCACATATCGTCAGGCAATTGGCATTCAAGAGAAACTCGCGGCGGACTTTCCCAGCTTGCCGGGTTACCGCAAGCATTTGGCCATGACCCGCAATAGCCTCGGAAATCTCTTGTTGAATCAAGGGATGCAGACGGAATCGGAAGCGAACTTTCGTCAGGCGCTGGAGATTCAACAAAACCTTGCGGCGGACTTTCCTAATGTGCCAGAGTATCGCAGTGATCTTGCCGGCGGTCACCACAATCTGGGCACCCTGCTTGCCCATCAGAGAAAGTATGTGGAAGCGACAGTGGCTTTTCGCGCGGCTCTTGACATTTGGATTAGATTGGTGACCGATTTCCCATCGGTGCCGGATTACCGTAATAACCTGGTCATGAGTCATAACGCTTTTGGAATGGCTCTTATGGAACAAGGAGAATTCACGGATGCAAATGTAGAGTTTCGCAAAGGACTAGAAATTCAGGAGAAGCTCACGATCGAATTTCCAAAGGAATCCGCCTTTCGATTCGAATTGGCAGCGAGCTACCGCAACCTCGGTGTAATGCTGAATAGGCAGGAAAAGCTCGCTGATGCTGAATTGTTGTATTGCAAAGCTCTGGAAATCTACGAGAAGCTCGCTACAGACTTTCCCACCGTGCCAATTCACCGACGCGAATTGGCTATGAGCCAGAATAATTTAGGTTCGTTGCTCGAAAAAAAACAACACAGGTCTAGGGAGTCGGAAGTCGCATATGTAAAGGCAATTGAAATCCGCGAGAAGCTGGCTACAGACTTCCCTACTGTACCGGAATATCGATCTGACCTCGCGTCGAGCTACAAAGCCCTAGGTGAGCGGCTAGCGGGGCACGGGAAGTATGCTGATGCTGAAGTGGCGTTTCGCAAGGCGATTACCATCTGGGAGCAACTTTCTAAGAGATTTCCAACTGCGCCGGACTACCGAGGGGATTTGGCTGGAAGCCACAATAGTATGGCGGCCTTACTGCAGGCAGGGCTTGGGAAGCACATTGAAGCAAAAACAGGATATCGCAGGGCGCTCGAAATCCAGGAGGAACTCGTCAGGGAATTTCCGAATGTACCCAAATACCGAAAGGACTTGGCAGGAATCTACAACAACATGGGAGCGTTACAAATCGGTCTAATGGAGTACGCAGAGGCAGATATGGCGTTACACCGCGCTGCGGAAATTCATCAGATGCTCGTGACGGATTTTCCCAGCGTGCCAGAATATTGGGCAGACCTTGCCAAGAGCTACCATAACCTCGGCGTGTTAATGGCAAGCTTAGGGAAACGCGCAGATGCAGTGGCGGCACATCAATCGGCAATCAGCATCCAGAAGAAGACCTGTGCAAACGCACCTACTGTCGACGAGTATGTCGTCGACCTTGGCCGAAGTTACTTCTCTTTGGGCCTGGTACTTCAGGGCGACGGTGATGCAGACTCAGCACTTGGATCTTATGACGTCGTGATCAGTACCTTGACGCCGTTCTTGTCACAGGAACCAACCCCAGCAAGTGTCAGGCAGATTCTTTCAGTCGGCCATTGGGGAAGAGCTGGGTCACTTGTTGCACTTGGTCGACATGCTGAATCGATCAATGATTGGGAACGCGCTTTGGAATTGGATGACGGCACTTCGAAGGACGCGATTCGCTTAGGCGCGGCTCAGACACGGCTGCGAATGCAACAGAAGAACAAGGATGCGGCAAGATGTATCGCCGCCGCATCCCAATTCGAGTCCCTGGGGCGAACCGATGTCGATGGACTGTTCAACGCCGCGTATTTTCGGGCCGTTTGTGCCTCTGTCGTCCTGGAAGACCCGAACACTCCTGCGGCAGACGCGAATCGTCTCGCCAAGGAACAAGCGGATCTGGCGATGGCGTGGCTGCACAAGGCGGTCGAGGCGGGTTACGACAACGTCGAACACATGAAGACGGACGCCGACCTCAACGCACTCCGCGAACGGGACGATTTCAAAAAACTGCTTGAGGACCTGACAAAGGCCATGGAATCGAAAAAGGAATAACCCGACTCCGCTCGACGACATCGAAACGTCGGGATCGCCAAGACGCAGATTGGTAGTGTCCATTGGTTTTCTGTCCCCTTGGGACACCCGATAATAGCCCACCGTTTCAACGGTGGGTCCGCCCGATCAAACAATACGCAAGAGTCCCGTTAGGGACGACACAAGATCTTATGAGGACATCGTGAACCCCACGGAGGCAAAAAACGAATCACGATTGGACGGCATTGATATGACAATTCCAACGATCGTGACGTCGAAAATGTGTCGTCCCGATGGGACTCTTTTTCATGGTCGGTCGCATTAACCCACCGTTGAAACGGTGGGCTATTATCGGCTGTCCCAAGGGGACAAAGAATCCGTTGTAAGACTCGTCACATGGCGGGCAACATTCTATCGCCAATGCGAATCCATGGGCGGTAACACTCCATTACCTTTGCGTACAAACCCGTCGTAACATTTCATCGTGAACCGACGTTCAATCGAGCATCGATTCCTCGCATTCGATCTGATGCTTCTTAAGGATCTGTTTTAATTCGTCTTTAAACGACTTCTTGCGATGATGCTCTGCCTGGTTTTCAATATAGGCCGTCGTCGCGGCAACGCCAGAAATTCCGATGCTGAATGCACCGTATCCCTCTTGCCATTCGAAGTCGCGAAACTCTGGAAATTCGTCATGAACCCATTTCGACGAATTCCCTTTGATCAATTGCACGGCTTTGGCAATATCGAGCGTCGAAGGAAGCGATAACAGAATATGAATGTGATCTGCGACGCCTCCAACCTTCAGCGTCCGCATTTTCTTGTGTACTGCGATCCCACCGATGTAGGGCCAAAGCCGTTTTGCGAGTGGTTCGGTGATGAACGGGCGACGCTCCTTCGTCGAAAAGACGACGTGCAAGAGGCAACTGACGAACGAATGCATCGTAATTCTTTCCTTTTCGCGACAACGGGACTCTTGGGAATTGTTTTGGCTAGCCCACGCATAAAGCGATTGGCGAAGGTCGTGTGTTATGTGGGAGCAAAGATGGCCGTTGATGCTAATCATGCCAAATCGTGAGGCCAATTGATTTAGGACGTTTTTGTGCTCACGATGTCGATGTCGCGGCTTGATAGAACCCGATGCGGCGGGGTCGTGATCCACCTAATCCGGTTCGTCGTCCCGTCAATCCGGATATGAAAGTTCGGTGAAAAACCGATTGGCATTTTGTCCCCTTGGGACACCCGATAATAGCCCACCGTTTCAACCGTCAGGATCATCGATCAATTGTTGCAATCTCGCGGCATGTTTAGGAATCAAGCGTGGTAACCACGACTGATCAACCAGGCCGACTTCGATCAGGTCGCGTAAGTGTGTTCGATCTTTGTCGCAAAACGAATTTAATTTCATTCGGACGAGCGACTCTAATGCAAGTACCGAATAGTCGTCCGCAGGGACTGCATCACTGACATCGGCGGCTGGAGTGGGGTGTGTTGGACGAACTTTTTCGCCGGCAAACAGAAGGTGCACAGCGTCGCGAGGGCGACCATCCGGCCCGTCAATCAAACAGTCGATTCCCTCGATGTTCCGATAATGAAAGCCAACTGCCGTTAGTGCCTCTTTGACCGCCTCAAGATCTGAGCGGCGAATCAGAATATCAACATCTTGCGTGTTTCGGACGGCAGCACGATCTACACGAGCCACCCACGCTGCAACGGCGTTTCCGCCAGCGACCGCGTAGGGAATCTTTGCGCGTTCTAGCGCCGCAGTCGCGCGACACGCGCGTTCACGTACTGCTTCCACAGCCTCGATCATCCTTTTCCAGGAAAACTCTTGAAGGTTCAACGACATTCTTGGAACCCGCGATTATCAAAACACAAAATGAATATCCAATGAGAATACATTGAATACCTCAGAAATAACCACTGGAATCTGATGCACGTGAAGACGAATCACATTCTCAATGTGACGAACCTCTACTAACCGTGTCACCGTTTCGGCCACTTGAGGTGCCGGTGTAGAAATTCGTAGGTGGCCTGGCCGTTGATCGTGTGGGGGCCGTTGAAGAATTCGATTTCGGTTTTGTCACCGATGCCGAGCTTGGCGTAATGCCTTCGAACCTTAGCGTATTCCCAGGCAACCCACTCGTCGATCCCGACGCCGTCGTCGTGACCTCGTTCGACCATGAACGGTCGCGGTGTCATCAGCATCGACAGTTCGGCGTAATTGGCGACGTGGCCCATGTTCCATTCGAAGATTTCGTATTCGGGCGTAAAGACATAGGTGAATGGGTATTCGGTGCTGGCATTTTTCGCGACCCATTCGTTGAAGTCGGCGGAGCAGATCGACAGACAGTAACCCGGCTGGCCTTCACGCGGAGGCAACATCGGGGGGACTCGAACAGCGGTCTTGCCGCCGTATGACAGTCCATAAAACCCGATCCGATCAGCATCGACGTTCGGCAGCGTCGCGAGCCATTTCAGTGTCACCTGATGTTGAGGGATGATGTAACTGAACAGTGATCGGCCCAGCGGATTGGATTTGCGTTGCAGCGTTCGGAACCTGTCCTGACCGCGATACGGATTTTGTGGAGCGTAGGTGATAAAACCCCGTCGGGCGAGTTCTGCCGCGAAGCTCTTGTAATACTTATGGCCATCGGATTCAGGTCCGCTGATGGTGTCCATCGGAACCCCCTCCAGGCCATGCTGGCAGACGACGACCGGCCGCTTTTCACCCGGTTTCATCCCGGTTGGAAGCAAGAGGATTCCCGCTGCAATCACGTCCGGGTACGTATCCAGTACGACTTCATAAGCGGTGAAATCTTTATCGTCGATGACCTTTCGCGTGCGAGGATTTAAAGGAATACTGGGGTCGGGCAGTTTTCCGATCAGTTCCTGATAAACGTATTCGCGTAACTTATCCGCGGAAGCGATCCATTTTTCGACCGACGAACGATCGGCCTGAGCAAACAATTTATCGCGCGTTTTATACGAGTTTCGCAAAAGTTTTTGTGTGAACTCGACTGCCTCTTCAACCTGCCGCTTCTGAACCTGCTTTTGATCGACTTTGGGAATCGATGATTGTGGCAAATCACGTCTTTTCATGAGAGGTGGAATATCGTACCAATCTGGAAACTCCGACATGCGTGCGAAAAAACTAATTGCTGGACCGCTCAACGCGCTTCCGCGGCCATCGGTTCCGTTCGAAAACAGTTGGATGCGGCGTGCTTCGTTAATCTTCTGATAAATCGACTTCGCCCGAAGAAATTCGGAATTGACGACGGCCAGGTCAGCCGTCTTGATCTGGCCGGGGGCAGCACCACCGCGCCGACCGGGCTTCACCGGCAACGGGCCATCCGTCTCGGGAACGGCACAGGCTTCGATGACAAGTGGTCGTGGAGCGATCATCCCCGCGATTTCGGCATCACCAAATTCCGTCAGCAGCCGCCAGATGTTGCGATCAATCGGTTCCTGCCAGACCCCTTCGCGTGGCTGGAAATAACCACTGACCATCACGGAAGTGAGTCGTGTATCAAGTGCCGCGCTGTACAGGGCAATCTGTCCTCCGTCTCCAACTCCGATAATTGATATGGATCGGTTGGCCTTCTCAGCGGAATTCCCATCTGTGAACAGATCAACGGCAGCAAGTATCTTTTGCACTTCGTAACCAATGACATGTCGACCCATTTCGAACGCCGAACGGTAGACCCATTCTCGATTCGATTGATTCGTCATGACAACTTCCGGGTTTCCGGCGAAATCATCATCGCGACTGATCAGTGTCGGAATGAGAACCAGATATCCGTTTTCGACTAATAACCAGATCGAGTTCTTTCCATCATCCGCTGCTTGCAGCAGTTCAAGCGGCGACCAGCGGGAATCCGGGACAACGATGACAACCCCTTTGTGCTTCTCGGGCGCAATAACCAACCCTTCAGCAGTCATGCCGGGCAACACTGGCCAGCGGTTGAACTGAATCTCAATACTCGAACGGTCCTTTGCGAGCGGGATCTCGAATTGAATATTCTCAACACGTTTGTCGACCGCACCGATGATCGTCCGGAATTTGTCTCGATAAGGAGCAAGACTTTTCTGATAGGCTTCGGGGCTGCTGACATCGCGATTCCATTTTGACTCGCGTTGTTCGCGGGCTGATGCGATCTCTTTCAGGCAGAACCGATCGATCCCCTCAACCATTAAAACGTCGAGCGGTTTGTCAGCAACGAGTGGCTGCGTTCCGGGCATCGTCTTAGAAGTTTCCTGCGCCAGCGCAGCCGATGCGGAACAGAATATTGTCACGATCACAGACAGGACGCGCATCACAGGCTCCATGGATTCTTCAGTGAACAAGCAGTTTCCGTCTTCGAAGTTCGACGCCGGACCTCGCATCAGCCAACTATGATGTTTGATGAGCGGATTTGGCAAGCGATTGGGTTGAAGGTTCTGAACTTCCAAATTCGAAATCGGATCGACGAGTAACTTTATCGAGGACGCGGAAAACGAATCGTGGGGAGGCGAACCGGTGAGCCTGGTGCGCAGTACTTGGGAAGCTTTGTTACGGAGAGCAGTTGCCGATTTGTTTGTTATGCTACCGGAAACGGCGAGCGTCAATCATTGTGGGGTATAAAGCGTTTGCTGATCAATCGGTTGGCGTTTATCATCTGGAGGGAGATGGTAGAAATCTGAATATCCCAAATTCACCAACCGATCGGTTCGTTCCTTGGAAAACGATAACTTCCAATCGAAAACCTGTGCAGATCAATTGAAGGCACTCAGCGAACCAATTCGACTGAGGATCGTGGACGTTTTGCGCCATGGCGAAATGACGGTCGGGGATATTTCTGAGTTTTTAGAAACGGAACTGGTGACCGTTTCTCACCACCTGAAAATCCTGAGGCATGCTGGCCTGATCGAAGTGGAGCGGGACGGACGGTTTATGATTTATCGTCTACGCAAAGATCTGCTGCAGAAAGTGGCTCGGACCAGCCAGGAATTTCTGAACCTCGGTTGCTGCCGGATCGAAGTCCCGAAGACTGAGTCCGAGTGATTGCGATTAAAGAGTGGGTCGGGCGTTCAAATTTGCTGGGTCCAACAGTTTAACCGCGCCTCGCAGAGAAGCGGGCGAGGCGGAGTCGCTGAGAAACCCGGGGTTTCATTGCTGGTTTGGATATTGCCGTTAATTTCCTAAGCCCTTTCCGTTATCGGCTCACTTCATCTGCGTACAACGACGCCCGAAGAGATCGGCTGAACGCCGACCCGCGTACGCCGATGGCTGCGGGTTAATCGTTGAACAACTTACCCCAAATTGCACGGGCTGAAGCCCATGCTACGACTTACTTAGTCGTCGCGCGAACCGTTCAGCAGACCCGCTCGAAACAAATAGTACAGCAGTACAGACAATGAACTGATCGCCGCCGCGACGTATGTCAGTGCGGCTGCATCAAGAACCCGGTCAATCCCCACTCGTTCCTCGGGCTGAATGATCCCCGCTTCGACGACAAGCCGTTTTGCTCGGGAAGACGCATCAAATTCGACAGGCAGGGTCACGATTTGAAACAGGAGAACCATCGAGAAGATGGCTGCTCCCAGCACTACCACCAACGGGTGCAAAAATAGCCCCACACCCATCACGATGTAACCGATTGTCGAACCAATCCCCGCAGCGGGGACCAACAGCGAACGAAGCCCAAGTGGCACATACCCGTGAGCATGCTGAAGTGCATGTCCTGCTTCGTGGGTGGCAACTCCGACTGACGCTACGGAACGACCAAAAAAGACGTCGTGAGAAAGCGCCAAATGCCGAGATACGGGGTCGTAGTGATCGGACAGGTAACCGTCCGTCTGGACAATCTCCACATCGGTCAAACCAGCATCGTCCAACAGGTGTCTGGCGGCTTCGGCACCGGACATGCCGCGCATCGTTCCCACCTTTGAATAGTGATCGAACGCGGTACGAACCCGGTAACTGGCCCACAGCGAAAGAAGCAGCCCAGGAGCGGCAAACAACAGGTAAATGGGATCAAACATCATCGTCGTAAACCTGAAAAATCCTTTGAATTCGTGAACTCGAGCCTCAATGATGGTCAACGAAGATGAGAAGCTTTCGGATCACAAAGATTTTGAAGAGGGGGTCGGGCGTTCAAATTTCAAAATTGGCCCGGAGGAACACTTTCCCGATGGAAGTCGCGTGAACGGCCAAATTTGAACACCCGACCCCAAATCCAAATTTGGTTATTTCAAATGTCGATCGAACCAGTCGGCAAAGGCGGTGATATCTTCGCTCGATTTCCAGAAATCGCCCCAGCCATGCCCTTTTCCTGCACGTACGATCAGATCGACATTCGCGGCACCGGCGGCACGAGCTTTGGCGACAAAACTTTCCGACTGCTGAAGTGGCACAACTTCGTCGTGGTCACCATGAATGATTAACGTGGGAGGCAATTTGCCGGTCACATAGTTAATCGGCGAGATTTCGCGACCGAGTTGTTCGCGTCCCTCGGGAGTGAGAGCCAGCGGACCGAACGCGACTTGCAGCGGAGCGAGTGGCCCGGCCCCCGCTCCGTTGATTCCGGGTGCACCGTAGTTCAGAAAATCGGTGGGAGGAAAGAAACAGGCCGCAGCTTGAACGGCACTGCTTTCCCGTTCGACCGGGTCGGGCGAGTCACTGTTTCCTGGACCGCCGCGCGCGGCAATTGACAGTGTCAGGTGCCCACCCGAACTGGCACCTAATACACCCAGACGATCGGGTTTGACTCCATACTGATCGGCGTTTCGCCGTACGAAACGAACAGCTCGCAGCACATCTTCAATCTCTTCAGAAACAGTGAATTTGGGTTGCGAGCTCGTCACGACGGCGAACATCGTGTATCCCCGTTCGAGAAAGACCCGATAGTCTTCCGGTCGGACGGTCACCATCATCGGCGTCGACTTACTCGACAGCCAGCCGCCGTTGACGAGAAACAGCAAACCCGATCCATTCGGTTTAGCAGGCTGAAATACGTCGAGCGTTAGCGCCATGCCAGACTTCCGCCCGTAGATCACGTCTTCCGTCCGCCGAACGGGTTCGTCACAACAAGCAATATTTGGCTCGCAGAAAACGAACGCCAAAGTCGTCAGCAGACAAAGTTTTAGTTTCATTTTCGTCGGCTTTTTCCCAGTAGATTTCGGGAGATCACTCCCTGATTAGACGCATTCACCATGGTAGATCCAACTGTTCGAAACACGATCGGTTCAAAAAAGGGCCGCCCGTGAGATACTCGCGAAGCGGTCGCGAGATCGCAAACGAAGAGGCCGGTTTGCAACGAACGGAACTTATTGCGCAAACATTTCGGCTGCGATCGCAACGGTTTGGAAGTGGCAATCGACGATCTTATGGATGTCGGGGCAATACCCGCCCGCCATCGATACCGCAACAGGAACAGATTTCTCGCGGCAGGTTTGCAGTACCAGTCGGTCACGGGCCGCCAGACCTTCAAGTGTCAACGACAAGCGGCCCAGCCGATCGCCGTGATAGGGATCAGCTCCCGCCAGGAAGATTGCCAGATCGGGAGCCGACTCGCAAAACGCGGTGGTTAATCCATGTTTCAGCGCGGCAAGATAATCGGCATCGCCTGTTTCGTCTGGTAAACCGATATCGAGATCGCTGACTTCTTTGGGCTGGGGATAATTTCGTTCGCTGTGGATGGAAAAGGCGTAAATCGACGGATCATTACGAACAATTGACGCGGTTCCATTCCCCTGGTGCACGTCGCAATCAATGATCAAGACGTTTGATGCCAATCCGCTCGATTGCAGATCACGTGCGGCGACAACGCTATCGTTAAACAGACAAAATCCTTCCGCTCGATCACGATAGGCGTGATGCGTGCCTCCTGCCAGGTTGATCGAGCAGCCATCTTCGCACGCCGAACGGCAGGCCGAGATCGTGGCACCGGACGATCTTCGGGAGCGTTCGACCAGTTGGGGCGACCAGGGAAAGCCGAGACGCCTGATTTCGATGTCACTCAGTTGGCCATTCGTCACACGCTCGATGTATTCGGCGGAATGAGCTCGTAGAAGTTGCTCGTCCGTCGCTGCTGGCGGTCGAAGAAGTTCATGACGTTCGGCCAGCCCGTGACGGAGGATTCGTTCCCGAAGCAGCGCATATTTCTGCATGGGAAACCGATGAGTTGGTGGCAACGGAAGCACAAATTCGTCGGTGTAATAAAGTCGCATCTTTTCCAAATCGCCTGACAAATCGTGTCATAAATTGTGACGAACATGGTCAGCAAGTATATTGTTTGGGTGCGCCATTTACGTAAATATTGTTTGCAGAAGTACCAGGTCCAAATCGATGGAACAATTGCTCAGTCCGCAGGTTCGTCAATTCCTGACGGATGTTTACCGTCTCTCGGTATGGCTGACGATTTTGACAGTGATTTTTGTTCCTCTGGAACGACTGTTTGCAGCTCATCCGCAAAAGATCTTTCGCAAGCAGATTGTCACTGATCTGGGCTACTATTTTCTGAGCAGTCTTTTACCAGCCGTGTTACTCGGTTATCCCATCGCTTTGCTGGCATGGTCGGTGCATCAAGCTGTTCCGGCAACTTTTCTGCAGACGATGGCGACGCTCCCCCTTTTCCCAAAAACCATCGTTGCACTCGTCGCCACAGAAGTCGGCTATTACTGGGGCCATCGCCTGAGTCACGAAATTCCATTTCTCTGGAAATTCCATTCGATCCACCACAGTGCCGAACAGATCGATTATCTTGTGAATACTCGCGCTCATCCGATCGATATGGTGTTCGGCCGCTTCTGTGGACTTATACCACTCTACGTTCTCGGATTGGGGGGGCCGACGAGTACCAAAGACAGTCTGATCCCCGTTGTCGTAACCTTGATTGGAACAATCTGGGGTTTCTTCATCCATGCCAATCTGAAGTGGCGATTTGGGCCGCTGGAATGGCTGATTTCCACTCCCGCGTTTCATCACTGGCACCATACCAAGACACCAATTAACCGAAACTACTCCTCGACACTTCCGTGGATCGACGTCATGTTCGGAACATTTTATCTGCCCAGTCGGGAATTTCCGACGGCATACGGCATTAGAGCAAAAATGCCGGATTCCCTGGTCGATCAATTGTTCTATCCGCTCGAACGCAGCAATTCAGACTTCACGTCGCCGCAACCGGCAATGACCGACACAAAGAGTTCGCTTGACCCTGATGAAGAAGCCGTGGAAATACGTTAGTGCTACAGTTTTCTTCGAGCTCCGTGGTATTGTCATTGCAGATTCGGGGTTAAAATTCTCGCCCGGATAACGCCTTTAAGGAAGAAGGTGGGAATGGTCATCGCTAAACGCTTGGCTTCAGCGTCACACCGTTGTGCGGTAAAGTGCCGTTGGGGCGTGACGTTAGTTGAAATCATCGTCGTGATCTCAATCGTTGGACTGCTCGCCGCGATCATTCTCCCCGCCGTTCAAGCGGCACGTGGTGCATCACAACGAATGCAGTGCGCGAATAATCAACGGCAATTACTTTTGGCCATCGCCAGTTACCATGACACGTACAGGGCGTTTCCGCCGTGCTGGGGTTGGCCTGGTGCCGGCGGTTGTTCGCGGGAAACGGCGATGACTCGATTGTTTCCATTTTTGGGGCTCCCAAGTATTTGCGACGTACTATCGTCAGATGTCAGGCGATTGCCGATCCTCGAGTGCCCGTCCGATCCGGAAATTGCTCTCGTTCAGACGCCGCTCAGCTACATTCTCAACGGAAGTCCAGGCCAAAGTTCGGGGGTTCCGTATCATGGGCCATTCGAGGATGTTCCAAATCGTGTCGTCTGCTCGGCAGATATCACCGACGGATTGAGCAACACCGCAGCGATGTCAGAGAACATCACCATGCGGGCGGGCGGAAGTTCCACCGACGCGACGCGTGAACCTCGTCGATATGCATGGAATGTATTTGTGCCGATCCTTTCACCTCCGTGTTTGTACAATTCGGGAACGCCGCCGTGTCTGGCAGAGCGAACCCAACAAACCGACGACTCAATCGTGGATTGCCTGAATGGTCCACGCGACTTTATCCCATCACCGTTCGTCAAAGGCGGACAGTGGGGAATGGGCGACTTTGGCGGAGTGGCGACATGGACGTATTCCCATTGGTATCCGCCAAATTCTCCCTGGTGCTTTGGAGGGAGTCTCACCGACTTGACCTTTATCACGAACAATCAACGCGCGGCAAGTGCTCACTCAGGGGGCGTCAACGTTGGCTTCCTCGATTGTCATGTCCGGTTCGTCGGGGATCAGGTGGACCAGGCGATCTGGAGAGCAATCGGGACACGTGACGGGGGCGAAACCAACGGAGAACTGCCATGAAGCACGTCGTGATCATTTTCACGGTTGCCAGTTGTCTCGTCATCTGCGGTTGCGGTCGTAACCACGAACTCCACATTCCTGCCATCGATCGCTTGCAGACGGAGTCACCCATTGTGAATGGGAAGATTAAGATCTCAGAATGCCAGTTAAACGGTGCCGATGTCTCAGAAAGTATCCCATTTCGCGTCAGACCCGGGGAATCAATCAAGCTGACTGGCCGATTCTCGCCCGCTGAATGGAAGCCGGCCCATTTGCTTTGCGTTTGGCACTACGAAAAAGGGGATCCGCGAGCGTTTGAAACAGTCGAATCGGAGCAGGGTGGTGGATTACAACTTCCGATTCCGATCAGATTATTGATTCACGAAGACGACGATACCGGCACAAGATTGGGTGTCATTGGCGGTGGATTCGTTGATGCTCGCCGCCTGGTGGCGGGCAAGACGGATTTCGAGTTTCTCGCCAGATGTGAAGCGCCGAAACGAACTGGAAAATATGTCTTGGACATTCAAGTGGAAGATCCAACAGTGAACTACCGTAAGCGCGACGAACCCCGGACGAAGGTCGACGGCTTTCCTGTCTGGCGTTGCGAGCTTTGGGTTGAATGAGGATCAGCGTTTTCAAATCGCACGGTGAATGCCGCGAGTCGGGTCATGCCAACGTGCAGGAACGGCCTGTGTATTTCGCCGGCAAAAATGGTATTTCAGAAGTCCGCACTTTTTGGCGTTCGAGGGAACGGAATGCAGTCTCGAATGTTCGTCATTCCGGTGACGAGTTGTACCGTCCTTTCGAGTCCCAGTCCGAAGCCGCTGTGTGGAACGGTACCGTACTGACGGAGTTCGAGATACCACCAATAGTCTTCCGGAGCGAGTCCACATTCTTTCATCCGGTCGACGAGCACGTCATGCCGTTCTTCTCGCTGGCTGCCACCGATGATTTCCCCGATGCGAGGGACCAGAACATCCATCGCTCGTACGGTCTTTCCGTCGTCGTTAGATCGCATGTAGAAAGACTTAATCGCCCGAGGATAGTCCGTCAAAATGACCGGCTGCTTGAAATGTTGCTCAGCCAGATAGCGTTCATGTTCCGACTGCAGGTCGTGACCCCAGGCGACCGGGTATTCAAACGAATGTCCAGATGCTTGAAGAATGTTGACGGCGTCTGTGTAGCTGAGGCGAATGAATTCGTGCTCGACAATGTTTTGTAACGAGGCAAGCAGCGTCGGCTCGATCCGCTCATTGAAGAATTCAAGGTCTTCTGAGCAACGATTCAGAACATCCTTCACAATCGTACGGACGAAGGATTCGGCCAGACCCATATTGTCTTCGAGTTCGTAGAAGGGCATTTCTGGTTCAACCATCCAGAACTCAGCCAGGTGCCTGGTCGTATTCGAGTTCTCTGCTCGAAACGTGGGACCGAACGTATAAACATCACCCACGGCGGTTGCAAATATTTCTCCTTCAAGCTGGCCACTCACCGTCAGCCCCGCCTTTTTTCCAAAAAAGTCATGCGAATAATCAAGAGCCCCCTTGCTCTGTTGAAGTTTTGCAAGGTCTAAAGTCGTCACCTGAAAGACCTGTCCTGCCCCTTCACAATCACTGGTGGTGATAATCGGGGTTTGGACATAAAGAAAGTCGCGGGCCTGGAAGAAATTATGGATCGCCGAGCAAAGAGCGTTTCGAACTCGTGCAATCGCTCCAAACGTGTTCGTTCGGGGCCTGAGGTGTGCCTTCTCGCGAAGGAATTCGAAACTGTGCCCTTTTTTCTGCAAAGGATACGTTAAGGGATCGGCAGTGCCGAGGACTTTCAAACTCCGTGCATGAACCTCAACCCGCTGGCCTTTGCCGAGCGATTCTTTGATTTCGCCGATGACCGCGACACTGGCTCCGGTCGAGATTTGCTTGATGACTGAGGCGTAATCGGGAATATTGGCATCGACGACGATCTGCACGTTCTTCATGCAACTGCCATCGTTGAGTTCAAGAAACGCGAAATCCTGCTTCGATTCCCGCTTCGTTCGAACCCAGCCGCGCACATCGACTGTCGTCCCTGGCTGACCGGCTTTTAGTATTTGAGCAACTCGAGTAAGCGACATAATTCCAATCCATGGACGATTGCTGATTGTTCAACGGGCGCCGAATGGACTACGGGAAAAGTCGAAGCGGGCAAGTCGAAGGAGGTTAACCATCGGCCGGCGTGAATGTTCTTTCCTTAGGGCATTCAAGCGTCTCGTTGTAGGTATATCCGAATCGTCCGTGATCGAAAAGAAGTGTTTGATCGTCCGGATTTCATGAAATCGATTGAAAGAGGTAAATCATTGTGGTTTGCCGAACAACGCAATCGATCGCCAAAGAATGAAGACGGCCTCCGAACATAATTCGGAGGCCGCCGTTTCGTTGTAGTATGTCATCTCAGGGTGTCTGAGATGATTGTCTTTCATTCATTCGTCGAATTATCGCATTCCCAACAGTGTGGACAGGTGGCCCTTACGGGTTGAACCGGTCTTTTCCATTGGAGGAACTGGAGCTGGTGAAGCTGGTTCCATTACTGGAGCAACCGAAGGAGCACAGCCGGAGCTGTTGCATCCGCTTGAGCTGCAGCCAGTTGAACAGCAGGTGTTGCAGTTACCGTCGACGATATCGTATCCGCACAGGCGAAGAGCCTGTTCGGCTTGGCGTCGGACGCCACGATCGCAGTCACCAAGAGCACAGGTCAAGGCAGCTACGACTTCTGGGCAGCAGCAGCAGTTCGCACGAATCTGATCACCGATTTTATCAGCAGCGGTGCTGCGAACTCGTTCATCAGCATCGTTCAATCCGTAGATGAACGCTGACATGATTTCTGGGTTGCAGATGCAGTCATATCGGTTACCGAGTTTGCGAAGAGCAGCAGCTCGTTGACGAGCGTAGCAAGCGGTTTGCGATGTGTAGATCAACTTGGCAATATCGCAAGCGTTTGCATTGCAGCATCGTGTTTCAACTGGAGGCACGCAAGAAGCAGCGGGAGCACCGCAGCTTGGATCACTTGGAGCACCGCAAGTTGGAGCACAAGCCGAAGCACAGTTGTGCTTCGCGAACAGACCCTTCAAAAATCCGCAGCCCAACAGGCTGCCGTGTGACGTGCCACAGGTTGAAGCTGGAGTACAGCTCGTTGCAGGAGCGGCACAAGCTGGTGCACAGGCAGGAGCAGCACAAGCTGGAGCACAACCGTTACCGGTTCCGCAAGCAGCAGGAGCGGCACAAGCTGGTGCCGAAGCTGGTGCACAAGCAGCAGCTGGGGCAGCACAAGCTGGAGCACAGCTGCCAGCACCAGCACCAACACAGTTGGCAGCAGGAGCAGCACATCCAGGAGCACAGCTGTTACCTGAACCGCAGAGTCCCGCAGGAGCGGCACAAGCGGGAGCACAACCGTTTCCTGAACCACAAGCAGCAGCAGGAGCGGCACAACCATTGCCACTGTTCCCGCAAGCACTGCCGGTGTGACCACAGGCACCTGGACCACATGAGTCACAGCATGGTGGCTTGATATCCGAACATTTTCGTTGATACGTGTGAATCGTTGGACCGCAAGGACGAACGATTACGGGTTTACAACAGGCTGGCTGCGTCGTCGCTGCACAACCACAACTCTTCGCGGCACCGCAGGCTCCGGTGAGACCACAGAAACCAGCGTCGGCCAAATTGGCCATGCTCATGGCGGCGAGCACAGCACCACAGAACTTGATCCATCGCATAGAACAACGTCTCCTTCCCTTGGGATTCTCAAAACAAATGAGTCTTCGCTGACTCATTTCCGACCGGGATTGTGAGCCTAGGAACCCCAGGCAGCGCACTCCGATTTCCTTGGAGGATGCAACCGCCCGCGACGCGCGTCGCAGTTCTTTCGACTATGTCGAAATCCAATTCCCGGCCGATCTAATCGTCGACAAACGCACACTCCATTCAAAATCTATGCAACAGCCGAAACCGACTGCCGCCCCCCTCACAGCCCACGCTACGTTCGATTCATTTCATCTCAATGAACTTCGCTACATGCGGGTCTGGACATTGGATCGGCGGTGTAACCCGCAGCTCTTGAATATCACAAGCCGTTATTTTTCAAGGAGTTGGCGTCATTTTTGATCGCGGTTATATGGCCTGTAGCGGTCAGTCAAAATGGAGGTGACTTTAACGCCGCAAATTTCGCAACTTTGGCAAAACAATCTTCACAATAGGTAAACTAAATGCAATTTGGTAAACTATGTGAGTTTGTTTTACCTGTGCGGATTGTTCCCGAGACGACGAGGCTAAACTGCCATGCCCGCAATCGAGTTGAGCGAACATGTGGGTCGCATAGCGGATCTTCTCACGAGACTGTACGCTGAAGACCTACACAGTCTGTGACAATCGCCATTTCTGAATTGCTTCGCTGACCAATCCATAAAGTGCGCGCCATGGGTCTCGATTCATTCCGGGTTCAAACAAGCTTCCATTTCACCGTTGCATTCGCGATTGCAATGTTCGGGATGAAATCGTTTTCGTTGGGCCAAACCGAAAAACCTGAGACGACGGTGAAGAGTTCTCCGTCCGTCGAATCGACCGGGTCGAAAGATCTTCAATTCTCTGTGGTGCGCCTCTCGACGGGTGGAAGCTATGTCTACGTCCCCGAGAAATGGGGAGAACTTCACTTCAGCGTAGTGAATGCTCGCGAGGAGCCTCGCGAGATGATCTGTGCGACGTCGTTCGACGTACAACCGCTATTGCAGTTCGGTCGACGCGTTTGGGTTCCTGCAAAATCGATTTTACGGGTTTCGCATCCGGTCGTAATCCCTAAATACGATGCCAGTCGAGGACCCATATTAAATTTGCACACGGTCGTACTCGATGCTTCGGACAAAAGCGAAGTCTTTTTGAAAAATGATTCTGGAAAGAATCTTCACGACGCAGCATTGATTGTCACCCATTCCTCCCGGATCACGGGGCTGATCGATTCGCAATCCGAAGGGAACAATCACATTCCCAACGCCGTTCCAGAATTGATCCGAGCCGGACGTGTCAGTCAACTCCTGACAAATCAAGTTGTTTCGCTGTTTGACCAGTTTCTTCCAGGCGATCCAACTGGTCTGGATTTTTTTGACCAGATTGTCATCGCTGACAACAGAATCACCAATGACTTTGCCGCACTGGCGGCTTTGCGTCAGTGGTTACATGCGGGGGGACATCTTTGGGTGATGCTCGACCTCGCTGATCCTATCGTGCTTGAGCGACTGCTCGGCGACGAATTTTCTGGGCACGTGTTGGATCGCGTCCGATTGACATCAGTTCGGGTGGATGGAGCGCAGACGTCGGCAGAATCTGAGACGATGACCTCGCCGACGGCAGAATACGAAGAACCAGTTGATTTGGTACGAATGGCCTCGACAAAACTGGAAACTCTCTATCAGGTCAATGGCTGGCCCGCGCTGATGACGACGACTTTTGGAGAGGGTAAGGTCTACATCACGACCCTCGGTGCCCGTGCCTGGATGACGCCGACCCCACCCGACGCGGTACGATCTCCTGATTTATTAAAGAATGCCGATTACACCGCCACGGAACCAATGAAAGAGTTTGCATCGGACTTCTTCAGTAAACGAGAATCGGAATTACTTCCACAGACGGCACTTGAACCTCAGGTGCGGGAATATGTTGGATATACAATTCCTTCTTGGAACATGATCGTTGGCACTCTTTTTGGTTTCGCGGCGTTGCTGTTTGCCGTGGGAATTCTCCTGTTGCGTGTTGATCGACTTGCGCATCTCAGTTGGATCGGATCGTTGATGGCGATCGCAACCAGTCTTCTCTTGCTTTCGATCGGCCGTTCTTATCGACATGGAATCCCTGGAACTGTGGCCAGCGTCCAATTGGCTCAGGCCATAAAAGGTACCGATGACACTCGAATTCAAGGCTTGGTTGCTGTGTACCAGCCGGAAGGAAGTCGGTCGGAAATCAAAGTCAGCGGCGGCGGCCGGATCATGCCCGATATGACCGGTCTCGAAAACGTCACTCGCCGCATGGTTTCGACCGATTTGGGTGAATGGTATTGGGTCAACCTGGCTCAACCAGCGGGGCTGAGAACATCTGAGTTTACCCGAGCAGAAACAGTCGTGGATCGGATCGAAGCCCATGCGACGTTTGACGAAAACGGTCTCGTCGGAACATACTCCGGGCGTCTTCCAGCTGGAACCGATGCTCTTATTGCCACACGAATCGGTCGCCTTGCCGCGACATTTGACGGATCCCAAAAATTCGTTGCCCGAGCCGACGATTTGTTCGAAAAGGATCAGTATCTGAGTGCCGATTTCGTCAGCGATGAGCAAGACCGACGACGACGGACCTTTGAAAAGCTTCTGGCGAATCCGAAACGGACTGACTATCCCGTTAATCCACAATTGATGTTCTGGTCAGATCAGTGGGAACATGGCTTTGAATTTGGAGGCGGACTGAAGAAACAGGGGTCGACGCTTGTAGCAGTTCCGCTGACCATCGACCGACCAGTCAATGGAACAAAATTTTTAATTCCTTCGCCGCTACTCCCCTATCGAAATCGGACTCAGCCTAATGGGCAACCTAACTCGACCATGTGGAGCTATGGAAGGAAAGAATGGCAAGAACGTTCTAGCCCGAGTATCGCCTGGTTGAGATTTCAAATTCCGAAAGAACTTTTGCCTTTAACGGCCAACCAGGCGCGAATCGACCTGAAAGTGACGGGGCCGATCGGTCGCGTCGAATTCATGGGACTGAAAAACGGCACAACGACCAGTCTGCGGACAATTATTGACCCCGTTGGGGCCTTGTCGATCGACATTAGCGACCCTGAGGTGCTTTCGATCGATGAGTATGGGGGATTATCGTTGGGACTCTACGCTGGCGATCCCACTCGCCCCGAGTTGACTCATTCCACAGGAAAACCTCCGGCTCTTGGAACCGTCCAGACCGCCGGTGATGCGAATCGAAATACGAAAGTGAACTACTGGCGAATCGAGTCGCTGACAATGCAACTTTGGGTGACGTCAACTGAACCGACGGCGAGAGCTGAAAAATGACAACGGACCAACCGCGTAAGACGGCGACAGATATTCCGGTCGTGGTGATGGAGCATTTGACAAAACAATATGGTTCCTTCACTGCATTGAATGATTTGACCCTGACTTTAAATGCAGGTCAGATTTTGGGTCTGATTGGACCGAACGGCGCGGGAAAAACAACCGCCATCAAGATCTTGGTCGGTTTAATCCGCCCCACATCAGGGACAGCCAAGATCGATGGCGTTGACTGCGTTAGCGACTCGGGCAGAATCAAGCGCCTGGTCGGATACATGCCGGACACATTTGGTTCTTACGACAACATGCGGGTCCGTGAATATCTGGACTTTTTCGGAGCAGCGTTTGGGATCGCACCTCGCATCCGGGCCAAACGAATCGGCGAGGTCATGGAGACAACCGGCACCGAATACATGAAAGATCGATTCGTGGAAAGCCTTAGCCACGGGATGCAACAACGTGTTGGCCTCGCTCGCACGTTATTACACGACCCCAAGGTGTTAATCCTTGACGAACCTGTCAACGGCCTTGATCCACAGGCTCGAATCGAAATGCGAGACCTTCTGATCCAACTCGCAAAACGAGGGAAGACGTTGCTTGTCACCAGCCACATCCTGCCAGAATTAACGCGAATCTGTGATCGTGTGGCAATCATGACTCATGGAAAGCTGCGTGCCTTCGGGACGGTCGACGAAATCGGACGTCAAGTCAGCCAGCAACGTACAATCGAATCACATCTTGTCTCAGCAGATCAGGTCTCGACCGCAGCCAACATTATCCGTCAAGCGATCGAACCAGGGGCCGATGTGGTTGAAGCCCCTGCTGAAGCAATTGTGCGCTTCCGCACCGCTCGACCGGAATCTGAACTTGGCGAGGTTCTCGCTCGATTGATTCAAGGGGGAATCCGGGTGACTCAATTCCGGGAGGTACAAACCGATCTCGAAGAGGCATTCATGTCATTCGCGAGACCGCAGCAAGCAATAGTCTCGACGCCCGTCTCTGCTGGAGGCCCAATCCATGCTTAAGGCATTGGTGATGCGCGAACTGACGACGCTGATGCGGCGACGGAGAATAATGGCACTGCAATGCGGACTCGTTGCTTTGTTCGCGATCCTGGTCGCGATTCGATGGCCGACCGATTCTCGAATGGCGTTGACGGGAAGTCGTTCTCAGCAGGTTTTTCAGCTTTTCGGATACGGATTACTGGCGACCCTTCTACTGATTTTACCTGTTTTTCCCGCGACCAGCATTGTCCGGGAAAAAAAGCAGGGGACTTTGGCATTACTGTTGAATACTCCGCTTGGTCCCTGGCGGATTTTTTTGGGCAAGTTAACTGCGGTGCTCGCACTTTCGGGGATCATTCTCGTCATGAGCCTTCCTGCCGCCAGCGCATGTTATGCCATGGGTGGTCTGTCGCTCTACGGCGATTTATGGAAAGTTTATCAGTTACTGATGTTGGCCGCCCTGCAGTATGCCGTCCTGGGACTGCTGGTGAGTACCTATTCAAATTCGATCGACTCGGCAGTTCGTTTGGCCTATGGACTGGTCCTCGGCCTCAGTGTCATGACGCTGGGTCCGCATTATTTCTTTCAGGGGACGAAAGGATATCTGGCAGATATTGGCGAGCTCTTGTATGGAATCACTCCATTAGGAGCGATGATGTCGTTAACCGGTGCCGGTGACGTCGGAAGCAAGGGATTAATCACAAAAACCGAAGTACTCGGACGATTCACAGTGACTTCGTTGATCGTGTCGGTGATCGCCAGCGCCTGTTCGATATCCCGATTGAACCACACGATTTTTGACCAGGCCCGACCCCAGGGAGCAATCAGCGATGATCAAACACAGTCCGTGCGATTTTTTCGCCGACTCTTCTTTCTGGTCGACCCTCAACGACGTTCCAGCAACATTTCATCCCTGGTTAACCCCATCATGGTGAAGGAATTCCGTTGCCGGCGATTCGGACGGCTGCATTGGCTGTTGAGACTGGTCGCAGTCTGCGCCGTTTTGTCACTGGGTTTAACATATGCGACAACGGCAGGTACGTTCGATTGGGGAGTCGAGACGATCGGCGGCATCATGGTGGTGATGCAGGTCGCACTTCTTGCACTGATCACCCCCAGCCTGTCAGCGGGACTACTGAGCAGTGAACGGGAAAGTCGAGGATGGCAACTGCTCCAGACAACGCCGATGTCGATTGCTCGCATTGTCTGGGGAAAATTGCTGAGCGTGATTCTGCCGCTGATGCTGATTCTGTGTGCGACGCTTCCTGGTTATCTTGTCATGGTCTATATCGAACCAGGAATGGAATTGCAGGTCAAACGAGTTGTGATCTGCCTGGCAGCGATGGCGGTGTTTGCGATGCTGTTAAGCGCCGCAGTGGGAAGCTTGTTCAAGCGTACTGCCGCCGCAACGGCAGCAGCTTACGGTGTCCTGCTTTCGATTTGTGCTCTACCGTTATTGATCTGGCTGGGGCGAGACGCTCCGTTCGGGCACAAAACCGTAGAAGCGGCACTGTCGGTCAATCCCATTGCAGCCGCATTATCGGTGATTCGAATGCCGGGTTTTCAGGATTACTCATTGATCCCAGCAAACTGGTGGTTCCTGGGAATTGGTTCAATCATTTCCTTGCTGGTCCTGTTGACCCAGACCTACCGCATTTCCCGTCCACAATGAGCGCCGAAATATTGTGTTTTCTGCGCGTGCTGACATTGAGAACGCTCACTACATTTTTTGACCTGAGATGATCGGCCATGTCGCATCAATCCCTTGTTTATCTGATCGTAGCCCTCGTTTTCCTTTCCGGCGTCGGTCGAGCTGAAATTCGGCCGGATTTCCTGATGGAATCCGATCCCGATTTTCATCGCTTGCCAACGATCAAGAACCCGATGCCGGAACACGTGCGAATCTGGATCGAGGTTCTGGCTCGCCCCGAGATCGATTATCAGCGGATGGCAGCGGAATCAATTGCTGTTGCACATGAGAAGGGAATCCCTGATTTGAACAAGGCGGTTCCCCCCCTCGAAACGGTTTTGACGGCACCGTCGTCCCATCCTTCGGCGCGATTTTCAGCCGCGCGGGCACTGATCGCACTCGAATCTCGCAGTTCGTCTGAAAAATTGTTTGATGTCTCTCAAAAATATGGCTTGGATCTGAGGCAATTGATCGAACCGGCCCTGGCCGAATGGAACTATCTTCCGATTCGGCCTGTTTGGCTGAAGCGTCTTGAGACTCGGGAAACTCGGCCGCGAGATTTGGTCCTGGCGATAAGAGGAATTCGCCGCGTCAATGAAACTTCGGCTTCGACGAAGTTGAAGCAGTTGACGCTGGACCTGATTCAAACTCCAGAAATTCGCCTGGAAGCGGCTTCGGCTGCCGGGGAACTCGCCGAGACGGGCCTCGAAGTCGATGCTGATCGGCTGATCCACGAAACTCGAACCCCTTCGATAATCAATCGTCATTGTGCAGTCCGTTATCTCTCGCGGCATTCGAGCGAATCGGCTCGTAAAATTCTGGCTGAACTCGCAACCGACCGCGAACCCTCGGTTGCCGCTGCTGCGCTTCAGCGGCTGCATCAGATTGATTCAGCTCTCGTTTTGCCGTTTGTTGAACTTGCGATTCAGAACAACGATGTGAACGTTCGCACTCAAGCGGCACTTGCGTACCTCAAGCTTCCAACGAACGATCGAATCCGCAGTGTCGCTGAATCACTGGACGATCTGCATCCAGATTTGCGAAAATTGGTCTGCGAACGACTTTTTCACATCGCAAAGCAGCCGGAGTTTGAAGAAACGATTCAATCAGCCGCGATGGAGATTTTATCGCGAGATCGTTGGCGAGGTCAGGAACAAGCCGCATTGCTGCTCGGCGAATTAGGTCACAAACCTGCCTGGAAACGACTGGCAGAATTGCTGGAATCACCGCGTCGCGAGGTGATGATCGCATCAGCGTGGAGTCTGCGTAAAATCGCCGATCCAGAATCAATTCCAGCGATAATTGACAAAATTCGGCGGCAGATGGAAATCAGAAAAAGCAATCAGGCACAAGAGATCGACCTGCAAGTCGCTCATCTTTTTGAGGCATGCGGTCGAATGGTGGCGAAAGAAGCAGAACCTGTGGCGCTGATGTATGTTCCCAAAAATATCGTGTTGGGCGAGCGTTCACGTTGTGCGGCGATCTGGGCGCTGGGGTGGTTTCACGCAGGTGATCCCGATCGGGCGCTTGGACGTCAACTGATCGAACGGATCAACGATAATGACGTTCTTCCGGTCGAAAGTTTTGATGTTAAACGATTTTGTATCGTGACATTGGGTCGCATGAAGGCTTCCGAATACGCAGCCGAGTTTCGACAGAATCTGGGAAAAGTAACGTCAAATGACAAGTTCTCGCTTTCAAAACGATGGGCACTGACGCAAATGACCGGAGAAGAATTCCCTGACCCGATTCCCGAATCGGCCGGATATGGAATTTGGTTTCTCGACCCGATCCCGCCGAAAGCCGCATCGGGGACCGGTGACTCCGCCATCTCGCAATAATAAAAAAACTCGAATGCCTGATTGTTATGCACAATCGGGAATTCACGACCGCTTCTCTTCAATGAAATCCGTACATAAAGGTTTCAACAGACTCATTGCGTTGCAGTTTGCGGAGACCGTTCCTAGAATCCCGAGCCTGACGGCAGTTGTGGCTCGAATCTTGCGATTCACACACGATCTGCTGTTCTGGTCCCCGCTCCGTCGGGCGTCCATCCGCGAAAGTCAGAGGCTGAAACGTATGGAAAGTTCGTATCCGATATTGTTATTTGTCGCGGTCCTGGTCGGGTTCGTCATCACGAACTTGATCATTATCCACATTGTCGGGCCACGCAAGAAAACAGCGGTAAAGCAGATGCCGTACGAATCGGGGATGGACCCGGTCGGCGATGCGCGCCAGCCATTTGATGTCAAATTCTATCTCGTCGCGATCCTGTTCCTTGTGTTCGACGTCGAGTTGCTGTTCCTGTATCCATGGGCCGTTTCCGCTTACCTCGACGATCCATTAAGAGCTAATCAAACAGGCGTTCCAGTCGAATTACGAGGCACCGTCTTCGCAGTGATGCTGGTGTTTATGGCCACACTTGCCATTGCTTACATCTATGCGTGGCGTAAAGGGGTCTTCCGATGGCGATGAAAGATGTTCCAGACAATATTTTTATGACCAGCCTTGATGCGGCGGCCAGTTGGGCTCGCTCCAACAGCCTCTGGCCGATGCCGTTTGCTACGGCTTGCTGCGGCATTGAATTGATGGCCACCGCTTCTTCACGTTTTGACCTCGCTCGATTCGGGGCGGAAGTCATGCGATTCAGCCCTCGACAGTGCGATCTGATGATTGTCGCTGGTCGCGTTGTGATGAAAATGTTGCCAGTTCTACAGCGAATCTGGCTGCAAATGCCCGAACCGAAATGGTGCATCAGTATGGGTGCTTGTGCCTGTACCGGTGGGGTCTTTGATACTTACGCTGTTGTGCAGGGTGTTGATCGATTTATTCCAGTTGATTTGTACGTTCCCGGTTGCCCGCCTCGACCAGAACAATTAATGGCCGGGATCATCGCTTTGCAGGACAAGATTAAGCATGGGGGGACACTGAATGGAACAGAATTCGGAAAGCGAACTCAGCCAACCGGTCCAACTCCGTATGATCTCGACGAATTGATTCGAATTCGAGAAGCGAACGAAAAATTGATTTCCATCAATTGAGCGAGAATGACAAGGCCATAAGCCATGAATTGCACAGGGAGACCGAGTTCCCGGTGTTCACAGTAATCCACGCAGCTAAAGTTGATTAAACACCATGTCTGCTGAAGATGCATTGAAGTTGAAGTTTGCCGGGGCTGAATTGACTTTCAGTCAGTTCCGGGACAATCATCGCATTGTGGTGCCCGCCGCCAGGCTGTTCGAGATACTTGCGTTTCTCAAGAACGAACAGCATTTTGACATGCTTGCCGAGGTCACTGCTGTTGATTACCTCGAATATGAAGGTGCCAAAGACCGGTTTGGGGTCGTCTATGTACTTGTCAGCACAACATCTGGCGAACGTCTTATTATTAAGACTTTCGTGAACGATCCCGAACCACTGCTGCCGTCTGTTTATTCGTTGTGGAAATCGGCGGATTGGCTCGAACGTGAAGTTTACGACATGTTCGGAATTCGTTTTTCAGGCCATCCTGACCTGCGACGGATTCTGACTCCCGATGAATTTACGGCGTACCCGTTACGTAAAGACTACCCATTGAAGGGGCGGGGTGAACGACATAACTTCCCCGTGCTGACCCGCGCCGAAAGTTGACAGTTTGTGTTAATCGGGCAGCCGGGTGAAAGACGTCATCTGGTCTGCCTGCCGGTTTTGTTGTTGGTTTCCATAATTAATCACCGTCCAAGAGACGATCATGCCTTTTGAAGTTTCCGATCTCGCCGAACTGGATGCTCCTGACAAGGAATATCTCTGGACGCTCAACTTTGGGCCACAGCATCCGGCTACGCATACAACATTGCGATTGATACTGACACTGGACGGCGAGACCGTTGTCAACGCGGTTCCGCACATCGGATACCTGCACTCGGGATTCGAAAAACTGGGTGAACATCTCGATTTCAACCAGTATGTGACAATTGTTGACCGGATGAACTATATCTCGCCGCTGCACAACGAAATCTCGTGGCATCACGCGGTGGAAAAGCTGCTTGGGATCGAGTTGACGCCACGCTGCAAGTATCTGCGGACGATCCTGGCTGAATTGATGCGGATTCAGGACCATCTGCTGAATACTGGGACGTGTGCACTGGACCTCGGTGGGTTCACGGCGTTTCTTTACTTCTTCCAGCAGCGTGAACTGATTTACGACATTGTCGAAACGGCTTCCGGGCAACGTTTTCACACCAGTTATACGCGCGTTGGCGGCGTCGCATTTGATGTCAACAACGCCTGGGTCGATAAAGTTCGCAGCTTTGTGAAGGGCTTTGCCGCAGTACACGCCGAAGTCCATCGCCTGCTGACACGCAATCGAATTTTCATCGAGCGGGTCAAAGGGATTGGATACCTGAGTGCCGAAGATTGTATCAACATGGGTGTGACGGGGCCTTTGGCGCGGGCCAGCGGTGTCTTGCGAGATCTGAGAAAAGACGAACCTTATCTCGCTTATCCTGATCTCGACTTCAAAATTGTCGCGTCAAAGGACGGTGACTGCTACGCACGGTATCTCGTTCGTATGCAAGAGATGCTTGAAAGCATCAAGATCATCGAGCAGTGCATTGAAAACATTCCAGAAGGTCCTGTGAATGTTGACGCTGGCGGCAAAGCGGTCATCCCGGCCAAGCCTTCAGTTTATCGCAGTATTGAAGGATTGATTCAGCACTTTGAAGTGATGATGCCTAATCGGGGCTTTCCCACGCCACACGAAGAAATCTATGCGGCGACGGAATCGCCCAATGGTGAACTTGGATATTACATTGTCAGCGATGGGACTCCTCGGGCGTATCGGGCAAGAACCCGTCCGCCAAGCTATATTCACTTCGCGGTGTTCCCTCAAATTATCAGGAATCATCAGCTCAGTGATGTTGTCGCGGTGCTTGGCAGCTTGAATATTATCGCCGCGGAATTGGATCGATAATTCATTGGATTGACCGAAGGAAAAATCGTTCGAAATCGTTATCGCGAAACTGCTGGTTCAGGCCTCGGGAATTCGCGGAGAAATAAACCATCCAGGACGGTGCAGGTCACCTGACGGGATACCGAAAACGTGAAAAGAGAGAACCGATGGGCGTGCTGAGCGAGGAACTGCGAGACCAGATTCGGGCGCAGTTTCCGAACTATCCGAATAAGCGTGCGGTCGTATTGCCCGCTTTACACCTTGTGCAGGATGCGCAGCGCCACGTCTCGATCGAAGCGGTGCGTGAGATCGCCGAATTGCTCGAACTTCATCCGTCGGAAGTCCACGATACGATGACGTTCTATCAGTTCTTTAAAGACGAAAAGCACAAGCTTGGTAAGCATCGAGTCTGGGTGTGCCGCAGCATCAGTTGCATGTTGCGCGGCGGTGAAGAACTGCTGCAGCACATGTGTGAGAAGCTGCATGTCCATCCAGGCCAGACCTCCGCAGACGGCAAAGTCACGATGGAGTTCGCTGAATGCTTGGGAGCGTGCGACGGAGCTCCCTGCATTCTGGTTGACGACGAAGCTCATATGAATATTACCCCCGAGAAAGCAGACGAACTTTTGAAGTCACTGTAGAAGAACTCGTGGTGCCGGAAGATCACCACGAAAACTCCAAGAACCACACACGACAAAGTCGACTACTCAACGAAAAAGACCATGTCCACTTTTGAACCTACATTACTGGCTCGGATCAACAAACCCGATAGTCAGTCGCTTGAAACCTATCGGCGAGATGGTGGCTATGAGGGCTTTAAAAAAGCTCTTGGAATGGCGCCCGTAGATGTCATCAACCAGGTCAAGGATTCCGGGCTGCGGGGTCGCGGTGGTGCGGGATTTCCCACCGGACTCAAGTGGACTTTCCTCCCGAAAGATCATCCTGGTCCGATCTATCTGGCCATTAATGCTGACGAGTCTGAGCCAGCGACGTTCAACAATCGCATTCTGATGGAACAAGATCCGCATCAGGTTCTGGAAGGGATTGCGATCAGTTGTTACGCCATCAAGTCAAAAAAAGCTTATATTTACTTGCGATATGAATACGGTCGCAGTTATCGGGCGCTGAAGAAAGCGATTGAAGAATGCTACGCTGCAGGGCTGTTCGGCCAAAACATTCATGGGACCGGGTTTGATCTGGACGTGGTGCTGCATCGCGGAGCGGCAGCGTATATTTGCGGGGAAGAAACAGGACTGATTGAAAGCCTGGAAGGAAAACGAGCCTGGCCTCGAATCAAGCCACCTTTCCCTGCCATTGAAGGCCTGTTCCGCAAGCCAACAATCGTCAACAACATTGAAACAATGGCTTGTGTCAAGCAAATTCTTGACCGCGGTGCCGACTGGTTCAAAAGCATGGGTGTTCCACCAGACCCCAGCAATCCTCGCGATGCTGGCAGCTATGGACCAAAGCTTTACTGCATCAGTGGCCATGTGAATAAGCCGGGCTGCGTTGAACTTCCCATGGGGATCACCGCTCGACAACTGATCGATGAACATGGTGGTGGTGTCTGGAAGGGGCGGAACGCAAAAGCCGTGGTTCCTGGAGGAATCAGCATGGGCTTTCTTTCTGCGAGCGAACTTGACACACCGCTTGATTTTAACGGTCCTGGTAAAGTCGGTTGCCTTGGATTGGGGACGGCTGCGATTACCGTGATCGATGATCACACCAGCATGGTTGACGTGCTGTTCAATTGCGCCCGCTTCTTCGCTCACGAATCGTGCGGTCAGTGCACTCCGTGTCGCGAAGGGACTGCATGGATGCACAAGATCCTTGCCAGAATCCGTATGGGGGAAGGTCAATCTCGCGACCTTGATCTGCTCAACGAAGTTGCCTCTTCGATGGGGATTATCCCAGGGACGACAATTTGCGGCCTGTCCGACGGAGCCGCCTGGCCGATTAAAAACGCGATTAAGAAATTCCGCAGCGAGTTTGAAGAGTACATCCAGACCGGTCGCAAAACGGTCAAGCCATCCGATGCACTGATGGAAGTGCATTGATTAATGAAATGGTCGGTTCGACGCGACAGAGTTTTTTTACACTAGCAATAAACCACTGATTGCCCATGCCAACCGTCATCGTAAACAATAAGCCGGTCGAGATCGGACCTTCCGAGAAGCTTAACTGCATCCAAGCAGCCGAGCGAGCGGGGGATACGATCCCGAGTTACTGTTGGCATCACGACCTGTCCGTCGTGGCCAGTTGCCGTATGTGTCTGGTCGAAGTCGGCGAGAAAAAGCCCGACGGCACAATCGCCATGCAGCCTAAGCTTTCACCGGGTTGTCAGACCCCCGTGAAAGATGGCACGGTGATTGTCTCGAACAGTGAAAAGGTTCTTGCCGCCCAAAAGGCAACGCTCGAATACCTGTTGCTCAATCACCCGCTTGACTGCCCTGTCTGTGATCAGGCCGGGGAATGCGGGCTACAAGACTACAGCTATAAATACGGACGTGGGTATAGTCGCCTGCAAGAACCCAAGAACATTAAACCTGATAAAGACTATATTGGCGACCAGATTACGCTGTTCACCGATCGCTGCATCATGTGTACCCGCTGCGTCCGCTTCACGCGTGAGATCAGTGGTACGGCAGAAATGCAGGTGATCAGCCGAGGAACGCACGAAGAAATCGATATCTTCCCCGGTGAACCCTGTAATAACAAACTGGCTGGCAACGTTGTCGATCTCTGTCCAGTCGGTGCTCTTTGCAGCAAAGATTTCCTGTACCAGCAACGGGTCTGGTGGCTGAAATCAAAGAACAGCGTCTGCCCCGGTTGCAGTACGGGTTGCAGTATCACCGTTGATCAGAACGAAGATGTCCTTTACCGCCTGAAGCCACGCGAGAATCCTCAGGCTCAGGGAAGTTTCATGTGCGACGAAGGCCGGTTCGGCTGGAAGTACGCTCAATCCGATCGTCGACTGACATCGCCCGAACAACGAACCGGCGGTCAAACCGTTTCCAGGGATTGGGACGTGGTCCTTTCATCTCTCAGCACCACTTTGGCAGATCTTTCGGATCGCAAGCCAGGCACGTTTGTTGTCACGATCTCTCCCTGGGCAACTGTCGAAGAGGCCTATCTGCTCGCGAAGTTCGCGAAAGACGTGAATCCCAATGCTCGCTTAGCGCTTGGCCCGGTTCGTACCGTCGGGGAAGATGACCTCTACCCAAAAGACATTCACGGCAAGCCATCGCTTCCGACCAGGTTTACGATTCGAGCGGAAAAGTGTCCGAACCGACGTGGAGTCGAAGCGGTTCTGAATCATTTCCGGGAAGAAGTTATTCCGTTTACGACCGTCCTGCACGAAGTGGAAAACGGATCGGTCGAAACATTATTCGTACTTGGTGGCGATCCCGAAGGCTGGATCGGTGATGCCGATGCGGCAAAGCTCGATAAATTGAAGCTGCTGATCGTGCAGGACCTGCTTGCGTCGGCAGCCAGTTCAAAGGCTCATTTTGTTCTCCCCGGGGCGGCATGGGCTGAAAAAGATGGAACGTTTGTGAATCACAACGGATTGGCGCAAGCGATCCATCGTGGATTGCGGGGTCCGGAAGGATCCCGCCCGGACGGTCGGATCTTGTTTGAACTAGCTGGTCGAAGTGGCCTGTTTCACGCCGCATCGTTGCGGCAGGAAATTGCCAGTCAGATTCCGGAATTGGCTGCGTTGAGTGTGGGTGATCTGGGTGAATTCGGTGTGTCGCTGACTTCAGCCGCCAAGACCGAACCACAGCCGGTAGGTTAATCGAATACCATTGTCGATCTGGGCATTTTTAAGTTGAATCGGTTCGCGAAATGTTAGAACAAATCATCAACTGGTTTCCCGAATGGGCTCGCCCGTTCATTATGCCGATGCTCACGATCGCGATCGTGCTTCAGGTGAATCTGGGTGTTTGTTCGTACCTGATTCTTCTGGAGCGGAAGCTTTCGGCCTGGATGCAGGACCGGATCGGACCGAACCGCGTTGGTCCGTGGGGCTTGCTGCAACCAGTCGCTGACATGCTGAAACTTCTGCTGAAAGAAGACGTGATCCCGGGTCATGTCAATAAGTTTCTTTATGTTCTTGCCCCAGGCATTTCTGTCTTCACAACAATGCTGGCGTTTGCCGTTGTTCCATTCGGTCCTGTCCCCAGAAACTTGAGTGCAACAGACGGTCAGTTTCCGTATATCATCGCACCGGGTGTCGATCTTGGTCTCGTGTTTATCTTCGCTGTCACCAGTCTCGCTGTTTATGGAATTATCCTGGGTGGATGGGCTTCGAATAATAAATACAGCGCGCTCGGAGCGATGCGGGCGAGTGCCCAAGTGGTGAGCTATGAAATTCCGCTTGGAATGTCCGTTGTTGGACTGGCTCTGCTGACGGGATCGATGAGTATTGAAAAGATCTTATTGCATCAGGCCGATGCCGGCATTCTCGGATGGAATATCTGGTTTCAGCCACTCGCCTGCGTGATCTTCTTCGCCGCCGCCATGGCCGAGGCTCAGCGATTGCCGTTCGACTTGTCCGAGTGTGAACAGGAACTGGTTGGCGGTTGGCACACGGAATACAGCGCGATGAAGTGGGGTTTGTTTTTCCTGGGTGAATACACCCACGTAATCACCATCAGTTTTTTGACAAGCATCCTGTTTTTCGGCGGCTGGCATTTCCCATGGATTGCCGAACCTGACAGTCAGTACCTTGGCTCAACACTCGTGAAGGTTCTGGTGCTCCTGACGAAATCATTTGCATTCATTATCGTGATTCAAATGCTTCGTTGGACAATCCCGCGATTCCGGTTTGATCAATTAATGGGACTCGCCTGGAAGGTGTTAATCCCATTGGCAACTCTCAATGTCGTCTGTGTCATGATCGTTAAACAGTTTCATTTGAATGAATGGTGGCTGTTACCGATGTCTGCGGCTTTGTTCCTTGGAGCTGGGCTGATCGGCACCCAGTCGTCCCGCCCGTTTGCTCGTCGTACATCGGAACCAGTTGCAGAGGCACACGGGCATCACGCGCATGCTCATTGAACAATCAAACAGCCATCGGCTTTCAGTAGTGACCTGGGAGTTTTGGCAACGAAGAAAATTCCGGGCCACACCGGCCGTGAAGAGAGCGAGGACCAATTATGCCAATTAATCCGAAAGACATCGAATGGGTCGAAGAACCTGCGATGAATTTCTGGGAATCGACGTATCTTCCCGCCGTGTTTGATGGCTTGCGGACCACGGGACAACATGTCGCCGATTTCCACCCGGTCACCGAATTTTATCCCGAGCAGAAGCCCGATCTGCCGTCACATTACCGTGGCGTTCATCGACTGAATCGCGACGATAAGGGCCGAGTGAAGTGTGTCGCCTGCATGATGTGTGCGACCGCATGTCCGGCACGCTGCATCGACATTGTCGCTCAGGATGCACCTAAGGACGACCCGCACTGGGCCGACCGGGACAAATTTCCAAAATCGTTTGTGATCGACGAACTCAAATGTATTTACTGTGGCATGTGCGAAGAAGCTTGCCCCGTCGATTCGATTGAGTTGACGAATATTTTCGATCTGACGGGAATGTCACGACAGGAGATGATGTTCGACAAGGAAAAGCTGCTGAGTGTTTTCGATCAGACGAAAGATTCGGCTCACAATCCCGTTCGAACTCATAAAGGAAAGCTCGGTCACGCCAGCGATTTTACAAATTTGCATACGCTGGGACCTGCGACAAGTGTTCGAGCGGATGATCGGTCGGCGAAGGCCAATTCTGCCGGCGTTATTGAGTAATTGAAGCTGCTATTGAGATTAATAAACTTTTCGGAAATCGATGGAAGCCGAAGCATCTGAGCCTCGGTTTCCTTTGACATAAGACCTGGCCGGGATCAGATTGATCCCGGCAAATTTAGCTGGAATAGATTGCGATGGATTGGAGCAAAGAAAACGAACTGCTGGTGATCCCGTTGTTGCTGGGGTGCTTTGCCGTTTGGTGGTTGATGCCTTCCGCCAAGAAGCGACCTCGAATTGTCGGTGTACTTGCCGGGCTGGCGGCCTGTATCATGATTCAAGGAATGCTGTTGCCCCAGGCAGGCGATTACATCCGCAGCGTCTTATTCTTTGTTTTCGCAGCGGCTGCCGTGATCAGCGCCGGTCTCATGATCACCGACAGAAATCCTGTTTATTCGGCCCTTTGGTTTGCGCTTGTCACTCTTTCGGTTTGCGGACTGTTCTTGCTGAACGCAGCACCATTCCTGTCTGCTGCGACGATTATCGTGTATGCCGGAGCCATTATCGTGACCTTCCTGTTTGTGATCATGCTTGCACAACAGGCGGGAACAGCTACCAGTTATGATCAACAACCGATTCAGCCATTGATGGCGACCGTTGTTGGCTTCATTCTACTGGGCGTGCTTCTGTTCACGCTGCAAGAGTGGGGTGCGATTGACGGAACGAGTACCAACGAGCACGCTGAACCGAGACAGTTCATCGCCGTGCCCGCAGAAATTCAGCCAAATCCGCTCAGTCAGGCACCGCACGACAACCCGCACGAAATTGGTTCGTTGCGCGTCCTGGGTCGGTCGTTGTTTGGTGATTATTTGTTCGCGGTGGAAATCGCGGGAACGGTTTTATTGATCGCCACGATTGGAGCCATCGCGATTGCTCCTCGGAGGGCTCAGGGAACATTATGACCGCCACAGTTTTAGAAAGTCAGCTGGTCGTTGGAGCCACCCTGTTCATCCTTGGGGTGGTTGGGTTCCTGACACGGCGAAATCTTATTCTGATCATGCTATCGGCTGAATTGATGCTCCACGGGGTCTCGATCAACCTGACGGCATTCAGTCGGTATCACGGGAATCCTCAGGGGCAAGTCTTCACGATCTTTGTGTTGACAATTGCCGCCTGCGAAGCGGGTTTAGCGTTGTCCTTGATTCTCTCGCTTTATCAACGACGAAAATCACTGGACATTTTCCTTTGGGGTAAACTCGGTGAAGACGATCTGCCGGTGTTCACAGGTACGCCAGCACCTCCAATCACCGTTTCGGTCGATCCGAATGTTGATTTACCGCACTTAACACCTGCTGGTCGAATGCCCAAAACACAACCTGGACCGCAAACGAAAACGTAAAGCAGATTCCAGAAACTGATTTGGACTAACCAGGACCGATCAGGTTCCGGATTTCCTGTTTGACAATAGCCTGACGAAAGTCATGTTTCGACATGGCCGAGTTCAGTTGACGAAAAGTATTAGCGAACGATTACGCGGAGTTGACCGTGACAAACTGGCTTAATGAGAACATACTCTGGCTGATCCCAGCCGCTCCGCTGTTGGCGTGTCTGTGGATCGTGCTGGTTGGACAGGTCATCGGACGAAAGTACGCTCATCGCCCATTGGTGCTGGGTCTGGCTGTGTCGTTGGCGGCGTCACTTTATCTCTTGACTGTGGTTGTTCCGCACGGATTCGGTCATGACGAACATGAATCAAGCCATTCCGTTATGACGACTGTCTATCAATGGATCAAAATCGGCACGATTGACGTTCCTGTCACGTTACGCGCCGATGCAATGTCGGCCCTCATGCTGACGATGGTCACGTCGGTCAGTCTGCTCGTCGCAATTTTTGCCAGTAGTTACATGAAGGGTGATCCTGGTTACCCCCGATTCTTCGCTGCGATGTCGCTGTTCGTCTTCTCGATGTGCATGCTGGTCCTCGCGGGCAATTTCCTGCTGCTGTTCGTTTTCTGGGAAGCGGTAGGACTTTGCAGTTATCTCTTGATCGGTTTCTGGTTTCACAAGCCAAGTGCCGCTGCCGCCGCGAAGAAGGCTTTCGTCGTCAACCGTATTGGCGACTTTGGTTTGATCCTGGGGATTTTTCTCATCTGGCAGACTTTCGGCACACTCGATTTTGCGGCCTTGTTTGAATCACCCAAACTCATTGATGGAATCCTGGCGGGTCAGCCAGACATTCTTCATTGGATCTGTATCTTGTTGTTCATTGGTGCGGTCGGTAAGTCGGCTCAATTCCCGCTTCAGGTCTGGTTGCCTGATGCGATGGAAGGCCCAACCCCAGTCTCCGCTTTGATTCACGCGGCAACAATGGTGACTGCCGGTGTGTATCTGGTTGCTCGCTGTACGCCGTTCTTCGTCCATGCACCGTACGTGCAAATGACGGTGGCTGGGATTGGAGCAGCAACGGCCCTGATCGCCGCAATTACTGCCCTTACGCAATACGACTTGAAACGCGTTCTGGCTTATTCGACCGTCAGTCAATTAGGCTACATGTTCATGTCCCTCGGAGCCGCAGGTGGTGGGGAAGGGCTGGCCCTGCACGCGGTGACGTTTGCAATGTTCCATATGTTTACCCATGCCTTCTTCAAGGCTGTTCTGTTTCTTTCCGCCGGTTCCGTCATGCACGCGATGGGTGACGTGATCGATATGCGGCGATTCAGCGGGCTACGTAAAGCACTACCAATCACACACTGGACGTTTCTTGCAGGAGCTTTGGCACTCGCCGGGGTTCCGCTGTTGTCAGGTTTCTGGAGTAAAGACGAGATTCTTGCCGTTCTCGCTGCCGCATCCCGAGAGGGTGAGCATGCGGGTTTCTATGGAATCATTCTCGCTATCGCGTTACTCACATCATTGATGACCGCCTTCTACACCTTCCGAGCTTACTTCATGACATTCTGGGGCGAAGAGAAATTTCCGGAAGAAGCAGGACATCATCCGCACGACGCTCCTCCAGCCATGGCGGTACCTCTGGCAATCCTGGCCGTTGCCGCGCTCGGAATTGGACTCATGACGGGACCGACCCACTTATACGGCCACTATCTCCATCACACGCCGGGACTGCCTCATGCAGATGAGTTCCCGATTGACTGGTTGATGATGGGAATCAGTTCGATCCTGGCTGCTGTGGGAATCGGTACGGCGTATCAACTGTATGTTGTTTCGCCCAAAATCGTCGAGAACCTTCAACGCCGTCTGTCGCTGGCTTATCAGGCTTCGCAAAACGGTCTGTACATTGACTGGTTTGGTTACAAATTCATCGCAGCTCCTCTTCGGGGCTTAGCCGCAATCTGCGAATTCGTCGACCGTTGGGTGATTGATGCGCTGGTCGATTGCGTTGGTTTTATTCCTGGATTATTCGGGAGCATTATTCGTCCAATCCAGAACGGAATGGTACAGAACTACGCTGCGGTCATGATGCTCGGTCTGGTTGTTTGTCTGATCTCAGTATTGAGAGTGTTAGTAGAAACACATTGATTTTTAGAGTCTTAGTCGGGGTCCGGACATGAGCCGGTCTTCGTCATTGCACAGAACGTTGGCGGGAACGACGTGAGGAAGAAACTTCGATGCCCAGTTTGTTAGTCATCATGATTTTTTTACCTGCGATTGCGGCAGTGGCATTATTGCTGCTCGACCCGCAGGCGACGGCCGTCCGTGCGCGCTGGGTGGCGCTCCTCGCCACAGTGGCAACCTTTCTCGTTTCATGGGGGGTCGCTGCTCAATTCCTGGCCCTGCCGCAAGTTTCCGAGACAGCGCGGGGACCGGTTCATCCGCAATTGGTGCAGCGACATACCTGGTTGGATCTGTCACAGGCAGGACCCCACAGCCCCGGTGTGAAGCTTGAGTTCTTTCTGGGCCTGGACGGCATCAGCCTCTCTCTCGTTTTGTTGACAACCATTCTCACGATTTCGTCTGTGCTTGTTTCCTGGACAGCAATCAAAGATCGGGCCGCCCAGTTTTATGCCTGCCTTCTGATCCTGGAAACGGGTTTGATTGGCGTCTTCTGTTCGTTTGACATCCTGCTGTTTTATGTCTTCTTCGAGTTCACTCTGATCCCCCTGTTTTTCCTTGTCGGGATCTGGGGTGGACCGCTCCGTCGATACGCCGCCGGAAAGTTTTTTGTATACACGCTCGCCGGTAGTCTGATCACGCTACTCGGATTGGTCTCCCTTGTTGTGACCACTGTTCAGGCCAATCCGGGGCTCACGACCCCTTTCTCGATTCCTGATCTGGCTAATACCCTGGCCGAGCACCCTTTAACACCGACTGTTCAATTCACATTGTTCCTGATGATCGCGGCCGGGTTCATGGTCAAAGTTCCGTTGTTCCCGTTTCACACATGGTTGCCGCTGGCTCACGTGGAAGCCCCTACTGCCGGTTCGGTGTTGCTCGCCGGGGTGCTGTTGAAATTGGGAACTTACGGCTTTCTGCGGATGCTGCTGCCGATGCTTCCCGATGCCTGTCTGCATACGGGCCTGCCATTAATTGGAGCGATGGCTTCGATCGGGATTATCTACGGCTCGTTTTGTGCCTTGTCTCAAAATGACATTAAAAAGCTGGTCGCCTACAGCTCCGTGGCTCACCTTGGTTTTTGCATGCTGGGTCTGTTCGCTTTGAATATCGAAGGCATCAGCGGCGGCGTGTTGCAGATGATCAATCACGGCCTTTCGACGGGAGCCTTATTCTGCATCGTCGGGATGTTTTACGAACGATATCACACTCGCCAGTTAAACGAATTAGGTGGGCTCGCCACGAAATTGCCGCTGATGGGGGTCGCAATGGTCTTTACCTCCTTCGCCAGCATCGGACTTCCTGGTCTTAACGGCTTTGTGGGTGAATTTCTCTGCCTGGCCGGAATGTTTCGAGCCGGCGATGGACAAGGGGTGATCTTCTCGGCCTTAGGTGCCATGGGGGTCGTACTGGGTGCCTGGTATCTGCTGGGTGTCGTTCAGCACGCGTTCTTCGGGCCCGTGCATCTGCCGGCGGAACACCATGGTCCTGGTCACGAACCGATCGCCGACCTGAATGCTCGTGAAGTCGCGGCACTGGCTCCTCTGCTGGGGTTGTGCCTGATCCTGGGACTATTCCCACAACCACTTCTCGATTTAATCCGACCTGATGTCGAAGCGGTCGCGAAGTTGTATGGCAACGTACGTGCCACGAACCCAAACGCTTTCATGCACGCATCCTTGAATAATCACGCATCCCAGAAGAATTTGCCGAGCGTGGCTCTCGGCTCGGAGGTTCGCCCGTGAACGCAGCCATTCAACAATTGAACAATGCCTTCTCTTTAATCGCGCCTGAAGCCGTCCTGTTGGCAGCGGTCTGTCTGATATTTTTCGCCGCGCCCTTCCTGGTCAACGAACGAGGCGAAGCACCGGTTGGCCTTCGCCACCGCTGGGGTTGTTTGTCCCTGCTGGCATTGCTTCTTGCCAGTTGTGTCTGGTGGCAAAGTCCGCCTGTCACACGTACGCTCGGTCCTTTCGTACTGGACGAATTGACGTGGTATATCCGCGGGCTGACGCTGACATTCGGTGCGATTCTGGTACTTTTGCACTGGAACCAGGCTGATGATGCACGTTCGGCAGAAAGTCATGCGTGCCTGCTGGCAATCCTGGCAGGTGTTAACCTGATCGCGGCCTCCAACGACCTGGTCGGACTGTTCGTCGCTCTCGAACTGGTCAGCATCCCGACATACCTGTTCCTGCTGTTGCCGCGACGCGACGCACCCGCTCAAGAAGCGACGCTCAAATACTTTCTGCTCAGCATCTTTTCATCCGCTATCGTGCTGTTCGGAATGAGCTACCTTTACGGGGCCACAGGAACAACAAACTTGTCGGGGATCCACGCTGCATTTTCGGCGGCAAGTGACCATCGAGCGAATCCCCTCGTGGCTGTGGCAACGGTCATGCTGATTGCCGGGCTTGGATTCCGTCTCACCGCCGTTCCATTCCACTTTTATGCCCCGGACGTCTTCCAAGGTGCTCCAACCTCCGCCGCTGCCATGCTCTCCTTTGTTCCCAAGATTGCAGGATTTGTAGCGCTGCTGCGGCTGATGGTCCCGGCAACGGGTGCTGAACAAGCAATGAATCCATGGACCATGACACCTGCGGCAATTCCGCTCCTCTGGTGGTTGGCCGTAGCGACCATGTTCGTGGGAAACCTGATGGCCCTGATGCAGACCGATATTCGTCGGCTTCTGGCGTATTCCAGCGTGTCACACGCAGGATATATGATGGTCGGCTTGATCGTTGGTATGGCACACGAACATCAAAAGGCGGATGTCCTGGCAACTGTCAGTCCGAATAGTGTCAGCGGAATTGGGGCCATGTTGTTTTATCTGGCCGTGTATGGGGCGATGACACTGGGAACTTTCGCAGTTTTGATTGCTGCAGCCCGTACCGATAAACGAATCGAATCATTTGATGACTTGTCAGGCTTGTCGCGGACGCGCCCGGCGATGGCCCTCTTGCTGGCGATCTTTCTCTTCAGCCTGGCCGGATTGCCTCCTACGGCGGGATTTCTGGGCAAACTAAACCTGTTTTTTGCCGCATGGTCGCAAGGGACTGTGGAAGGACAGGAATCGTACAAATGGCTGGCCGTGATCCTGGCAATCAACGCCGCCTTAGGTGCCTGGTACTATTTGAAGATTATCGGAGTGATGTTCTTGCGAGAACCAATCAATCGTAGTCAACAGGACACGGTCATTGAAACCCCATCGTTGATTGCTGCGGGGTTGTGTCTGGTGGGAACTCTTGGCTTGTTCTTCCTGCCCGGCTGGCTTTGGGTACCGATTCAGAGCATTATGCCGTAAGGTGATGTTCTGCCGATTGCGAATACGAACTGCGTCGGATGTCTCTGAATGACATCCGACGCGTTCCCGTCTCACAGTATTGATTTTGCAATCGTCTCTCTGATTCGTTTAAATATTCTCATTGAATGCTCGTTCGGATACCGACTGAGTTTGCGCGACACAGACATGTCCGATAACGTCCACACCCATCCACACCAGATCGTGATCCCGGATGCCCTCGAACACGAGCGGCTGCTGGAGTCGTTTTTGAAGTTCGAAAAGAACTTCCACAAGAACTATTTCCCACTGTGGCTGGGAACGTTGATCGGCCCGTTGATCGTGACGCTGGTCTTGTTCGGCATCATTTATATTATTGCCGGACCAAAGTACTGCTGGGAACTGCTCGTCGCCACAGGCTGCTCATTCGCATTCCTGGGGCGATTCTCGATCATCACTCCGTTTCCCGGTCTGACCCCGTACGACCTGTTCTGGATGGTGACTTATCAGGACGCGATGGTCGCGTTGTTTTTCGCGTTCCATGTCGGCTTTATGTTTCGAGTCCCCTGGATCGGACCCAAGATTGCATCATTATCGAGTGACAGCGAGTTCATCCTGGCACATCAGCCTTGGATGAAACGAATGACATTCCTGGGTCTCTTGGCCTTTATCGCGTTTCCTTTGGCCGCGACGGGCAGTGTCGGCGGTGCCATCTTCGGTCGCCTGCTCGGTTTGTCTCGATGGGCTATCTTCTGGGGAAGCACCATTGGTGCGGTGATTGGTAATGCGGCAATGTTGTTCCTCGCCGTAGTGGTGAAGGACAGTCTTCCCGATAATCTCGAGAATTCATTCATCATCAAATGGGGCGGCGTGCCGATCATCATTTTAATTATCCTTTTTCTGGAACGCCGATATTCGTCGATGAAAAAAGCATTTGAAGAACAAAAGAAAGAACGAGCCAATCCGCCAGGATAAGCTCGTCAAACGCGGGTGCCACGATCATGGAGCCTTCGACTTGGTCGTGTGGTGCAATGGATACGCCGAATCCCATCACGCGGCTTTCTCGAAGACTCCATAACCGTGATACCCCGGTTTGAAATATGAACTCCCCCTGAGCGAAATCAGGAAAATATCTGTATTTCCATTCGTAATTTGATAGATTTGAAAATCTCCTTTCAGTGTCGAGAACCACTGGTTTGTGGTTCTCGGTAATAACTTACAGTTTCGATAGTGATGAAAACATGCACGACCAAGACGCAATTGAAGCATTCAAATCGTTAGCTCATGAATCCCGACTTCGGATCTTGCGACTGTTGTCGAAGCAAGGTGATGTCGGAATGCCAGCGGGCAAAATTGCCAGGAAACTCGAATTACCAGACGCAACACTTTCGTACCACATCAATGAGCTTTTGAAGGCCGGATTGTTACGAGACTTTCACAAGGGTGCCTCGATCATTTTCTCGTTGAATCCCGAAGGGATTAAAGGTTTACTCGGTTTCGTGCTCAATGACTGCTGCGGGCCTCAAGCGGAATCGTGTAGACCAAAGATCAATAAACCGGCGACAGGCAAAACTGAGGCAACCAAACCGGCGACAAAAAGCAAAGCGGCGCCGAAAGCGGCAAAGTGATTTGTCGATGGAAATCATCAAATAAAACGAAATCCCACCTCCGCTGCGGAGGTGGTTAACAACGGGCGTTTGCCCTATCAATTTGCGATGTATCGTATCGGTCGATGGCGGCTCATGGATCGCAAAACTACTTGGCTGAAAGGATAATCACGGCCATCCCCGCCAGACACAGGCCGGCCCCGACACAGTCACCAAGACTTGGCGGAATCCCGTCAACTGCCCATAACCAGACCAGCGCGACCGTGATGTAGACGCCACCGTAAGCGGCATAAACCCGTCCGGCGGCTGTCGGATGCAAGGTCAGTAACCACGAAAACACAGCAAGGCTGATCACCGTCGGGATCAGCAATAACGGCGAACCTCCCTTCCGCAGCCACAAATACGGCAGATAACAACCGAGGATCTCGGCAATCGCGGTCAGGACGTACAAACCCGTGGTTTTTGCGAATTCCATGAACACTGTATCCTGAACGAACCGACTCCTGCGCGTCCGCGACTACGACCGAAATGCGCAGCTCTGCGAAGGAATTTGACTGGAACAAAACCCCAACTCGCCTGCGGAGTGGTTAACGGGCCTTTGCCCTGGGAATTTGCGTTACCAACACTGCAGTGAATGGTAGTTCTTCATATTCAAAAGTCACAAGTCGCCTGACGGCGTTCTTGTCTGACTCTGCGGATATCGGCAATCATTATTGCGGTTCTATGACACGCCGTTTCAAACTCTCGTTTTTCTTGTGGGATGCTCAAAATGGACTTCGGAATCCAAAATCGGACGCATTGGCGTGATCATTTTGAAACCAGTACGCGCCGTTGGCATCAAATCAAATGAGTGACTTTTCAATCAGACTCAACGACCAAGTGAAAAACAGGGATTGATACGTCGATCATTCGGGATATATTTAATCATTATGAACACGAACGCCCTTCGCAGCGTGATGCTACTTGTTGGAATGTCTCTGGCATTCCCGCAGGGGTGGTGTTGTTCGTTCTTGATTCCAATCACTTCGAAAATAGCGGATTCCAACGCGAAGGTCTGCTCGGCAGGATTCGCTCGAGACTGCTGTGGCAAACGATTACCGGTCGATTCGAACCCTTCGCCCGCTAGACCTGTTCCAGCTCAAAACTGTCCCTGCGCCGATCGAAATGCAACCGTCACAAACGGCTCCATTGAATTCGATCACGTCGATATCGGTGTTTACGGGATCAACGCCAGCCGTGAGCTGCCTCTGATCAAGATCGATGCGATATGTCATTCGACCTGTTTCTCGCCTGTTCCACCCCGTCAGTTCAATGTGTTGTACTGTCGTTGGTTGTGTTGAGCCGATTTCGTTGATCGCTTCTGGCAGTGATGCGCGCTGGCAATGAAATGCCTTGTCGTCGTCAGCCAGGCCTTTTCACGGATCATTTTTTTCGGGCTGTTATTTCTTTCGGCCCTATTTCAGTGCTTAAGTTCGCACACCGTCAGGTGATCGCGAAATGACACTTCAACAGAACAAAATCAAATTATTTGGAGATCAAAATGCGTACTAAAATGTTAGCAACCGTGGTGTTTTGTGTGATACTTGCAGGATCAGCCAGGGCAATTCATAAAACCTCGGATGTCCCGGGAATGGCCTCTCAAAAGAACGAAGGCTGCTGTGCGACGGGCAACTGCTGCTGTCCAGGGCAGGGATCGTGCTGTGCCAGCGCGAAGGCACAACTACAGCCAAGGAAGGCATGCTGCACGAAGGCAAAACCTGATGCCCTTCAAACTGCTGCGGTGGCCAAATCGAATAGCTGCTGTGTCACTGGCAACTGTTGTTGTCCAGGCCAGGGCTCTTGTTGTGCAACAGCCAAGGCCGCTGAATAGTCGATCCGGTCAGTAGTCAAATTCTGAAGTGGGGCGCCTAAGATCCTCTTGGACGCCCCACTTTTTATTTTCAACGATTGTCTCACCGATCTATGAATTGGGAACTTCCACGATCGCTTTGATGACGCCTGTTTCCGGCTTGGTATAACTGGGGAACTGGCCGATCAGCTCGTCGAAATTAGTTCGATGAGTGATCCAAGGACGAGTATCGATCGTCCCTGTTTCGATCAGATTGATGATTCGATCGAAGTCTTCAGGCATCGCGTTGCGGCTTGCGAAAAGAGTCATCTCGCGCCGGTGCATGAGCGGATGCGGGAACGAAACGTTGTCTGTTGTAATCCCGACGTAGACCAGTTTCCCTGTATGTCCAACGTAATTCAACGCATTCGACATCGATTTCGCGCTGCCCGTTGCATCGACCACAATCGTCGGCAGATGGCCATCGGTTAAATCCCGCAATGCCTTTTCTTCGTTCCCGTCACCCGCTTGAACCGTGTGCTTGACCCCCATTGAATTCCGACAGAATTCCAGTCGACTGGCGACCATATCCATCACGATCAGGTTCGCACCCGTCAGCTTCACGAATTCAATCACACTCAGTCCGATAGGACCGGCGCCAATGACAAGCACGTCCTCGCCCGGTTGCGGCGCACAGCGAACGACCGCGTGACAGCCGATGGCCAGAGTCTCAACCAGCGCCAGTTGTTCCATCGACAACTTGGTCGCCTTGTGCAGTTTGCGAGCGGGCAGTTTGAACAACGGCCGCATCCCGCCGTCGGTGTGAACACCCAGCACTTGCAGGTCTTCACAACAGTTTGTTCGCTCACGCTTACTGGCAAAACTGTTCGGGTTGTTGATGTAGGGTTCGACCGAGCACGTGTCACCCGCCTTGACGTTGGTCACATCAGGACCGACGGCGACGACCTCGACACCCAGTTCGTGGCCTGGAATACGGGGATAGGAATAAAACGGCATCTTGCCGAGGTAGCCGCTGAGGTCCGTACCGCAAATACCGATGCGATGAACGCGAACCAGTGCCTCACCAGCAACTGGCGCATCTGGTTCAGGAATGTCGATCAGGCGGAAGTGGAGTGGTTTTTCAAGCTGAATGGCACGCATGGTAGTCTCGTCAGTGAAATAAGAGTTGTCTCGTGAGACAACGTATGTTCTCAAAAGAGGAATTCAAACGAATTATTTGTTCCGATGCAAAGGCAATGGTCGGATCGTTTCCGACAATGGCTCATCACGCGGAGCGATGATGGCTACGTTGGAAGATATCGCCGAATGACCCAGGACGAAAGTGTTTCGCGAAAGATCCTCATCCATTCGATGCTGCGATCTGCTGCCAGACATTCCCGGCGAAAAGATCCAGAATCCTGGCCAGGCCCGCTGCGACCAGTTCTTCACCCGTGACGAAACGACCGGGATTGTTCCAACCGCGAATCATTTCGACTTTGCATCGGAACAATCGAGCCAGCAACTGATCGAGATCGGTTTCCATGACGCGAAAATGACGAGCCCATTCCGCCGCTTCATCCAGCTTGACGTTCTCTTCACTATGCCATCGAATCGGGTGAAACAACAGCGTCGAATGAGGCGTGACAAAACGCTGAGCACACGCAGCAAACGGCATCAGTGCCGCCGAACTGCATTCGCCCACCACGACACCGGTCGCCTTGAGGCCACGCAGTCGGATCAAGCTGGCCAGTGCCAGCCCGACGAATGCACTGCCTCCACACGAATCGAAATAAATCAGACCACGAGACCCTCGCGGCAATTCCACCAGTTTCTCGTGCAGACCATCCTCGTTGTCTTCCAGCGCTCCTCGGATCACGATTTCCCACTGACGCGAGTTTGGGGAATCAAAAGTGGGACAGACACCTGGCCCTGGATCAGGTCGCAACAGTTGCGAGGCAGGCTTGAGTTCTGGTTTACGACGACGATCATCACGAGGCATGACAAAGACCCTGAAAGTGGCTAGAACCGATGGACGATGGTAGCGACCCAAGGAATCGAAATCCAAACGACGGGCAACCACCGGCGAATGGCTTGAGTCCTTCCAGGACACAATGAGAGCGACTTATGCTTATCGGAATCCTGTCAGATACGCACAACCAGATGAAAAGGACCGCGGCTGCGATCCAGCTTTTACACGTCGAAGGAGCCGAGGTGCTATTCCACTGCGGCGACCTGACCGACCCCGACGTTGTCGGCATCTGTGCTGTGTTGCCCTGCTATTTCGTCTTTGGCAATAACGACGCATATCGCGTCGACGAAATCCAGGCGGCAATCAATCAAGCTGACGGAGCGGTCTGTTTGGGCTGGGGCGGCGAAGTCGAACTGACGGGAAAACGAATCGCCGTGACTCACGGTCATGTCTACCAAGAATATCGCAGGTTGCTGGCAACCAAACCCGATTATCTGTTCACTGGACATTCCCACATCGCAGCCGATCACCGCGAAGGGGTCACTCGGTTCATCAATCCGGGTGCTCTTCACCGAGCACAAGAGTTTACCGTCGCCTTGCTGAACCTCGCGAACGACACCCTCAAGTTTCTGCCGGTACCTGGCTGAGTCGACGACGCAAACCTTGAATCACTTTGAAAGAAGCTGAAGGGCAAAAGAAAGAGTTTAGGAACACTCATCTTCGCGAATCTGCACTAATTAGATAAAGACAGGAAGAGGTCAGGAAAGCGAAATCCACAGCCAACTTTCAATTTTCTGATTAGCGAAGTTGAGTGTTCCGAATCTTAAAATTCATTTTTTCCTGATCCTCTTGGCTCATTTTCATGGTACCCTCAAAAAAGATTGGAATTGCAGTCGTCGAACATGCAGGTCGCTTCCTGGTGGGCGTGCGCGGACCCGACGTGCCGCTTGCCGGATTGGCCGAATTTCCTGGCGGGAAATGCCTGGCAAACGAGTCGCCGTTTGATTGTGCTGTCCGGGAGTGTCTGGAAGAAACGGGCCTGGTTGTGATTCCCGAACGCCTGTTGCAACACAAGGAGTTCGAATATCCACACGGCCCGGTTTCACTCCATTTCGTGCTCTGCCATCCGGCCAATCAAAATGATGTGCACGATCAGCACCAGCAATTCCATTGGCATTCGGTTCAGGATTTAAAAGCTCTGAAATTCCCGGAAGCGAACGCCGATGTCATCGATTCCATAACTTCGGTGATTGATGAGTGATCATTTGCACGTAAGTGAGTCTTCTCACGGAGTCTCGGTCATTTTGAAAAACCAATCGGAAGCCGAAATCTCGTTCGTCATGTTGGCAGGCCAGCAACAACGAAGTGTTTTGCTGCTTCGAAATCAGTTTTTCAATCAGGAGTCCGCGAATGAAAACTTTCGCGTCGCGAAGTTCGATTAAGGTCATAGAGTTGGTTGTTTCAGCCTTCTCGAACACGACCGGAATCAAAGTGGCCGAGATTCCTGCCGGTTTGTTCGACATGGGCTCACCAGCGTCTGAAGCCAAACGTTTATCGGACTGGATCGCAGCACCCTGTGCTTTTCCAAGGACAGAAGACGGCTTGGAATGGAACCTCGCCCGCCCGAACTGACGAGATTTATTCGGCGAGCTTGCTGGCGATGAAGCTGATCACCCTGGGGGCCATCGCGCTCACGTAGTTCCAGCCGTAGCCGCCGTGGGTCGTTTGAAAATCTTCTTCGAATGTGATGCCAGTTGATGACAGCTTGCTGGCGAGAGTTAGCACTCCGTCAAAACAATAAGAGTCTGCGGGATCGCACAGCAGCAGTTGATGTTTGGGGTAATTCAATGGGTGTAAGTGCAGCGTTGCGGTTCGCTGACGCGCCGCTTCGCGGTCGGAAAATATTGTGTCGAGTGTTGTGCCGTGGCCCCACCACGTGTCGAAATCGACTTTCGGTGAAATCGCGACGACCGTTGGAAATTTTCTGGCGTGGCGATATGCCAGTTGAAGTGCCCCCTGCCCTCCCATCTCGACACCGCACACCCCGATCCTGGGTAGTTCGATCTGCCATTGCTGGTGGCAGAACGACGGCAGATGTTGAGCGAGAAAATCGATGGGACTAAGTTTCGGGTCAAAGGGTTCGTAAATGGCGTCTGTCCACCAGCAATGTGGTCCGATCGGACACAGGCCGATCAGGTTGTATTTGATGAATTCCCGTGTGTAGGCCTCGTTATCGATAAGCGTAACTCCGTCATATCCATGCAGGAATAAGACGACTCCCACGGGTGCGGTTTCCGACGGGGGAATAAAAACATCTGCCAGCTTTCCCGCGATTTCAATCTTCGACCAACTCATGAACTTCTTCCACGATCTTGCGACAACTGCTGACGATCCCCACAATCTTGGTGGAAAATCGTTTCCGTGAATTTAACAGAGTAACGGGTTTAAGGCCCTTCTTTCAGTCATCCTCCTTTTTCAGAATCTGCCAATTCGGATGTACACACTTCTTTCAGAGTCCGAAATCGCCGAACGAGTTGCCGAACTGGGTCGGATTTTTACCGAAACCTATCGAGGGCGACCATTGACGGTACTCGGCGTTTTGAACGGTAGCGTGGTCCTGGTCGCTGACTTGATCCGCACGATCGATATCCCGCACCAGATCGGATTTATCCGAGCTTCCAGTTACCGAGGCGAGACGACGGTCGCTGGCCAGTTGACGGTCAGTACCGAACTGATGCCGATGATTACAGGTCGGGACGTTTTGCTGGTGGATGACATCTTCGATACCGGTCGTACGATGATGAAGCTGCTCGACGTCTTGAAACAACACCAGCCTGCCAGCGTAAGAACGGTTGTTTTGTTATGGAAGCAGGGACGTTGCGAGGTCGAGATCACACCCGACTATCACGGATTTCTCATTCCCGACGTTTTCGTCGTCGGTTATGGACTCGACTATAATGATGACTATCGTCATTTACCGAAAATCGCCGTGTTGCAGCCAACGGATCTCGGATCGCCTGACGAGAATCAAACTGAGAAGGGAGACATTTGATGTTTTATGTGCGATCAAACGTATTCCATGCTCTGGCACTCATTGTCGTCATGTGTCTCGGACAGACCTGTTTTTCAGCGGAAAATGTCTGGTCAGTCCAAAAGCTCAATTTGAACAAGCCGTGGGACAAGTACATCGAATCGACGATGCGTATCGAAGGTCGAGTCGGCAGCTTTGGCGGTGGTCAACTTCGACTCTTACGCTGTGAAGCCAAGTTCACGATCGACAATTCCAAACTACGAACCGTCGCGGCGAAAAATACAGTCGAACTGACCGGTCGATTTAAGAAAGAAGGATCAAAACTCGAATTTGTTGTCAGCGACTTGAAAGTCGTGCCGGGCTACGCCGAACAGTATGAATCGCGCGCGCTGAAGCTCAAGCGAGCCTCTGCGGAAGAATGGACAGACCTGGGTGACTGGGTCAGTCGCGTCAGTCAATTTTATGACGATGCGGATTTGATGAAGAAAGCCAACGAGGCCTACACGCGAGCAATCGAAGCTCAATATGAATCGCTCAAACCGACTGACGCGGAAGGCCGGTTTTCACTGGCGAAGAAAATCGAAGAATGGAAATTGCCCGCTCGTCGGAAGATGGAACTGATCCATGAAGGGCTTCGCGTTCAATGGCAGTCTTTGCAAAGGGCTGAGCCCCCTGATCCTGCGTCATGGCAGGCGTTCGCCGACGGGCTGAAGGATCAATTGGAGGGGACTCAGGAAGTGTTTCTCAACATCCCTCGTGATTTGAAAGAAACATACGATCAAGATCCGATCGCAACGTATCGCAGGGCGAACGATGAATTGCGAAGCCAGTTACATCGTTTATTTTTCGTCGCGGTGACTCGCAAGCGATTGCTGTACGGAGCGGCATCCGACGGACGGGATGGTGATTCCATCGCCGAGAAGATTGATCAACTGATTCCCGAGGAAGCCGCATTAGCCGAAAACCAACGCAAGTTGCGACTGACCTATCGTCTGGCCAGTGTCGCGACGGTGAGTCGGTCTGACGCCGAAAACCTCGCTGCGAAATTTCTCGAACGCGCACAACCGGTTGAGGCAAAACAGGCTTTAACCCAGTGGGTCAAAGCTCACGAGTTGCGACTCAAGGGTGATGGTGTTATTGGCTTAAAACAATTAGCGGACGAGTACCTGACGCTTTTGAGTAACGAACCTGTGGCCGTGGAATATCTGACCGACGCCTACAGAATCGATCCCACCGATGACGAAGTGAAGTCGAAACTGGCGTCGCTTGGATATCAGTATCGAAACAGCCGGTGGCTCAAAGCAGACCCGGCCAAACCTGACGTTCCGACATCGATGGCTGAATCACCCTCGGGAATCAGTGCCAACATGACGGCGACGGACTTGCGAAAATTGCTCGGACAACCAAGTTCACTGACTCGAGCGATTACGTCCCGAGGGATCACGGAAGTCTGGTGTTACGGCCCGGCGGGAACTTCGCGCCTGATTGTTCGACTGGAACAAAAAGGTCGTGATGCTGATCCCAAGGTGACCGCCGTTTCCAACCCCCGGTGATGTGAAGTCGACCTGACGAGTGTATCCTGATCGAAACGAAGAGCAGACGTTGAAATGCCCTGGACCCGTGGTGACGTGGCGAACAAAGGAACCTTCAAGATGTTTACACCGATGGAAAGACGAAACTTTCTTTCGTGGTCAACACATGGGCTGACGTCCACCGCCGCCTGGCATCTGTTGTCGCGTTCCGGCGGTTTGCGTGCGGCCACCATACCGGGCGAAGCGGCCGATCCACCTCCGCATCTTCCCGCTCGTTGTAAGCGAGTGATCCATCTTTACATGTGCGGCGGGTTAAGCCATCTTGATTCGTTCGACTACAAACCACTGCTGGAGAAATACCACGGTCAATCGCTGCCCGGGTCGGAAAAGCCAGAGACCTTTTTCGGGAAGATCGGACTGCTGCGAAAAAACGACTGGGAGTTCCGTCAGCATGGCGAGAGTGGCCTGTGGGTTTCCGACCTGTTTCCGCATCTTGCCAGGGTGGCGGACGAATTGACCGTCATCCGATCGATGGTGGCGGACTCGGCGAACCATACTCCCGCAACGTTTCAGGCCAACACGGGGTTCCGTCTGAATGGTTTCCCTGTGCTTGGTTCATGGATGTCCTACGGACTCGGTTGTGAAACCGATGACCTTCCTGCCTACGTCGTCCTGCCCGATCCACGAGGGTTTCCGGCGGGGGGAACGATCAACTGGTCGAATGGATTTCTTCCCGCTCGTTATCAGGGTGTTGCCTTCCGGACGAAGGGTCAGCCGATTGATGATCTGTTTCCCGCTCGGTCTGCCGACGCCAAGGCGGGTCAATCTCACTTTGGAAATCCAGAGGGTGAGGCGGACACACGTGAATTCATTGCGGCCTTGAATCGACATCACCAGGAAACCCGACCGGAAAGTGACCTGATCGCGAGAATGAACAGTTATGAATTGGCAGCAAAGATGCAGCTCTCGGTGCCGCGAGTCACTGACCTGACAGGTGAGACTGCTGCGACTCAGTCAGACTACGGCCTGGACCGAGCTGAAACGGCTGAGTTTGGTCGCAGTTGTCTGCTTGCACGACGATTGCTTGAGCAAGGTGTGCGCTTCGTCCAACTGTTTGCAGGTGGGTCATTCGGGTCACCACGGATCAATTGGGACGGTCATGAAAACATGAAAGAAAACCATTCGCAGGAGGCGCTTCGAGTTGACCAGCCCGTCGCCGCACTGCTGAGGGACTTGCGTCAGCGAGGGATGCTCGACGACACACTGGTGTTATTCACCACGGAGTTTGGTCGAACTCCCTTTGCTCAGTCCGAAGCCAACGTTCTTGGTGGTGGACGCGATCACAATATGTATGGATTCAGTGTCTGGATGGCCGGGGGCGGACTGAAGCACGGCATGAGTCACGGTGCGACGGACGATATCGGCTGGAAATCGGTCGATCAACAAGTGACCTGGCCCGACTTCCATGCGACTGTGCTAAAACTGCTGGGGATCGACCATACGCGATTGACCTATTATCACAACGGAATCGAACGAAGGTTAACCAACGTTCATGGCGACATTATTCAGGATATTTTGAGTTGATGGATCGACGATTGACGTAAGTTCGCGTGCCTCTTTTTAACTGTTTTCCGTCAAACAGTGCTCTTTGCCCGACAGAAAGCGAAGACACTACTTCTGCGAAGACTTCTAAGCGGTGGCACGGAATTCGAATTTCGATGTTTTGATAACACTTGTGCAAGAAGCCGGTAGAGAATTTATGGCAAAATGTGAGCTTGGATACCTGTGCGAAGTTTGTGGAGCGGAAGTCGAGGACATCACGCAAAGCGATCTTTATCTACGATTCGTGCTGGGTGAAGTGGAGGCCCGTTATCTGATGACGGCCAAAGAACGCCATCTTCGCTGCAACCCCGTCGCGGCTCAGTTCATCGTCGATCCTGGATTTGAACCTGTTCTCGTTGAAGGACCGTTTGACAAACGCAACCAGGATCCGGCTGAAGTGGCCCGCCGCGAAGCCCGCACAACACTCGCCTGGCGTCGGCTTCAGGAAGTACGCAGTCTTGGCATTCCCATCAGTGACTATCCACTGGATCGGATGGAAGCGGCTGACGAGAATCAACAGCAGGTTCTGCAAAGTCCGTAAAATGAACGTGCCACTTCTTGAACGTCTCCGGTCAAGCAGTTTTCTTTGACCAGCGTAAGGTAAATGAGCACTGCTTCTCCGAAGACTTCAATGTAGTAGCACAAAACAGATTCACAGCGTAAGTTGTGAAGTTGAGATCAACCTCCCCTTGATTCCCTAAAAACCACATGGCGCTTTGGCCCGAACAGAGTGTGACGCAGAATTTGCTGGCGAATGCCAGGCAAGGAGATCGCGCGGCCGTGAACCGGCTGCTGGAGCGGCACCGTGTTTCGCTCAAGAAACTGATTCAACTGAGGCTTGACCGCAAAATTGCCAGACGGGTCGACGCCAGCGATGTCGTTCAAGACGTCTTAATGGAAGCCAACACGCGACTGCAGGACTACCTGGCTGATCCGAAAATGCCGTTTCATCTGTGGCTGCGGCAACTGGCACAAGACCGGATGATCGACGTGTATCGGCGACATCGTGGTGCCCAACGGCGCAGCCTTGACCGGGAGCAGTCGATCGCCGCACCCCAGTTTTCGGATCAGTCGGGATTCGACCTGATGGGACAATTGGCCGACCACGAACTGACGCCGGCGGCCGCCAGCATCCGCAAGGAACTAGAAGCTCGCTTTGTACTGGCTCTGGATCAGCTCGAAGACGAAGATCGCGAAATTGTGTTGATGAGGCACTTTGAACAACTCGGCAACAGCGAAGTCGCCGACGCTCTTGGCTTGTCGGCTGCAGCAGCCGGGATGAGGCATTTACGGGCTCTTCGCAAACTGCGAGCAATTCTCGGCGATCGGCCTTCCCAGTCAGGAAGCCAGGTTGAATGAGAAACAACTAACACCAGTGACGGCCAAACTACGATTCCTTTTGAAAACAGACCATTGAAAATTATGGACCAACCGAATGTCGCCCAGTCACGATGAATTGATCGTCTCACTTTTAGACCGTGTCTTGGAATCGTCACGGGGTGGAAGTTCCGAGGCATTTGAAGCCATTGTGCGTGAGCACCCCGAGTTAGCGATTGAGCTGCGCGAGCTGTGGGCCACGATGCAGATTGCGGATGATTTTGCCAGTGTGTCAGAGCTGTTTGACGATGATAGATTACTCGATTCGAACGTTTCAACATCTGCGGCACACCCTCCAGAGAATTGCGGCGATTATGAGTTACTCGGGGAACTCGGACGGGGCGGGATGGGGGTCGTGTACCGGGCGCGGCAAAAGAGTCTCGACCGGATCGTGGCACTGAAGATGATTTTGCGAGGTGACCACGCCTCGCCCGCCGATATCGCTCGATTTCGAGCGGAGGCCGAGTCAGCGGCTCAATTGCATCACCCCAATATTGTCAACGTTTACGAAGTTGGGGAGATTGAAGGGCGTCCGTACTTCAGCATGAAGCTGATTGAAGGAACGACGCTGGCCAAGCGACTGACTGATGGACCACTTCCTTCCCGAATGGCGGCTGAGATGCTCGCCCCGATCTGCCGGGCGATTGCCGACGCGCACCGGCGCGGCGTGCTGCACCGCGACCTCAAACCGTCGAATATTCTGATCGATGCCGAAGGGAGAACATACGTCACCGACTTCGGTTTGGCCAAACGGCTGACAACTGGAGGTTCAGACTTTGACGATGACTCGACGATGGCTTCCAACCTGACAATGACAGGTGCGATTTTAGGAACACCGGGGTATATGGCCCCCGAGCAGGCGGCGGGAAGGCGCGGCGAAGTCAGTTCGGCAACGGACATCTATTCCCTTGGTGCGATCCTGTATGCGATGCTAACGGGCCGCCCGCCATTCCAAGCCGCATCGGCCGTCGATACGGTGTTAATGGTTCGCGAACAGGACCCTCTGCCTCCACGAATGCTCAACCCTCAAGCCGATCCCGATCTGGAAATGATCTGCCTGAAGTGTCTGCAGAAGCCAGCGGACTTGAGGTACGCCACAGCCGATGCACTGGCTGACGATCTGGATGCATTCCTGAAAAGCGAACCGATTTCGGCTCGTTCGACCCAGTTGTCACAGATTATTTCGCTCGCCTTTCGCGAGACGCACCACGCAGCGATCCTCGAAAACTGGGGGCTGTTATGGATGTGGCACAGCATGGTCGTCATGGTCCTGTGTATCATTACAAACGTGATGCACTACAACGGCATCGAGTCGAGATGGCCATACGCCACGATGTGGTCTTTTGGTTCATGCGGCTGGGCCTTTATCTTCTGGGAACTGCGGCGTCGATCAGGCCCTATCACGTTTGTTGAACGCCAGATCGCCCACGTCTGGGCTGGTAGTGTTGGGTCGAGTATGTTTCTTTATGGACTGGAGCCGATTCTGAAGCTTCCGGTGCTTTCACTTTCGCCGATTCTTCCGTTGATTGCCGGAAATGTCTTTTTCGCGAAAGCCGGTATCCTGTCGGGTAAGTTCTACGTTCAGGGAGTCGCTCTTTATTTGACTTCAATTATTATGGCGTTCCTTCAATTGTATCCGCGTTACGACTTTGGAGTTTCGTTGCTGGGCGTCGTCCTGGGCGCGTGTTTCTTCTTACCGGGTTTGAAATACCACCGTCAACGAGCTCGAAATTCGCGAAAAAATTGAATCGAACATCGTTCAACAGAACACAGTTCTCTTTGAGACGTTATGAGGTACCGGCATGAGCGCGTTAGTGGCTGGCTTGTCATTGTCTTTCCTACTGGCAGGTGCCGATCCATCATCGGCGATTCAGATCGATGGTGCACAACTCACCTTGATCGAACATGCCGAGATTTCCGCACGAGAAGCAGGCGTGTTAAACCAGATCTACGTCACAGAAGGAAAGACCGTTGAAGCGGACGCTCCTCTGGCACTGATCGATGATCTCGACGCAAAATTGGCTCAACAACGTGCCGAGACTGAATATTCGATGGCAAAGTCGCTGGCAGAAAATGACCTTCGAGTTCGATTTACCAGGAAGTCACTGGACGTTGCCAAATCCGAATTGAAACGATCTGTTGACTCAGTCGAAAAATTTCCCAAAAGTGTGTCGCAGTCGGAACTGGACCGCTTAAAGCTGCTTGCTGACAAAGCCGAACTGGAAGTTGACCTGTCGGAGGTCGAGATGGCTCAGTCCAAACTGACACTTCAACTGAAGAAGCACGATCTTGACCGTGCAACACTGCATCTCGAGCGCCGCACAATCAAGGCCCCATTCCCAGGGATGGTTGTTCAATGGAAACGCCAGCGAGGTGAATGGGTTGATGCCGCAACTCCTGTGGCCCGGCTGATTCGGCTTAATCGCCTACGGGCTGAAGGTTTTGTGAGTTCCAAAATCTCGTCGACAAAGCTGGTCGGACGTTCGGCCACGTTCCTGGTGAATGGAATCAAGCACAAGGGAACGCTCAATTTTGTGCACCCGGAAATTGATCCCGTCAATCAACAAGTCCGCGTCTGGGCGGAAATCGATAACGAAGATCTTTCGTTACGGCCCGGTGAAACAGGAACGCTGTATATCGATGAAGCCGAAATCGTAAAGGGGGATCTCCCGTCGAAAGTGAAGTGAGCAACATGATAATGATCCCCGTTGCCACGATTTCGTCCTTTCTGCTAGGCTTCCTTTCAAGTCATCCCAGTGGCTGATCGCGGTGGTTAGACGTTGATTGCCTAAATTTTTCGACACGGTCGTGTTTTGAGTTCGTGCATCGGCCGATCAACCGAATCGGCACGTTGCGTGGGGACTCAATACCTCAGTTAACGCAGTTAGAGAGCTTACGGATTCATGGCGAGACTTACCCAGGCCGATCTCAACGAACTCAACCAGTCTTTCGAGCAGGATTCGCCCGCTGATCTGCTTCGTTGGGTCAAAGAAATGTTTGGTGATCGCGCGGCAATGCTTTCCGCCATGCAGCGAGCAGGATGTGTTGTGTGCCATATGATCGGCCGTGAACGGCTTGGCATGCCAATCCTGTTCGTCGATACCGGCGTCAACTTTCAGGAAACGCTCGACACAAGGGATCGCGTGGCGAAGGAATACGGATTGAACGTCATCACTCTTTCGCCGCTGAAAACGATGGAAGAGCAGACAAAGGAATTGGGCATATTGTATCTGACCCCGGAAGGACAAAAGCAGTGTTGTTCACTGCGCAAGATCGAACCACTGCTTCAGGCAAAAGGTCGCTACGATTGCCTGGTTGGCAGCCTGCGTCGAGCCGAAGGGGGCAGACGAGGCACGATCCCCATCGTTAGTATTGACGTGCAAATGAACTGCGTGCGAGTGAACCCTCTCGCCAATTTTACCGACGAAGACCTCGATGCTTATCTGGCCGAGCACGATGTAATTGTCAATCCGCTTCACTCGCAAGGTTATACGACGATTGGATGTAACCGTTGTACAACCCCGGTTTTACCGAACGAACCGAAGCGGGCGGGTCGGTGGAGGCACCTTGGAATGTGGTCAGCATATTGTGAGATTAATCCTAGCGACAGGGCCGGAGGCCTGGTGAAATCAATCGATCTATCGCAGGATCTGGTCGACCGACTGCTCGGTCGCAAAACCGATTATGCGATTTGAATTGATCATTGAATGCAGGAAACGAATTAAAGTCATTGCGGTGGCGCTTGACGCGGGAACGTTCCCCGCTCATGATGTCCCTCCGCAGATTTTAAAGCCGATGTGGCGGAACTGGCAGACGCGCTGGATTCAAAATCCAGTGTCCTACAAGACGTGTGGGTTCGAGTCCCACCATCGGCACTCTTACTGCAAAAGGACTTACGGCGATTTGTCGTAAGTCCTTTTTGCGTTTCAGAATGCTGTTCCTCGTCCGGTCCTTGATCGGATTCGATTTCAGCCGCGTGATCGACGTTCACATTTGGCGGGACAAGCTGATTCTGACGCATTCCCCTCGGCAATGGCGTTCAGGATCGGCCGTGGATACCATCGTTTACGTGTTTTCGAAATCGAAACCAACAGGACAAAACGATGAAACGATCTGTTTGGCTTAGCTTATTTCTTCTGACCATCATAAACGCGTATTTCGCATCAGCGTCTGAAATTGTCACGATTGCGGGTCATGGTAAAGACGAGTATTCCGGCGATGGCGGGCTCGCGTTGAAAGCAGGGTTGGGCCAACCGTTTGGCCTTGAAATTGGAACCGACGGAGCACTCTATTTCTGCGAATTTTCGAATCATGTGATTCGGCGTCTTGATCTGCAATCGCAGGTCATCTCCACGGTGGCCGGAACTGGTCGGCAAGCCGGATATGCGGGCGATGGGGGACCTGCGACCGCCGCGTTAATGAATCAACCGCACGAACTGAGGTTTGACCATGCGGGAAACTATTACATCTCGGATATGGTTTCGCAGGCGGTGCGAAAAGTCGATGCAAAAACGAAAGTCATGTCGACAATTGCTGGAACCGGAAAAGCCGGGTTTGACGGTGACGGCGGTCCCGCCAATCAGGCACGACTCGATCTGCCGATCGCGGTGTCCATGGATTCTGACAAAGGTCTTTTGATATGTGATATCAAGAATCATCGCGTCCGTCGGGTTGACCTGGAATCAGGCGTGATCTCAACATTCGCCGGAACGGGTGAGCGGAAAGCGATTCAGGAAGGTCAACCGCTGGCTGGTGCTTCGCTCAATGGACCCCGCTCGGTCGCGGTGGCATCAAATCGAGATCTGATTATCGTCCTGCGAGAAGGAAACGCCGTTTACCGACTTGATCGAACTTCGCTGTTGCTTCATCACGTCGCAGGGACGGGCAAGCAAGGCTTTTCGGGTGACGGAGGCGATGCGAAAAACGCTCAATTGGCAGGACCCAAGGGTCTCGCCATTGATCGCGATGGAAGTATCCTTTTGTGCGATACCGAGAATCATGCGGTCCGCATCATTCATCATTTAACGGGAAAAATCGAAACACTGATCGGCGACGGAAAAGCGGGTGATGGACCCGATGGAGATCCGCTGAAGTGCCGACTCAATCGCCCACACGGTATCTTCGTCGCCGGCAATGGTGACATCTATATCGGCGACAGTAATAACAACAAAGTCAGAAAGCTATCACGCAAGTAATTGAGGATTCATACTTGGCTGGACCTATTCGACTGACAGACTTCGTCATCGCGATTTTGATCGTGTCGGCGATATATCAAGGTCTTGGCGCAGAAGAACGAAAGTCGGTCGTTCCTGCGGCAGGAACTGAAACGACTTCCTCATCGAAGATACCCCTCGTTCGTGACCCGAGTTTTCAGCTTGATGTGATGCTTCAACGTCTGCGGCGGTCGCGCATCGATCTGCCAAACCGACCCCGCGTCACTCATTCTTATCGACCTTTACGTCAGATCTCGCTTTTGAACGGCGATCGTTTTGTTGCCGAACGTCTTGACTGGGGTTCACAAACCGCAGCGTTTCGTTTGTTGAGCGGACAGACAATATCAGTACCCGTGTCAGCCATATCTCAACTGGCCAGCTTGCCGGGAGAGGTGGATGTTCATGTCGATTCATTCGAAACCGGACCGTCAGATCAATTGGAGCCCGAACACGGTAGATCACTTGATGACACGCATGCCGCAAGCGGGCATTCGTCCCTTCGAATCAATTCGACGTCGTCAGGCTACCGGTACAATCTGCATCAACCTCTTGCCTTTGCGAGAATTGAATTCTCATTCCAGACAGCAATCAACGATCCAGCTTCTGCATGTGGTGAATGGGAAATCGAGTGGGATGACAAAGTCGATCACAGGAAGCCACTGACCGTTCGTGTTGGTCCCGGACAATCAATCTCGGTATCGGGGATGAGTCGCGGTGCGGAATCTGCAACACAAAACCTGAAACTGTCTGACGGATGGCATTCGTTTATCGCCTTGATCGAACCGGAACGCATGCGATTAACCGTCGATGAAGCCCTTGTCGCATCAAGCGAGACGCCTGCGGTTTCGATCAAGTCAATTCGTTTTGGGCCGGTCGACCCCAGTTCGACGAACGTTCTTTGGATTGACGAACTCCAGGTTTTGAAATTACGTCCAACAGAAAACCAGGAACGTACTTTCAGTCCCCGCGTCGGTCGCGACACGTTAACGACCGAAATGGGTGACGAATTATTTGGCCGCATCATCGGACTGACCGGATCGTCGGTAACACTGGAAACAATCGGCCAACTCCGTTCGATTCCGTTGAATCGTGTGACATCACTTGATTGGGAACAATCGTCCGCCGCAATCAAACAAGCCCTTTCAATGAACGAGGGCATTGTCGCGACAGTCGAAATGCAGCCATTTGTTGACCGACCAGAATGCCAACCAGAAAAGTGGACTGTCACAATAACAAGGATCGATGCCAAATATTTGATGGTTCAACATTCGCTGGCTGGCGAACTGAAATTGAAATGGTCCGACGTGCGTCGGGTTGAACCTCGGTTTGTTGGCCAGACACTTTTAGTTGACGCACGACGATTTCACCTCGGCAATTCGATTCGGACTGATTTCCATCGTCATCTTCCCGATGGTACCGAGATCCGCGGCGACTTCGACTTACCAACAATTCCGTCTGGTGAATGCTACTTTTCTCTCGACGTTGCAGAACTCGAAGCCGCCAGTGCTGAAGCACCGCCAGCCAGTCCCTTTCTCGCCAAGCTTCGTGCGGGAAACCTCGTTACCGAAGTCTTCGTGAACGATCAACGAATCGGCAATTTAAACCAGATGATACGCTTCAAAGCCCCGGCGAATACCCCCGAACGGATTCGTCTTGGTTTTCCACGCGAACTTTTGAAACGGGGACAAAACTCGTTTCGGTTACGGCAGCAACCGCTCGAGCCCAACGGTCACGAATTTGACGACGGGGAAATTGGGAACATTCGAATCGAATTCGTCAAAGAGAATTAATAAGCTACCCGTGTCATCGTCGTGAATTCCATTTGCAGAACACCGAATACTATTTGACCGGATCTATCGATGCAGATTCATCGCTTGAACGAAATTCTCGAACAATTTCCGCGCCTTCGAATCGCGGTGCTGGGTGATTTCTTTCTCGACAAATACCTGGAAGTCGAGCCCGAACTAGCTGAGCCGAGCCTCGAGACCGGGCGGGTTGCTCATCAGGTACTTTCAGTGCGGCGTTATCCCGGCGCCGCAGGGACTGTCGTCAACAATCTCGCTGCATTAGGAGCAGGCGAACTTTACGCGATCGGTGCCGTTGGCGATGACGGCGAAGCGTTTGATTTATGTCAGGGACTAGAGCGCATTCGTTGTTCTACCGAAGGACTATTGCGATGTCCTGAATTGTTGACGCCGACGTACCTCAAGCCGCATGACCACAACGTCGCCGGACTGGCAGGTGAGCATTCTCGCTACGACACGAAGAATCGAGTTCCGACACCGCAAGGGATTGTTGACCGGGTCGCCATCGAATTGGAGCGTGTGCTTCCTCAGGTCGATGCCCTGCTGATCATGGACCAAGTCGAGATTTCTGAATGTGGCGTGGTGACTTCGAAATTGCGAGATCTTGTCGCGGATCTGGCACGCCGATTCAGCAAAGTGATCTTCTGGGCCGACAGTCGCCGTCATATCCGGTTGTTTCGAAATGCGATCATCAAGGCAAATCAGTTTGAAGCGGTCCATCGCCTGAACCCTTCCGTCGGAGAAGAAGTCTCGTTAGAGGAATTGAGTCGTCTCGTTCCAAAACTTCGTGACGAGACCGCAGCCCCCGTCTTTGTCACCTGTGGTGAACGCGGAATCCTGGTAAGCGATCCCGAGGTCGTGCTCGTCCCAGGAGTGCATGTGACCGGCCCCATCGATCCGACGGGTGCGGGTGACAGCGCATCGGCGGGAGCAGTCATGTCGTTATGCAGTGGCGCAACACCTGCGGAAGCAGCCCTTGTTGCCAATCTGGTGGCGTCGATTACGATTCAGCAACTGGGAACAACCGGCAGTGCATCACCCGATCAGGTTCGGTCCGCATTGGCTGTCTGGCATGAACAGCACGCCTGAATCTTATTTATTTTCAAAGAGTTTCAATGCCGTACAGTGGGAGAAGGCTGCTTGATCCCGGTGACATTGACTCCGCTGCCAATCAACAGATTTTGATCATAAACCCAACGATAGAAGCGGCCTTGTTTCTCTGGGGGTAGCACCGTCAACTTATCGAACCCGGCCGCTTGAAACCACGAGACGAGTTCCGCTTCGGTATGGTGATACTGGTACTGGGGCGCAAACCAGTCGAACGTGTCGCAGACGCGGTTTTCGCGATTGGGATGAGCACTGAAATTGACGATTTTGTTGAGTGTCTTATTGACGACGGGAAGTCCGCCCAACCAGCCTCCCCATTCGCACCAGCGCTCCAGTTTCTCGGGCGCCATTCGCGTTGTTCGGCTTCGTACCGCGTTATTAATACCTTCTTGCCACCATTGATTGCGTCGATAGAGCCAGACCGAATAACGCCCCCCAGGTTTGACCATTTTCGCCACCGCATCGAAAACCGATTTCGTTTCGGCATCATGGTGCATGACTCCGATCGAGAAGACGAAGTCAAACGACGCAGGTTCGAGCGGCAATTTTTTTAAGTCTGCCTGCACGAACGCAACCTCAGAAAGGTGCGAGCAAAGCTGCTTCGCTTTCACTACGGCGGCACTGTGATCGGCCCCGACGACAACGGCGCCAGCTTCTCCACAAACCTTGCTGTAACGGCCGCCACCGCAGCCAGCATCAAGGACTCGCAACCCCGCAAGGTCCTTCAAGGAGACCCCCGTTTTGGCCTGAAAGGTTGCACGATCTTCATCGTCGTGCGCCACTTCATACTTATTCCATTGCCGACCGAAACTCGCCAGATGCTGATCTCCCGTGAAACGAGGGATTCCATCTACGACAGGTGCCATCATCCCGCACATGGAACATTCGACTTGATCTAATCGCCGAACGAACGACACCCCACAAGTCGAACAGCGAAGAAACGGTAAAACGCTGACGGTAGAATCGGCCGAGTCCAATGGTTGTTCCTGAGATTTACTGATTGCAGACATCCCGCGATCGATGGAAAGTGTCTAAATCTTCCCCCTCGGCAGCAACGGAAGAGGCATTTTTTCCCAGAGGACTTCATGACAAATCGGCAAAATCATGAATTTGATCCCACAATTCTTATCCGCCGAATCCAGATGAAATGCCCCCTTTTTAAAGAACTCGGCTTCTGTGAATCGGGAAAAGTCATAGAATCCCGCGTTGGATCTTTCCTTTCGCGACAAAAAAGGAGGCGGGCATGCAGGGATGCTTTCCGCAATTCAGGATTGGTTGTTTGCTGCTATCGTGTCTGGCGACTTGCTTCAGTGCGGTCGCAGCCGAGATTCCATCTTCCTGGATCGATGACGCTCAGTTGCACGATGTGAAATCGGTCGGCTCGAAACTCGCTTTCGCCGTGGGGGAACATGGTGCAATCTGGAAATCGATAGACGGTGGCCGAAACTGGACGGAGTCTCACTGTGGGATGGACGTTTCGTTACAAAGCATTTGTCTTCTTGACGACCGGACGGGCTGGGTCGCCGGCCGCAACACAACTTCCTATTCAGGTTTGGATAATGGCGTATTGCTGGCCACGCAGGATGGGGGAAAGACCTGGCAACAATTGGCACGAGATGTACTTCCCGCACTCAGCCATGTGAAATTTTTCGGCCTGGAAGAAGGACTCGTCGTCGGCCAACCAACGTCCCTGTCGCCAACCGGGATCTTCAGAACCAACGACGGTGGCAAGACCTGGCGAGGGGTTCAAGGTGAGGCAACACATAGCTGGAAAGCCATGTGCTTTCTCGAACCGGAAATGGGTGTCGTCGCTGGCGTGCAGGGGCGTGTTTCCGTCATGGGTGGTGAGCAGCTCTACCCATCGAAACTTCAGCCACAGGGATTCCGGACGATCCGTTCGATCGGCCTGTTGTCAAATGACAAGGGCTGGCTCGTCGGCGATGGCGGGCTGATTTTGTCGACCGCGACGAGTGGTGTCGTGTGGGAATCCCCCCAAAAACCGCTCCCCGAAGAGTTGCGCGACGGAATGGACTTTCGCGCTGTGGAAGTCCGCAACGAAAAGGTCTGGATCGCGGGTTCGCCTGGCAGCGCGATCTGGCACAGTCCCGACGGAGGACTTCGATGGGAAAAACAATTGACCGGTCAGACAGCACCGCTGGCAGCGCTGAGGTTTGCCAATGAGCAACAAGGGATCGCCGTTGGCGCATTCGGCGTCATTGTCCGAACCGAAGATGGCGGAAAGACGTGGCAGACGGCCCGAGGTGCTGGACGACACGCTGCCCTGTTGGCCTTACATGCGAGACCTGGAAAAACGAGTGCTCCGTTGCTTACGAAACTCTCGGGCGAGATGGGCTTTCGCAGTGCCGTCTGGATCGCACAACGTGACGACATTGGACCCATGGCCTGGTCGACCGAGAGTGAATCGATTCTTCATGCCGCCGTACAGAAGTGTGGTGGAAACAGGGCCGATGTGCATTGGCAATTACCGTTGACCCTTCCAGGGATCGAGTTTTCTTCGGACAAATTACTTGCGGAATGGCAAAAGCAGACAGAAGGTCGGTTGCCCCAGACATTTCTCGGCGCAATCGTCCGGCAGATCCGAACCTGGCGTCCAAACGTCGTAATTATCGACCAGCCATCGTCCGATGATGCCGCCGGTCAATTGATGTTTGACGCAACATTAAGAGCCGTAGCGCAAGCGGCGGATGGCACACGTTACGCCGAACAATCTCAATTTACCGGTCTCGACGCATGGAAAGTTGACCGCATCTACATGCGGCTGGCAACTGGCGGCACCGGCGATGCACATATCGACCTTGACGAATTACTTCCCTCTCTGAAAGCCTCGACGAGAAACGCCGCAGCTCCAGCGGTCGCTTTGTTACAGGCAAATCGAGTTCCCGTCAGCGAGGCTAACGAAGCGCCACGAATTGCATATCGATGGATCGGACTTGACGGTAAGACTGTCGACGAATCATCCCTCAATCGACGTGGAAAAAGTCTCACGTCGCGAGAGTTTTTTGGCGGGCTTTCGATCGCACCTGGTTCTCCATCGCGCCGCGACTCGGTTCCGATCGACGAAACCAATCTGGAACGGATGCAAAAGCTGGCACAAAAACAGCGAAACTTCACTGGACTCTTTCAAAAGTCGCTGGACGACCCGCGCGTCGCAGGACAAATGATTGGCCAGATTAACGCGATTGTTGAGGGAATGGAGCCTCAGCAGGCGGTCGGCGTTCTGCGAGATCTCGCGGATGAATATCGTAAGCGATCGCAATTTGAACTTGTTGAATCGACTTATGTTGAACTGATCCGTCGTTATCCCAAGGAGCCCGGTTCGCTCGATGCCATGCGTTGGTTGATTCAATTCTGGTGCAGCAGCGAAACCGCCTGGCAGCGAACACAGACCATGAAGTCTGATACGTCTGTCACGCAGGGGAATTCAAAACAGGTCCAACGTGTGCAACAGGCATTTGCACAATCAAATGACGGTAACGGCGGAGTCAACTCGGCAGGTGGCTTGAGTGACGGATCGAATACGATTACCAGGTCCAGTTCAGCCAGTCCGATCCGATTGAAAACGCAACTCGATCTGGAGGCCACCGATCCGCGCGACAAAAAATCGAGGCAACCTGGTCGATTGAAAATCGACCGCGACGTCGAATGGAGAACGGGGGCAGTTGCCGACTGGCATTCGCGCGCGACTGAGCTTGCCAAACAGCTACAGATGGCTTCTCCTGGTCGATATCAATCAGCGGAGATTCAATTTCCATTAGCGGCGCTTCGTCGATCTGACGGTTCGACTCGCATTGCCGATTCGATCATTCGAAACTTCGTCACGAATCCGATTAATCCCGAAACAAAGCAATTGGCCGAACGAGAATTGTGGGCTTCGTTCGCGACGCCGGAATCGCCGAATTCGCTGGCGTTATGTTATCAGACGAATGAACGACCCCATCTGGATGGACTGTTATCCGACCCATGCTGGACGGAAGCCAAAGAAATTCATTTGACGCAATTTCTGCGAACCGAAGAATCCGCTGGAGGATTAAACGACACGAAACGGACAATGGCGATGTTTGCTTACGATAACGAGTTTTTGTACGTGGGGATTCTCGTTCCACGAGAGCCTGGAACACCCCAGGATCGTCCCCAGTTAACAGGCCGACAGCACGACGCAGATCTGACCAGACACGACCGGATCAGCATTCGGCTCGACATCGATCGAGACTATGCGACGTGGTATGAATTCCAGGTCGATCAACGGGGCTGGACGGCGGAAAGTTGCTGGGAGGATCGCCGCTGGAATCCGACGTGGTACGTGGCTGCCGACATGGACGAGACTGACTGGCGGATTGAAGCCGCAATTCCCTGGGCTGACCTCTCCCCTACCCCGCCAAGACGGAGTACCATTTATGGACTATCGGTTCTGCGAACGATTCCGACCGTCGGACTGCAAAGCTGGACTCACCCGGCGACCGCTCGACCGCAGCCATCGTCCTTCGGATTATTGAAATTTGAATAGCCGACAATGCAAAACCAACAGATCGCCGCAGCGTTTAACGAGGTCGCCGACCTGCTCGAAATTCAGGGAGCAAACGCCTTTCGAGTCAGGGCCTATCGAAATGGTGCTCGGACACTCGAAAACCTGTCTGAATCGGTTGCCGATCTGCTGGCAGTTCCCGGTGGTGGCCTGGAGTCACTCGACGGAATCGGCAAGGATCTCGCAGCCAAGATCAAGGTCGTGGTTGAAACGGGACAACTTCCTCAGTTGGAAGAACTTCGACAGCAGGTTCCGCACGGGGTGGTGGAAATGTTGCGCATCCCCGGGCTGGGACCGAAAAAAGTTGCGGTTCTCTTTAAAGAACTCGGAATCACAGACCTCACTCAATTGAAAGAAGCCTGTGAAGCCGCCAAGGTTTCTGAACTGAAGGGATTCGGTAAGAAAACTGAACAATCCATTCTCGAAGGAATTCCTCATGCAATGGAAGCAGGCAAGCGATTCCTGATCAGCGTTGCCACAGAATCTGCCGAAGCGATCGTGGATGACCTGAAACAGTTGCCGTCGGTGGGACAGGTCTCGGTCGCGGGTTCATGTCGCCGCCGCAAAGAAACGTGTGGCGATCTGGATATCCTGGCGACGTCGGACAATTCGGCCGCAGCCATGGATCGCCTTGCCGCCAATCCGCTTGTTGAAAAAGTCCTGGCTCGGGGCGACACGAAGCAGCGAGTCCGCCTTCGATCGGGGATTGAACTCGATTTGCGAGTCGTCCCCCCCGAGTCGTACGGAGCGGCAATGCAGTACTTCACCGGTTCGAAAGAACACAACATTGTGATTCGTCGCCGGGCCATCGAGCGCGGGCTGAAGGTCAACGAATACGGTGTTTTTCGCGGTGATGAATATGTCGCCGGGCGGACGGAGGAAGATGTCTACGCGGCCGAGGGACTTCCGTTCATTCCCCCTGAACTTCGCGAAAATCGCGGCGAGATCGAACTGGCCGAGACTGGAAAGTTGCCGAAGTTAATCGAAGTCACCGACATTCAAGGTGACTTACATATGCACACGACAGCCTCTGACGGAGTTGCAACGATTCGTGAAATGGCCGAGGCGGCCAAAGCACGTGGATTGAAATACATCGCCATTACCGACCACTCGAAGCGAGTCAGCATGGCAAACGGACTGGATGCCACCCGATTGCGAGAGCATTGGGCCAATATCCGCAAAGTCCGTGAAGAGGTGCGCGGGATTGATATCCTTTGCGGAATCGAATGCGACATTCTCGAAGACGCCACAATGGATCTCGACGACGAAGTTCTTTCCGAGGCCGATTGGGTCATTGCCGTCCTGCACTATGGATTGAAACAGCCGCGCGAACAGATCATGCAACGGTTGTTGAATGCCATTCGTAATCCGAATGTCGATGCGATTGGACACCCGACCGGGCGGATGCTTGTTAATCGCCCTGCTGCTGATATCGACTTCACGACATTCTTCAAAGCCGCTGCCGATTATGGTGTGATGCTTGAAATCAACGCCAGTCCGTATCGGCTCGATCTCGATGACATCCAGGCTGCCGCCGCAAAGTCACATGGCATACCGATCATCATCGATACCGATTCTCATAACACGAATGGATTCGACTCGCTTCGTTACGGAGTCGATCAGGCAAGACGAGCGGGTCTGACCAAGGAGGATGTCGCGAACACACGGTCGTTGGCAAAGTTCAAAGAATTGCTGCGAAAAAAATGAGACGATCGAGTCGACGTCATACGACGGGACACGTCAGCTCGGCAAAGTCCGTTCGTTCAGCAGGCGAATCGTGCCGGATCGCTCGTTCTACTTGTCCGTTCTTCACGATGACTGTACCCGCCAATTGCAGGCCATTGCCGACGAAGGAACCAAACCCGAATTTGAAGACAACACCTTCCACCAGGGCTCGCCAGAAGGTCTTGATGCTGACCAGTTGCCCCAGCGTTCCAAACGGCAGTTCAAGCGTCCGGAACAGTCTCCGATCAGGATCGCTCACCTGTCCAACCGCATCCAATCCAAATCGTTGCATCATGGAATTCCCCTGCTCGATTGAACCCATGTGAATCACCACTGGAATCAGACCGACTCGCTGAATCTGTTCCATCTGCTTGGAAAGATCAGAAAGTGTCTCGCGACAGTAAGTACAACCAAAGTGACGAACGCAAACGAGCAGCAATGGGGATTTAAACGACAGATCAAACAGATTCTGACCGTTTTGTAAAACTGCGGTCCGCAATGCCCGTTCAAGAGTAAGACCTTCCACCGTCGTTCGACGTGTCTCATGAATACGAGCCGCGTGGATCAGAATGGCCGCAAACGGAATCCACCACAGGAGATCATTAGTCAGGATGGTCGCACCCATCGTCCACGGCAGCGCACCCCACCAGGCGTTGTAAACAAAACCGATCGGACCGAAGAGCTTTCCCAATAAGCCAACCAGAACAATCGGCCAATGCGTGGCGGCGTCGCGTGAGGCAATCCAATAACCAATCCCGTAAACCCCGATGACCATCCCCAGGCATTGGATAATGCACGGGTAATTTGGTGCCTCAATGCCCAACCATTCAAATCCGGCCTTCGGAAAAAGAATGACGAAGGCTCCCCACAACAGGTTGTAAATCGCGGCCAGTCGCAGGATCAGCGGTATCCAATTCGGCATATTGACGGTGCTATTTCGCATGTTCAATCCTTAACAAATCCTCGTAGTCAAAGGATTGTATTTCGGTCGGCGATCGATCGAATGTAGTGGCTTTGGTTAAACTCAGCGAATATCAATTCGAATTGACGGGTCGTCTGCTGCGTTCTACAGTGATTTTTGGAGCGATGCACGACACCAGAGGCATTCGGGATCTACTGGATCAGGGTGCTAATGCTTGAAGGTCCTCGGTCAAGCAGTGCTCTTCGAACCAGAACAGAAAGACAACGTCACAGCTTCTCCGAAGACCCCGATGCAGTGGCAGTTAAAACTCATTTCAAAGTTTGACAGAGCACCAGGAGCCGATTTGTGACGCCAGCGAACGCACCCAAAGGAACGGTTGCCGCAGGTCGCAAAATTCTGGCACGTCAATCATCACTCGGTAACTCGACTGCGAGGAATTTACCCGACTGGATCCCACACGTCTTTTTCTTGTCGAGCCTCTTATCTCTGTTAGCGCATGTCGTCTTGTTGCTGGTATTTTCCGTCTACCTTGGATTTCGCTATCCCGGTGCCGTTGGTTTCACAACCGAGCCAATGCGGGAAGTCGGGATCGTTATCAAGGATAAGGGCGATAATCCCAATGCCGTGGTCCCAGGTGAGCCTCGAGAAGGGGATGCGACCGAGCCCATCGCTGACGGTGCCGCGACGACGGATGTATTCGTGCCAACGCGTGCGACGCCCGATCAGCCACCTGTCGAAACGATGCTTCCGCGAGAAGAATCCTCAACCCAAATCGGACCCGGTGTCAACTTGCCAATCGGTGCCACGGTGATGGATCCCCGCCAGCCTGTCAAATCGGGTGGCGGCCAACGACAACCAGCATCGGGAACAGTGGGTGGCCCCACTGGGACGGCATTCATGGGAACACGGGACCAGGGATCTAAAGTCGTGTTCGTTATTGACGCTTCCGGAAGCATGATGAGTCACAACTCAATGCAAGTTGCGAAGGCTTCACTCGTATCAAGCGTGCAAGAACTGGACGGCAACCAGCAGTTTCTGATCATCTTCTACGACGATAAGCCCGTTGTGCTGCACCTGCGAGACGTACATCAGCCTCAATTGTACGCTGCCACAGAGATTCATAAGACTCTGGCCAAGCAAAAGATTGCCGGAATTCATCCTGGGACCGGGACGCAACACTTTCCAGCACTCGAAATGGCATTGCGGCTGAAACCAGACGTCATCTTCTTTCTCACGGATGGTCAGGAACCTCCGCTCGATGAAAGGGAACTGGAGTTATTAAAAAAACTTAACAGCCAGAAGACTCGAATTCACAGCATCGAATTCGGCGTCGGAGGTGAAGTTTCGGAAGCAGCTAACCCGAGGAATTTCTTGCGAAAGCTTTCACATCAGAATAATGGCACGTACCGATACTATGATGTCACCAAATTCAAATAAATAGCTCACTGACAACGCACTTCTCATTCAACTCGCACGATTTCCTGGTTTTGATGTGAAAGTCTGATGAAAACTTCTAAAGCGAATTGACCCACCTCACTCGGGCCGTTAGGGTTGAAGATCTCTCGATTTTTCCCCCAACAATTTGGATCAAAACTGCATGCGAGTGAACATCGCCGGGCTGTATTTGTGCGCACTCAGATGGTGTCAGACGCATACTTCATCAAACACGCGACCTGATTTTGCAATCTTGATGATTGCGCTCTTTGCCTTCGGACCAACACTGATTGCCGGCGAAGTGATCACGGAAGCAGAACCCTCAGATGTCCTGACCTGGATCAGATCCGCAGAAAAATCTGGACGTCTCGAGGTCGACTTTTATCCCCCGGACAAACGTCCGACACAATACGCAGGATGGACTGATTTTGAATTGACGCTGGAATACAAATATGATCAGCAAATGAAATGGAAGTTTACGCGGGAGAAAACGGTCAATGTCACGATCTACCCAACCTTCACCACCATCAAACCTTTGATGTCTCACACGGTCAAGTTGCCTGATAGTCTGAATGCTTCAACATGGTATGAATCAGATTTGGGTCGGCATGAGTTGGACCACATCGCGATCGGATCGCACCCTCGCCTGATTCTGCTGACAACTCATCTTGTGAAAAATATCGTCACAATTAAGACCCAGGCCGATCGCATCACGGATGTCAATCAAAAATGGGCTCAAGAAGAGATCACAAAGGAAGTCAACCGTCGAAGTCAGGCTGTGCAATCATTGGTCGCCGACAACAACAAACGTCTTGATGATCTCACACGACACGGAGCCCGAGAACTCGACGACCGTGCCCGTTTTTTCGATCGGCTGTTCCTGAAAGAAAACCTCGACGAATCAAAATTCGCTTATCTCGGCGACGTTCTGAAGCTGATCGATTCCCCCGAATACCGCAACGCCACCATCCAATTCCCCCACTGATTTTCATGCGCGTCATAGATGGGTTACGAGTAGGGGTATCGCTCGCGCGTTGTGATGTAACACTTGAGGCTCTGATTACTTGAAGCGCAGTATTGTGTAAATCTTTCTGGTGCCAAAAGTCGGTTTTGGTCGATTTTCACCGCTCGCCGCCCTCACATTTTTCCGAGCTTGCATCACGGACCAGCGGCTGTACAATTGGGTCCTCAACTTTGTGGTGGCTATAGCTCAGTTGGTAGAGCGCCAGATTGTGGTTCTGGATGTCGCCGGTTCGAGCCCGGTTAGTCACCCTCTCAAAAGCCTTGCTGGCACACACTGCTGGTGAGGCTTTTTGCTTTAGTTCACAACTAAGATGGCCAATCGCCAAATACGATCATCGATCGAAACTCGTTGCGATGATTTGGACCTCAACTGCAGATCGCAGATTTAAAGGAGTCTGAGACAGGCACCGAATTCTCGTTATCGAAAAGTGGAGGTTTGAATTTTGAAAAACGGGTGAATCAGTGGTACCCGTTGAGCGAGCCTTTCATGGACAAGCGACTTTTCATACTCCGTTTTTTCCCTCGAGGCAACCTTGCTTGATTCCCGAAATTTGCAGGGCAATACTGTCTCGAGCAAGAACACTGATGGATCAGGACAGTCGTCGATTGTGTGCGTTTCTCTTTTCGGGCCATTCTGGAACGGGTTCTCGTGTCGTGCGATCGATGCCGTTGCGTAAGAGGAGATTCTACGATGCCTGACAAAGCCGGAGACGATACCCAGAAGCACGAGTCTTCGGACAGTTCCGGAAAGCTTACGGCACCAGACGGCGCACCGGATCGCACCCAAAGTTTCAAAGAGGAACCGTTGGTCGACGGTGAGGCTCAATCCCCCAAAATCGCCTTTGATCAGAAAATGTGCTATCTGCCGTTGGATGGGGCGTCGCAGTTTCCTCTTTCGCCGCCGGAAACTCCTGGTTCGATCGGTCGATTTCAGACTTACGATGTGATGGAGGTGATTGGTCGTGGTGGAATGGGAGTCGTCTTTCGGGCATTTGATCGGCAACTTCATCGAAATGTCGCCATCAAGGCGATGTCCGAGAAATTATTGAAAAGCGAAACCGCACGTAAACGATTTCTCAGGGAAGCGAGATCGGCGGCGGCCATCAATCATGTCAACGTCGTGTCGATCTATGCGGCCGGCGAAGAAGCGGGTTATCCGTTTCTGGCAATGGAATACGTGAATGGTAAAACGCTGGAAGACCGCATTCACGCCGAGTCACCTCTCGATATCACGGACGCGTTGCGAATCAGTTCTCAGATTGCCAGCGGTCTGGCCGCAGCACATCGTCAAGGGGTGATTCATCGAGATATCAAGCCATCAAATATTTTGATCGTCGATCAGATCGATCGGATCAAGATCTCGGATTTCGGGTTGGCTTTGCTTGCGCTCGAACAGACCGATTTAACGAGCTTTGGTGATGTTGTCGGAACACCATCTTTTATGGCTCCCGAGCAAATCAATGGTGAGAATATTTCGCCCGCGACCGACCTGTTCAGTCTGGGGGTCGTGATTTATACGATGTTCCTGGGACACTCGCCGTTTCGAGCCAGAGGTAATCTGGCGGCTCTGCACCGGATCAACGACTACCATCCCCCAATGTTGCACGAGTCCTTTCCGCAAGTTCCGATCAAGCTTAGTTCGCTCGTCGCCCAGTTGATGGAAAAGAACCATAAGAAGCGGCCTCAATCGGCCGAGGCGGTCGCTGATGAATTATTGAAAATCGCGGCGGAAGGGATCAACCCGGTTAATGGCACAAACATCGAGGTCGGTAAGACAGGTCAACGTTCATGGAGCTACGTCCCGAGACTGGCGGGTTTGGGTCTGGTGGCAGCCGCAGGGCTGGCTGGGTTGTCTCTTTACTTGCCGAAAATCACCGAGCCGTCGAAATCGAATCTTCAAAGCGAAATTCTGATTGACGTCCCAATACGCGGTGACGCCAATTCGATATTAGCCGATCAAATCATCAACGTCGGTGGGCCTGACGCGGAAGTCGTAACGATCGACGAGGCGCTCAACCTGGCAACGCCAGGAACCGTGGTCCGGCTGAATCCCGGTCGATACCGCGAATCGATTAAGATCTCGCGTCCCAATTTGCGGAATCTCCAGTTAGTCGGTGTGGGCGAGGTCATTCTGGAAGCCAGCAGTGGCCCGGTGCTGGAAGTGCACGACGTGAGTGGCGTCGAATTAAAACAGTTGAAAATTCGGGTATTACCACAACAGATTGGCGCGGACATCCAGGGGTCTGGAATTGGCCTCAAAATCGAAGATTGCCATTTCGAAAGTGCCAATCCCAAGACAGCGGTCCTTCCCTTATTGCATTGGCATCATGGCCTTGAGGCTGAACCTTCGAAACAATCGTCGATTCGTCATTGCACATTTAAGGCGGGGGGAGTGGGCGTGGTGTTGGGAGACCCCGACGTATCAACGTTTACCTCGCTACGAGAGATCGAGATTTCCGAGTGCGTCATTTCGACCGCCGACCGTTCCTACGGAATCCCTTTCATTCTGCAATCGGCAGTCGAACGAGTGACATTCTCGTCGAATACGGTATCTCATGGCCTTGGCGCTTTGAGTTTCGTCTTGAACCTGCAAAGCTCGACGAGGCAGATTCGTATTGTGAATAATTCCTTCCATGATTTTGAAAACGTCTGCTTCTTCAACACGTCTGACCCGCGCCAGGAGATCGAGATTGCAAATAACGTATTTGTCGACGTCTCGTCACTGCACGCGGTGTCTCTGCCGGTGCTCGACTACCACTCCTGGTTTAAAGAAAATGGGTTCGTGGCAAGTCAAACGGTGATCGATCCCTTACCGGCTTTCTTTTCAATTCGACTGAGTCGTGACGATTTCATCTCGCTCGATCCGGAAAATGATGAATATCTTCACCCTCGAGTACCAGTTTCCAAGAGTTTTCCTGGGCGATTTAAATAGTGTCACTTGTGTTGCCGGGGCCGATCGTTCCGCACAGATTTGAGATTTGTCAGCCAACGAAAATACCCCGGTCGGTGGATGACCGGGGTACGTGATTGGAATCGATTTGACTATTCGATTCCCGCTGGGCTGGCGTAGGTGACGGGTGATTTCACGAAGACTTCGTAATTGTCTTGTGTGCTGAACAGGTAAAGTCGGCCTTTGTACCAGGCGGCGAAGTCGAGCGTTCCTTCGACCACGTCTTTGTCCCGGCCGAGTGATACCACGTCAGCTCCGTATGCGGCTGGTGCGTACAGTGATGGTTCTGCCTCGAATCGGTTACGAGCATCTTCCGAAGCGAAGTGGAACTTCTGACTTCGATGAGTAAAGTGGAATTCTGGCTTGGCGTCTAACAGTTCTCGCTCGTCTCGCAGTGTGACAGGACAGAAGCCTTTCAAGCCTTTCATGCCGAATCGGTCACGGATCCGTTGCATCTTTTCGAGATACGAATCAGAAGGGTCGGCAGGTGACAGGGCGTCTGCAGGTTCTTGTGACAAGGCTCCCACATCAAGAGCCGGTCCGACATCAGTTTTCGCATCGGTCACTGACGGCGTTGTCAGTGGTCCCGGAGGAGCGATCACATCCGGGCTGCTTGGCATTAATGCAAGCGACGGAGCATTCGCTTCAACCTTTTCATCGATCCTTGGTTCCGCAAAATCCTTGACTCGGACCGCATACGGATCTTCGTCTGTTTTTGGCGCATCAAGTGTTGCGACGCTCGTCCCCGGCTCGTTCGGTGTCACGACATCTGAAGTAGGAACTGGCAGGGTGGGAACTTGCTCTGCGGGGACTTGCGCGGTGAGCGCTGGCACAGCAGGAGTCGTCGCAGTTGGAACCTGCACAGCAGGGACTTGTGCGGCTTTAGGTAATGCTTTCCCCTTCAGATCTGCCTGTGTTTCGGGGAGTTCAGGGAAAGGGTTGGGAAAATCATTCTGGGCTTGCGGTTTTGGAAGTTCGTAGACCAATTCCTGGGGTTTAGTATTCAGCGCCACTGCAGGGAGCGGCAGTGTTTCGTTCATCAGAGGTGGCATGAAAGCTTCGCCAGGATTATCGGGAAGCGACATCGGCAGTTGGGCGAGTGCAGGCAATCCGCCATCTGGTTGTGGAAGATCGATGGAATTGGAACTGTATCCAACGGCGATCGGGGCTTTCGGGGCGACTGGCGACAGCGGAATTGGTTCAGCATTCAATGGGGCTGGAAGCAAAACAGGCTTTGCTGCCAACGGCAGATTGTTCGTCGCTGGTGGCAACGAACCTCTCGGCTGAGGCGCAACATATTGATTGGATTGCGACGCCAGAGAAGCAGGCGGAACATCCGGTACAGAATTATTGGCATAATCAGGTGGTATCGGTGCCTGTGACGTTAAAGGTTTACGAGCCCCAGGAATAAGTTTTTTAAAGAAACCCGAAACGGGGTTTTGGCGTGGTTGTGGTTGCGCTTGAGCTTGTGCCTGCTGTTGCGGTTGGACCGGCTGCGGTCCTTGGGCATCGAAGGCTGCGGCGTAATTTTTTGTCGACTGCGAAGTGACTGGCGTCAGGGGAGTTGGATAGTTCGTTGTCTGAGGTCGTGCAGGAGCGACTGGTTGATATTTCGTGTAACCCGATGTCGCTTTCGCCGGCTTCTGCGCTGCTGCAGGTTGCGTTGGACGTGGTGCCGTCGCAGGTGCTGCCTGTGGAGCAGCAGCCGGCGTTTTTCCCGGCGGGTTGAGTGGCACCAGCTTCAATTGCATGTCGGGCATTTCTTTCCCGTCTTTTTCGTACAACAATTCGAGTTGGCGCTGGACTTCGGTCTTATCATTTGCAGCAAGTTCGATTTGTGAGGCGGGGACAACGGAGTTAGCCGTTGAAGTAGCCTGGTCCGACACCATCAAAAGCTTCGGAGGCTGAGCACCTTGATTGGGAGCTGGTTTAGCGGCAGGCTTTTTTGCGGTCGGAGACACAACAGGTTTCAGTTCTCCTGCCGTTATTGACTGGGAAAGAAGTCCCGCCGAAGCCGCGCAGAGCACCCACGTTCGCAGCCCGACACCCATATCTTTGCGCATTACCATCTCCTCACACCAATCCGGCTATTGATCCGCAGATTCTGCCGGTCGACTCCGGCAGTTGATAATTCACGGACTGAATAGTGATCGTCGTAACGGATGGTCGGGGTGTGACGGTTCTAATGATTACAAGCGAGATTCGAGTTGTAACGAGGAATCGCGTGATACGATCCGAACAAAAAACAAACTCAACGCAGCTTCTCTGAATTGACAGGTCGATGTCAGTGGGGCATGAAAATAAGAATACACGGTAGTCTAAAAGAAATCGGGCTAACCGCTTTGTCGCAATCGAAGAGCATTGCTTAACCGAAGACGGTAAAGCAGTGACACCCAATTGCGGTCGAAACACGGGATGGCACGGTTTTGGAGTATTCGACAAGTCCGTGTCTTCATTTTTCGAGTACGCGTCCGAAGACCACGGCCTTACCGAAGACGGTAAAACCGTGCCACCCATTAGGAATCGTCGTTCTCTTCATCTTCTTTACTTCCAGCTTCGCTCATGCCGAGTTGCCTCATCTTGCGGTAAAGGTTCGAGCGATGCAGCCCCAGAAGCCGGGCAGTCTCGCTCATGTTTCCCTTGACTCGCTTAATGGCCCTGCGGATGAAGTCTTGCTGAAACCCATTGGTTGCTTCACCGAGACCAAGCTCTAGAGAAGGCTCGTAGATGTTCTGTTGTTCGGGACTGAGAATAAATGCAAGGTCGTCGACTTCGACCTGATCTCCAGGAGCCAGGAACGCGACTCGTTCCATCAGGTTTCTCAGTTCGCGAACATTGCCAGGCCATGTATGAGATTGCAGTCGTTTGCGTGCATCGGCTGACATCTGCAAGTTCGGTCGCCTGGCCTGGATGGCAAACAGGTTCAAAAAATGCTCAGCGAGGGGCAGGACATCATCGGCTCGTTCCCTCAGTGACGGCAGGTCGAGAGTCACAACGTTCAAGCGAAAATAAAGATCCTCTCGGAATTTCTTGGCGCGAACCGCGTCGGCCAGATGAGCGTTTGTTGCGGCGATGACACGGGCATTGATGGGAATCGATTGAGAGCCACCAACGCGTGTAATCACTTTTTGCTCGAGAACCCGCAGCAACTTTGCCTGTCCGCCGGGACTCATGTCACCGATCTCATCAAGGAAAATCGTGCCACCTTCAGCGATCTCAAACTTCCCTTTATGCATTTCTTTCGCGTCGGTAAACGCACCCTTTTCATGACCGAACAGTTCGCTTTCCAGTAATGTTTCTGTAAGAGCCGCACAGTTGACGGCGACAAACGGGCGATCAGCTCGCGGACCTTGATAATGCAGGGCCTGAGCCACCACTTCTTTACCAGTTCCGCTTTCGCCAAGAATGAGGACCGGCAGATCCGTTGCTGCCAGCCGGCGGATTGTACTGCGCATCGCCTGCATCGCCGGACTGTCACCAATGAGCGTCACCCCCTTGGTGACCTGTTCTGTCAACTGGTGGTGAGATCTGAGCAGCGATTCGCGTTCACGAGTGTTCTGCAGAGCGACTGCGACCTGAAGTGACAGGTCCGCAAGCGTGATTTCGTCGTCGTCGCTGAATGACCCCGTGTTTTTGTTGATGACTTCGAAAGCACCCAGCAACTTCTTGTTTGTTCCGTGGAGCGGCGCGCACAACAGATTGCGCGTCTTATAGCCACTGGTGGAATCAACTTTCCGGCTGAAGCGTGGGTCGTTGTAAGCATCATCGACTCGTAACGAAACGCCGGAATGGATCACCTCGCCGACGACTCCTGTATTGTCTGGGATTCGAAGCGAATTTCCTTCGACACCCAAGGCAGGACACGCGACAAGTTCGTGCTGCTCTTTGTCCCAGATGAAGATGCTGGCACGATCGCAATCGAGCAACCGGGTGGCCTCTTTCGCAATCAATTCCAGCAGTGGTTCGGTTTCGTGGACAGCCGACAGATTCAGCGAGATTCTCAAAATGCTTTGAAGCTGTTCGATCCGCTTTACCGATTCACTTCGACGGGTGAGAAAGTCCAAACATGCACCAAGAGCCTTTGACATCAGCATGGCTGAGGGCAATGCGTCGTCCGGAAAACTACGACCGACAAACACCAGCACAGCTCCGGTGTGGCTGCGGCTTCGAAGTGGTGTCGCGACGAGAAACGTTCCTGGTACGCCATCGAGAGGCCCCACGAAACCCGCGTCTCGATCAAGAACGTCCATTAAAAGAAGTTTTGGCATTTCGCCGAGACCAACACGACCGTGTTGTGAAAGCGCAAACCAATCCGGATTTCTGAGGAAAATTCCGACGGAATTTGCGGCCAATTCACCCGCCAGTTCAGGAAGTTGATCTCGTAGAAATTCAGCAGCGCTATCGGCCAGTATCGCTTGGTCGACGAATTGTTCGACCGCCTGAAGGACACGGACACCATCATCGGCTTGAATCGACTGAGCTACCTGCTGCCACAAAATCCATTTGGTGGACACGAACGGACTCGCTTTCCGGCGAAAAAAAAGCCGAATCAGCGTTAAACCAACTTGGATTGATGAGGGAGGTCAGGCTGTTGCAGTCCTATGGTCAACACTCACACCGACATTCTCGAAAACGGGAACTTCAATTCACCGCTTCGAATTGCCCTATTCTTCGGTCTCAAAAATCAAAGTCTGTCAGCCACTGATGTCAAAACGACGGCTATTGAAGAGAATGGATTCACAATCGGATTTAAAACGGATCGTAATGATAACAGCCGTCGCCGACAAATCCACTCAGTCCGTCGAGAGTTCGGTGGCTTTAGAGTTTTTTGGCCTTGGCAATTCGAAATACCGGCATGTTGCGAGAATCGCCGACATTTTCGTCCACGGTCCCTTCGATCCGAACGGCGTCGCCTGTGCGGAGTTTCGTGAGTGCGGGATGATCGACCAGCGTCATGACGCCGCCAAGCTGGTCGGCTTTATCGGGAGTGTCGTCATACATGATCATCCATGTCTTCGATTCAGGGTCATAATCAACGATTCCCTGGATCCAGTTCCACTCGGGATCATGTGCGTATGGTTTTGGCATGCCACGAGTTACAGCCGGCTGGCTGTCTGCGAACTGAACGTCATCGTCCGTTGTGTCGGTGGCAGACGCTTGCCTCACCGCAGGAGCCTCAAATGGATCGTCTGCCTCCGGAAGATTGACGTTAGCGTTGACACTGGGTCGAGGTCGGGGGCGAGATTCTTTTTGAACCATCGAAGGGGGATCTTGTGGTTCCAAGGCTGAAGTTGTCGGCGTGAGTTTCGGCTTAGCACTTCCCCGATCAAAGCCTGGATCGTCGCCTGGTAATGGGACTTTGTCACCTGCCGGCGTTTCCGGATTAAAGGTTGGCGCGCTTCCGGCACCGCCAGAAGGACTTTCATAAGTCGTTGAGCCACCAGAATTTCCGGGCGGCATTAACGTTGGCCCCGAAGGCGAAGTCCCCGGAACATAGGGGGTGCCACCATTTGTCGGATAAGGGTACGCTCCCCCCGGCTGGTAAAAAGGACCACCAGGAAAACCGGTTGATGGCTGTTGAGGCACCACCGATGGACCGGGAGCGTAGTAGCCAGTGGGGTAACCCCCGCGGAAACAACAGCCGGGCGTCGCGAGGACGAGCAGCATAACGGCGCAAAAAAAATGGATTCGCATGCGACCAGTCCTTCTGAACTGACTCGGAACTGTCGACGCACCCGCCGCCCCCCAGCGTCGGACCGGGCGGGATTGTAAGGATGCCGCCATTTGTGTCCAGACCGATTCGGCAACAAATGCCTGTGAGCGATGCTGAAATGCCTCGCTATTGGAATTTGGGATGTCGCTTCTCGTTGAATGCGGCAATTCCTTCCTGAGCGTCCTTCTGACCGAGACAATGAATGTATGCCGCTGTATCAGCGAGATAAGCCTGTTTTGCCTGAGTCCCTTCATCAGCATGCAACAATTGCTTGGTGAGACGCAGCGCTTCAGTCGGCTGTTTAAGAAGTTGCAAAGCCAGCTCCCGCGCGGCGGGGATCACTCGGGATTGTGGCACGACGTCGTGTACCAGTCCGTATTGTTGTGCTTGTTGTGCCGTGATCTGTTTTCCGGTCAGGCATAGTTCCAATGCTCGGGCCTTACCGATCAAGGCGGTCAGTTGAGCCAACCCGTAACCGGGCGGCCATCCGAGCTTCACTTCGGGCATGGCAAAACGAGCCGAGTGGGCGGCAATTCGGAAATCACACGAATAGGCACAGACGCAACCTGCTCCAAAAGCGACACCATTGACGGCGGCGATGAAGATTTGAGGCAGACGTTCCCAGGCCAGGTAGAGCGACGCCTGACGGTGACTGAGCTTTGTTGCCTCGGCCAATTCCAGCGTACCGACCTCCCTCACATCGTCACCCGCACAGAAGGCTTCGCCTGAACCCGTTAAAATGACGATTCGGATTTCGGGATGACCGGCTAACCACGCATTCAATTGTTCAAAGTCGGAGGTCATCTGTCGGTCGACGGCATTCAATTTTGCGGCTCGGCTCAAAGTCACGGTGGCGATCGGACCATCGCGTTCAACGGTGAGGGTCTTTAGTGGAGACAGTTCAGCTCGGTTGGCTTGGACAAGCGAGGGCACGACAATTCCTCCGTTCAACTTGCTGGTTTTTTCGGTCAACTTCGCCACGAGTCGTTCGACTTGAATGATGGCTCTGCGATGCGTCCCTCGACCGATCTGTTCCAGTTGATCGAAAGCGGCAATTTCAAAATCGACTAATCGACCTTCAATGGCCGTGACGCGGGCTTCAGCTCTTACGACGGCGTTAATTGGCGTTGCGGCCAGATGTTCCACGACGACATTCGCACCGACCGATTCTTCGGAATCATCCAGGAAGGGACGGAGAGCCTCGCGCGCTGCATGTTCCATCAGATTGATCATGGATGGGGTGCAAAATACCATTGCGCTGACAGGCTGCGACACGCCAAGATGAATCACTTCCGATCCCCCGACCGTCAGGTCGAACGTCCCTGTCGTGCCAACTTTCAGTCCTTCTTTCATCGAGCGATCATTCCTGATGAGGAGCTATGAGCCTGATTCGCGTTCCATTCGGTCGAGAGCACGCAGTTTACGATCGGCATCGAATGTCGGTGGCGGCAATGTGACCGCCAGTTGTAATGCCTCATCCGGGGAGACATCGGATCGCGGCCGTCCTGAACCGCGGAAGACAGGAAGCGATTGCTTAATCGCGATGATTTCACGCCGAGTGCGACCTTTGGGTGAATCAGGCCAGCGATCGGGATGAGGCGTCCAGTTGAAAAACAAGGGGACAACCTGCTGCATGTATTTCCAATAGCCTGGATTATCGGTTTGAAGGATGAACAGACCATCGGGCACAAGCGACCGATGCACGAGAGCCAGAAATTCCGGCGTGATCAGCCGGCGATGGACCTGGCTCGCTTCGTAGTAAGGCTGTGGATGATAGACATGAATCTCGGCAATCGTTTGTGGAGCAATGTAATCAGCGAGCAGTTCACGTCCGCCAATCACAGCAAACCGGACATTGGTCAAGCCCCGTTGATTGGCTCGGCGAGTTGCATACCGGATGACAACGGGAAGCACGTCTGACGACAGGTGATCGATACCGGGTCGCCAGACAGCCGACGCGAGTGTCGACCGACCGTTGCCACAGCCGATATCAAGCATCACGGGGGCTTCTCGCCCGAACAGGGTTTTGAAATCAAGCGGCCCCGGCGGCGGCAGTTTCTTCACTGCCGTTTGAGTCCAGCTTTCCGGCGGCAAGATTTCGCCCGGAACCGGCACACCAAACTCACGTTCAATCTGCCGGCGGGGACGTTCAAAAGGACTATTGGATGGCACCACGATGTTCCAGTTATGTTTCGGCTTAGCATATCACTTTTCGGGTTTGCCAAGGAACCAACTCCCTTAACTTCGGTACAAAAACTTGCACAGATCAACGTTTGTCGTGATTTCGCTTTCGTGCGGAAGTTTCCCAGCATAGCGATAGATGAAGCCGGGGATGTCCAGTTCGTGAGCTGAGCCGTGCGATCGATAATCGGGTGCGAGCTTTTCCCGTTCTTCCTTAGAGTGACCAAACACCACATCTTTCACTGCCGTGACCCACAGGTCGCCAATCCGGTACGGATTCAATTTGTACTTCTTCGCGGCTTCTTCGCGAGTCAGAATCTCTTCGATTCCCTCAACGTCGCGAAGTGCCCGAATCACGCGGTCGGTATCATTTGGCGACTTAAGATAAACGAACGCTGTTCCGCCAAAACCGCCGTGGTGCTTCGGGTACTGATCCCGTTCGGCTGACATGGCGATCTTGATATCAATCTCTTTCCTTGCCAAGGTCTTATTCAGGTTCAGCACTGTCGACTTGGAATTCAGTCCATGATCGGGAGCGATAATAAACGCCATGTCGGGATCGGCATCGGCCGCTTCGGCCAGAAACTGATCGATCGTCTTTAAATGGACTCGTGATTCCACAGATTCCGACGCGAACTTGTGCATCGGATAATCAGTGGTATGGACGAAGAACAGACCGACTTTCGGTTGAGTCTTGATCAGATCAATCGCCACTTTCCAGACCCAATAGTTCACGTCGGGCGAATAAATCTCGGGCGCTTTGCCGTATCTCTCGACGATTTCGGCAGGTGGTTCCTGAGACCCGATCGCCAGTGCCGTCCCTTGCCGCATCAGAGGAATCGTTTTCTGTTTGGCAGCGACGATCATCGAGCGGATGCCGAATCGACCCGCTTTTTGAAACATGGTGGCTGCGGTCAGCAAGCCGCTGTCCGACATGAACAGTTCCTGGTCTTTGTCGGCGTCCCAGTAAGAGTTTCCCGTGATGCCGTGCTCGTCCGCGTGAACTCCGCAGCAGATCCCCGCCATGTTCGTATTGGTGACGGCGGGCATGACTCCTTGAATCCGCTTGTAGAACCCGTTCTTTTCCCAACTCTTCAGAGTTGGCATCGACGAATTCTCGTAGTAGTCCGTTCCAAACCCATCGAACATGACAACACAAATTCGCTGTGGCGACTTACCACTGGAGTTCCCCGTCGCTGCGCGAGCCTGTTGAGTCATCAGCCCCGTCAAGGTACCGGTCATTGTCCCGGCACCAACAGTTTTCAAGAATCCGCGTCGCGAAATATCAGGTACGACAGGCATCGAAATTCTCCACGATTGCTTCGTTATCTCTCGGGTTTCGTTCGCGACAAACAACGAAAGCATCGTGAACTGATCACAAATTTCAAGCCGGTCAAATTTGGACCCTGTTGAATGATTAGAAATCCCCGACAGTTTCGCCGCCAGATTTCGTGAACAGGGCCTTCAGTGTTGCACGATCGATATTGGTCGAGAGGTAACGGACGGAACCGTCTGCGAACAGGGCGTGGAATCCGCCGACTCGAGAATCCTCCAGACCCGTAATCGGTTTGGCGAAGTCCACTTCCAGGTCATCGGGCTTTGTCCAGATCACCGCATGATCGCTGCGAGCTTCCACGGCCATAATCGTATTCGTGGTCCCGTCGGTAACATCACGGATTTTTGGACCGCTTTCGCCATCGAACAGCGTCCCATTTCCTTTGAGCACGATGTAGCGAGTCTTTCCCTGCTTCGTGAGATCATCGTCATTCGGAGACGCATAAATGGCAGGCATCCGAGAAATCAGCGCGTTGTTGTGCTCACTGTCCCAAGGTTCATCCATGTGAAATTGTTTGTAAAGATCTTCATCAACGAACTCGAGTATCTTAACTCGCCAACTCAGTCCCGGTTTCCCGCTTTTGATCAGGGCAGCGCGCGGAGGAAATTGACGATATTTCGATTCATGGTTAAACATCCCCAATCCGATTTGTTTGAGTTGGTTTTTCGCTTGCGTGCGCCTGGCAGCCTCGCGAGCTTGCTGAACTGCTGGTAGTAACAAGGCGATCACGACAGCAACAGTCGCGGGAGACGCGGAAATTGTCGGTAGAACTGCGTGGCTTTCGCTGCTCCAGCCATTCGTTTCGCGACTGAACGTCGTGACATTCGGAGCCAGATGCGGATCAATGTCTGAATACGGCGGTAATGGGGGAAGATTGAAATCGATTCCTTGCTGCCGCAATTGCCCCAGCAACATCGGCGAGAACATATTGAACAACGTATACAAACCTTGAATATCCGGCCGAGGATCGTGATACGAAACCATGACCGATTTCGGATTCCGTTTGAATGCGGCCTGAATGTCCGGATTGTCTGCCAGAGAAGTCGTCGCCGATGCCGCAGTCAAATGTGCCGTCACCAACTGTGGCGATACACCCAGAACAAACTGATCCTTCGTGATGACCCAGGCAGGAGCGACGGGAACAGGCAGGTTGTTAAGCTGAACTCGGTATCCCTTCACTTGTCGAGCGGTGAACTCGTGCAAACTGGCGGGCGCTTGGGGACCCATTCTTTTCAATGTCTCTTTGGCGCGTGTGACGAGCGCATCCTGAATCTTTGTCAGTTTCTGGACGTCACGGACGGTCGCCGATACGACCATTCCCGGCACAAAACCACCCCCCGCTTCGCTGCCCGAAATGTACCAGCTCCAGACATCGCCAAACGCCTCGAGCAGATCACCTCTGATCGAAAAACCGAGCATTTGTTCTGATTGAAGGTCGAACTGATTGAACTGCTGTCGAGGCATCGGGTCTGCTTTGTCGACGATTTTCAGAACCCCTTCGACAGCTTGCTTCAAGTCAAACCGAATAGCTGTTGCATTTGCGGGATTAGCGGGAATCCCTTTTAAATCATTCGGCGAAAGAGGCTTATCTGGCAAAAGCGCCAAGGCCCCTTTGGGAGTTCCTGTAGTTTCGATGACGAACTTGCTGGCGGTACTCACGGCATCCAGACCGGATACGGATGTGATTCGCTTGACGTCCATCACGCCGGCCTCATCGAGAACTGATCGTACCTGGGGATCGACAATTAACGAGTTGATGGTCTTTAAGATGGCATCGACATCAATGTGCACGGCAAGTGAGGGCCGTTCAACCTTCGCTTCGGACAGCATTGTTTCCAACCACACGGGTGATTTCTCTGTGCTGCGAATGCTTTTGATGACGTCGACTGTCGTCTTCGGTCCCATGGTGAAAATCAGGTACGAATCGAGCATTCCGAATCGGGGTATCAGCTTTGCACTTTGTATGCTTCCGTCCCCTCGCATATGAAAGAATTTCGTTCCTTCGATTGTCTCTTCCAGCAACTGTTCGGGGCCGGACGGAGGAGCCAGTTTCATCAGTTTCTCGAATGCCTCGCGGACTTGCGCCATGTCTTGCTCGGTATCGATGACCATGGCAAAGTTAATTTCCGGCTCCGTGTCAGCCGTGAAACTACTCAGGGAAATCGCCAGAGGATGTTTTATCGCCGCTTTCAAGATGACCGGAAATGTCGAAGCGAGCTGCGAGAGGGCTTTATCACCTTCTGCCTTGCGGTTGAGCGTTGCCTGGATTTCGTCACTCAATTGCTGGAAGAATTGCTGAACCGATTCTTCGGCCCAAAGCTGTTCGGTTTTATTCGTGCTTCCCGGTTGCGGCTTCTGCCATCCGTTCGACGCGAGAAAGAAGACTGGCTTTCCCATGGCCAAACGACCGAGTGCCATCTCCGGTTTTCCACCGGAACGGGTGACCGCTTTCGGAGCCGTTGTCGTCTTTTCCTGAGCGAGCAGCGGGACTTTGGCCGCGATAAAGACGGACAGAATCCAGGCAGCAAACAATACGCGTCGAGACATGATAAGCTCCAGCGAGGGGGCCAGCCGAACAGACGCAAGGAGCCAGAGACAAAACGACTCCAATGGGATGCAGGAATTGGATCGTGTCCGATTCATGATTTCAAGTCGCGACAGGACTTCCGGCGTTGTAAACGTTTCAATGGCTACTACTCGTCGACGATGTCGACGTTACGCTTCCGTTACTGGTCCGGTCAGTCTTGGTCTGTGTCGTTGTTTTCGATGTGGAACCGTATGGCTGCATCACTGTGAAATTCAACGTTTCAAGCGTATTCTACCGTCCGGCTTCGTATGTTGTCGTCGTCTTTTCGCTTGAGCGTAAGGTGTCGAGTGTCTTAGATCGTTCAATATGGACCCGTCCAGATTGAATCCGTTGATCCTTACGGCTGGAGTTTAGGCAATGCGTGCCGTCCAGTTGATAGTGGTTTTGGCCGTCATCGGTGTTGCTGCGGGCACTTTGGTTGCCGTCGATGAACCCGATGAAGCCAAGGCAATTGCGAAAATTGAGCTACTGGGTGGAAAAATCGAGTGGGATGAGACGTTGCCGGGAAGGCCTGCGGTTGGAGTATCGTTTGAGGGGAGTGAGAGGTTTAGCGACCGTTACATTTATCTGCTCAAAGCACTTCCAAACCTCACACGAGTCGATATGAGCGGGTCAAGATTGACGGATGAAGGACTTACGCAACTTCCACACCTCAAGAAGTTGGTCGAATTGAACCTGTACGATACCAGTACTACACGGGCCGCTATGACAGAATTGCGACAAAAGTTGCCCAACGTCTGGATCGTTGACGATTGGATGATTACCAATCTTGGAGGAGGTTTTGATCGAGACAAGAAGGGTCGGATACTTCGTGTTTCCTTCACCGGAAGTCAAAAGTTCGGTGATCACGAAATGCGTCTGTTGAAGCCGTTAAAGTACTTGGAGATGCTCGAACTTAATGGGACCCGAATCACCGATTCGGGTCTAAAGGAATTGAGTGAGCATAGGAACCTGAATGTACTATGCCTTAAGGGAACCAATATCACCGATGTGGGGATGAAAACAATTGGGGTCCTCAAGAATCTCCAGAATCTGTTTCTGGACGACACGAAAATTACAGACGACGGTCTTGTCGAATTGCAGGGACTTGAAAACCTGAAGCAACTTGAACTTTCCGGGACCCGTATCACGGATGAGGGACTGAAGACGATATGTGAGCTGAAGACCATCTTAGGTTTGAATCTTGGTGCGACGCGGATTTCGGATGCAGGGCTGAAAGACCTCGGTCAACTGCCACTTCTTTCAACACTTAACCTCATGAACACCAAGATCACGGATCACGGCCTGAAAAACATCAAAGAATTCAATCAACTTGGAGTTCTCAACTTGAGAGGAACACGGATCACAGATGCCGGTTTAAACGAATTCCAAGAGTTTAGAAAACTGTACATGGTATTCCTGGGCGATACCCAGGTCACGGAAACGGGATTCGATGAATTTAAGAACTCAAAATTGATCCGACAAGTCGACAGATGAAGCGGAGCGCTGCCAAGACGCAGAAACGGGTACGGGACCTTCCCTCGATTCTGATCGATCCAAATTTCGGATGTTTCTCGCGGCATGTAACACGCGAATCACCTCGACGCCGTCTGGGATCGGTGACAGCTCGAGTGCCAACATTCGAATTTCGTCGATGGTCATCCGAAGTCCCCGCACCAGTAATCGTCCACTCGACTGTAGCCCACAATCGATGAAATGCCAATTATTCTTGAACGTTGGCCGTTGCCTCGTTGTCGTGCCTGGTCCCCCGTTTCTGCTCCAGAATATTTGACGTTCATCATTATCAAAGTTTTTAAACAGTTTTGAGACGGTTGGAAATGATTTCCCAATTATCCTCAAATTCAGTACCGTCGTCAGTGTTACAAAAGAACCGAACTGATTTCCATTGCCTCGGTCGATGGCCGCTATAGCCTTCGAGCATTTTCCGGTAGTTATCGATACAGATTCGGTGTATTTCACTTTCGGTGAGAATAAAGAATCGATCCCGCAGTTGTTCATTCTTTTGATGCTCCACAGATCTAACGACAACGCAAACCCAAATCAGATCTGGGGTCAGAGATGGCTTTTCACCAAGGATGGCTTGCTTCTCGTTGGAATCATCAAAATTGATATCAAGCAGTGTGTATGCGTCGAACGTCCAGCTTGCGTCGTTCGTCCCCTTCACTTGGATTGGAACAATGCGGCAACGGTCGTCGGTCACGAGTACGTCAAACTTTGGAATATTGTGCGTGAATGTCGTTGCGATCAGATTGCGTCTTCCAAGTTCTGCACAGACCAAATGTTCTGCCATGCGTCCAGTAGTGCCTGTTGTCATTACAACTTTCTGTTCTTGAAGAGCGGAAGTTTCAGAGGCAAAACTTCTCTCTCTCCATAACAATGTTCAAATGACTTTGTGTGCTACCCTTGAACGAACGGCTGCGGACACACTCCGTTTCGCTCGCGCTGACGAAACCGTGGGGGCACTGCTTTTTTTGGAAACAGACAGCGTCCCCGAACACCGCTTCGAGCGTCGGTCATACTGCGTCAAGCGATATAATTGGGAAATGTGATCCCAGATTAACGATGAGCCGCTGATCGGCAGTGACGAGTTCACATCCTTCGCGTTCCGCCAAAGCGACATACAAACAGTCGTAGACGCCGATCTGTGCCTGAGTCGCGATCTCGACTGCTCGGCTCAAATACGGAAAGTAGGGAAACAGTTCAGGTGGGTAAGTGAGCAGTCGCGCCAACCTGACTTCAGCTTCGCCGGGCAGCAGAAGTTTTCGTCGTTCTGCTTTCGTTAACGCATGTGCAACTTCGATGGGGAACGTATCAGGGGCGATCAGGTCGTGTACGTGATTCCTGAAATCGGTTTCCTGGGCTAAGGCTTTAGCCGAGTCGTGTTCGGGTAATACGAACTTGACGGCGACGGATGCATCAAGAACGTATTTCATTGATTGCGGGCATCTCGAACTAAATCAACCGCCACGTCCACGGTACCGATTCTGCTGCGAGTTTCCTCGCGCATACGATCCATGTCCTCTCGCGCTTTCTTTCCAGCTTCAGGGTCGCGGATTCCCTTCATCAAACGAGACATGGCCTCATTCAATTCTTGCTGGCCCGTCGGTAGTGCTGTTGTGGTCATCCAATCATTTTTGGAAGTTTGAAAGAATCCGTCAACGGGAGAAACCAAACGAAAACGGGAACTATTCTCTTTTGTCGTCACGGATGGAGAGACACTCCGTTTCCTTCGCGCTGACGCAACCGTGGCATCACGAGACACAAAACACGCTGACATTACTGGTAACGTGTGTGGTTTTGCTGGTCAGCTCCGATGCTAGCAGCGTCGGCC
>CAIVEI010000067.1 GCA_903904835.1 uncultured Schlesneria sp. | reverse complement strand
TATCCCAAACTTTCTGAGAAACACCCAGACGCCGCAAAAATTCTTGCTTGCTGTACGCTTCGTGTTCACAAATTGTTCCGACAGTCTCTTGATGGTGTCGCATGGCAATTCCTTTCGCATACAACAAACAATGATTTCCGAAGCTGGATTGAAATTCCCGCCCCTGTCCAAGGCTCGTTTTGCACTCTTGTCCGCCGACAACACTTAACCTCAAAACGGGACTTCGTTTAAGTCGGCGGATGTCCAATCTGCCGGCATTTCCGGCAACTGCAATGCCTCTTCGTCTACGCCACAGACGTCAAGGACAGAAGGCAGCGGACTGTCTCGGACTTCGCGGATTGAGAGATCCGCTGGGATCATCCAACCAGCAGGGATCGGCCCTCGTGCTGGTGTTGACTGCGTTATCACCCCTCGTTCGAGGAGTTCCGCCAGGTGCTCGCGCACCGTACGTTCGCTCATGTTCATTGACTGGGCTAATTTCTTGGCGGTGTGCTCACCTGTGAACGTTCTGACTCGGGCCACAAACCGCTTTAATGCCTCTGCCGGTTTCCGGCCCAGGCTTTGGCCGAACACTTCATCAAGCAGAATCCGCGCTAGGAAGTAATCTTCCGGCTGTGCCACGATGCACCCCTTTTCATCACGTTCCCGCTGGTATTGATGCAAGAGTGCAATGGTCTCGATCATGCTCGTCATGTGGCCAAATGATCGTCGTACTTCCAAGGGTTCCTTAGGGAACAACGCCGCCAGTCGATTAGCAAAAGGAATCACCGCTTGAAGTGGAGCGAGGCAGCGGTGGAGACACTTGAACTCTTCCCGCACCTCGCCCCGGCGTTCGCTACTCATTTCACCCGACGATCGTTTAGCGTGCGCTGCCAGGATTTTCTCCGTCTGTTCTGGCCGCTCATCTGAGTGAAGGACCAGGCACCGATTTGCATCCTCTTCGAAGACTTCTGGTGCCGTCGTCGATTCCACATACGCGATCGGCCCCTTCCGGTGAACTGTCACCGACCGAGGCCCTTCGCCATCGGAGATTGTTACCACCTTCACTAATTCACCGGCAGAGATCATTTCCCGCAACGCTTTTGTTGTTTGGGCCGTCTCATCGTTTTGTCGTCGTGGGCGTTCCCCCGCGACGACGAACTTGTGCTCAAGCTCACCCGTTGGCAGGTAATAGAGTGCATTCTGTGTGATCTCGGTGGCCGACAAAATTGCTTCTGCCGGGAACAACTTTGCGACTTGTTCAATCACATACGATTTCCCCGAAGCGGACGGCCCTTGAACGATGACCGACAACGGACGGTCTAACAGTCTCGACGTTCCTGTGAGATAGATCGTCAAAGCGAGCAATCGCTCACCTGCAACGCCCGCCTCTTCGATGCTGTTCACGACCCAACGCAGCAAGTTGGGTGACTTGAGCGTCAATTCCATTTTTGCCCGCACGTATTCCGGCATTTCAGCCAGTAATTCTTCCCGCGTCTTTCGAATTATCTTTTCTTCAAGCAAGAAACTCATGCGGCCTCCTTCTTGGCGGGAATGCCGAGTTCAATCGCCTTTCGCTGCACTTCTTGCTTGAACTGGCGGCCCTTCATCTCTTCGCCAATTTCGTTTTCGAGTTGCCGCCAGGCGTCACCAAAGTCATCAATCCCGTTGCGTGCAGCCAATCCGATGAGAGATGCAGCAACTCGCTTCACCAAGAACGATGTATCCATTGCAGGCACCGACGCCGCACGCCTGATTCGCTCATCAAAGATGCCGAACCTTTCTGCACACTCTTGAATCATACGCCAGATCGGAAGCACCGTGCGGCGAGTCGCGTTCTCGTTGTCCTGCTGTCGCAATGAGAACCATTCTTCGGTCAGATAGCGCCAAACTCGACCTTGCTTCTCGCTCAAATCGTTCAGGGAGTTAATCCCGAATCCTTTCAACGCTGTGCGGCGTAACTGAAACTCACACCGCCACACGTCGACATTTTCGGTGATTTGCCATAGCGGAAGAAACCATGTCTTTCCGCTCGCTTCAATTTCTACGGACTTGTCGTAAACACGAAGCATGATCTCCGCACCTGGTTGTCCTTGATAGAACGTACGCAAATCATCGCTTCCGAGGTGAATCCTCCGATCTTTACTTCGACACACTGCATGACGCCGTAGAAACTCATCCGTCAAGCCGCCGGGAATTAGCATATCGACGCACAGGTCACATCGGTTGATGCGTTCCTCTCTCACCACTCCTTCAGCCAGTGCAGCCAACTTGCTCCGCACGTGGTCAATAGCGGCCCTCGGTCCTTTCGCCCATAGAAGCTGCGCGCTCACCGAGACGAACACATTCGGAGTATCGCCGATCGGCCCTCCGGTGCGAGACAGGTACAACTGAAAGTCAGGGAACTGAACATGGAATGGGAAATTCGGCTTCCCACTGGCAAGCACCTGGCAGCGTCCATCACCCGCGACTTGACCACCGTTTCGGGACGCTTTCCGTTTCAATTCTCCGAGCTTCGCCACGATTCGCGGCCAATCTTCGGCGAATTCGACGTATAGGTTTACATCCAGCGTATCGACCCCCGACAAAAGAACTCTTGTCCCCTTATCGCCTATCTGAACTAATTGATCGCTCTCTACTGAACTATAAACTTTCCCCTTTAAATCCTTCTTCCCCCCTACTGAAACTTTAGGGGGGCGTGTTACAAATAACGCCCCCCGATCAAATGCGACGGTCGCCGGTTCGCCCGCGTATCCGCGGCTCCCGGCGACCTCTGCATTTGTTGCATTCGATACGCTTCCATGGTTATTGCTGTCGTCAGCAGTGACCGCAGATGCAACATTCGCCGGATGTGGCGCACCCAGGGACGTAGAATCGTCCATAAAGAAACTCCCTTTTGTGCAATAGACGCCCTTGCCTAACTGGATTGATCCAGTAGATTTGCCGTCGTTCCGTGATTCGGTGGTGCACTTGGGGAGTGGTGGGTGAGTTTTTTAGGTTGGGCCGGTTATTTTATTTTTGGGTACCATCGATTCTTTCTCGACGGCGAAATTTTTTATTCGGTTTGGCCCGGTGTGTAGTTTTAATGTGTTGTTAAAGTGTGTGCTTGTTTTTTATATTGGAACGTTCGGCATTCAATTCGACGCTTCGCCTTCCGATTGGTGTCCTTCACCAAATCGGCACCCTTGTTGACTTGCGATTGCTCTCCCGTGGACCGTCCAAGGGCATACATCGAGCAGAAGCCGCTTTAGGGATGCGGACAACGTTGACCTATTTGGAATATCGTGAAGTGTTCGATGCGACCTACAGACATTCTTTTGGACTAATTATTTTTTCCATAATGTTAGCCTTTTCCTAAAATCCCTCATTTCTGGTCTCGCTTCGGGCGTGCCCCTGGCGGGTCGGGCTCTCCGCTACGATGAAGACATCTCCGCTGCGATCCCTCACGCAAATGCACCTTGCACGACGAGGCCGCTTGTCTGACCGTCTTCGTCCGTCGCGGCCAGGGAACCCCACACGAGCCCTAACCGCGACGGACGAAGACGGCAGATCGAAACCGGCAGACATCGCCGTTCATTCAGCTCAATTCGGATGGCTTCGCCGCTGAAGAGTTGTTTCAAAGGCCCTTCCGCTTGGGCCCAAATCCGGCAGCCTTGACGGATTCCCAATATGATATTGGCCAATGATTTTTGGCTTCGGCCAGAAATGTCAATGAAGGGTATTCAGGCCTTTAAGTCAGGGCTTCGTGACATGGCTTCCCGTCACAGTGACCCTAGGAATTGGCTAACAACGATGGAAAGGTGATTTCTCATCGGCTGATTTTCAGATTTGGCAGCGATTCTTGGAGTTCGTTTATCCCGCATCAGTAGTTTGTGTATCCCCTGACGAAAGCATGACGATGTTTTTGAGTCCGCCGAGTTCTTTCAATCCAATATCCGTGATCTGGTTGTTGTCAAGGTAAAGCGAATCACTTCAGGACATTTCCGGTGGGGGTGCTTTGTATACGGATAACAACACACCCATCTGGACCGGGGAACATCGGTCAAATAAGATGCAATCCAGGATGGCGTCGCACCGCAGTTGGCCCAAGCGACACGGAGGATCCGACCAGATTTATAAACATGGCTCGCGGGATCAATTGGAGATGGAGGTGGAGCGGATTTGATCTCGGCCAACTCAATGACTCCGAACCTCAGGAGTCGACTAGGCTAGGGAACTGTCGAAATAATCCGATTTAGGCTAGTCAGCGGTGGATTACAAAGATAAATAAGTCATCCGTCAAATGGATGGTGAGATTGAGCGTATCGCAGGAGGTGAGTGAGCATGGGGTATTGGGCGAAGGCGCCGCAAGCGCGTGGCCAACAGATTCTGTTTTCGACCACGCTGGATGATGCCATCCCGCCGAACCATCCGGTACGGTTGATCGGCGAATTGCTTGATGGTTTTGATTGGACGAGTTGGGAATCTCAGTATCACGGCTTTCGAGGCCAGCCGCCGATTCATCCTCGTGTGCTCGCTGGGTTGTGGCTATATGGTCTGCGTCGCGGTGTGCGGTCCAGTCGCAAGTTGGAATATATGTCCCGGCATGGTGTGGATTTCCTCTGGCTCGCGGAAGGACATGCCCCTGATCATTCGACGCTGAGCAGTTTTCGCTTGCAGTTTGGCGACCAGTTGAAGGATTTGTTCCGTCATGTGCTGCGAGTGGCGATGGCTGCTGGATTGCTGCGATTGATCGATGTGGCCACCGATGGGACTCGGGTGAAGGCATACAACGGTCGGTTTGAAACCTGGACTGCCGAGAAAATCTCCAAGGTCATTGATGATCTGGTGAAGGAGTTTGAAAAGAAGCTGGCTGAGACACGCGAGAACGACGGTCGCGAAAAGGGTTTACTGGGCGAGAATTCGAACGAGATGTTGCCGCCGGAACTCGCAGATCTGAAGTTGCGACGTGAGAAACTGGAGCAAATCCAACGGGAATTGAAGGCGATGGACGACGCCCGCCGCAAGGAAGGAATCAATCCCGCGAAGAGTCCGGCTCAGATCCCCAAGTACGATCCGGACTCTCGCGTGCTGCCGAATAAAGAAGGGGGTTATGCTCCGAATTACACACCCATTTGCACTGCGGAAGGTCACGGCGGGTTCCTGGTGGATGTCGACGTGATCTCGGGCAGCCTGGAGCAAAGGGAGTTGCTTCCCAGTCTTGATCGCGTCGAACGAACGCTAGGCGAGAAGCCTGAAAATTCCTTGGCTGATGGGCTTTTCGCTACCGGCTCCAACATCGAGGGACTCGGTCAACGCGACATCGAGTTTTTCTCGAATCTTCCATCTCCTGACCCCGCGACGAACCCCGCGATTCGTTCTGACCCCACACAACCGGTCCCTCCCGAACAGTGGGACCAACTTCCGATCAACGCTCAATCAAAGAAACTCGACAAGTCGTGCTTCGTCTATGATTCCCAGACCGATACCTTCTACTGCCCACAAGGGCATGCGATGCCGTTCGACGTGACAAAGTCAGAAACGACGCGAGGTGAGAAGTCGACATGGAACACCTACCGCTGCAACGACTGCGGCGATTGCCCGTTGAAGGCTCGCTGTATCGCTAAGACCAACAAAGGGGGGCGTACCGTCAGTCGAGACGCACATGCTTCGCAACGCGACAAACTTGCGGCCAAGATGCGAGAAGACCCCGCCAAAAAGAAATACGATCAACGCATGCGGATCGCCGAGACACCGTTCGCTATGATCAAACATATCCTTGGCCTCCGACAGTTCCTGTTGCGAGGCCTGGAAAAAGTTAAATTGGAATGGCTGTGGACCTGCACTGCAATCAACCTCGACAAACTCGCACGAGGCTTGGCCCGGATGCGCTGCGATCTGGAGGCCAAGGCCCTTAACTGAACTGATCGAGGGAGCCTGCGTAAACTGAGTAAGAGTCAATCGCTCCACAACGCAAAACACGCCGGCACATCGCGATCCATGCAACCAAACAAGCTTTTTTTCTTGTTGGGCAAAAATCAAGGCGAGTTGCAAAAATGTTAAATAGACAGTTCCCCCGGCTGGTGGTTAATTCCACATTGGTTCATGACCCTTCCGCTGACGCTGCTCTCGACGTATTCGCTACTCAGCACGCCGCGAAGCGTGAAGCCGACATCAGATTTTCAGACCACATAGCCGTGGTGAGTCAGGTATATCATTCCCCTTTTTTTCGGCCATCTCAATTGTTATCCGGCATCTTCGACTGGGCTTCGTTGCCGATGTCCTCAATAACCATCTCGATTTCCTTCGAAAAATTCAGTTTGTCGTCGTTTTCATCGTTTTTGATTCGAAAACAAGCAAAGGAAAAGACAGGCGCAGTGATTGGATCAAACCAGGCAGTGGACTCCTCAATCTGTGCGCGAGTCGTGATTGCCGTCTTGTCCGTTCTTGTCCGCGCCTCTGAAATCGACAAGCGTCCTTTTTGATAATCGACATTACGCGCTTTGTCCAGACGTTCTGTTTTCTGCCACCTACCGGGAAAAAACCTCAGAAGGTTGCTGTTTGATTTGATTTCTTGCCCAAGTTTTATCGCTCGCACATCGAAGTCACCGTTTTTAAACCAGCCACGCTTGAGACCTCCGAGCGGCTTTTCACTTTCGAGCAAATCCTTTTCAGGGATGAGAATCTTATACAATGAAATTCTCTCTTTATTTTCCAGTGACCAAACACGGTTCAGTTCGACCCATCGGCATTTCTCGCCATCTTCAGTTCTGGTGCCTACGAGAGAACACGTCATTTTTTCCGTATATTCTCCTCGGAACACCCCATTGACTTCCGTCTTCTCATTCCATGAATATCTGATCCACCAACCGTCGTCGGGTAGCTTTGCGGTTTGATCTTCCGCGTTAGTGTTCAGATCATAAACCCAAGTAATCAGGAAAAGAGAAATGGCAACACGAACATTCATGGATCGGTTCCTTCAACTCAACGTTATTCGTTGTTGTCTTCGAGGAGAATTGTTAGTAAACCCTTAGCGCTCCCTGCCTTTCGGGGTTTGCGTAGCGGTGGTTCTTCGGCCTGCAAACGGGCAATCGGCTGATGATTGCGAGTAATCACCAGGAACTCACCCGATGCCAAGTGATCGATCAGTTCCGGCAAATTGGCCTGAGCCTCTTCGAGAGTCACAGTTGTCATTTTTCAATCACTTTCTGACCAACGAGGCCAATCAATCACGCAACTCACGCGTATATTTCACGGCGACATCCACCGTCCCGACCCTCTTTCTTGTCTCCTCACGCATGAAATCCATCCGCTCCCACGACTTCCTCATTTCTTCGGGGTCACGAGGTTCGCCCCTCATCAACTTGGCGATGAGTTCATCGACCTGTTGTTTCGTGACTTCGGTGGTGATGGATTCTGTGGACATGTATCGATTGTCGGCAGACTTGGCGCGAACGTCAACTGAAATCTGCCACGTCTACAATCCGCCTGAAACTGACGTCAATGGGGACGGTCTCCGAACTTTGCAAGTTCGGAGACCGTCCCGTTGTTAATTTGCGAGTGCCTTTTCTTCCCAATGACCGATTTCGACGCCGACATCATGCTTCGGCCCTCCCCCCATTAATCCCCCCACTAATGCACGAAAGCTGCGTTTTAGCAACGTCTTGTCGAAGCGTAGTCAAAAAGAAAACCCCTGCAAAACAGGGGTTTTCTCAAGCATTCGGAACGCGTTGGGAAAGCGAACAAGTCTTCGGAACCGATCCGTACATTCCGACTTCGCCACTGCTGAAACAAAAGGTCGGCTTCCGGTGCCTATGAAAGGACGATGATTTGTCGAAATGCCGTTAGTGTTAACTCAATTCTAGCCGCTGGGCATCACGTTGGCTGTAGATTTCGTTGCAGATGTCATTGAGCACGGGATCATCGCGAAAGATGCCTGATAATGCCGCCACGCCACCCGGCCGAACTTCAAGATCGATCAGTTCGCCTGCAGCGATCTTTTCGGCCAATTCGCGTTCAAGTGCAGCGATAGCTTCGCCGCGCGAGGCGCGGACAGCATGCAATGTTGATGATCCCAACAAGCTGGCGTTGAACTGCCCGTTCGATTCTTCAACAAGAACGGTCACTGTCATCGACCTGACCCTTTCATCCGCACCGAATGTGATAACACCCTTGAATTTAAGAATTCGAGTTATGTTCCGAAATTCCGATGAGTTTTGGTGTAACAAACTCGCTCGATTCAAAACAATTGCGGTTCACGTTTCTGTTGAAGCGGTTAGCCCGTGACCGGCGAATATGTCCGTGTTTCGCTGACGCAAGGGAAACGAAGTCTGTCCTCAGCCCCCAGCCATTTGTTTGAGCGTCACAGCCGCTTCAAAATCTCGGCGGCTTTCGCCTCGAACAGGGCCTGCCATTCGGGGGCGAGGATGCAGTCGCAGTCCTCTTGAGCGCCGCCGACATTCAGAAGTTGTTCCGATGTCGGTGCGTAATAGATATAACCGTTCGTGTATCCGGCCACGAAGGTTGGCTTGTGCGGTGACCTAGCTTTGATATTCAGCCCGATCTGTACTGTCAGCTCGCCCGGAAAAGTGATCAGCGTAAAATCGCCGACTCGCAGACCAGCCACTTCGACGTCGATTGTTCGTTTTCCAGCCGCGATGTTTTCCGCCTGATGTTTCTTGAGTAACGCCAGATTCGTTTGCGTGCGAGTTAACTGTTCCATCGTTTGAATGTTCTCGATGTACTGCTTCATGTTACGACGGTTGTCGGTATCGAGTTTACTTACGTCCGATCGACCGAGCTTCTTCTCGTGCAGATAAAGATGTGAGTAATAAGCAGGAAATTCTTCCGCAAGATTGTATTTCACGATCAGCGGTAAAAACGTCTTCAAATTTAGACTCGTCCCTTTCAGCGACTGAACCAGTCGCTGCTGTTCGGCCTCCATCGCGGAAATTCGCTCGGCCACGTCCGCTCGGGGAAGAGTTAGCGATTCATTAATTACGTGCAGCCGATTGTCATCTTTGCAGGAGATTTTTCTCATCCCCTTCAAGGTGCTGAGGCCGAGCATGTTTCCCAGTGGTTCGGCGTTTCGAGGGTGGTCGACGTCCTTATACAAGATGGGATTAATGTCTCCGCCGCACCCCTGCACGAATAACGCGATCGCTCCGTCGCTTAAGTTGTCTTCGATGACGCGGCTTGCGAAGCCGGTGACATCCGCCGTATTTCCACCGTTGGGAACTCCCTGGATCGGATGACAGGCGAAGTTATAAACGACCGCGAGATTGGACCCGTCCATGCGGTCCAGACGCAGAATTCCGATCTCAGGATCAATCGGTCCGACTTCGGCAACGTCTTCATCGGCGGGCATCGAGTAAGCATGACGCACATCCACGACGTTGCCGTTTTTCAGCTTCAGACGCCGATTCTCCATGATGCGGTCTTCATGTCCGCAGCCGACGCCTGTTCGAACCGCGACCAGTTTCTGCATCGCGAGTTTTACGGCTTGCACAGTCCGATCATCCACGTCGGGACAGACCACGCCGTGACAATGACTGGCGTTGATCAAAACGTGCTTTGGAGAAACGTTCAGTTCCTTTTCGAGCCGCGCCCGCACTTTGGGAAGATAATCATTTTTGATGTGCCCGATCTCACCAACTGCAACGGCATCGACGGTGACGATCACGACCGTTGTCGTGTCGGTCTTGATGACAAGCGCCTTTGCGTACAGAAGGTCATTCACGGGTCCCGCTTCGACATTCGTGATGTCGACTTTGGCGGCACCCGCCATGATCGACGCGGCATACGAGAGTTGCGAACAGGATATGAAGATCAGTACAGCGAGACTCAGTAGAGTTAACTTTCGTCTTCGGCAAGAACCTGAAACCGAGGCCTTTTGACGTCGCACATTGTTCTGAAGGGAATTCATCATCAAGTCCGCCGTTGACAGAAAGACCAGTCAGGCTCAGACGAAAAACAGAAACGTCACCATGATGAAGATGGGGATCAGGATGCCGCCTGAGTAGAGCATATAACCGAAGAAGCCGGGCATCTTGACATTGTTCTCTTCAGCAATCGCTTTCACCATGAAATTCGGACCGTTGCCAATATATGTGTTGGCACCCATGAAGACCGAGCCGCACGAGATGGCGGCGAGAATTTTCGCAGTTTCTACCGCTTCAGGCAGATTCAGAAATTGATGCAGATAACGTCCTTTCTCTGCGTCAACGCCGTACATGCCGCACGCGGTCACAGCGAACGTCAGATATGTCGGGGCGTTATCGAGGAAGCTGGAAAGAATTCCTGAAGCCCAGAAGAATTCGGCAGGGGTATCAACCCCCAGCGTTTTCCCTTTGACGTTCAGGATCGCCAGGGCAGGGATCATCGTGATGAAGATACCTGCGAACAAGACCGCCACTTCGATGATTGGACCAAGTCCGAAGCGATTCTTTTCTCTTGTCGCGTTCGACGTGATCAGGTAGCAAGTGAGCGCGGTCAATGCCATCAATGTTTCCTGGACACCAAACGGCCACGTTTCACCCTCGCCTGGAAGGATCTTCTGGAAGAACGCGTTTCCGTATCCCTGACCGCAGCAATAGATGATCGCCACGATGGCCGCGAGTCCCAGAAAATTGTGCTTTCCTTCGATTCCAAACGGCTCGGGCGAAACAGGTGTTTCCAACTCTTCTTCCTGTTCGGGGGTCGCAGCTTCCCGGTGAACGGCCAACCAATCCCAGATGAAGAAAACGACCAGCAATGTTCCATTCACCACCGCCCACTGAGGTGTCAGGCGCAGCGTCCATTCAAAGGGAACTCCCATCAGAAATCCAAGAAACAAAGGAGGATCACCAAGCGGCGTTAATAACCCGCCGCAGTTTGAAACGACGAAAATAAAGAAGACCACAACATGCGCGACGCGAGTCCGTCGTTCGTTGGCACGTAACAGCGGACGAATCAGCAGCATCGAGGCACCGGTGGTTCCGATAAAGCTGGCGATACACGCCCCCAACGCCATAAACAAGGTGTTGATCAATGGAGAACCGTGCAGTGCCCCTTTGACATAAATACCGCCGCTGATAATGAACAACGAACCTAGCAGCAGCAGAAACGACACATATTCCTTACCGGAATGTTCCATGGCTTCGACGCCGTGATGGCCAAACGTGAGCAGATATGCGATTACGGGGAGACCGAGCGTCGCGACAATGATTCCCTTATTCCGGTTATGCTCCCACCAGTGCGGGTTCAATAGCGGAAATAACGCGATACACATCAGCAGCAGGGCAAAGGGTGCAATCGCCGCCACGTTCATCATGTCGCCCAATTTCTCGGGCGAGTGCCCAGTATCTGCGGCCTCTGATGCGAAAACCGATGACCCGAGCATCGAGACGACAACGATCAGGATAGTAAACAGTCTTGGCAGCAGTCGATTCACGGCGGTTCTCATTAAGCATGAACGTGTCAGGAATTCGGCGAGCGGGCAACCCAGGGGGACAGACCCATTTGATGGGCAAACCATGAAACAGAACCGAGCTACTCAACCAAGTCCGTGTTTTTCGCCATGAAAATGCGTCAGTCCCCGGCCCGTGAACGGCTACCATTCAATCCGATGACATGAGTAAAGTCGAGCCACTGAAACGATTGTGACGCCAACCTTCATCACATTCCCTTCGGTAACACGAACCCGAACCGGGACCAGGCTGGTGGAACCGGTGCTTCAAGTCGTATTTCGTCATACCGAACCGGATGTTTCAGAATTAATCGCCGAGCGTGAAGTGCGATCGGAGACTTTTGGGGATCGTAGTTCGCCGCTTGTTCTGATGTGAGTATTGCTCCGTACTGACGGTCGCCGAGAATCGGCCATCCTCGTGACGCGAGCTGCACGCGTATCTGATGCATGCGGCCTGTATGCAGTTCGATCTGGATCAACGCACGCCCATCCTTGACGGCAATCACGACATAGTCGAGGACCGCTTGCCGTGCACCTTCGGTCCCTTCAGAAACGACACTGACATGAGCCGCTTCCGCATCTTTCAGCAGCCAGTCAACCAGTCTTCCTTCGCTCGGAACGGGAACGGTTTCGGTGACGGCGAGATAAATCTTCCGGATCGATCGTTCGCGAAACTGTTCGGCCAGGCGAGCCGCAGCCTTGGAGTTCTTCGCGAAGATCACGATGCCAGAGACAGGCCGGTCCAGACGATGTGGCACACCCAGATAAACGTTACCCGGTTTCGACAGCTTTTGTTTCAGATAGGCTTTGACTCGCCCTTCCAATGAAGGCTGGGCATGCGGAACACCTTGAGTCAGCAATCCGGGAGGTTTGTTGACGGCGATTAAAGGCCCATCCTCCAGCAGAATGTCTAATTCTGACAGTGGTTGTTCGGAAGGTTTGTTCGGTGGTGAGAAGTCGGTTTCCATGCAGCGATAGTATCAAGATTTAGACACTTATTGCGATTGCGAACCCTGGCCTTCGATCACCTGATCGCCTCGTAGACTTCTGAGTTGTGGATTGAACTCAATGCGTCGACCGGCAATGTTACTGGAACCGATTTCTGTGAGTCTCGCGTTTCGCTTGCCATGGGCCAGAAGGATATAAAGCCCTTTGGAGCCGTCGAAGCTGATATCATCGGCCGAGGCCGTAAATCGACGCCCATCGACCTGTCCTTCGACTTCGGCATTGCCGATTCCAATCAACTGGCGGTACTCAACCGGGTTTCGTTTTGTCTTGGGGTAGTTCATAAACTGAAGCTTATCACAGCGCATCGTTCCGGCTTTTGAGGGAAGGTCGTCCTGGTCCACTTTTTCGTTGGGTAGTCTGACGGGACCGTGGATCACTTCAACCCGATCGTCGATTGTGGCGGTCTGTCGTTCTGACGAGCCGTTTAAATCTCCATCGACATGCCCGGTTAATTTCCCTTCGAATTGAATTCGCGTGTAATCCCATTCGGCGATTTCGACGGGAATCGGGCGGTTTGCCTGAATCGTATCTTTCGGTGCGAAACCACTACTTCCCTTTTGCTGTCGTCGCCATAACTGGACTTCACCTGGCCCCTGCGCGATCACGTCTCCCGTGGAATGATTCCACTCGAATTCCCCGACGCGACCTCGATATTTGTCGATCAGCTTCTTTTCAAAATAGGTTGAGTTTTCAAACCTGACGTTTTGCAGACAACGAATCGTTCGAAGAGCGGGATTCGATTCGAGTGTTGTTGTCTGAAACGATATCCGCTCCAATAACTCAACATCCATTTGTTCGCAGTGCATAATGGCAAGCCCAAGCTTTGCTTCGACCCGACCCACAAATTCTGCTTTCAGACCATCGAAGTTCATCGATTCGTCCCAATGAACATTCAAATCGCGATTGGCCGCTCCTTCCAAGCCAGGCGGCATTTGGGCCTGATTGGGAATCGGAAACTTCATCCAGCCCGAGCCATCGACCCGCGCGAGGTTCTTGCCTCGATCGAAGTAGATGTTTTTCCCTTCCAGTTTGAATCGCTGATCGCGAATCTTGGCGGGAGATCCAAAAATCTTAATGACTTCGTGGTTTAAAGCCTGGTTTTCGAGATCAACCTGATCCCCCTCAAGTTCCAGCGGTTTTTCACCAGCGACTCGTTCCTGAGAGATCTCCACTTTTCCTTCAGAATGAACGGCGATCAATTCGGGATCTTGCTTTTCTTGCAGACGCCGCATGCGAACACCGATCTTGTCTGCCGATACGATGATTGGCTTGTTCGCCTGGTTCAGAGAATTTTGCGATGGTTGTAGTTTACCGTTTATCGAGTCGCGTTCGGTGGATTTGTTTCGGCTGACATCCCGCTCGACAGGGATGTTTGCAAATCCCACCTGATGATTTTCGTGAGTTACAAATGAGACGGGTCGAAAACCAGATCGCGATTTTTGTCTGCGGGTTGCCGCTTGCGTTTCGTCGTCTGCGTCGTCTTCGAAGCGGATATCGAGTTCGTTCGATCGATGGATCTGCATTTGAGGGCTTTTCAATGCGACACCACGCTGCGCCAACAAGCGTTTTGGCTCAGGTACCGGGGTTTCCTTTGCTGATTTGTCACCGGGGGTTGGTGAGGAAATCTGGAAAGGAACAAGCCAGATCCTGATCGATTCGGCGATCAAACCCGTCCCGAGTTCAGGTTGTCCAAAATGCGCTTTTTCTTCCAGTTCCACCAGATCCAGTTGCGTTTCAGGGTCCGTTGTTTTACTGAGCTGTTTTTCCCATGTGGCAACAAACGCCAGCTTACCCGTCTTTTCATCGACGTAACTGAGTTCTCCGGCACCAAGACAGACCAACGAATCAAGAGTGATCTGATTGCCCGAAGCTTGCCCTAATTGAGCCTCGATCGTTGGCACCTTCAGTTCCGAGCCATTCTGCAGGACCGTGACGACATTCTTGGGGTCGATGAAACTCATCGACAAGGTACCCGTCTCGGCGCTATAGGTCAGTCGATCCATATAGGCTTTGGCTCTTTGGGAATTCGAGACGATTTTGACCTGCTGCCCCTGTCGTCCCTCTGCCTCAAGCGAACTGAATTCCAGATCGCTGTCGATTTGTTGATATTCTTTCTCTCGATTCTTTTGGCTTTCAGATTTCAGATCGACCGTGGCGTCAATTTCCTTACGCTTCTTGGGAACGAACTGCAGCGTCAATTTGTGACAGTTCAAGCGGTCAAGTTTGTCCTTAGCTCCGGTCTGGACGATGACTTCGTCTGTTAAGACTGCAGTATTAGTCGCAACCGTATATTCTAAATCTCCGTCACACTGTACGTTGACGGGGATCAGTTCATTTCCCTGAGGCATCTGGATTTCTAACCGGACATGATTATTTTTCGGCAGGCTTGGGTTTGCGATGAGCGACATTGATTTGACACCGTACACATGAGGCCGATCTCGACCTGGCAGACCCTCTGCGGGAATCAATCTCATCGTCATACGCGAGGCAGACCCTCGATGCGACTGGAACCGAAAGTGAACAGGGTTCAGCGTATAGAGATTCAATTCCGATTCGTCGAAAATGAAGTTCTGACCAACGACAGATAAGCCGTCCGGACCTGAAATTTCGACGTCACCAACCAGCACCGCGCGAACTACGCGACCCGGATTCGGCGTCTTTTCATCAAATGTTGATGCGAATTCCACCAGAGCTTCATGGCTTACGATCGAGAAGGCTTGCTCGTTTCCCTCTTTATCGATCGATACCCAGACGACGGCAAATTTTTCAAACCGAATTCGTTTGTCGTTTCCCGGTTCCTGCCTCCAATGCTCGGTAAAGACGAAAGCTTGTTCGGCGCGCAACATGTACTTCGACTTTTTCGCCCATTCCGAAGTGGGGATGTATGTCGCCGCGACACGGACGTTTTCGGCCGGTCGCTGAGCCTCGCTGTATTCATCCTTTTCGATCGATTGATCGGATTTGGCTGGGACGACGACGACTGGTCGAATCGCGACGGAATAAAGTCCATACAACACTGTTAAGCTGATAGCGGTCGCGACGGTGAAGACGAGGCGTTGATACATGATAGGCTCGCGATCTGAATGATGCGCTTTCCGCAGTGTTTTCGGAGTTACGTGTTTGGTTTCGTCTCTTTTCCCAACCCGATCACATCGGTGATATCGATCATTCCCAGCGGGACATCGTCAGCATCGACTACGGGAAGTTCACTGACGTGCTTGGCACTCAATAGCTGCAAAGCTTCTTCCAGAATTGCACCAGGACCAACCGTTAACGGACGAACCGTCATCACTTCGGATATTGGCCGATCGAACTGGTCGTCCCGTCGTTGTTCGAGCAACCGGGCGAGATCACTATCTGTGAACAAGCCCGACAATTTTCCATGTTCGTCAACGAGCATCACCGCGCCTGTACGGCGACCTGGACGTGAAAGACTGACAAACACCTCACGAATCGTCGCGGTTTCAAACGCGATTCGAACTTGTTCGACAGGTCGCATCACATCTTTGACCGATGCCAGTCGACGGCCAAGGCTGCCTCCCGGATGAAAGGCCGCGAATTGACGTGGCGTGAACTGTTTTCGCTGACTCGCAACCAAAGCCAGGGCATCCCCAATAGCGAGCATGGCAGTGGTACTGGTCGACGGAGCCAATCCGTGAGCACCCGCTTCGATCAATCGTCCGAGACAAATCGTCGCATCGGCCTGGGCACCCAATGTACTTGCGTCACTCGCGGTGACCGCGATCAGGGGTTGCTGCTGACTGCGGATAATTGGCAATAACCGAGTCAGTTCTTCGGTCTCGCCGCTATTCGAAAAGACTAGCCAGACATCTTCGGAGCCGACGCACCCCAGGTCGCCATGCAACGCCTCGGTAGGATGCAGGAAATAGGCTCGGGTTCCGGTCGATGAAAGAGTCGCCGCCGTCTTTTGTCCGATCAGCCCCGCTTTGCCAACGCCGGTGACGATGACACAACCACGACATGTCGCCAGCAGATCCACGGCGGCACAAAATCGAAGATCGAGCCGCTGCGACAAGTCGGTCAGAGCGCTCCCTTCAAGAGCAAGAATGGCGCGAGCCTCACGCAACTGTTCCAAGTGCGTAAACGGAACAACAATGTGTTCAAAAGCAGAGCTCATCGGGTCGCATCCTTGCAGAGCATCCCCAAGCCGTCCTGGCTAAGGGGGCGAAGTGTACTTAGGTCTCGAAAGTCGGTCAATCTGGGTTTGAGGGTCGTTCCACCGCAGGTCTACAACTGTTCCATTGGACTTGTTAGCCTAACTACAAATCCCGCGATGTGATTTTAAACAGCATGGAGGTTTGACGCCGGTGGCGAGACAAGCAGTTTTTCAATTTGATCCGCCGACATCCAAGACGCTGGTCGGCGACTGTCGCCTCATCCTGCCAACACTGGAAGCCGAGTCGGTTCAATGCTGTGTCACGTCTCCTCCATATTGGGGGTTGCGCGACTACGACCATCCAGAACAGGTCGGCTCTGAGCCGTCGCCGGATCTCTATGTATCCGACCTTGTTTCAATATTTCAAGAAGTTCGGCGCGTACTCAGAAATGACGGCACTCTGTGGTTGAACGTTGGCGATGGCTACGCTCGTAATGGAGGTACAGGTAACTGTGGGCCGAATGCCGTTGTTGGGAACACCAAGAAACTGATCCAGAAACGGAACTGCAAAGTTCCAGCGGTATGGGGTTTGAAAGACCGCGACTTGATGGGAATGCCGTGGCGGGTCGCGTTTGCGTTGCAGGCAGATGGTTGGATTTTACGATCTCGTATCACATGGATCAAAAAAACGGCAATGCCCGAGAGTGTCAAAAATCGCCCGACATCGGCAACGGAAGAGATCTTCCTGTTTGCGAAAACGCCGTCCTATTTCTATGACCCGAATGGCGTACGGGAAGAGACCGGTGCGAATCTGCGAAACTATTGGATTTTAGGGCCGGACCCAAGTACCTACGGACACCCCGCTGCTTTTCCGAGAGAACTGGCACGGCGATGCATCGCTCTGGGATCACGCGAGGGGGACACCGTACTCGATCCGTTCGGGGGTTGCGGAACAACCGGCATCGCGGCTGATGAAATGCGTCGCTTTTCCATTCTGATCGAATTGAATCCCGAATATGCCAACATGAGAAATCAAGACCAGCCTCGTAACGGCAAGAAAAACTCCGCGATGAAAACCGCCAGGTAAGGCCAAAACCCATAATGTCCGCAGCACAGTTTGCTAAGGCTCGAGTCGCGTATCACGCATCTTTGCTCACAAACGTTCTTGGAGTTAACAGCGAAGGGGTTCCGAGTAACGCTGACAAGCACAGCAAGAGTAGCGTTCGGATTGCTTTGGGGATTGCTCAATTACTGAAGTCCGAAGTCACCTCTGACCGTCTGGCAGGACAAACCTCGGGCTGGTTGTTCGAGGATGCCTGCGCTGAATTTGTGGAATCAACGTTCCTCCGATTAGGGCATCTTCGCCCTGGAAACTGGAATGTCCATCGTGTCAACGGCCGAGATCGTCTCGAAATCGCGAAATACGAACAATATGCGCACCTGATTGCGCTCGACATGGCGACTCGAAATAATCCCGACCTCGCCGCAGCGCTTGGAAGCGACTACACGATTACGCCTGACATTGTGGTTGTCAGAGAAACGGAAATCGATGCGGTGATTAACATGCCGAAGACTCTCGTGGATTCCACTGTCGCGACGCTTGCGAGTCTAAGGCAACAGAACGGTGGTGCTCCGTTGTTACATGCCAGTATCTCGTGCAAGTGGACCATTCGAAGCGACCGAGCACAAAACTCCCGATCAGAGGCCCTGAATCTGATTCGAAATCGAAAGGGCCGACTGCCTCATGTCGCGGTGATTACTGCCGAGCCGCTTCCGTCAAGAATCGCGTCAATCGCACTGGGAACAGGTGATATCGATTGCGTCTACCATTTCGCACTCCATGAATTGCAAAAGACTCTTGAGGATCTGGGTCTCGATGACGCGCTGGAAATCCTCAACATCATGGTCAACGGGAAACGTTTGAAGGACATCTCTGACCTTCCACTCGATCTGGCCGTTTAGCTTCGACACAAATAAGCAATCTTGTGGGGCTTCCGTCGGCCCAGTTACCATCGCTCGACCGGCCCATTAGGAACTTTGATGAGGGCTGTGGCCATGTTCGTTTGCCGTTCGCCGTGTCGGCGGCGGATTTCTGTCACGATCGATTCAAATTCGGTGTCGTCCGAAAACACTCGTAGCCTGTTTTCCAGGTCTTCCGGAATACCCAGTCGGGCTCCATACCAGGCGGCGAATTTCCGGATCAGAATACAGCTTCGTTCGGCGTGCTGTTCCCTCATCAGGGTAAAGTGACGGACGAGAAAATCAATCTGTTCGTCCCGCGTCGGTTCCCTTGGGATCCTTCCTTCGTGATGGTCCGCAAGCTTGCGGAAGATCCAGGGATCGAGCATGGCTCCTCGACCAATTGCGACCGCTGCGCAGCCGGTTGTCTTCTGCATTTGGATCGCATCATCGACCGAGCGGACATCTCCGTTGCCGATCACAGGAATACGTTCGACGGCGTCGACAGTGGCCGTGATGCCATCCAGATCAACACCTCCTTGAAATCCCTGTTGTCGAGTCCGGCCGTGAACCGTAATTCCCTGAATTCCCGCGGCTTCAAATCGCCGGGCAAGATAGGGCGACGTGATCGAATCGCGATCCCACCCAAGACGCATCTTGACGGTCACGGGAAGCGACACGGCCGAAACAACTTTTTCGACGAGACGACATGCCTGGTCCGCGTCACACAAGAGTCGGGCACCGCCACCTTGCCCATTGACCTTTGCCATCGGGCAACCCATGTTGATATCGATGCCGGTATAACCATGATTCTCAAGCCACCTGGCGGCAGCGGCGAGCTGTTCGGCATTACTTCCAAAAATCTGAATACTCAGTGGCAGGTCTTCCGAATGAGTGGTAATGAGTTCCAGCGAATGGCGATGTCCCGAGCAAAGTTGGGTGGCGTGGACGAGATCGGTTGTCGCCAGTCCCAGTCCGCCCAACTCGCGAATCGCGCGGCGGAAGGCCAGGTGGGTGTATCCTGCCAGTGGAGCAAGAAAGTATCGGGAAGGAATAGGTCGATCGCCAATCGCAAAACCATTGTCTGCAGAGGGCGCTTTAACGGGATTGGCACTTTCGTTCGCGATCATGTGATGCAATGAAATGGTTTACCGGGGATCATTTAAATAGTTAAACAAACAGGGGATTGTCACAACGATGAATAACAGGTCCTATAAGTCCTACAGGCCCATGAAGTCGCGTTATATCATTAACCACTAGCAAGCGGCAGTGAAACCGAAAAGGTGGTTCCTTTACCAAGCTGACTTGCAACGCTGATTGTCCCTCCGTTGGATTGAACGATCGACTGGCAAATACTGAGCCCCAGTCCGTTACCCCGTTTTGTACCAAAACGTTGTCGAGACTTCTCTACTTGATAAAAGCGATCAAACACGCGATCAACCGCGTCCGGTGGGATTCCGATGCCCGTATCGCTGACGGTCAACAGGCCGCGTTCGTGTTTCGAATCGAAATCAAGACCAATCGTGACTGAACCTCCCTTTTCAGTGAATTTGATCGCGTTGTCGACCAGATTTGTCAGGACTTGGCGGAGTTGTCGCGACTGGCCCATGACGACGATCTCTTTCGCGGGCTCAAATGACAGGCGTACGCCCGATTCTTCGGCAACCGGTTCGAACATTTCGATGGTCTTGATCACGATATCCGCCAGTGGAACGGGTTCCAACGGAATTTCTGTTTCCGTTGACTCAGTCTCTGCCAGTTGCAATAGCTGATTGACGAGTTGACCGAGATGGTGGACTTCGTCGGTAATTTGATAGAGCAGTTCTTCGTATTCATTGACCGAACGAGACTTCTCTAACGTCACCTCAACGGAACTTTGAATTGCCGCTAACGGTGACCTGAGATCATGGGCCGCGTTGGCAACGAACTCACGATTCTTTTGCAGATGATCGGCGATCTGGTCGAGAAACGTATTAATTTTTCCCGCAAGCTGGTCGAGTTCATCACCGACACCGCGCAATTCCAATCGCTCGTCAAGGTGACTTGGACGCAGTCGTTCGGTGGTTTTGATCAATCGCTGCAGAGGTTCAATGGCCTGTTTCGCCAGAAGAAGTCCACCGAGGGGTGCGAGCAACAGTATCAACAGACCAACGGGAGCAAGGATTCGTGTCAGGCGGTCAACATCTTCTTCGATAAACTTCATCAACGTTCCGACGCGAATTTTAAAATGGGGAACACCAGGTTCCTCGATTTCTCGTTCAATCGCTCGATGAACATCAGATCCCCAGACGTTTCGATCGTTGCCGGGGTTCAACAGATTTGAAAGTGGTTTTTCGGGAGCAAGCGTACTGGCCCAGATCGTCTGTCCGTTCTCATCCAGCCAATGGATATGCCAACCACGATCATGGTGTGCTTCGTCCTTTCGTTCCAGCGCTTGAATAAACTGGTCGCGATCGGGGTAGAATTTTTTGAGCATCAGCACGATCTCTTTGACTTCGTCATCGAGGACCGCATCTGTCTCGACCAAAAGGTAGTATCGCAGACCTTCTCGGACGGCGACCAGTGCGACGACCACCGTGACAAGAACGACAAGCGTATTCCAAACCGTGAGGCGGAAGCGCAGCGATCGAGTGAAATCGACGAAACGAGGCACGATTGTGCGCACTGTTTTGCTCTCAATATTCGAAGTCGAAAGTTCCAGAAGTCAGGACGTGGATGCTGTTCGCGATGTGGCTGTTTATTGAACTCCGAAAACGTCCTTTATCCCTTATCTGCGATGGGATTGTCATCGGCTGCGATGGAATATCCACGGCCTCGAATTGTCTTGATGATCGAATCCTGTCGGCCTTGATCAAGTTTACCTCTCAGTCGATTCACATGAACCTCGATCACGTTTGTCGTACCGTCCCAATTGAATCCCCAGACGTGTTCGCAAAGCATTTTCCGGGTGACGACTTGTCCCGAATATCGCATCAAGAGTTCCAGCAGGCTGAATTCGATGGGGGTCAGGTCAACGTCGCCGCCGGCACGAGCCACTCGTCGAGTCGTCAGATCGAGCGTGAGATCATTGACAGTCAGCACTGGTATCGGCCTGACGCTCGTTCGACGGACGACCGCGTTCAGTCTCGCCAGAAGCTCGGCAAACTCGAATGGTTTTGGCATGTAATCGTCGGCACCAGTGTTCAGCCCAACAATCCGATCCTGCACCGAACCCATGGCAGTGAGCAGAATCACCGGGGTCATGACACCTGCGGCCCGAATTTCACGAAGTAATTCCAGACCGCTCAGTTTGGGAAGCATCTGGTCCAGTACGATGGCGTCCGCCTGCTGCGAACGGGCAGCGACCATTCCTGCTTCGCCGTCCTGCATCCAGTCGCACTGATACCCCGCTTCAGTAAAACCTTTCAATAAGGCTTTACCGATGGCTAGATCGTCTTCAATCACTAAAACTCGCATTTTTTAATTCCTCGACGTACAAAAGTCGGAATTCTACCTGAAAATACATGGACAGAAATATCTGAACAGAAATCATGTCTTTAGGACACCGTAATGATTGCACCTGTCAGGGTTGTAAGTCTATCGTTCCTTCTCGCAGATTTCGTGGTGGCCTATATTGAGGGTTTGTTTGAGATTCCCGGTGGAACGAAGGAGCAAAGCGGTTCACGTGCAAGATTCCATCAACCAGACAGAGATAACAAGTCCAGCCGACAGCGATCCTGTTGTTGCAGCAGAACTTAAACGCCTGATAGAAAAAGCAGCGTCACTGCTTCCCTCACAAGGCCCGATCACCGCATTTGTTTTTTTGAATACGCTGCAAGCACTTGAAGATCTTCCGTTTGACGAGGGGGTCCAAAAGGGAGCCAGGCTGTTTGGGTGTCAGCCCTATCTGACCGAAGACACCTACCGCGATAAACTGGCTCAGGATCGAATTTACCTGAGCGATCTGGAACTTGCCCTGAAGCGAGACTTGAAAGACGAGGCGGAAGTCATGATTGCGTCGGTGACAACCCGACGCCAGCTTCGTTTGGCGATGTTGCAATATCCGCTCCGGACAGGACCAACGGAAGAATTGCAATGGTTCGTGGCAGAAACGGATGCTCTCACTCGACTTCGCCCCGATGCTCCCTCTGCTGTTCGTGATCGTTTTTTGACGGATACCAAGCACTGGGTCATGCGCGATTTACGGACAACGCTTGCACACAACACCGAGCAGGTTGACCCTGGACTGCGAAGTGATCATCCATTGCCGATCGTTGAATTGATCGATCGGTTCGGCAAAGCATCGATCGAACGATGGAGCGCCGCGACATGGGAAGCCTTTACTCTACAGGCACTTTGGCGTACCTGCCGGAATGGAATGTTTGGCGTCACTCCTGAAATTGAACCGAAAGCGCAAATCGTCCGGCATCGAGATGTTTTGCGGGAAGCGTCGAACTTCGATACCGACAGTCTGGTCCATCCCGTTCTGATTCGCTTTTGCGCGGCCTTTGCCGACCAGGGTTTTTCGAACTGGTCGTTGCCGCATCGTGATGAGGGGTTCTATCAGTCGTTTCTGGCCGTCTATTCTCAGTCAGGAGGTCCACCCGAACGATGGATGGATGCACTTCCTGACGAGCTGACACGAATCACAAAGGCGAAAATGGGGCCGATGGATTCGCTGATCGAGTCGCTTGAGCTGCTCGGTGTTCCCCAGACGGAGTGGGAAGACTTCATTACGGCAAGTCTGCTTGCGCTGCGGGGATGGGCTGGTTTAATCTGGCAGCTAGAGGTTCGCCCGGACCGACAAGCTGTCTCCGCAACCCCAGGCTGCTTGATCGAGTACCTCGCGATTCGACTGATCCTCGAACGACTTGCACTCGCCTCTACTGCCGAAGAGGCCTTGCATTATAAAGGTCCACTCAGCGAGTTTCGCCAAGTGATCGGATCGGGTCTTGAAAAGCTTTCTCGTTCGAGCGTCGAGCAGCGAGCGTTTTTAATTTTCCAACTGGCTCAAGTGCTTGGCTGGTCGCCTGCAACATTGTGTCATCTGAGTCCCAAAGATTGGGCCGAGTTGATACATGAAATCGAGTCGTTCAGCAGTATGGAACGTCGTCGGATCTTCCATCAGGCGTTTGAACGACATTTTCGAGTTCAAACTCTGGACGCGATTTCTGTCCACACCGTCAGAACTCCACAACGAGTCAGTTCACCCCGTTTTCAGTCGGTTTTCTGTATCGATACACGTGAAGAATCGTTTCGCCGGCACCTCGAAGAGGTCGCTCCCGATGCAGAAACCTTTGGTGCCGCCGGGTTTTTCAGCGTGCCGATGTACTACAAAGGTGTTGCCGATGCTCATTACGCAGCACTTTGTCCTATCGTTATCAGGCCTCAACATTGGATAACCGAAGAGGTCGATCCAACTCTGGAAGCCGAAAATCGACGACGTGCAAAAACCCGGCGCGTGATTGGAACCGCATCTCATAATGTTCATCAGGGGACGCGTAGCGTTGCGGGGGGAGCGGTCTTAACCGCGAGCTTCGGCGTCCTGGCTTCGATTCCCCTGGTCTTTCGTGTCTTGTTTCCACGAATGACGGCAAACATTCGGCGACATGCGGGTCGATTTGTTGAGCCGCCACCCATGACGCGACTCCATCTGGAACGGAAGTCGGAAACGCCGGGTCCCAAGGGAGATGGAATCGGTTTTACCGTCAATGAAATGGCCACAATGGGCGAGCGGTTGTTGCGAGACATCGGCTTGACATCGGGATTTGCAAGAATCGTCTGTTTCTTCGGCCACGGCTCGTTCTGCCTGAACAACCCTCACAAATCGTGTTATGACTGCGGTGCCTGTTCCGGCAGTGCTGGCTCGCCGAACGCCCGAGCACTGGCGGCGATTCTGAACGATCCACGAGTGCGTGAAATTCTCGATAGCCGTGGTTTGCATATACCGAATGATGTGCATTTTCTGGGTGGGCTGCACAATACCTGTAGCGACTCGATCACGTTTCACGACGTAGACCATCTACCGGAATCCCATCTCGCGGACCTTGAATACGCGAAATCGGCGTTGGAAAGTGCTTGCGAAAGAAATGCACACGAACGATGTCGACGATTCCAATCGGCACCTCTCGACCTTTCGTTTGCTGCAGCACGTCGGCACGTCGAAGGCCGATCTGAAGATCTGGCACAGACTCGACCGGAATTCGGCAACGCTTCCAATGCAATCTGCTTTGTCGGTCGTCGAGCAAGATTACGCGGGTTATATCTTGACCGACGATGCTTTTTGCATTCGTACGAACCCCACGCGGACGATGCCGATTGCACGATCCTTGGTCGAATTCTCGGTGCGGTCGTTCCTGTCTGTTCCGGAATCAATTTGCAATATTTTTTTTCGTATATCGACTCGCCCGGCTGGGGATGCGGGACCAAATTGCCGCATAACATTACGTCGCTACTGGGTGTCATGGACGGTGCCGCAAGTGACCTGCGTCCCGGATTGCCGTGGCAGGGTGTTGAGATCCACGAACCGGTTCGATTGCTCATGATTATTGAATCCACGCCCGACGGAATTCGACGAATCATGTCCCGAAGTCAGGTCGTCAGCAACATTATTAAAAATGGATGGGTGCAGTTGGCTCTATTGGACGCCGACTCGAATCGAATCCTCGTTTACCGTAACGATGAATTCCACGTCTATGAACCATCGATCACGGACTTGCCCAAAGCACCGACGTCGGCAGATTGGTATCGCGGGTGGCGTGAACATCTGGGATTCGCTCAAATCGGGTCGTGATGTCGCATCAAATGCAGACTGTATTCGGAGAATAAACCAGAACCATGTTTGATGCCTTTCATTTGCTCGGACTACTTGCTGTAGAAACCGGACATCAGCTCACCGAAATAGAAGAAGTTGCACTGGCCTTCAAAGTGCTCGGACTGCTGGTGGTCGGAGCACCGGTGATGATGTTCGCAACGCTCGGTATCGCTTCGCTGTTACGCGACCGACCTCTGAGCGAACGTGTCATTGCGCGATGCGTTCAGACGGGAATCATTACTGGCCTGGTTGCATCCGTTGCCATGTTAGGTTTGATGCTCTTCTGGAACGATACCCAGGTCCCCATCGAATTCGGCAGTTGGGTGCACGTCAAAGACTATCATTTCGTTTTTAAATTCGAGTTCGACAAGCTATCAGTTCCATTCGTTATTCTGACCTTCATTTTGTGTGGTACGATCGGTGCCTTCGCAAATCGATATTTGCATCGCGAACGGGGTTTCAATCGGTTTTTCGTGCTGTTATCCCTGTTTGTCGTGGGCATGGTGACAACCTCTCTTGCAGGGACTGTGGAAACGCTCTTCACAGGATGGGAACTGGTCGGTCTTTCGTCTGCCTTATTGGTTGCGTTCTTTCACGAACGTCCGGCCCCGGCAACAAACGGGTTACATGTCTGGATCGTTTATCGTGTTTCTGATGCGGCACTGCTTTTGGCGTCTGTCGCGCTGCATCATATGAAGGGCGAGGGTGATTTCGACATGCTCTTGAAGGGCGAATGGCCGATGGTCGTAACCCCGCTCGAACCCAATCAAGCCTTCTTTGTTGGGCTGTTACTTCTCGTTGCGGCGATGGGCAAATCAGCGATGGTTCCATTTTCCGGCTGGTTGCCTCGGGCAATGGAAGGTCCGACACCTTCGAGTGCGATCTTCTACGGAGCTCTTTCGGTCCATTTGGGCGCGTTCCTTTTGCTGCGTTTCAGCCCGCTTCTGGAACAATCGACTGCCTTACGAGTATTGATTGTGGTCGTTGGTTTATCGACGGCCTGGTTTGCGACCTTTGCTGGCAGCGTCCAGACGGACATTAAGAGCGCTCTCTCCTTTGCATCGCTGTCGCAAGTCGGACTGATTTTCGCCGAAATCGGACTCGGTTTTCGGTATATCGCTCTGGTTCATATTCTGGGTCATGGCTGCCTGCGAACTCTTCAGTTCCTGAGAGCGCCAACGTTGCTATACGACTATCGGACCATGGAAGATGCGATCGGCGAACGGTTGCCCAAGTTTTCCGGTGCGTGGCTCAGCAGAGCCGAAGAATCGGTACGAACCTGGTACTACCGCCTGGCGATGGAAAGAGGATACCTCGATTCCTTCTTGAAAAACTACATGGTTCATCCGTTTCTTGTCTTTCTGCGACGATGTGACGCTCTCGAACGAACATGGACAAAGATGCTCGCTGGAAATGAATCTTCGAAAACCCCGACCTCAGAGGCCTCACCGACTCTTGAGGAACTATTATGAGTGAATTGCATTTTCCCTGGCTGGAAACGTCAGTATTAATCGCCTTGATCGGTGCCATCTGGGTTGGACGGCTAAAAGACCAGTTTGTGGCCAGTCGCCATTCGCTGTTCTTTAACACGCTTGTGCTGATCACAACCGTGGGTGCGTGGATCGACTACGAATTTATCAATCCCCCCGGACGGCCACCCAGCGAAGCACAAGACTTTTGGAATCCGCTGACGAAACTGATGGGGCGACCGATCTTCATCATGGATCCGTTAAGTGCTCCACTGTTGTCCCTCGTCGCGCTGTTGTATTTGCTCGTCTCGTTGACCACCTTAAGAACGAAAATTCGACGTTTCAGCTTTGCCTGGACATTGGCGTCGGAAGCGATCGTACTTGCCACATTCTGCTGCGAAGCCCCGTGGCTGATCATTGGATTACTGGCAGCAGGGACAGTGCAACCGTACCTCGAATTGCGCGCACGTGGACAGAACACGGGCGTTTACGTGAAACACATGGCTCTCTTTATCGCCATGCTGGTGATCGGCCAGTCTTTCGTTGATTACGAGGGGCGAGAAGGTCAGGTTCACTCCTTGTGGGCGATCATAACGCTCTTGATCGCGGTCTTCATTCGAACGGGTATCGCCCCGTTTCATTGCTGGATGAGCGATCTATTTGACCGAGCGACGTTTGGAACAGCGTTGCTCGTCGCCATGCCGCTCGTAGGTGCTTATGCCACGATACGGTTGGTGCTTCCCATCGCGCCTGACTGGGTTCTGAGGACGATCGGGTTATTGTCACTCATTTCTGCGGTCTATGCCGCAGGAATTGCACTCGTTCAAACAGATGCGCGTCGGTTCTTTTGTTACCTGTTCCTCAGCTATTCGGCAATTGTCCTTGCCGGTCTGGAAGCAGTGACGCCGATCAGTCTTACGGGTGCTCTCTGCGTCTGGATGGCCGTGAGTATTTCACTCGGAGGATTCGGTCTGACATTACGCGCCTTGGAAGCTCGTCGTGGCCGGTTGTCATTGCAGAATTTTCAGGGACTCTATGATCATACGCCCGCTCTCGCGGTCCTGTTCATGATCACCGGCCTGGCCAGTGTCGGTTTTCCTGGAACGTTCGGATTTGTCGGGACAGAGATGCTTGTTGACGGCGCGGTTGAAGCGTTTCCGTATGTCGGGGTCGCAATCGTCTTCGCGTCAGCCTTGAATGGTATTGCCGTGGTTCATGCCTATTTTCGACTGTTCACCGGAACCCGACATACTTCGCTCGTCTCACTGGGGATCGGTAAACGAGAGAAGTTTGCCGTCATTTCACTAACGGCCCTGATTCTGATCGGAGGACTTGTCCCCCAATACAATGTGAGTTCGCGCCACAGGGCGGCTGTCAGAATTCTGCGGGAAAGAAGTGCTCTGTCGAGCAGACCGACGATTGAGGAAGAAGAAACTCACGGTCAACACTGAGATTTTGGCTTCAAAAAAGGTCGACGCTCGTTACTTCAAATCGACTCGATGAGACCGAAATCCTACCGCCCCCGTTGGCGGTGGAAAACGGGCCTATGCACCTCAATCACATCTGAAACGTTAGCCCGACGCGCAAGCGAGGGATCTTATTCCTCTAAAAACGAAGAGAACATTTCTCCCTTGCGCGTCGGGCTAACGAATAATCCGCGCTAGGACAAAGGCCCGTTAACCACCCCCGCAGGGGGGGGGATTTGGTTTCATCGACACACTCGAAATCATTCCGAACAGGCAACCAACGGCAGCCCCTGCACAGACATCGCTGGGAAAATGCGCTGATGTGACGACCCTCTGAATGCCGACCAGGATCGCCAGTGCAGCGAAATACCAGCGACCCCGTGGGTAAATCGTCGAAAGCATGACGGCCAGGCCCGCGGCTGTTGCTGTGTGCGCAGAAGGCATGCTTTGCATTCCTTTGAAGTCAGCCCCTTCCGAGCGAAATGTTGCCCAGACGGTTGCATTCGTCAAATCGAAGTCACGAGGTCGAAATCGATGGATCGTCAATTTCAGCAGGTTTGCCATCATTCCCGAACCCAATGATCCTGAGATCAACCACGGAAGACATTTCCATGTCTGCCGATCGAGCACAGCAACGGCGATCAGAATCAACGTCACGCCGTAGCCATGCCCGAATGTTTCGTGCATCTCCAATAACTGGCCCAATGAATGTAGTGAACGAGGCAGTCCGCTTTTGAAAACGGAAGCGACAGGAATATCGATCGACATCGCCAAGATGCTTGCGACGACAAACACAAACGACAGGCGCAGTTGACTTAGCCCGCGCTTGCGTTCGTTAACGACAACTTGTTCGGACAAAGAATCAGCATCCATGCAAACCAGCTCCAATCGCGAGAAACCGACGCGAGTCACTGACCGGATTTTATTCTAGCGTCGAACCTGATTCATGGGATCAGATCTTTTTTTCTAACACCCAAAGCAGCAGTCCTTTTGCAAGGTGCATGCGGTTTTGAGCCTGTTCGAAGACGATGCTTTGTGCTCCATCAATGACATCGTCTGTCACTTCCTGACCCCGTTTGGCCGGCAGGCAGTGCATGAACCGACAGCTTTTCGGAGCCAGTTTCATCAGCTTTTCGTTGACCTGGTAACGACCGAAGACTTTCTTACGCTCTTCGGCTTCGGCTTCCTGACCCATGCTGGTCCAGACGTCCGTGTAGACGATCGCCGCGTCTTTCAATGCGGATTTGAAGTTGTCTGTCTGAACGACTTCGGCGGTCGGAATCCGCTTGGTCAATGATTTGAGGTATTTTTCTTCCAGTCGGTAGTCTTCCGGTGCACACACAGTAAACGGCATTCCACATAATGAAGCCGCGATCGCCAGAGAGTTTGCGACGTTATTGCCGTCACCGACGAACACGCATTTCTTTCCGCGCAAGTCCCCGATCACTTCCTGCATCGTGAACACGTCTGTCAAAGCCTGACACGGATGCCGTTCATCCGACAGCCCGTTGATGACAGCAACACCGGAATGTTCGATGAAGGCATCAATCAATTTTTGAGAGAACGTGCGCAGGGTGATGATATCACTGTAACCACCGATGACCCTCGCCACGTCAGGAACCGCTTCGCGTCCCCCCAGACCTGCGTCTTTGGCGTTGAGAAAAATGCTGCCGCCACCCAACTGCATCATCGCCGCATCAAAGCTCAGTCGGGTTCGAAGTGACGGCTTCTCGAACACCTGAGCCATCACGTAGCCAGATAATACCTGAGGCCGTTCGCCCCGCTTCAGGCGGTCCTTTAAAGTACGAGCCAATCCAAAGATCGATTCAACATCGGATCGTTTCAATTCCAGAAGCGAATTCAAATGACGCATGACAAAGTCAGTTCCAAGCCTGTTTGGCAGTTTTCAATTTTCGGTCGCAGCCGACTGATGAGTGAAAATACGCTCACGCAGCTTCGATTCAATCTTGATGACTCAATCGGGAAATCCCGTTTCGAGGCGTCTTATGCCTCTTTCCCCATCTGTTTCAGCACGTCGGCGATGACGTGACAACCTTCATCCACCTGGGTTTTCGAGATGTTCAATGCAGGCAATAGTCTGACGACCGTATCGTGCGTCGCATTGATCAGAACACCTCGTTCCATGCACTGGCCAACCGCTGGCGTGGCAGGAATATTCAACTCAATTCCGATCATCATTCCACGTGACCGTACGTCTTTAATGATTGGAAGTGACTCTTTCAGTTGAACAAAATGGTGGTGGAATCGGGCAGACATTTCACGACAGTGTTCCAGTAACCCCTCTTCTTCAATCGTCTTTATCGTGGCAATTCCGGCCGCCATCGCCAGCGGATTGCCACCGAATGTCGTTCCATGAATACCGGGCCTGAGGCTCGGTGCGATATGGTCCTGGCAGACGAAAGCACCACATGCGACCCCCGCCGCCAACCCTTTGGCGAGCGTCATAATGTCCGGCTGGACACCCGAATGCTGATAGGCAAACCAATGTCCGGTCCGGCCCGTTCCTGTTTGAACTTCATCGAGAATCAACAGCAGATCGTGTTGATCACATAACTGGCGAAGCCCCTTTAAAAAGTCATCACTGGCGATGTTGACTCCACCCTCGCCCTGGATTGGCTCGAGCATAATGGCGCAGGTTTCGTTATCGATCAGTGCTTTGACTGCCTCCAGATCGTTGTACGGCGCGTATCGAAAACCAGGAAGCAGCGGTCCCAGGCCTTCGTGATATTTTGGCTGAGCCGTCGCGGTCACGGAGCCGAACGTTCTTCCGTGAAAGCCGTTTTCAAACGTGATGATACGGTACTTCTGAGTTCCACCCGACTTGTTCGCATAATGCAATCGGGCAAGCTTGATCGCACCTTCATTCGCCTCGGTTCCGCTGTTGGCAAAAAAGACCTTGCCGAAACTTCGCGTGACGATCGCTTCAGCAAAATCCCCTTGAGCCTCGGTGTACCAGGTGTTCGGGATATGAATCAGGTGATCGACCTGCTTCTGGATCGCCTTCACCACTTTCGGCGGGCTATGTCCCAGAATATCGCAGCCCCAGCCAGGAAACAGATCAAGATACTTCTTGCCCTCGGCATCCCAGACGTAGCTCCCTTCACCGTGAACCAGACTCACGGGATAGCGCTTGTAGTTGGGAATCACATACTTCGCGAACTGATCAATGGTTTTTTGGCTGGAACGAGTCGCGGCGGGATGCATGATGTCTCCAGGGCCTGTTTCACTAAAGGACAATCTCGGTTCCGATCCCCTCATTCGAGTAGATCTCAAGCAAAACCGAATGTGGAATTCTCGCGTCAATAATGTGCACCTTTTTGACGCCTGCTTCCAGCGCTTCCAAGGCGGCTTCGACTTTCGGGACCATTCCCGCATCGATAATGCCCTCACGAATCAGCTCTCGGCAGCGAGCGGCATTCAAATGCGATTGCAATGTCGATGGATCTTTCCGGTCCAGAAAAATTCCAGGGACGTCGCTCAAAAAGACCAGCTTTTCTGCCTGAATCAATCGAGCCACTGCCGCCGCTGCCGTGTCCGCATTGACGTTCAGCTTTCCACCCTCGGCGTCGAGTGCAACAGAGGGAAGAACCGGAATCTGTTCGTTGCGGCAAGTCATTAACAACAAATCACGGTCGATGTCGGTCACCTCTCCGACACGGCCAAGATCGATCGGTTCGCCGTTTTCGCCTGGAAGCGTCAATCGTTTGCCGATCAGACAATTCATCGTCTGAAAACTGAGACCCCGAGCATCGCCACCTTGACGAATGATTTCATCCACCAGGCTCTGGCAAATTTCCCCGGCAAGGACGTTGGCGACGATTTCCAGCGTTTCATCGTCAGTATATCGACGACCCTGCACCCACCGGGGGGCAATCCCCGCCTTGGTCATCGCTGCGTTAATCGCTTTACCACCGCCATGCACCAGAATCGGCCGCATCCCGACCGATGACATGAAGATCACGTCCGACAGGAAATGTTTAACCGCTTCGGTCTCTTCCATCGCGCTGCCGCCAAGCTTGATCACGACATGGCGACCACGGAACTGGCGAATCCAGGCCAATGCCTCCAAAAGGACATCGGCCTTGCGAACGGCTTCATCAAAGTTTTGCGTCATAATAATCTGGGCTGCAAGGTGCACGACAAAACGGAAAAACTGAAATTCTAGAGGTGGCCACTCGTGAGTGTCAATTCGCCCACATTTCCAATTTGAAATGGTCGAGAAAGAAGCGCGTTCGACGTCCGTTTTTACGTTCAAAAACAAGTTAATCGATTAAATCGACTTAAACTGATACTTCCGACGCTGGCAGCATCGGCCACGTGGCTGACGCCGCCAGCGTCGGAAATCAGCGGATCGTCCACCTGCAAAGGTCGTGAACCCTGTCCCGATTCATCCGGTTCAAATAGGATGCGAATTCCTCGTTACGGAAAATCAAACCATGACTCAATCCTTCACAATCGAGACCCAACAATGGGTGAATCACCCGAGCGGCACGCCCATGTCTCAAATTTCGGAGCATCACTCATTTCGAAAAGCGATCCTCTCCGTAAGCTCTCGCAATGGAGGTCAAAGTGGAATTTGCAGGCGATCGCCGTACGTTGGGCACGCAGTCGCCGTTTGAGTTTCTGCGTGTTCGCTCTGGTGTCGATCCCTCTCTTTTTGTCATCGTGTGGCCATACCAGGCCGTCGGAAGCCGAAATTCGTGAAAACTTTGCAGCCACAATTGCCGGGGAAGCGAAGACTTTAGTTCCCGGGATCAGTTTTCGATGGTGTCCTGCCGGAAGTTTCACCATGGGAACGACGATCGAATCGGGCAATGAGTTCGCAGTTGAAGTCACCCTGACGCAGGGCTTCTGGCTGGCTGAGACGGAATTGACTCAAGCGGTGTGGAAGAAAGTGATGAAAACGGTTCCGTGGAAGGGCCAGGATGATGTGAAGGAGGGAGATGACTTCCCGGCAAGTTTCATCAGTCACGATGACGCGGTAGCGTTCTGCCAGAAGCTGACGAAAACCGAGCTGGCTGCCGGACGATTGCCAAAGGGATGGAGCTTTGTGTTGCCGACTGGCGCGCAATGGGAATATGCGTGTCGTGCGGGGACGAAGACAGACTATTCATTCGGGGACGACGGGTCGTCGCTTGGGGAATACGCGTGGTTTAATGACAACTCTTTGAACGTCGGCGAAAAGTATGCCCACCGCGTTGGACAAAAGAAGCCGAACGGGTGGGGCTTGAGTGACATGCACGGGAATATTTCAGAATGGTGCGCGGATTGGGAGATGGCCAAGCTTCCCGGTGGTCGCGATCCCATCGAGCAAAATCAATCCTTGAGGACCCGCGTGACCCGGGGCGGATGCTGGTATAACCCCGCATCCAATTGCGTCTCTGCAAACCGCTGGGGTCTCAGTCCCGGCTTCAAAAGCCGTGCTTCCGGCTTCCGTGTGGCCGCCGTTCTTTCGACGGAGTAGTCGTTCGCGGAGACCTGCCAAGCCCCCTCTTCAAAGATTAAACAATCCGTCATTGCGTTCACGCAGATCAGTGGTAGACTCATCCGCGTCAGGAACGTTTTGTCAGTTTCAAAACCTTCCGACCTTGTTGGATGACAGTACACGATGCAAGCCAGCGATTGCTGGCGGGCGCAGTGATAAGTAAGCCGACGTGACGAAAGACCTCCTGGTCCTTTGCCACGTCGGCTTTTTTTTTGACCCGACCCAGGAGAATCTCAATGAACATGCGACGAAATGTCACTCGAACGATGATAGCCGCTTTAAGCTTGATGGTGGCCATGCCCGTGCTTGCCGTGGATGTGATTGATGACCCAACGCAAATTGACGAGCGGGCGACACAGGTCGTCCAATCGACGAACTCGCTCTGCTGGGAGATGCATCGGTTCCACCAGCAGCAACCGGGCTATCGCGAATCGTATCGTGCCGCCAAGGAAATCTGGTCAAGGGCCGGACAAATGCAGGAGGCCCTTCGATTGGGACCCGTCGAAACGGATGTCCTCTTAGGACAACTTACCACGATGAATGAATTGCTTTCACAAGTCAAAGCGACGCTTTCGAAGTGGGAGAACGGTGATCGCTCGGTGATCCCGGTGAATGGCCCGCCGGTGCTGCGTACGGTGGTCACCCCTGGTGTTGGTGTCGACATCCCCTTCATCGGCCTCCGCGTCGGTGGCGGCGGGCAAGAAGTCGTCGTCGCTGAAGAGAGCCCACCGCAAAACGAGCGGAAGCGGTTACATCCAAACTCACACGGCAGTAAACGAAGTCTCGAACGGGAATTCGCTGCGGTCGATGTCGCGTTGAGATACCTGACAGAAGATGCCAACTTGACCAGCCAGCCAAATCCGGCGGCACCCGTTGACTTGTCGGAAAACGCTCCCGACGCACAGCCGCCGATGCCAGACGACGAGCCCGCCGCGACACAGAAAGCCGTCCCTGCATCGCCGAAAAAGCCAGCCGCAGCACCCATTCGCAAATAAACAAAGTCCAACTGTTATTCGACAGGGTGTCCTGGCAATGCCAACGATTTTTCCTGGCAAAAAATTGGGTAATCGCCTCTTTATTGCTGTCCTGGAAGGACATCAGCTAATAGCCGGTGGCTGAGCGCAGCGACGCCACCGGTTGTAATTAAAAAAACTCATCGATCCCAGCGGGATCGCACTTTGCCTAACTGTGAACCTGATGAACGGCATAAAGACGACGGATGAGTCTGGAATCGGGTTTTGCGTCCGCGATGATCTAAACAATTTCTATTTCGGCACGTCTGAGGAACTCTCGTCGTCTGGTCGGTACTTCGGCGGATGCTCAGTTGGGTGTGGATCGCCATATCCCAACTCTTTTTCAATGTTGGGGGCGCCTGTCATTCGAATATTGTGGTTTCGATGTCCCCCACTTTTCATGGTTTCCTCCACCGTTTGATAATCTTCGTGTGAGACAATCAGCTTAATTTTGCCAGCCCTTGGTGCATGAGTAAAGTTGATTTCAAAGGCTCCGTTTGCATCAGTGACTTCTGTCGGATTCCGGCTGCCGGCCGCGATCTCTTTCGACGGCACCACGACGACCTTTGCACCGGAAATCGGCTTGTAGTCGTCATCCGTAACGACGCCATTTATCGAAGTGATTCCGTCGCAACCGCAAAAAACACATGAAACCGTCAGAAACGTCGCAATTCCAGAAAGTTTATTCATTCCCGCGATCCTTCGTTATTCGAAGTGACGAGTTCAAGATACGTTCTTGGCAACATCGTGACGAATGGCTCATATCGCGATTTTGTAGAACACTTGGCTGTCGAGATTATAGGAAGTGGAATACACGCGTCACGACAAATATTCTTCGTCCTGAACCGGAAACGAGTTGAACTTCCATTGATCGACGTGACCAGTTCCCGCATGACAACGGTGCGAATGCAGTCTGGCACCTGAAATTCTAAATGAACGACATGGACGCCCCGACTTCACGACCTCCCTCTGGAACGGTAAGCTTCTAAGAGGAGGGTTGCCTCTTTGGGATCATGGATAAAGTACCACTTACGCTGGTCTTCCCATGACTCGCCCGATCACATGGATGTGAGGAAAGGATGATTCGCTTTTTCTTCAGGAGCTGTCGCATTTTTGGGTTGCCGAAATTCTCCGTCAACAGCATGCTGAACTTCGGCAGTGCAACCGGCTGCGATTTTCAGTATCCGATTGCATCAGACTGCGAAGCCGTCGTTGCAGATATCCGCCGTTCACAGACTTCAAAACCTTGCCGTGCCGCGACAAATCGCAGGTTACGACTTTGTTTACTTGCCTCCCTGTGCTGCTTTGTTATTGCGAATTCGAGTGCGGCAGAAGATATCGCCATACAAGAGGCGAACCAGAAAGACGCCAAGGTTTCCGGATCGCTTGTCATCATTGGCGGTTCCGAACGGTATAACAATCGCGAATACTGGGAAGAAATTGTGGAATTGGCGGGTGGACCAGGTGCTCGCATTGCCGTCTTTCCAACTGCCAGCGGCGATCCGGTGAAAAAGGGGGGCTGGGTCATCACGGCGCTTAACAAAGCGGGTGCGGATGCTTTCCTCGTCCCCGTCGCATGGAAAAAACTCGACAGAACACCGGTGGAGGCGGTTTCCGATCCAGATCTGGTTGCTCAAGTCCGTGAGTCGACAGGAGTCTTTCTGATCGGGGGTGCCCAGGACAAAATTGTCAAAGCACTCTTTCAAGCAAATGGTGAGCACACGCCAATGCTGGACGCCATCTGGGAAGTCTACCGAAAAGGGGGCGTCATCGCCGGAACGAGCGCTGGTGCGGCAGTCATGAGTCGAGTCATGTTTCGCGATGCAGGATCGGTGCTCGGCACGATGCTGAATGGCGTTCGCTGGGGGAAAGAGATCGATCGCGGATTGGGTTTTATCGATGAAAACTGGTTCGTCGATCAGCATCTGTTCGTTCGCGGTCGCTTTGCACGGACCCTGGTCGCCATGCAGGACCAGGGATTTCAGTACGGGATTGGAGTCGACGAGAACTCCGCGATTATCGTCACAAACGGCAAGGATGTCCGCGTCATCGGACACAAGGGAGCACTTGTCCTCGACCTGTCACGGGCTGAGCACGATAAGACGCTCGGACGTTTTAACTTGAGAAATGCCCGACTGACTTACCTCGATCGTGGCGATCGTTTTGATCTGAAGACACTTGAAGTCATCCCGGCTCAAGAGAAATTGGACGATGAAAAACTCGACCCCAAATCTCCCGACTTCCGGCCGACAACGCGGACTCCATTATTCTCCAACGACATTCTCGGGAATACGACGTTGATTGATCTGATGGGGGCACTGATGGAAAGCGTCAGCCCCGTCGCCACCGGACTGGCGTTCGACGGCCACGCAGCCAGGAAGCAAGCGGTTGATGGTTTCGAATTCAAATTTACTCGCGACAATGAAAGCGTCGCCTGGTATACCGAAACCTACGGCGGAGATGATTACACCGTCGTGAATATCCGGTTAGACATTCGTCCCATCCGCATCAATGGACCTCTGTACGATCGAAACGAATGACAATTCTTTCGACGCGTGATTGCCTGACGAGCGGGAAGTTGCCACACTGCGACTGCTGTTATTTCAGGGCAAGGCCGGGTCGCTGTTTCGGTCTTTTAACGTGTCGCATTTCACCTGATTTTCAAGGAGGTCTTCCGTGAGAACTTCCCAACAACGCTCGATGGCATCGATCGGCGCGATTCTGATTTTTTGCGCCGCAGCGTTCTGGAGTTCGATTGGTTCGGACACTCGGTCTCGGGCTACTGAAAACAATCGACAAAACGGGGCAGGTGGGGCCGCTGCCGCAGCGGCCGGTGGACCTCAATCAGATCTACTGCTCGTCTTTGCGGGCGACATCATGCTGGCTGACGGTCCCGGCAAGGAGATGGCCAAAGGGGTTGATCCGTTTGCCGAGTTTGCAGAGATCTTCAAAGGGGCAGACTGCAACATCGGAAATCTGGAATGTGTGATCGCGACCGGGGGATCACCGATTAAGAAGCCGTGGGTCTTTAGAGCCGATCCGAAAGTCCTGCCGGTCCTGACCCGCCACATCAATGTTGTCTCGCTGGCGAACAACCACACGGGTGACTTCGGTCACTCTGCCTTTTTGGAACAATTGGATTTGCTGGAAAAGCATAAGCTGCCGTATTTCGGCGGCGGCCGCAATTGTGCCCACGCTCGCACGCCGCATATCCTGGAAATTAAAGGAGTGCGGATCGCGTTACTGGGATACAACGAATTCAAGCCTCGCATTTTCGAAGCGGGGCCGAATTGGCCTGGGACCGCGTGGAGCGTCGATGAACAGGTTGTTGCTGACATCCAGGCCGCACGCGCAATCTCGAAAGCCGATCTCGTCATTCCGTTTCTGCATTGGGGTTCTGAGTACGACCCCGCCACCGATCGCCAAAAGCAATTCGCAAGACTGATGATTGATGCAGGCGCTGATATCGTCGTGGGAGGCCATCCACATGTCACGCAAGCCACCGAATACTACAAAGGGAAATTGATCGTCCATAGTATTGGAAATTTTGTGTTCGATGGGTTCGAAGAAGGACCCGGGCGTATCGGCTGGCTGCTGCGGTTGAGACTCAACAAACAAGGGCTGGTTGCCTGGGATACCGTCGTCGCTCACATGGACGCTCAAGGTATTCCGCACCTGATGCAGGAAACGCCCAGCCCGTCAGGAACCGCTGCCAACGAGACGGTCGACGACCGAAGGGCTCTGGTCGACTCGCCGCTGACCTCGTTCCGGAAGTAACGTAGGAGAACTGGTAAAACTGTAATTTAGCCGTGATCGGAATGCCCGCTTGCCATGGGATTGTCGGTCTTGGGTTCCGCGATACGAAAAATAATTTCAGGATGGCTGAGACGGGAATAAGGAGTGACAACATGACTCAAACGCGACGCATCGTCGTTTTAACCGAAGGACAGACCGATCCCGAGAATGCCAAGACGGCAAGCTGTATGATCCGTTACAGACCCGACGAAATCATTGCGGTCCTGGATGGAACCCAACGCGGTAAGACGTCACAGGATCTGCTGGGGGTCGGTGGCAAGCTCCCTGTCGTAGGGTCGCTCGCAGAGGCTCCGCCAGCCGACACACTTCTTCTCGGGACCGCTCCCGCAGGCGGAAAAATTCCGGCACCCTGGCGAGCCATTATCCTGGAAGCCATTTCTCGCGGTATGAATATCTGGTCCGGTCTGCACGAATTTCTGTCGAACGATGCAGAGTTCGTCGCGGCAGCGGCGAAACATGGTGTGCGACTGATTGACGTCCGCAAGAACAGCGAACGCGATGTCGCCAGCCGGAAGGGGCTTCGAGGGGACTGTCTTCGAATCCATACCGTCGGCCACGATTGTAGTGTTGGCAAGATGGTGGCATCGGTCGAACTGACGAACGGCTTGAAGCAACGCGGTCACGACGCGAAATTCATTGCCACCGGACAGACAGGAATCATGGTCGAAGGTGACGGTTGTCCCATCGATTGTGTCGTCGCTGACTTCGTTGCCGGCGCGGTCGAAAAAATGATGCTGAAGAACCAGCATCACGAAATCCTTGTCGTTGAAGGACAAGGGAGTCTTGTCCATCCGTCGTACTCGGGCGTCACGCTCAGTCTGTTGCACGGCTGTGCCCCGCATGCGTTAATCCTGGTCTACGAAGTGGGCCGCAACGTCGTCACGGATGTCGAACACGTTCCGATCCCGCCACTGGCCGAAATTCGCCGGATCTATGAAGTGATGGCCAACGTCAACGTCGAGTACGACTGTCGTGTCATCGGGATTGCGATGAACAGCCGGCGGCTCTCGGCCGCCGATGCCGAAGTCGAGCGGGAACGAGTACGAGCCGAATTCGGTCTCCCCGTCTGTGATGTGATCCGACACGGACCTGGTGAGTTGGTGGATGCGATTCTCAAATTCAAAGCTTCGGGCGATTGGCAAAGGCCTTAGGCGATATGAAACTCAAACTTCACTCGTTCGAACTGCGCCTGCGCCACGTCTTCACGATTTCGCGCGAGTCCGTCGAGATCCAGCCGACTTTGATCGTGGAACTGGAGGAAGATGGACTGCGCGGATACGGGGAAGCCACGTCGGACGATTACTACGGCGCGACGATCGCCGAAATGTCCGCAGCGCTGGAAGCGGTGCGAGCCGATCTCGAACATTGGACGCTGGGTGACCCGGCCCAGCTATGGGAAAAACTTTCACCTCGGCTCGGTAACAATCCGTTTGCGCAATGTGCGCTGGACGAGGCCGCCTGCGACTTATGGGGGAAAAAGCTGGGAAAGCCGACCTGGAAAGCCTGGGGTCTTTCAGCAGAGAAACTGCCGCTGACCAATTACACGATCGGTATCGACACCGTCGACACAATGGTCGCACATATGCAGGAGTTTCCGAACTGGCCGATCTACAAGATCAAGCTCGGAACAAAAGATGACCTGGCGATCGTTCGGGAACTTCGTCGTCATACAAACGCGGTCTTCCGCGTTGACGCCAACTGTGCCTGGACGGCGGACGAGACGATTCAAAACTCGCGGGGGCTGGCCGAGCTGGGTGTCGAGTTCATCGAACAACCGTTGCCGCCGGATCAGTGGGACGAGATGCGTCGAGTTTACCAGCAGTCAGTCTTACCCGTGATCGCCGACGAAAGCTGCCAGCGCGAGGCGGATGTGGAGCGATGTGCAGGTCACTTCCACGGTATCAACATCAAGCTCGTCAAATGCGGCGGGTTCACCCCAGCCCGCAGAATGATTGGCCGTGCCCGCGAGCTGGGATTGAAAGTCATGGTCGGATGCATGACCGAGTCGACTGTTGGAATTTCTTCGATTGCCCAGCTCTTGCCATTACTCGATTACGTCGACATGGACGGCGCGTTGCTGCTCGCCGAAGATGTCGCGACCGGTGTGAACATCGAACAAGGTGTCTGCCACTTTTCAACGGAAAACGGTTGTGGTGTCAGGCTGAACCAGGACGGTGCGAAACCAACTCGCCAAAATTGACCGTCTGTCGGTAGAGCCATGTCGCGAAACCGTTTCTCCGCAGCTATCATCGCGTCGGTTTTGAATGACGAGATTTCACTGCCAACCATCACAGATCGGACGGCTGGAAAACAGCTTGACGATTCAACGTCAGGGTTTAACCCACCAGAAATAAAGGAAGATTTTCATGAATCGAGCCTGTTCCCTTGTCCTGGCGACAGTTCTGGCCAGCTTGTTCCAAACCGTTCCAGCGTGGTGTGAAGACGCAATCAAACCGAATCGACTGGTCGTCGCCCTGGCGGACAATCCGGTTCAGCCTGCGGGAGACCTGCCGGTCCAAAGCTGGTCGTCTCCTTCAGGAGTAAAAGTTGTGCTGATGATTCACGGAGGTTGTGGAGTAATTCCACGTGACAAGATGTCAGACAAGCTGGCAGATGAACATCGTGAAGTTCTGAAGGCGTCACTTCGCGCTGGCTATGCCGCGCTTCAAAAGCCAAATGCCGTGAATCTTGACGGAGTCGTCGAGGCAATCAAGGTCCTGGAAGATTCACCTCTGTTTAACGCTGGCAAGGGCTCGGTCTTCACTCGCGAAGGGAAGAACGAACTCGACGCCTCGATCATGGATGGCAAAAGCAAGCAAGCTGGTGCCGTCGCCAGTACGACCATAATCAAGAATCCCATTACTGCGGCCCGAATTGTCCTGGAGAAATCGGGTCACGTGCTCATGGTCGGAGAGGGAGCTGATCAGTTTGCCAAGGCGGCGGGAATTGAATTCGTCGATCCTTCTTATTTTAAAACCGAGTACCGCTGGAAACAGCACGAGCGAGGTCTGAAGGAAGAACAGGAACTTCAAGAGAAAGAAAAAGCCGCGAAGGGTAAGGAGTTGGGAAAAGCAGCAAATCCCGATTCGGTAGATCCCGTTGCCTTTCGGCGAAGAACAGAGGACCGCGTCGGAACCGTTGGCGCAGTAGCCATCGACCGCGCGGGAAATGTGGCGGCAGGGACGTCAACCGGCGGACTGAATAACAAGCGTCACGGACGAGTCGGCGATGCGCCAATTATCGGCGCAGGGAATTTTGCTGATAATGACTCGTGCGCCATCTCGTCCACCGGCGATGGCGAGTTCTTCCTTCGAGCTGTTGCAGCACATGAAATCAGTTCCCTCGTGAAATACAAAGGGTTGTCGATTGCGAGTGCCAGCAAGCAGGTCATGAGCCAGATCAAAGACGCCGGAGGGGACGGTGCCGTGATTGTCCTGACCCGAAAAGGAGAAGGGGCCTTCTCGTACAACACGGAAGGAATGTACCGGGGATACATCACCAGCGATGGCGAGGCTCACGTTTTTATCTTTGAAAAGTAGAAGATCCGTTGCTTCAACCCGCTAAAATGCGACAACTGCGTTTCGGCATCTTAGATCGCGTTCGTCTGATCGATCACTTTGATTCGTCAGAGAATTCTGGATCGGAATTGGCAGCAGTATTCGATGAGGCGTATTATTTAAGTACCTGCTTCCGATAAAGTTGGTCATGCGGAGTTTGGAACATGCCCAAAGTTTTTAACGAATCTGAGCTTGGTGAGTCGGTGGTCCAGTTTTTGGAACGTCTTGAACCGTCGACCGAGGCCGCGCTGTACGAAATGCACGGACGTCGAGTTTACTTTGTTGTCCGTCCAACTTCGGATGCATCAGAGCACATCCCCTGGTCGTCCTCCAGGAATGAACGACGGTGCGACCTGATCGATAAGGAAATTGCGGGAACAATCACACCCGAAGAATCGATTGAACTGATCGAACTTCAGGTTCAGATGCGCCGCTTCGTTGACGAAGTGGCACCGCTTCCAATCGCTACCGTACGAAAACTTCATGCGGAACTGCTCGAAAAAGCCAGTCACCAGACGCACGAATCATGAATCCTTTTGTCTATCCAACAAAATCAATACGACGGCATGGACCAATCGGATACTTGGATTACAGCAGTTACCGACCGTGGCTGCGTGATGAATTCGAATTTCGTTGCGTTTATTGCTTGCGTCGGGAACAGTGGGGAATCGGCGTACGCGACTTTGCGATTGATCATTTCTTGCCTGTTTTGGCCCAACCGGATGCCGATCGCAATTACCTGAATTTATTCTATTCATGCGCCACCTGTAACCTTAGAAAAGGGAGCAGAAGGATCGATGACCCCACAGCGCCAGAAATCGCATCCGCATTGACCGTTTTTGAAACGGGGCAAATCCTCGGCACAACGCCAGCGGCACGGCGACTGATTCGTGTTCTAGATCTGGACGGGCCGGCGAGCACGGAATTTCGTCAAATGTGGATCAGCACCATTCGCCTGGCGGCGCTTTATGACGCACCGCTTTTTTGCCGTTTATTAGGATATCCAGAAGACATCCCCGATCTTTCAGTTTTAAGGCCGCCGGGCGGCAACAGACGCCCAGAAGGGATTGCCGAATCAGCGTTTGCGAAAAGGCAGATGTCCGAATTGCCTGATGCCTATTGAATCGAGACAACTGGTGGGAACGGTGCTGTCATCATGCTGACCCGAAAAGGCGAGCGTTTTCTAGTAAAACACCGAAGGGAGTTACAAAACAGTCATCGTCCAAGCCGCTTCAACCTTTTGGAATTTGAGCTGACGGAATCAAACTGTTTTGCGGACTGACGCGGACTCCCCACCGGTGCCAATGTCTTGCCGCTCCAGAATCCCCCAACTCGCGATGAAGTTGTTCCAGCTCACGGTAAATCATCGGATCGTACGGATCTTCGTCTCGCTGCTTCAACAGCGATGTGATTCGAATCTGTTTGCCGGCGATCTCGGAGGCGAGTCGTTGATGTTTCGCTGCCAGATCCTCTTTACCCAGTCCGCGGTACGCTTCTGAAAGCTTGAATTGTGCCGGAGCGTTGAATGGCTGGGCGGCGATCACTCGTTCCAGGTCATCCTTCGCGTCGTTGAATCTTCGGAGATCGAGCAAGACGACACCCCTGGTGAACCGAGGAAATGGAAGATCGGGTGCGTCGTCGACAATCGTCGTCACGATTTGCAGCGACTTCTCCAAATCACCTTCCAGACGACAGACGTAAACTTCCGATCCGCGCACTCTGAGAGAATCACTTTCCAGTTTCCGCAGGTTTTCCAGTTCACGCCGTGCCCCGCGCGCATCTCCTTGATTCACGAGCTGTTGAACGAGCGAATTCTGCAGATGGCTGAGAAACTCGACAGGAAAATCCTGCTGCAATGCCCGTTGAATTGTCGCCACACACTCCGATTCCCGTGCCATGCTTGTGAGTAATTCGATTAAGTCAGACCAGCGCTGCGGGTTCTGTGGTTGCATTTCCGTTAGTGATTCAGCGATTTGCAGTTGCTTCTGACGTTGTCCCCATTCCTGATAGTCGGACATCAGTAATTCCAACGCGACGAGCCTTTCACGAACATCGCGCCGGGCGACCGACTCCAGTGCTGCAAGCCCCTCGGGTCGCTGTTCCATCCGCAATGCGTCCCGGCCAAACCCGAGCAACAGGTCAGTACGACACTCCTGACAATTAATCGCGGTGAATAACGACGACGCTTCTTGTCGGGAGTTCCTTCGGAGCAGCAGCCGACAGAGCGCAATCTGGGCGTCTGGATAATCTCTTCCAGCAGCAGCATTCACCGCGCGATGAAACAAATGTGCGGCGGCCACGGGGTCGTGATCAGATTCTGCCAGACCACGCTCCAGCAACTGTTCCGGAGTAGACCGCAACAAGTACCAGCAGATCGCCGCGACGACGATCATGCCAACTGCGACACAAAAAAAAACTGATCGTGCGCGGAGGTTAATACGAATGGATGACGCATTAACCTCAGTCACGCGAGGTCTCCCCGTGACCTTCAATTAATACATGAGTCGTTCTTACGGCAAGACCCCGAAAGATCTCGCGGTCACGCGCCGGCCACTGCACCCTGATCTCGGCCGTTTCCAATTCAGGTGCGACAGGAAAGATCATTCTCGAGTCTGACTGAGAAAAGAATCCCGTTCCTCGGACGGCAAAGCGAGTCAATGTTCGTCCCTGAAACTCGGCTGATACTTGAGCGCCCGTGGCGTCAGGTTCACCGTTTCGTGCCACGAGTTGAACTCGGATAAAGTTTTCAGGTGACCTGCGGTTACGGAGGATTCGCACAGGATCGTTCATGGGAATTGCGACGATGTCTAGCGCACCATCGTCATCAAAATCCGCGACCGCGCTTCCCCGTCCCGAGTGGACTTCCCGAAAGAATGTTCCTCCCTGGTCTGATACGTCGGTAAATCGCCCACCAAGATTGCGAAATAACTGGGGCTTCTGCTTGAACGGAGACTCCGCCGCAGAATAAATGGGATTGCCGTTAAGAACGAACAGATCGGGCCACCCATCGCCATCAAAATCGCTCATGGCCGTTCCGAACCCGACGAACATTCGCGACACGCCGGACAGTCCAACCGCCGCCGTGGCATGCAGGAACATGCTATTTCCCAGGTTGCGGTAGAGTGCGTTATCTTCTCTTTCGAAATTGGTTACCCAGATGTCGGGGCGACCATCTCCATCAAAATCCGCGACATCAACGCCCATGCTCCCTTCCGCCTGTCCCCATTCGTTGAACGCGACCCCCGCAGAAACGCCCCGCTCCTTAAGCGGCAAGCACGGACCTCCCAGGTACAACTGATTCGGTGTGACATCACTGGCGACATAAAAGTCGACCCAACCATCAAGATTCAAGTCTGCCGCCACAACCGCCAACCCGTGGACACCCCCCTGGATGCCAGCTTGCGCTGAATCGTCTTCAAACAGACCATCACCAGAATTGCGAAATGCCAAGCATGTCGTTCCAGCATACGACGTTGGACCGCACAAATCCCGGACGCCCCCTTTGGAACAGTTCACGTCCGTCTCGGGACTCCATTTGGCATATCGGGCGATGACAAGATCTGGCAGAGCATCGTGATCGAAGTCCGCAAAGACCGCAGCGGTCGTCCAATCATTCGACAGTGACGGTCCCCACGGATCAATGTCGAGATAAGTCCCATCACCGCAGTTGCGATAAAGTTGGCTCCCCTTGTAACCACACACAAACAGATCGGGAAAACCGTCCGCATCAAAATCCCCGACAGCACACCCTTGTGAATATCCGGGGGCTGATGAGAGGCCCGAACCGGTTGTCACATTGTCGAACTGCCAGCCTCCCTGGTTGCGGAACAGAACTGACGGTCGTCCACCGATCGCGATCGAAGCATCACTGGAAATGGTCCCGCCACCTGTCACCAACAGGTCACATTTGCCATCGCGATCGAAATCGATGACAGCGGCACCCCCGCCGAAGCTTTCAATCATGTAGAATCGATCTGCTTCCCGCCCGTTGCGGTAAGTCCATTTAATTCCTGAAGCAACTGTGACATCTTCGAACCAGTCATCAGCCCGAGGGGAAAATGATGATTTGTCCAAATCCGTCATTTCCATCTTCCGAGACGATGTCAACGCGTGGTCGACAGTGGGAATTGGACGACGTGAAATCGTCAATGGTTTCTCGACATCGCATCCCGTCATCAAACTCGTGATCCACAGACAGACAGCAAACCGCTTGGTTACTGATCTGGAAAGAGAGAATAGGAGCACTGGAGGATTCTGAAAGGAATTGATTATTCGAGCTTAAAATCAAACTTGTTTTCGCCCGCTTTAATGTCTGCTGACTGACCACTGGTTGCTTCACGCAAGTATTTTGGTGGCAGGGGGAAAGCCTCCATTTTGGGTGGGGCGTATCCGGGCCGTGGTGGTTCGACGACTTTAGGACCAGCGAAATAGACCTTATACGACGCTGACGGAAGGCCGCTGGAAATCTGGTAATTTCCGTTTGAATCCAATGTTGCATTGGCGGAATACCCCTTTTCGGCAGCCACAAAGTAGATCTCGCCAGCGGTCACTGGCTTGCCCTTGAAGATCACTTGGCCACTCGCCTTGGCAGTGGGAGGGGAAACGTTGGATTTTCCACAACCCGCAGCCAGGCAAACCCCGATAACACAGATCACCAAACATTTCCCGGTGAAGCGATACACGATCTCTCCTTTGAAAAATGACGACCTTCGGCTCAATCTAAAAATCTCCGACAACTGTTCCATCATCCATTGATGAGATTTTGAGGAGTGTGTTGAGGTCAAGATTATTTGAAAGGAATCGGGACGAACCATCACCTAAAAGGACGTGAGCCCCGCCGACATGAGCCGAACGAAGGGGTAGATTCGCCTCCCATGTATGAACAGCACCTGCAGGTGTCCCCTGTGTATTAATCGGATATCGGACCGTCGTAATCCCGGTACTCCATGAATCGGGTGATCCCGACCAGGGATTATTCGGAACGGTGAATCCCGACCACGCTCCGTAATAGTTGGAACGAATGTCGGTTGGGACGCCGCTGACGATGGTATTGTCGGAGTTTTCGCCGACCATCAGCGTGTTCGAGAGTCCGTCACTGGCCTTCGAGAAGTTGACAGAGTTCGCTCCGCTTAAAAGACCATTAGAACTATAAAGTCCACCATCGTAATTGCTTGAACTGACCACACTCGCACGACCGCCGGGATCAGGCGCAGCCCCACCAATTCCCACGTAGTCTGCCAATTGAGGGTTCCCGCCGTTCCAGCATTGTTCCGAACCCGATATGCCTGTTGTCGGACACGGACTGGATGGGCAGTTCCAACCGGGAACGTGAATTCCCTGCAGGATTACATTCGGCCCTGAATAGGGTGCAGTAAAGCCATGCACGCTGGCAAATGAAAGCTGATTGAATAACGGAGCCTGATCCATCTGCGGAAAAATGGCGACGCGCCAATTTGGCCTGTCGTTCTGCCCGGCCGCTGCACTCACCACCGGGTCAGCCTGTGCTCCAATCGGCAGCCGATTAAAAACGTCATGGTAATTGTGCAGCGCTAATCCCATCTGCTTGAGAAAGTTCTTGCACTGCGTACGACGAGCAGCCTCGCGCGCCTGCTGGACCGCTGGTAACAATAGCGCGATTAATACTGCGATGATCGCAATCACGACTAGTAATTCAATTAATGTAAACCCGAGTTTTCGAAATAAGCGTGTCGCCATGCTGAGGCATCCTGTCTAAGAGCGGACGTTTGCGGAAAGAAGAACACATCGTCATTTATTTCATTGATCAACGTAGAAAAATGGGACATCACAATCGCTCGCCGGTCGAGCTAACAGAGATTGAAATATGCAATTATGATTCCGCAGAACCTTAAACCTGAATTAAGATCGGCAAGCCGAAGTGTTAGCGTCGTTGGCCGCTTGCGGATTAGCCCTTGCCTGCTTAGTTCAACAGCGATCGCTGCCGGGAAAATCGTCGCACCGATCGGGATCAGGGTTTGGAACTGACAGTCATTTCATTTCGGCCTTCGATCAACTGCAAGGTACAGTCGATCGGTACAGACGCTACATACTGAGACTTTCCTGTCGGCCATTGGACTTCGAGGCTGTCAATGGCGTTGCAATCCCCCAGGCCAAACACCAGTTGACGTTGATTGCAGGCTTGATATCCGTCTCCAGCAGTCAAATGCCGAACGAACCGTCGAGGTCCTGCGTGAACAGTGACGATGCTGCCGATGGCGTCGCGATCCGATTCGACTCCAACGAGTTGCACCGTCAGAAAGTGACCTGCGGCGATCGTCTGATTCGTCACCAATGCAGCAGACGAGTTCACGTGGGAAATTGCAAAGTCGTCTCGGCCATCACGATTCCAATCCAGACGCGTTAAACCTCGGCCCAGGTACTCGCCACTGAAAAACGACCCCAGCGTCGAGGCTGGCAGCTCGACAAAATTTCCTTTTCCCAGGTTCCGGTAGAATTGTGGAGGCATTTCATAGGGGACGCCGTGATGCTTCAGGTTGCCGACATGTCCGTTGGTGACGATCAGATCCTGCCAGCCATCGAGATCAGCGTCCAGAAACTGAGTGCCGAAGCCCAGCATCGCAAAACTGGGCTCACGCAAGCCTGAGGAACGCGTCGCATCAACGAATCCACCGTCCGGCTGCTGCAGGTATAGCGTGTTTGACTCGTTCCGAAAGTTGGTGACGTAAAGATCCAAGAGACCGTCGCCGTTCGCATCCCCCGCTGCGACCCCCATGCAGGCCTGCGGCTGACCGTCTGCGTCGACCGCTAACCCCGAGAGATATCCGCGTTCCTCAAATTGCGGCGAGTCACCCCGTTTTGCAGTGACATTGGCGAAATAGAAGTTTGGTACGGCATCATTGGCAACGAACAGGCTCAGGCGCCCCGAAGAATCGAATGATCCGACAACCAATCCCAGTCCCTTTCCTTCCGGGACTTCTATGCCCGCCGATTGTGACTGGTCCTCGAAGCGACCGTCTCCGAGATTGATGAACAACTGATCGTGAGCGGCGGGAAATTCATGGGGAGTACATAATCGCGTTGATCCATCGGGCATTCGACAAGCGGTCGTCAGCAGGCCCTTTCCCGTCACATAATTCACCGTGAACAGGTCAGGGTTTCCGTCTCCGTTCAGGTCAGCGATCGCACAACTGGTTGTCCAGCGATCGCCCGCAGTTCCGGTCTGACTGGTGACGTCGGAGAACGTGCCATCTCCGTTGTTATGAAAGAACCGGTTAGCGCCGATATTCGCCACATACAGATCGGGAAATCCGTCGTTGTCAAAGTCGCCAGCAGCGCATCCCTGACTGAATCCAGGCTCGTGAATGCCGCTAGCCGTGGTGCAATCAGAAAACGTGCTCCCTCCCAGGTTTCGATAGATCCGATCGAGCAACCGATCTTGTTCGACAAGTGGTGAGCTTTCCGAGCCCTGGCTGAAGTACAGGTCGGGCCATCCATCGACATCATAATCGAACGCAACGACTCCCCCGCCGCTGAATTCATACATGTATTCACCGCCACTGGCAGGCTGGCTTCCATTCCGATATTGGAAATTAATTCCCACCGCGAGTGCCTGTTCCGCAAATCGGATGTGATCGCTTGTGACACTGCCTGGAATTCCGTCGGTGGCGAAAGACCGTTCCTTGTACAACTTGGGAAGGGGATACGCGGCAAAGTCGATGTTTAACGCTGGATTACTGAGATGGTCAGTACGAGGTGCCCCTCTCATACGCCGCGATCGGGGTGGCAATTCCGTCTGCCAACGAGCGTTAGGATCAGCCTGCCATAAGACCTTGCGCCACGCATCCGCTTCTACTTTCAGACCCAATGCATCACAAAGCACGACGGCACGCTTTGCGGCGTCAAACGAACCCGAGATTTCGACCGTCTTGGCAGCCGTAATCAAATCGCCAATCAAATGTGCATGTTGACGAAAGACGTTGGCTGAACCTGATTCTCCGAGCTGCTCGAGGGCCTGAGATATCTGGTAACTGGCCGACTGGTGGTTCGCATCCCTTCGCAGACATTCCCAGTAGCATCTGACCGCAGCACGCGGCTCGCCACAGCGCGCAGCCCAACCTCCCAGGACAAACCAGATATCCGGAAACTCGTTGGCGTTCGCGGGGAGCGCGGCCTGCCATTGAGCAAGGCCGGAATCATCCTCGCGATGCAGAAGCAATTCACCTTTCCAAGCCTGTGCGGCCAGCAACGAAGGCTGACACTGGATCACTTCATCGATCAACTTTTCTGCTTCGTCGATGCGACCTTCTCGCGTGGCGATTCTGGAAAGTCCACACTTGATCAACACATCATCAGGCGACACCTGAGCATATTCTTTTAACAGATCGGGATTTTCAGCGGCAGTACTCCCCAAGGCCAGCAAACTCAATTGTTGCAGCGGTATCTGATCCTGAGAGATAAGCAACAGTCGATGCTGTGATGCTTCCCAACTTCGTCCGGCCAGTCCCAGAATGAACGCTAACTTTTCATGAGCCGACAATGACGCCGGATTAACGCGAATCGCTTCCCGCAAGGTTTGCTCCGCGTCAAAAGGGCGATGCAAATCGTCGCTTTGGATGCGGGCCGTCATCAGCAAGGCAATTTCGCTCAATGACGGCTTCTCGGTACGGACTTGTTCCAGCAGGTGAAGCGCTTCGTCCTGGTAACCCAGCTTCGCGCTAGATTCCGCCGCAAACAGCATCCCTTCAGCGCGATGCGAATCGCGGAACATCAGGCGGCGTCCCAGCTTCAACGACTCGGCATAATCACCTCGTCTCAGGGCGAGCTTTGACTCTTCATAAAGACTGGTTGAAGAAACCCAATCGAATCGCATCGCCATGACAATCGCAGTAACGAGAAGCACGACAGCGCACGAGGCCCAGCATCGGCGATCCATGATCCAATAGCCGGGCGGAACGTCGCCGAGGTGGCCGGTAAAAACATTCTTCGGCATCAGGATGACTCGATGGACTTTCGCGATGACATGCAACAAGGAAACAAACGTCACTTCTCAGGCTGGGCGCATCGCTGCCCCGAAACAGCACGGTTGCGATCGCCACCCGGGACAGATTATTGACTGCCTGCCGACAGCATTGACGGTTCGTTCATTCCCGTTGTGAGAACCTTTCGGACATCCACAGAAAATGTTGCTGTTTGATCGGAGACGAATATGATACGGCAAAAAACGACTACAACTCGATCGTGAACGAGTTTAATCGGAAGTATTCCCCTGCGATCAAGCAACAGCAAACCCTGGAAGAGGAAATCCCCAGGGAAATCAAAAAGAGAGAAGAAAAAAAGAAAAGTGTCCGAGCGATTGAAAAAATCAGCGCGCGGCGACCGCAATTCATCCCGTCGATTTTCTCCGTCCTGACGTGAACCAGATTCTGGGCGAACTCGCACCAGGAACCAAACAAACGTGATCCGATTCTCAAGGGCTCGACAACGTTTCGATTGACTCACTCAGTCCACTCGACACCAATATTTATTAGCGAAAAACGGACCGCCAATCGTTGTTGTGCTTAGTCTGTCGCCTCATGAAATCAGCGTACGCGTGGTCACTGTCCCGGTATTCGACACGCTGCTGCTATTCTTATCGAACGCAGTGAGCGTCACGGCCGTTACTTTGTTTGCCGGGAGCGGTATTGCAATCGACAGTCGCCACGTACTCAATCCGTTTGTTTGTACGAAATAAGGTATGCCTCCGACGTTAACCACCAATTGAACTGTACCTGGATCACAGGTCCCAGTGATCGTTGGCGTTAAACTCATTGAATTCGGATCGGTTACGGTCGGGAGGGCTAAATTCGCTTTTAGCGTCGTCACGTTGACGTTGTTTAGGGTCAACTTGCCGTCGATAACGAAAGACGTCGCCAATGGCGTCGCTTCATAGACCGTCGCTTTGCTCCTGGACTGCCCGTTAATCGTCAGGTTTTTCTCGAAATGACTAGCGCCGGATGGCCCGGGACCGGGAAACAGTCCGTCTGGCGAACCGTACAGACCCACGACACCACCCGCTCCCAGCGTAATGGTCGCTGAGCCCGAATAAATTGATGCGGTTGTCGCAAAAGAACTGTTAACCCCCGTTGTGGTGTCGTTCAAGGTTCCAATCTCGCAGTGGTCGATGGTCACGCCAACCGTACTCGTTCCACCGTTTGTCACATTGACCACGTCTGCATTCAGGTTCTTCAATGACAGACCGTTGTGATTCGTTCCCCCACCGAAATTGACGTTTAACGCGTTAAAGCCCACTGGTACGTCAAACGTGGGCATAAACCCGAACCCGGGGCCGACGATATTGACCGTGTTGCCAAACGGATTCAGATTCATCGACAATGAGGTCGGACCTGTCGCGTCAATCGTGTCATGAACGACCTGCGTACCATCTGGTAATCGAAACGCTGTTCCCGGCGCTGCGTCCAGAATGATCCCCCCGTAATGGCCCGAGAAGATCGTCCCGGGGAATTCAGTCACAGTGAATGTGTCATAGGCCTTAACACTTCGTGGCGTGACGTCGTTGAGAGTGATGGCAGTGCCAGTATTCGAATTAACAACACTGACAGCAATGATATTCGTCGCCGTAACAATCGGATCGGTCGACAGCAGCGCGCGTGGCTCAAGAACTTCAAGACGAGAGACGTATGCTCCATGACGATCGTGGCTAACTCGACTGCGTCGAGCGGCACGAGGCGCGGCTGCCTGTTTTGGACGGCCTTGTAGCAATGAGAACAATCGTTGAGTCCAATTGAGTCGCATCGTTAAATCCTCTTTCTCTGTCAGTCTCAGGGTGAGCAAAAAACAAAGGCTTGACATGTTAAGGAAGTGTAAAGTCTCTCATCATTTACAGTGATCGACCCCATTAATTACCGGCCGAAACGTTAGGACGGTCATTGTTCACACATCGATTCGACGAACGTCAAAAACGCCGCCAAGTCTGCGTTCAAATTGATCCAAAGGTGTAGATAGATTTTGCCGAGTATACCTAAAGTTTCGCCCGAGGTTTTAGCATAAAGCGGACATTCTTCGAAAAAAATCCTGGGAAATGCGTCGGGTTCTCATATCCAACCATAGCCCGACGCGCAAGCGAGGGATCTTCGTCTCGGAACGACACGGCAACCGATTCGGCCTTCGTCATACCGTCCCATAAGTCCCATTCGTCCCATACCGTCCCATTCTTTTCTTCCCACCAGCACCTTCCAAACGTCAACAATCTATGTCGTGTTTTTGTGTTGACATTCCTTGTCGGTGCGGTATATTTCTTGTCGTTGTGTTGTGTTATTTACTTTGACAGGAGATTTTCAGATGGTTCAACGATTTTCCACTCGGGAAGAGGCGCGGCAGCATGCGATTGCACAGAAACGGGAAGAAGTGGCGGCCTATTGGCCGAGGGGGTGTCGATACAATGAGTTTCCGGAAGTGTACCGCTTGATGAACCGTCCGGCGGCAACCTGGACCTATCGGTCACCGGATGCCCCTCAGGGAACGATGGTGGTG
>CAIVEI010000066.1 GCA_903904835.1 uncultured Schlesneria sp. | reverse complement strand
GAGGAGGTGGGGTTTCGTTTTCGTCCAATCGGGTATCTAGGTTCCGATCACAAAGCATTCAGGTTTTGTCATACTCATCAAGGCAACAGGTCTCGAACGGTATCCCGTTCTTGCTTGAGTTCAGCGACGGTCTTATCGATCTGCGATCGACTGAAATCATCGATCTGGAATCCTGGAAGAACTCGCCAATTGCGGCCATCACTGCTCAATGGCAAGCCCGTTACAAGTCCAGATTCGATGCCATAGCTGCCGTCCGAATAAACCGCAGCACTGAAGCAATCTCCGGCTGGGGTCGGTGTGATAATACTTTTGACGGTGTCTAATGCGGCGTTTGCGGCGCTCGCGGCGCTGGACGCTCCGCGTGCTTTTATGACCGCGGCCCCGCGTTGCTGAACAGTACTGACGAAGTCACCTTTCAACCAGGCGTGATCCGAGATGACGCTGGTCACTGGCTTTTCGTCGATTTTTGCATTTACAAAATCGGGGTACTGGGTCGACGAATGATTACCCCAAATCGCCAGATTAGAAACCGAAGCGACTGGTCTTCCAGACTTCTGGGCAAGCTGAGCAGCGGCACGGTTCTGATCGAGTCGAGTCATTGCGAACCAGCGATCGCGAGGAACATCGGGCGCGTGCGACATGGCAATCAGACAGTTGGTATTGCAAGGGTTTCCCACAACAACAACGCGGACGTCCTTAGCGGCGGCTGCCTGAATCGCTTTACCGGTATTCGTAAAGATGGGCCCGTTGATTCGAATTAGATCGGATCGTTCCATTCCTTGCTTACGAGGAATACTTCCGACCAGAATCACGAAATTCACGTCGCGAAACGCTTCTTCCAAGTGGTCGCTGTCACACTTGACCACGCCAGCCAGTGTTGGGAAGGCACAGTCGTCCAGTTCCATATGAATCCCGTCCAAAGCCGCCATCACGGGTGGGACTTCGATCAGATGGAGGATGACGGGGCGATGTGCACCAAAAATCTGACCCGATGCGAGTCGAAATAGTGAGGCATATCCAATCTGTCCGGCAGCACCGGTCACAGCAACTCGAATCGGGGCGGGCGTAGTCATGTTAAAACTCTCCTAAAACAATGATTTCACAATGATTTCGTCGCCTGAAAACGCACACGATGAATTCGTAACCCATCGGTCGGCGAGGCCATCCCAAAACTACTCTTTTTAGCATTGGGAGCGTATCCGCTCACTCTCAAGTCAGCAACCGACTGAACTACATGGGATCGGTCACAACTTTTGTTTGAATTTTATTCCAGCGAATTCTCGTATGCGATTCGTAATCGCTGGCTCCACGGGAAGACGTTCCATAGAACTGGCTCCGTAGAAACCGACAATACCTTCTGTGTGGTCGAGGATATATTGTGCATCATCGGGGTCTGCGATGGGACCACCGTGGCACAGGACTAGAATGTCGGGCTTAACGCGTTTCGCTGCGTCGTGCATGGCCTGGCAACGTAAGGCAGATTCGTGCAGCGAGACCGCTGTTGACGCGCCGATCATCCCCTTTGTCGTCAGACCCATATGTGGGATCAAGATGTCCGCTCCCGCTTTTGCCATCGCGGTTGCTTCATCGGGATTGAAACAATAGGGTGTCGTCAGCAGACCCATTTCTCCAGCGATGCGAACCATGTCGACTTCCAGGCCATAGCCCATTCCGGTCTCTTCCAACCCGATCCGAAAGTTCCCGTCAAACAAGCCGACGGTCGGAAAGTTTTGAACGCCGGAAAATCCTGCTGACTGGACTTCCTTCAGAAAATAAGGAATTAAGCGAAATGGGTCTGTCCCACAGACACCCGCGAGAACCGGGGTGTTCTTGACGACAGGCAGGACTTCTCGTGACATGTCCATCACGATCGCGTTTGCGTCACCGTACGGCATCATGCCGGCCAGAGACCCTCGGCCACCCATACGGAAACGCCCTGAGTTATAGATGACGATCAGATCGATTCCACCGGCCTCTTCCAGTTTCGCAGAAAGGCCCGTTCCTGCACCTCCTCCCAGGATCGGTTGGCCCGCAGTCACTTTTGCTCGTAGACGCGCTAGGATTTCTTCGCGTGGAAACAGACTCATTTACGGCCTTCTATAAATATTGCGATGTCATCGATCGATTGGGCATCCGCTCGCTCGAAGCACGGTCTCTTGTACGGCAAGATCATGCATCGCCGACCAGTCGAACATCTTCTCGGCTCGTATCACTTTCGCAAAATCAGCGGCATCGCCGACATATCTTTCGTACGAAGGCATGGCGACTTCTTGCAAACCCTTCTGATATTTGCTGCGTTCAGCGGAGAGTGTTAAACGGACCGTTTTCGGAGAATCAAGCGGTTGGATTTGGATCGTTCCCTCTGTTCCACAAATGACAATATGTCGCCTTGAGCCTCCGTCTACTTCCTGAGCGGAGGACTTCACCGTCGCAATCGCCTTGGGATAACTGAGCACGGCAAGCATATTGTCTCGCAGGGTGTCTCGTGACGACCCGACATGCTGATAGAACGAATTGACGCTTACTGGTGCCCCAAGAACGTCGACGACCACATCGATCAGATGACAACCAAGTTCAAACATCATTCCACCGGTATATTCACCGTGTTTCAGTCGGTTCTCGCGGTCAACAACCTTGCTCATCACACTATGCATTTCAAAGGGTTCGCCGAGAAACCCTTTGCGCACGAGATCTTTCATCAACACGATGGCCGGGTTGTAGCGGTACATGTAACCCATCTGCACGCAAAGGTGCCTACGTGCGGCTGTGTCGAGAATTCGGCGGAATTGAAGTAGAGATTCGCCGGCCGGCTTGTCGAGATGCACGTGCTTTCCGGCATCAATACATGTTTCTGCGTGCAGCAAAAGAAAACGGGGCTCCGTTTCAATCGCGACGGCCTGAAGATCAGGAACGTTCAATAATTGTTCGACAGTCATCCATGGCAAGTCGCGGAACTCGGGCTGTGACTCTGCTTGTTTCCTCAGTTTGAGATCCGGCTCGACGATACCCACCACTTCATAATCTGGTGATTTTCGGTATGTGTTAAGTTTCCCCGCAGCATGCCCGTGCGCAGTTCCGATTTGGCCAATTTTGATTTTTGCCATTGATCTCTCGCAAGAGTGCTGATCCCATCAAACGCAGTGGTCATATCATGGAAGAATGTATTCACACAGATTGTGGCCGTTCATTCACGATTTCGCGTAAGCTCACTTCGATAATATTCAATGGTCTTCGCCAGCCCGGTTCTCAGATCGATGGTTGGTGACCATCCCATTATCGTCTTGGCTTTTGTAATGTCCGGGCATCGTTGCCTGGGGTCGTCTTTCGGCAAAGGGATGTGGATGATCGTCGATTTTGTCTCGGGTAAAAGCTTTATCACTTCTTGCGCGAGTTCCAGCATCGTGTATTCACCGGGATTCCCCAGGTTAACTGGGCCAGTTTCGTCATCCTGGTCCATCATCATCATCATTCCGCGGATAAGATCCTCACAGTAACAGAATGATCGAGTTTGAGTTCCGTCGCCATAGATCGTGATCGCTTCGTCTCGTAAGGCCTGATTGATGAAGTTGGAAATGACGCGGCCATCTTTAGGGTCCATTCGAGGCCCATAAGTGTTAAAGATCCGAATGATTCGGATTTCCATGTTGTGCTGGTAGTGATAATTAATGCACAGTGATTCGGCAACGCGTTTTCCTTCGTCGTAACAACTGCGAGGCCCAATTGGATTGACATGACCCCAATAGTCTTCACGCTGCGGGTGAACAATCGGGTCGCCATAGACCTCAGATGTCGAACAATGCAGAACCCGCGCCTTACAACGTTTCGCCAGGCCCAGCACGTTGACGACACCGACGGTCGACGTTTTGATTGTCTTAATCGGATTATACTGATAAGCCACGGGTGAAGCGGGGCAGGCCAGATTATAAATCTGGTCAACTTCTAACACGAACGGCTGAACAATATCGTGTCGCATCAATTCGAAGCGAGGATTACCCATCAAATGAAGGATATTTTGTTTTCGCCCGGTAAAGAAATTGTCGAGACAGATGACGTTATCGCCTCTTTCGAGCAGCCGCTCGCAAAGATGGCTGCCAAGGAAACCAGCTCCGCCGGTAACAAGTATCGAACGCATTACAAATGCCTATCCATATACGTAATGTGAGTTGTCGTAAAATGTATTGAATGAACTTAAGACTTCGGCTGAGATTCCAATCCGATCCCGGAATAATGAAAACCCAACTCCTGCATCTTTTCGGGATTAAAGAGGTTCCTGCCGTCGAAAATAACGGGTGAACTAAGTTTTTCACGTATCGTATCAAAGTCCGGATTCCGAAACTCGTTCCATTCCGTGACAATCGCCAGAGCATCAGCACCCTCGAGGGTGTCGTACGGCGTCGTGGAAAAAACGATTTTGTCTCCGTAAAGCTTGCGAACGTTTTCCATTGCAACCGGGTCATGGGCACGGACCTTCGCACCGGCTGTCAGCAGGCGGTCGATAAGCACCAGTGAGGGAGCTTCTCGGATGTCGTCTGTTCGCGGTTTGAATGCCAGCCCCCAGATTGCCACCGTTTTTCCGGCGAAATTGCCATGGAAATGATTGGTGAGCTTCTGGAATATTACTTCTTTCTGAGCCTCATTCACTTCATCAACCGAACGAAGAATTCGAGGTGCGATACCGTTTTGATCAGCAACGTTAATCAGTGCTCGCACATCCTTTGGAAAGCACGATCCTCCATAACCGACGCCGGGGAACAGGAAGGCAAATCCAATCCGCTGGTCATGGCCGATTCCTTTTCGGACATGGTTGATATCGGCGCCAACCTTTTCACAGATGTTTGCCATTTCGTTGATGAAACTGATCTTCGTCGCGAGCAGACAGTTCGCGACATACTTCGTCATTTCCGAGCTTTCCAGATTCATCACAAGAAACGGATGTTCGGTCCTGAGAAATGGCTTATAGAGTTCGTGCAATACAGTTCCGACCTCAGGGCGAGAAACACCAACAACGACTCGATCAGGTTTCGTGAAATCGTCGATTGCGCACCCTTCTTTCAGGAATTCAGGGTTTGAAGCGACATCCACATCGCGTCCGGTCAGTGCTTTTAAACGGCGTGCGACCTCGGCGTTCGTTCCGACAGGCACAGTACTCTTGATGACGACGACGGCGTCGTGGGACAAGTGAGGTGCAATCGATTCTAGAGCGCTAAAAAAGACCTTCAAATCAGCAGATCCGTCGTTGCGCTGCGGGGTTCCCACAGCAAGAAAGACACATTTGGCCTTGGGAACGACTTCCGCTGCAGACGTTGTAAATTTCAACCGACCAGCAGCGGTGTTCCTAACGACTAGTTCAACCAGTCCTGGTTCGTAGATGGGGATCTCTCCAAGATTCAGACGACGAATCTTCTCTGCATCTACGTCCACGCAAGCGACGTCGTTGCCGCTATCGGCAAAACAGGTTCCTGTGACCAGGCCGACATACCCCGTCCCAATCATCACTAACTTCATGTCCGCATTCCTGAAAAGTTGCTGCAAATATGATTCAAATTGATCGAGTGAAAGACAATGTTTTATTCAATCCGAGGGTTTGTTGAGCCGAACACACATTAATGTTAGGTCATTCGCGTCAGGTTTCCAAACCGCTTGACGCACGCTTGCGGGTATAACGGTCGTCGCACCTTTACTGAACCGTCGGCAATAGTCGGTTTCGAGATTTGATAAGTCTGCGGTTCCTTCAAGGACCATCCAGATGGTGAATTCGCCGGGATACGGATTATGAAACGATTTTTCAACGGTGAACCGCTCCATGATAAATCCATTGCCCTCGACCAGCCGTTCTCCCCGCACTCCATCGGGATTGACGATGAATCCGACCGGGACTACAGGGTTGACCGGTCCCTGATTCCAATTGATCGCTTCGAGCGAGAGGTCGATTTGCAGTGTGCGCGGTTTTCCATCCAATCCTAATCGATTCCAGTCAAATAGACGAAATGTCGCGTCGCTAGACTGCTGAACTTCGGCGATAATCAGTCCGCCACCGGCAGCGTGGATTGTTCCTGCAGGGATCGATATGCAATCACCAGCCTTCGGTGTGAACGAATGCAGGCACTCGGTCAGTGTTCCGGCGTTGAGATGGGATACGAAATCATCACGTGTTACGCCTTTTTTAATACCTGCATAAACCTGAGCCGTCGGTTCGGCGGAGACGACAACCCAGGCTTCAGACTTACCATAGGGTTCATTCAAGACACGCTGAGCCATTTTATCGTCCGGGTGTACCTGAACCGACAATAGCGTCAGGCATTCGAGCCATTTCACTAATAACGGAAAAACTTCAGGGCCTTTACCGCCAGTCAGATGCTTTCGGCAGTTGGCCCAAAGATCGTTCAGATCACGTCCTGAAAGTGGACCTTCAATCACTCGACTGACATTTGACGACAAAGGGCTGAGATCCCACGACTCACCGTAGGGACATTCCTGCGGAAGATCACGTCCGAGGTGCTGTTTGAGGCCGCGACCGCCCCAGACTTGCGGACGTAAGTACGTGTCGAACACCAGTGGGTCGATAACAATTGATTGAGTTTGAATTTGATGACCTTTCAATGAAATGCCTTGCGGGCGTGCTTCGTGAGGACCAATGAGCGTAGGTCGATCAAACACGATTTTCGCAATTTCAATTGCCCGATCCTCCAAATCCTCGCGACATAAGGCAACTTGAGGGCTGATTTCGATATTAACCCCGGCGGGGACCGAAATACCATGTCGCTTCAACCAGTTGACGGCGCGATTCACCATTTGGCGCTGGACGTAATCTGCGGAAAAATCGCCGGATTTGTTCTTTAGCGGTGCAAACTCTTCATCGCGGTCTGTTTCGACAACCAGAGCAACCTCGGCAAGCGGAAGGGTGTCGAAGATAAACCGTTCGAACTTTACCCCGTTCTCTGAATCTGGTTGGACACGATTTCCGCCCTTATCAATATGCGGAATTTTCTTAATCGCTCGGTGCCAGGGAAGGACATTATCGGAGGTCGCAACGCGTTCCAAAAATGTTCGATTGAATATGTGAATGGCCGTACTTCCTGCCCAATACCTCAACCCGCCGTCTGCATCCCGCTGTTGGGCCAGTTCACTGGGCAAGTCGCTGTACTCGATGATACGGGTTCGTCCGTCAACATTAACGGCAACACCGACCTTTTCTTCGGGAACTGTTTTTGCGACGACTTTGGTTGACACCTCGGCCCCATGTTTCAGGTGCAGTCCGATGAATTCGGGATCACACACTTTGGCCAACGGGTTGTCGACCTGGTGCGAGAACAGGTACTCGACGCCGAGCCGCTTCATTTCATCGAACAGCCCTGCCTTCCAAAGAGCTGAAAACAACCCGCCATGTCCATCGGGACTCATGCTCAACAGGCCTTTTTCTGCCAGCAGCAATTGACCTGTTTGCCGATCAAGCGACGGAGCGTATCCCTGGTGAAAAAGAAAGACGTTTTTCGGATCGAGACCAAAATACGCATTCTCTTTGTAGAAGGCTTCGATTTCTTGATGAGTCCCGTCACTCGTCATCACGAAATACGGGATGGAATGGCCGAATCGTTTTGACGTGGCAACGACTTGTGAGGCCAGGATCTCCAGCAATGATTTTCCCGTGACAGGGCCGATTGGGAACAACCCTTTGGAACGTTCGAAGCCGAGTCTTGTTCCTTGCCCACCGGCTAACAGTACCACACCCAGCTTTCCGGCTGAAATTGTCTGCTCACCGAGTTGGCGAGCTTCATTCCAAGCCTGACGATCTGCGGCAGTCTTGGGGATTCGAACGACGTGCGAGGGGGGCAATGCCCTGCGAGCCTCATCACTTAAGCCGCTCGAGTTGTTCATTGCTTGCTGCTTGAAGGAACCAATTAAAGTCCAATCCACGCTTGCAAGCTGGCTGGAAAATTCTTCCTGTTCCACCTTTGACAATTCATTCCAAAACTGCAAAAGATGCCGCTGGCCAGCCTCGTCAATCAACTGCAATAAATTTGCGTCAAGCATCATCAGTCCTATGTGGATTTTAATCCGAACCGGCTTACTGTTTCTCGCAAACCTTCGTCAAACGACCTTGCAGGTTTCCAACCAAGTAATTGTTTCGCGCGAATCGGGGAAATCAAATTCGATCGTAAGTCCCCCAGGCGAGGCACTCCGTGACGCCAATGAGGAATTTGAAGTGAACTCCCCTGTTTCCGCAACTCAATCTGAACCAGCCCAGAAAGCTTTTCTGCGACTTCATTCACATCGACGCCGATCCCCGTTCCGATGTTGATCGCCTCAAAGCTCTGATTCATGGAAAATTCCAAAGCGGTCACATTGGCTGATGCGACGTCCGGTCCATAGACGTAATCTCGAATATACCGGCCATCTCCGTTGATTGTAACAATCTGGCCAGCGAACATTGCCGTGTAGAAAATCGCCACGACCCCAGCCTCACCGTGCGGGTTTTGTCGTGGCCCATAGACATTCGAGTACCGTAGAGCCACGCCCTGAAGCCCTCGTTCTCGCGCGAAGAATTCCAAATACTGTTCACCCACCCATTTGCTGATGCCGTAGGGCGATATTGGCCGTTTGGGGAAATCTTCAGTGGCGGGTGTTGTGACATCTCCATACAAAACGCCGCCCGACGATGCAAAGACGACTCGCTTCACCCCTACGCGAGTCGATTGCTCCAGTACATTCAGCAAACCAAGAATATTGACTTCCGCGTCAAAAATCGGTTCACGCATGGAACGACTGACAGAAACCTGAGCCGCCTGATGACAGACTCCGTCAGGCTTCACCTCGTCAAAAACCTGCGACAATTTCGCACTGTCGCGAATATCGACTTCGAAAACCGGGATGTCTTGGGGAAGGTTCTGTCGCGATCCCAGAGATAAGTTGTCGACGACAAACGGAGAATGCCCGCGAGCCAGCAGCGCATCCACGATGTGGCTTCCGATAAAACCCGCGCCACCAGTGACAATAACTTTGATTTGGGCCCCTCTACTGTGGCTAAGGAAAATTGAAGATTGCGAATGTCTCGACGTTCGTTCGCAATCAGCCAGACCTGGTTAAGTCCGTACTCGATCATAACCCCGGTCTTGTCGATCGTCGAGTTTGTCGACATCTAGCTTCAAGAGCAAGCTTGCGAACAGCGAGAAAAAACGATTTTCGACTTTAAAACATCAATGAATTTTCGTCTTCGAAAGTTCGGTTGTGCCAGAACGCTCTCTCGCACGGTTTGCATCAAATCAAGGAATCGGACGAACCTGTTCGTCTTCAAGTTTGACCAATGCTCCCTGTTGCAAAAAATTGACGACGACGAAAAGAAAATCCGTCCCCTGTCTTTTCAAGACGACCCCTTCCATGCCAGCAAGCGGACCCGAATTGATCCGAACCTTGCATCCAGGTTGTATATTCGCTTCGATCGAAAGCGGCATTCCTGTTCGGGTCAATCGTTGGATTTGACGAAGATCGTGCGTTAATTGCACGCCGTCACTAACTTCAATTGTTTTCGAAATCAAGTTCGTTTTTAACGCACGATGGCGGTCGTGACCGTCCGAGTACATGAAAAGATAATTTGTAAAAAGTGGCAAGTACGATGTTCGAAGTCGCCCTGAAGGGGATCGAAATCGATGTGGCAAAACCGGGCAGTAGAACGAGATCTCCATCGAGACAAGAGCGCGCATTAATGCTTTTTCTTGTCGGGATCGGGTATAGACGGCCCACCATTGCGACTCGCCATCATTCACGAAATCGTCGCGGCAAAGAAGGCTTTCTGGGAATACATCGACTTCGGCTGCAAGTATCGGCATGGATGTTTGGCTCGAATAGTCCTAACGAAACGTATTTTCGTTGCAAATTGTCTCGTCTGTTGCAAGATGACCGATTTTTCTAGGCTTCACTGCGTTGACTGTCGGGTCTACCTGCGCGCGTCACGATATTACTCGTACGCTAAACCTATTCAACATGTGTGAACGTTACGCAGATCATTCTGTGAGTTTTTTGTGAAGTTCACGTCTAAGCTTCAGTCAAACCCAGGTCGACGCAAATTGCTTCGTTCAGCTTCCTGGACCTCCGACCGTGCTGACCCTCGCCAGGACGACCGTTGAAAAAGCTGGCGACAATCAGCCCTGATTCCGGGTCGCACCAACCCTGAGAAGATTGAGATCCACCATGCCCGAACGTTCTCGGTGAGCAATGCTTTCCATAACCATAAGGGACCGTCTCGATACCATAGCGATTGGAATCGATAATCACACCAAGACCAAAATCAACGACGTGGGCCAAGGTTAAATCGTAGTCCCCCACACGATGTCGAGCCGTCATCGCTGCCACCGTCTGGGGGGTAAGGATTCGACAACGCAGAGTGTCCCCTTCATTCAAGAGCATTTCGTAGAACCGACCGAGTTCACGAATAGGGCCACGCGTGTTAGAACCGGGGGAGGACATTTGACAACGAGGCAATTCGTGCCAGTCGAGCAACTGTAAACCCCCTTGTTCGCGAGCGTACATCCAACCGAGCCGCGCGGCCTGACTCGCTTTTTCACCGGACGTGAATGAAGACCTCGTGTCGATCAGACCCATCGGTTCGAACAACTCGAAACGCATCGCTTCGGCATATGTCCGGCCTGTCAGTCGCGCGAGAATTTCTCCCAGGATGAACCAGCTTGTTGTCGTGTGATACCCTGCAGTCCGTCCGACGACCCAATCCGCCTCGACCGGTGACGCACAGATTCGCGTGATTGTTTCGTCCCACGTTACGTCAGGCCAGCCCGTCTCAACGTTCCGAATACCGCCCGTATGTGTCAGCAAATGCCGGATCGTGATTCGCTCTTTTCCTCCGCTACCGAATTCCGGAATAAACTTTGAAACTGGGTCGTCCAGTCGCAGCAGACCTCGTTCCCACTGCTGCAGAATTGCGACAGCCGTCAGTGGTTTTCCTGAAGATAGCCACAGATTAATCGTCTCCGATGTCATAGGATGAGCCTGAGATGCCTGGCCAATTCCAAAGTCGGCGAGGACTTTTCCGTGAAGCGAAATATAAAGTTGGCAACCTGTATGCAGTTGTCGTTCGAGCCCGTCCCGGATGACGGCAAACGTCTGTGGAAATCGTTGTTCGATTTCCATTTCGCTAATCGAAAAATGTGTCATTCGCCCAAAATCCTTTTTGCTCGTTCACTGATCGAAGGGTCCTTCAATTCAAACAGTCGCTTTCGCTGAGCGGAGTTGAGAAGTTTGACAGAAATCGTGCCATCGGCAACAGCATCAAGCAAACTTTCGCTTCGTTCAGTCGTTCGGATCAAAGCGTCAAGCGCGAGATCGCGATTTTCGTCATTGAAATGCCCCAGATTCTTAATCAGAAGTTGAGAAACCTCTTTCGATTCGACGTCACTCAGGCCGCTGATCGCACCCATTTGCAGTTCGTCGTGAATTCCCTTAGTCAGATATTTTGTCAACTGATCCCGGCGAAGAGTCCAGTCATCCAGAGCGATGATTCGCAAGGCATCGTATCGAGTTCCCGTTGGCACACGTTCGTCATCGGCCATTTTCACTGCAAGTAACAACGAGTGCTTCCAGCGTTTTGTCAGCTCCGCGTCGCCACGCAAAATCTCGTCGATCTGGGACTTTGGCCACGACCCGTTCAATCCAATTCCATTGATGATCCCACCACCAATGACAACCGCCTGCCAATCCCTCAGGGGTTCTTCAACTTGAGGGAGCGACTTATGCAACAGCGCCTTGATCTGATCAGTCTCGTCCCGTTTTCCACAGGCTACGGCCACTCGCCATATCCAGGGGATGCGACGATATTCTTCTTTCGGATCATTCGGTAAATTGCTGGCCATTTTTTCAACGAGAACCGCCGCTTCGGTCGGATGTTGCGCAATAATCGCCGCTCGCTGATCTTCCGAAAGTTTATCGTCGAGGATTCGAGCAGCCACGTCTTGAATGTTTGAATCGGGTCCAGCGGCTTTCAATTGCGTCAAAGCGAAGGCCTCACCGACGGGAACCATTTGAATGCACCGCAAATCGACGAGCGCACCTCGAATTGTTTCACCGTCCGGTCGGACAACAATCCGATGAGTTCCCCCATTCAGAGAGATCGTTCCGATCTTAAAAGCACGGTATCGATCCCAGCCACCCGTCGAATCGATCCGTCCGGTCATTGACCGCTCGCCAATTTCAATCCGATATCCGTTTCCTGCAGATGCGGCATCACACGCCCCATCCAGGTAAACATCAAATTCGGCCGATTGAGGGAGTTCGAACGTCCAGGCCACATGGTCCTGTAATCCGTGCCAGTAACCGATATTGCCAAACTGTCGCTCGAAGGTGATGTGATCTCCATAAATTGCTGCCGCTGAGGCAGGCAACGTAAGTCGTCCGTTGATTGGCTTTACCGTGGCGGGACTGTTCCCTTCGCAGCTCTTTGACGTCGCAGGTAGCGATTTCAAGAACGCGATGAGATCGGCCACTGCCTGATGCGACAGATCCTTTTCCATCCCTTCAGGCATCAGCGATTTCCCTGTCGCCCGAAGTTCGTCGATTTCGGCTCGAAGAAGCGTGAATTGCTTCCCCTCGGCAGCGGTCAACGTGACGCTGTTCGATGATTCGCTGGACAAAATCCCGGTTCGGATGAGTCCTTCTTTTGTGGCGGCAACATACGAAATATACCGAGAATCCACGTTGCGATTCGGGTCCAAGATCTCTTGCAACAAGAATGACGGCGTCTTGCTCACGACCATCGTCAGGCTCGGCCCGGCAGCGTGACCAACGTCCCCTAATCTGTGACATTGAGAACAACTTTTCGCGAACATCGCTTTTCCTCTTTCGGCATCGCCTGTTAAATCGAGAGCCGATTTGTATTGCCGAATCACCTCTTGTCTGTCGGCGTTGTAAGAGGCAGCAAGCAGTTCCATCGCCCTTTCGCGGATCTCCTTGTTGGGATGAGCGACCAGTTCCTGCCGCTGAGCCGCCGTAATTGACGACGCAGGGATCGCTCCTTTCGCGATTTCTGCAAACAACAGCGGATACCACGCGTCACGACTCATGATCGCGTCCACGACTTGTGGCTGAACAGTCGGAGACAATTCGCGATAACGCGCCGCGAGAATGCCTGGAACATTGTCGCTAGAAATCCGCTCAAAGGCCTCGACCGCTGCGTGCTGGACTTTCGGCGGATGGACTGGTGAGAGCAATTGACCAAGCACCTTGACGTCGTCCTCGCGGTGCGATGCATCTTTCCCCAGCAGTTTGATCGCCGCGAGCCGTACTCCTTCAGCCAGTGTTTCCTTGACGCACATGTCTCGCGCCTGGTTCTGAGTCCGCTGAATCACGTCGACAATTGCGATGTCCGTCGGTTGCTGCCCCTGTTTCCTGGCCAGCGAACCAACAAGATTCGAAATTGCATTGAGCTGCCACGCCTGTGGCAATTGTCCTTCCGGAGCCACCACAGCGACCAGAGACAGTTTGATGGCTTGATCGTCAGAATAGCCGACTGCCGTGGCCAGTAATGGAGCCATCAATGTTGGCGGAGGCTGCTTGCCCGCCAGTTCTTCGAACATCGTCGTGGTAAACTGTCGCAGATTCCTGGCGCTGACACTGCTGAATGCGGCCGCGACGAGATAGGGGTCACTTGCATCTTTGATCGCCATGCGGGCGAGAGTCGAACCGATCCGTGCATCATCCCATTCGCCGAGGGAACAAGCAGCCTGAAGCCGGACGTGCGGGTCTTCGTCTGTCGCCAGAAAAATGATCGTGTCCAGAAGCAGAATTCTGGCTGAAGACCGCTCGGCCAGTCTGATCCCGAATGATCGGATTCGAGGATCCCGGTCGGCCAAAGCGTGGCGAATGTCGTCCGTATCCAACAGACCGGTCGCCGCCAGTTTTCGATAGCTGATTATTCGCTCGGCTTCGATGTATGCCTTGCGCCATGCATTGTGGGTCGATTTGGGAATTGAAATGGCCGCAGATCTGGCCATCGATTGTAAACGCTGGACATCAAGGTCCTGAAAGACCGTGTATTTCTCCGAACTCCGCTGTTCCGGACCTTCGCCGCGGCTCATCACGGCTATGCGGGTCGCAGGGGGCCGGTTGTCTGTGGTATTTCTCACTCGGTAAATCCGACCGAGTTTGCTTCCCGCACGAATGTCGAGAGGAGCCAGTTCAGCTTCTGGTATCCAGCGCGGGTCTTCGATGATGAACCGGTACATGTCGACCACCCATAGATTACCGTCGGGGCCCGTCACCGCTTGAACTGGCCTGAACCAGCCATCGGTCGAACGCAGAAATTCCGTCTCGGTTTCGTTTGCGGGTCGCTCTGCAATGTACGAGCTTCCTTGTGGCTTCAATGTCATGCGATGAACCAGCAAATTCACTGGCTCACAGACGAAAAGGTTGTCCTGATAGCCGGGTCCCAGCGCTGCGTCTCGGTAGACTCCGATCCCGCATGCAGCGGTGACAGTACCGGGAGGACCGCTGAGTGCAAATCGCTGTGCGTCCGACTTCGCCGGATAGAGTCGAGCAGCGTCGGTCGTGCGGGCCAGAATTACCCGGCTCGCCGGGGATGCGACATGCGGGTTTCGCCTTAAGTAATGTTCGTAAAGCGGATAATGGTAGGCGAGGTTCGTGTTATCACAGCCGAACCAGTTTCCGTAGCTGTCGCGAACTCGACCCTGCTGAGTCCTTCCGGTCGCCGCTTCGATCTCACCCGTGTCAGGCTTGATGCGGAAGTCGCGATCACCCAGTTCGTACTTCGCCCCTTGTGAGTTAGTGATCGTCCCGCCAAACAGCCCGCAAGAACCGTAGACCCAGCCATCCATGCCGTCGCAAAGGCTGTTTAATCGAGCCTGATTATTCGTCGTGCCGAAACCGGTAAACAGCTTTTTCACGACATCCGCTTTGTCGTCACCGTCCGTATCCTCGGCAAACAGAATATCCGGTGCCGCACAGACAAGGACACCGTTTTTCCAGACCGTGACGCCGGTCGGCAAAGGGATCTTGTCGAGAAAGATTGTCGATCGATCAAATTGTCCGTCACCATCTGAATCACGTACGAGCCGTATGCGTCCCCCTGGAATAGGTGCATCAGGATTGAGTTGCTCATTCAGGACAGATTCACTGCGTGGCAACCCGTCGGGATAATCATGCATTTCGGCGACCCACAGGCTGCCATCCCGACCAAAATCAATGGCGACAGGGTCAGCGATCAAGGGTTCGGAACAAACCAGATCGACCTTCAGGTTGGGTGTCGTCTGCAACAAGGCGAGCGACTGCTGCGGCGATTTTGGCGATGTTCCCGATGTCTTTTTAGAATCGAACGGAGCCGCAAATTCTGCATCAAGTGACTCATGCACCGCGCCAATAATCTGGTCTTCCAACCCTGTCTTGAACGCACCGGGGCGATCGTAGTAGTACATGGCGCTTAAAGCCTCGTAGCCACCTTCCTTGAGGACTCGTTCCGAAGGGATATAGCATGGTGAGTCATTGGCATATGCGTTGATCCAAAGTCGGCCTCCATCCAGTTCGCGTTTCAATCGGCGCGAATAATCAACGACCACCTCGCCCGGCAGAAAGACCATCGCCAGCGAATCGCCGAATGACCAGGTCGTAATCGGATAGTTCAATGTCTTCTGGGGCGACTCGCCACGCGCCAGTCGTTCGAGCTGAACACGTGCGTGATATCCGGCCGCGTCGTTCTTTTTTGCTTTTTCTTCCCATTCGGCTTGCGAGGGGTGGTCAGCGAAGTCGAGTGTGATCGGCTTCAGGCTGCTTGAAATCACACCTTGAACCGGGGCGAGGAATCCGCCAAGCATTCGTTTCACTTCGGCAGCGATTTCAGCTCCCTGTTGCAGGGCAATGTCTGACTTGTCTCCCGTGACACCTGACGAAGGATTTTGATCGGCCCCGCAGCCGATCGAGACCATTGCGATGGCTTTAGGAAAATCGCGTTGAACCAGATCCTGAGCGTACCCAGCCCAGTCTCCACTGATCTTATTGTTCGACAAGGTTACACAATGACAAGCGTAGTTCACATAGATCGCCCGTATCACACCATCAATCCGTTTCACAACGAGTAAAGGGAAATCATGATCGACCGGGCCGCCCTTTGTCCGTCGGTTGATCGCAAACTTCACTGACCCGATACCCCAGCTCAATCGAGCCGGTGCCCGATCATTTAATGCGGCGATGGCCACGGAAGTCAGCTTATCAGTCAACTCAGCGGTATAGCGGTCGATTCGCTGCCAGTGTTCGTCGGGAATCGGTCCACTGAACAGAGTCGGTGCCACTCCACGAAGCATGGGAGCGGTATGTGTATGTGAAGAGTTGATCGCGAGCCGCGAACGTTCCAAACCTGTTTGATTTGCCAATCGCTTCGCAACTTCATCGAACATCGTTGCCGGAATTCCCAGATTATCCACAGTGATCAGGACCACTGGTGGGCTGGACTTATCCAACGAAATCGCCAGGGCCTTCGCCCAGATCGGCTGAGTTACCCCTTCAGACTCGGTCCGCCGAAATCCAAATCCCGATAGCCTGACCGGGTAATCCGGGGTAATGTCGACTTGTGCGACACCCACGGAATAGACGGTATGTCCCTCATCAGCCAAGATCCGCGGCAAAGTACCGTAAAAGGTCATAGCCACAATCGTAAGAGCAAGAAGTAATCGAATCATACGAACGACTCCGACAACAACATTTCACACTTCAATGACATCAATTATTGACAATAAATCGCAACCAAAAACCGCAGCATCGGCTTTAGCCCGTGCTGCAGAACATCACGTCTGTACCAAATTCCCACACAACAAAACTTGACACCGGCGCGCATCTTACCCGGCCGCCGGATCAATTGAAAAAGGCTCTTTCTTCATTCCAACACAAGTTCGCCGATCCGCAAATCAATCAACTTGAAATCCGGTAATGCATCGAAGCGGCGAATAAAGATTTTTAACCACAAATCTCTATCGAGGTGGCAGCTCTTCGGGAAACTGAATTAATTCAGGTTCGATCGTATAAGAGTTCCGAACGCGGGAATGGAATCGATGTCAAACGTGTTTGTTTAAGATCAATTTCAGAGATATGATTCACGGCCCGGGCTTTTTTTTTTCCAGCTCACTTCGTATCTTAGACGAGTTCAAGTGATGGGTGACTAACCGCAAAATCATGATCCGAATGAATTCCTTCCTCCATCGCGCTGGGAGACGATGCTCCCATTAGTTTATGAGGATCTCCGCAGGTTGGCAGAGGCGAATTTTTTTTGGGCGAGACGCCCAGCCAGACTTTGCAGGCTACGGCGCTGGTGCACAAAGCCTACGTTCGGCGTGTAGGAAAGAATCCAGCACAACCTTGGGATCATCGAGGTCATTTTTTCGCAGCAGCAGCGGCAATGCGGTAAATTGTGATTGATCGAGCACGCAATAAACGTCGATTTAAGCGAAACGGCGGGGGAAAACGAGTCCCGATCGACCTTGAGACATTGGTCTGCGATTCTTCCAAAACCAACCTTAGCGGGTTTGGCGAAGCCCATGAGAAACTCGCTCAAGTTGATCCGAACGGTGCCAAGCTCGTCGAGTTTTGTGTTTTTCAGCGAATGTCGATCGGCGAAGCTGCGGAATTGATGGGGATTTCCAGACGCACCGCCGATCGTGACTGGGAATCCGTCCGCAATTGGCTGCTTAAGGCCCCGAGCGAATGAATTCATGAATTATTCGCAAGAAAATGTTCGGGCCGCTGTTCCTCAAAGACTTGAGCCGTTTGATTTGATGATTTGCTGCTTGCAAGGTCTATTGTGGGCCGGCGAATGTCAATTGACCGCCGTTGGGGCCGGCGCCGGGTCCGACTTCAATTCGCCAGTCAGCGGCCGCGATCAGTTCGGTGTTGTGCTCGATGACCAGCATCGAATGGCCTGTCGTGACCAGTTTCCGTAATACGTCCACGAGATGTTGAACGTCAGCCATGTGTAGTCCGGCTGTCGGCTCGTCCAGGACGAATAATGTCGATCGGTCTGCATCCGTTGATTTGGCGAGTTCCGTTCCCAGTTTGACTCGTTGTGCTTCTCCACCTGATAGCGTTGCTGCCGATTGACCTAGTTTCAGATAGCCCAGGCCCAGATCGCAGAAGGCATTCAGTGGCCGCGCAAGCCGTGGGAAGTTTTCAAAAAAAAACGCTGCATCGGTCAAACTCATGTTCAGGACATCTGCCACGGACTGGCCTCGATATCTGACGGAAAGTGTGGTGGTCGAGAATCGCCGACCGTCACAGTCCGGGCAGCGGATCTGCCAGTCAGCAAAACGCTGTTCTTCAACAGGAAGTTGACCTCGTCCACGGCAACGAGCACATCTCGCTTCGGGAACGTGCAGGCTGAATTGACGAGGTTTGAAACCGCGCAGCCGTGATTCTTTCGTCTTGGCGAACACTTTCCGGATCTCGTCCCATAGTCCTGAATACGTGGCCGGAGTCGAGATCGCCGAACGACTGAGTGGCGTTTGATCGACTCGGACCACTCGCGACAGTTGTTCGGTCCCCGTTAATTCCAGAAACGGCCCCCCGCACGCGATCTTCTCGCCGAGCGCACGCCGGATCGCAGGAACCAGTGTCTGCATGACAAGCGAAGATTTTCCCGAGCCGCTGACACCTGTCACACAGACAATCCGGTTCAACGGAATCTCAATGGTGACATTTTTCAGCCGATGCAGGGTGGCACCGGTAAGACGAATCACGTTTGAAGGGGGCAGATTGTCTGCCAAGGAGGGGGATCCAGTACCCGGAGTTTGTCCCACCTGACTTTGGCCCTGCTTCGCCAGGAACATCCCTGTGACCGAGGCGGGATTGCTCGCGAGTTCGTCAGGAGTTCCTGCGGCGATCAATCGCCCTCCGAGCGTTCCGGCTCCAGGGCCGAGATCGATCACATGATCCGCAGCTTGGATGACGTCCAGATCATGCTCAACCAGCACGACCGTGTTCCCTTCGTCACGCAACCGCATCAGTGATTTCAGTAATTTTGCTGTGTCACTGACATGCAATCCGGCAGTCGGTTCGTCGAGGATGTAGCACACACCACCGAGCGGGCATCCCAGGCACGCGGCCAGACGCGTCCGTTGAAGCTCACCCGCCGAAAGAGTGTCACCACTGCGATTCAGCGTCAGATAATCGAGGCCAATCTCAGTAAGTGACCTCAAGCGATGGGTAATTTCTGGCAAAAGGTGCTGAAAGGCCGATCGACGCTGTTCGTCAAAATTAGCCTTGTTTGCGGGAGACATTTTCATTGCGCCCCAGCTTAAAACGCATCGCTCCGCTTCGCTGGCAGACATGGCACAGAATTGTGTGATGCTCGTTCCGTCGATCTGAACCGCTCGTGGAATCGGACCCAGGCGAGTCCCTTCGCATGAGGGACAAACTTTTGATGATTCGTCCGATTCGGTGACGACACCCAGTCCCTGACACGTTTTGCAAGCACCCACGGCACTGTTAAAGCTGAATGATCGAGGTTCGAGTATGGGAAAGCTGGTCCCACACGTCGTACATGCAAGTTGGCTGTTGTAAAGACAGTCCTGCCAGCCGCTGGGGGTCTCCTGACTGAGGACGCATTGTCCGTGGCCAAGTTGCAGGGCGAGATCAACCGATTCTTCCAGTCGCGGACGAACTCCGGGTTTCATGATCAGCCGGTCAACGACAACGTCAATATCGTGCAGCTTCGACCTGGCTAGTTCGGGAGGGGAGGCGGCGTCAACGAGTTCACCATCGACGCGGGCTCGCACGAAACCATCCTTGACGATCTGGGCAAAGACGCTGGCATGCTGACCAGCACGAGCCCGAACAATCGGTGCCAGCACGATCACTTTCTGTCCGTCATGACACTGAAATGCCTGATTGACGATATCTGACCGAGATTGCGCCGTGGCCGGCTCGTGACATGCCGGGCAATAGAGTCGGCCAATCCGGGCGAATAGCAGTCGCAAATAATCGTAAATGTCAGAAATGGTGGCAATCGTCGAGCGTTTCCGTGCCCCTGACGTCTGTTGTTCGACACACAGGACTGGTGGTAATCCATCAATCAAATCGACGTCGGGACGTTCAACCTGCTGCAGCAATTCACGCGACTGGGCGGATACAGAAGAGAGATAACGCCACTGCCCTTCAGCGAAGATCGTTTTGAAGGCCAGGGAACTTTTTCCACTGCCACTGACGCCAGTAATGACCGTCAGTTGACCGGTCGGAATTTCGACATCGATTGATCGAAGGTTGTGTGTGCGTGCCCCGACAATCCTTATGGCGGGACGCGGATCAGATTGGATGTCGTGGATCACTTTCGGCATTCCGACTTTCGATTTTCTGGCGAACTTTCAAATCGGACGTGGTCGATTGGTAGTGCGCTGATTCCTTGTTATTCTGTGCCTTCGTCGATTGTCTTTTCAAAGGAGCATATAAGACCGATGACCACTGAACCAGCCGATGTATTGTCATCCCAGAAACAGCAGATTCGCGAGCAGGCGCACGCCAACCGAAACGCACAAGAAAATAAAGACGAGATCAGCCGTGAAATTGTGGCACGGTGCATGACGCTGCCAGAATATCATCAGGCCAGGACCGTCTTGTTTTACATCGATGTTCGGAGCGAAGTCCGAACGAGAAACGATCTGGTCAATGCCTTATCCAGCGGCAAAAAAGTCGTCGTTCCTTACTGTGTGGATGGGGAACTCGAGCTGTTCCATCTTGAGAATTACGACGAACTGGCCATCGGGATGTACAAGATTCTGGAGCCGAAGGACGAGCTTCGAACGGTCGCCGCGAAAAAAGTGGACGTCAAAGAGATTGATTTGATCATTGTGCCGGGCGTTGCCTTCGACCGACGTGGTGGTCGAACCGGACACGGCAAAGGGTATTACGACAAGTTGCTTGAACACGCACGGCCCGATACGCCGCTCGTGGCACTGGCGTTTGAATGCCAACTGTTTGACGAAATTCCGATGCAGGATCACGACGTCTTTATGGACAAGGTCGTGACGGAAAAGGCCAGCTACGATGGTCTTGGTCGAAAGTAAATCGCGGTAACACTCATTCTCGGGTTTCTCACGTGACTACAACGCATCGCGCCTTTGTCGAAGATACTTACGCCGAGGGATTTCGCAGTATCTATGCGGAAGTTCTGATTACCGCCCGGGATCGAGTCTGGCTGGATCATGCCTGTAACGCGGCCACAGGTCATGCCTCCAGCAGCATATTCTGCGAATGCGAAGCCGGGATTGATCGCTACGTTGGGCCGGGCGGGGACGAATCCTTTGCGACCCCCGATGGTCGTCCGGGTGCGATAGTCCAATTTCATGTGCCGCGCTTCAAGAAAGATCGCGAGAAACTTCTGGAAAAGGTGCTGCTGCATCGACTGAGCCAGAATGTGCTGACATGTCCTACGGCCGCTTGTTTTAACTTGCTGGACACAGATCCCTACTTCAAATTGGGCCGTAAAATCGCGCTGTTCGGCGACGGCCATCAGTTTCGTGATCACCGTTACGGACGCAACGTATGGGTCTTACCGATCATGGGGGGTGAATTCGTCATCGACCGGCGGTTTGGATTCGCCGACGGAGTGATGGGAGGTAACCTCTGGTTTTTTGCAGAATCTGTCGATGCCTCGTTAGCAGCAGCTGAACGAGGTGTGGCGGCGCTTGCGAGTGTCCCCGGTACGATCGCCCCTTTTCCAGGCGGCGTTGCGGCGAGTGGCTCAAAGGCGGGGAGCGCCTATTCGTTCCTCTTCGCCAGCACGAACCATCCGTTCTGCCCGACATTGCGAGAAAGGCTGGGTGAACAGTCGCAGGTTCCTGAAGGGATCCATTCAATTATGGAAATCATCATCAATGGACGCGACCTGACGACGGTTTCCGCTGGAACGCAGGCGGTCATCGCTGCCACAGTCGACACACCGGGGTTGATCAAGATCTCGGCGGGTAACTACGGCGGTCGATTGGGCAAAAGCTTTATCCATCTTCGCCCGGAACTGCACTGATTCGGATTATTGCCTCACTCCAGCCCGCCGCACATGTTTTTTTGTTGCGCGATTCGGGGGTTGGTGAACGGGATTCGCACAAAACAAGCAGATCTCGATTCCATTTCGCGCAAAGTCGATCGGACTCAATCGAAGAATTATAAGCACGGCTGCTCGAACGAAGGCGCTTCAAATTCAGTGGATCTCCGAGACTTGCCGTTCCAACCCGAATCTTCGGGAAACGAACTCAAAGGCCGCAGCGAGGCTTTGTGGGATTCTCAATCGCTTTTTCATGAGCACCTTCCAAACGTTAATGAAGCGTCTCTATTTTTCTATTGACGCGAGATAATATTGCTTGTATTTTTATGTCGTTATGTTAAGTTGCGTGAAGGTGGCGACGGGTCCCTGGGTTGACAGGCAGGGCTCGCCAGGAAACACGGGCCGGGCAGGGGCGTTGTTATTCAATGTGCGATCCGGTCTTGTGACGTACAGCAGCGACATTGATCTTTGGCATTTTGGAAAAAATTGAATCCGGTTCGCTCCCGCGTCGACTTGAGACAAAGGGGCGGATCCGTGGCTGTTGGTTCTTTGACGGCGATGAACGACTGCATTCTTTCTTACTTGAGTGGCGGTCGTCGTGAATTCGCTTTCCGCGAATTCACGATGAAGACTCATCAAGAAAATACGAACGTTCGAAAACATGAAGGAAGTCGAACTCGGGTGAACTCGGGTGAACTCGGGTGAACTCGGGTGAACTCGGGTGAACTCGGGTGAACTCGGGTGAACTCGGGTGAACT
>CAIVEI010000065.1 GCA_903904835.1 uncultured Schlesneria sp. | reverse complement strand
TTTTTATCGATCGAGAGTTAAACGATCATCCCAAAAAACACCCTGAAACGTTAGCCCGACGCGCAAGCGAGAGATCTTATTCCCGTTAAAGCGAGAGATCTTATTCCCGTTAAAGCGAGGGATCTTATTCCCGTTAAGACGAAGAGAAGATGAAGATCCCTCGCTTGCGCGTCGGGCTAATGTTTCAGAGTGTTTTTTGCGATGATGGTTTAGCCTTCAATCGACAAAAACCTTGCGTCGAATCACAGTGAATGCGTGAATAACACGGATTAACCTGCTTCGATCTCGAAAATAGCGATCTCGCCATTCCGTCCGAAGACGGCGAACTCGCTCAATTTGTTTGTCCGCGTGACGGAAATCGGCTTGAAACTGAGGCGATGACTCCCCTTCTTGACTGAGCGGGATTTGACGATGTCGTAGGAGCAGACTTCGGTCCCGCTGGCAATGATCAGGCGACCGTCGGATAAAAACGTCGCCACAGGTGATTCGCAATCCATCGCAACGAGCGATTGACCGTGCTCGTTGACCACGCATCCACCGATTTCAAACAACGCGATCAGGCATGCATTGCCGCCGAATGGGCGAACGACCAGGGATTGAATTTCTGATTTGAGATCAAGTTCGTTGATTGTGATATCTGATTTATTTTGTTTGGCCTTATTCGATACTGACACTAATCCTTCCGGACTGTTGATTGAGTAAAGCGATTTGCCATGCCCGAGCCACAAGACACCATTCACGACCTGTAAGGTAATCTGCAATGAGCGATCTTGAAGCAGGTCTCGCGGAATTGGTAGTTCCATGGAAAAAAGTGGCTCACCTCGCGGGCTGAAACAGGCGAGTTCCAGTTGGCCAAAGATGTCGCGAATTCGCCAACCGAACCCCCCTTCAGAATAGGTCAGAGCGACAGTCGATTTCGTCCCCCACGATGGGGAACCAGCAGGAAACATTTTCGGTTCGTGTTGTGTCCACTGCTGTAATCGGAGGTGTTCGATCCCAATCGGATGGAGAATCGGAGGACCTGCATCGTCCGGAAACGGTTCCAGTATCAATTGCGTTGTTTCGATCGCACGTGGTCCCAGAACTCGGCGAGTCTGATCGTTAAGATTGTTCCATTTCAATCGCTGAAGAACGAGCGAATCATTTCCGTAGCCAGCCACATAAACGGTGTCCGACGCTGATTTGGCGACTTTCCAGGTCATACCCTTGAGCCATAACGCGCTAGATTTCGTTAATTTGATGCTTCCGTATGAATTTGACGATCTCTCTTTTGACTTTCCCGATTCGTGCCGAATTCGAAAATAACGATTGGTATCTCGGAAAAGCAGCCGGTCTTGAGGTGCCAGGTTACGGATTGTTTCGAGCAACTCCATCGTCTCCACTCGATCTGAAGTTTTCAGGACACGAGAAACAACGATCCGGGTGGCGTCACCAGCAGCTTCACGAACAGCCACGTCCGGATATTTGATCGCCGACTCGGACAGCCCCCGAGCCAGTAGTTTGGTGATTGGTCCGTTGAAAGGCTGGTCTTTCAGCTTGGCAACGAGGGCATGGGCCTGTTCGTGTCGAGCATTTGTTCCCAGAATCTCAAACGTCTGTTTTAGACATTGCAATGCGATTGGTGATGAAGGCCAGCCAAAAGACAACGCCTGCAATGCACCATCAATGTCGTTCAGTTTGTCAAGCAGGATGCGACAGGCACCTTGATAGTCACCGCGTGAAATCAAACTCTCAACCCAGTTCCGCAGCAGTTGCTCAGCCTCGTCCGGTCGTCCGAGTCGAACATAGATCTCTGCCGCTTTTTCAAAATTGCCAGTTTCGATATAGAGGGTGGCAGCTTCATCGAGCAAACCCGCCCGCTCAAGACACCTTGCGGCTTCAAGGGGCCGCTTCAGTTTGTCCCGCCAAAGGACTGCTGCCTCTCGATAATGATGCCCGCTCTCGAGTGCCCCGGCTGCTGAAACAAGATCCCGCAAAAGTTCCGCATAGATGTATGCCGCGCGTCGGTGTCGTCCAAGCCGGATTTCACGCGCCGCTAACTCGCGATACTGTTGGATCAGCATCTGTTGCTGGTCGGGTCGAATATCCCATCGATCAGCCGGTTGTCCTCCAAAAAGTCGATTCAGATCAAAACCGACATCGCGAGCACCAAGTTCATTTGACGGATTGGCTGTCCCCCGGTGGTCTTCGCCGCCTCCCATGGAAAGGGCGAACTTCAACCCGAAATCGGGATCTTTATTCAAGAGATTGATCAGACGGTCAATCTCTCGATTTCGCGCAATCTGATCGATCAACGAACTGATACCCATAGCTGACAATGCATTGCCCGCAACTGATCCGGCCGCTGAAAGTGGCTGCAAAGCGAAGCCAAGGCCCTTGCCAGCCAGAGTTGCAGCCGTCGCAATCAGGCTGCTTGCATGGCCCGCCAGATTCGATAAAGGATTCCCTGTCCCTGACGTTCCTGGTGGACTGGTTTCGTTTGGAATTTTCGATGGCGGCGGCTTTGATCCTGATTGCAACGACTTCATTATGTCTCGAAATCGCTTCGTTAAGTTGTTCAGTTTCCCTTTCAGAAATTCGTCGGGCGTCGGCGGCAAGTCTTCGAGCGAATCTTGCTGTGAACCGATGTCGGATGCCTCTTCTTCAAAGATCTCGTCCGGAGTGACAGGAGCATCCGGTTCCACAGAGATCAATCGAGAATTGAACGAAATACCTGGCACAGCGCAATTCCAGTTTGTCTGCCGTTTGGGCGGTGCGGCCAGCAAGTCGATGATCTGAAGTCGTTCGATGGCTTCGATTCGAATAAGCCCTGCCGATGGGTGCCAGAGGAATTCGCTGTCGTCGGGTGGTAGTAGCGACAACAGATCGTTGGCATCGACTTCAGGAAAAAATCCCGCATCGATCGGAATAAAAAGGCGATCTGCAATGCGCCCATAGGGCTGTGCATGATGTGTGGCCAACGGTAATGAACGATGTGTCGCAGCTTGGCGGTTGTCTGTGAGGGCTGGCCATGTGACAAGAACCCCCATCGGCGTTGCGTCAACGAACGATTGAGGAATCGATCGCAATTCCAGCCATTCCAGCGGAATATCCCAGCCGTTCAGTTCGCTCAGCCAGTCTTGCGGATTGCGACCGCGAACAAACCAGGCAACTGCCTCTCGACGAGGTGCATTCGAATTGAATGGGACCAACCGCAGTTTCAGTTGCATCGTACCACCACACAGTCTTTCTTATTGACGCAACCGTGCAACAAAAGGTGTGAGAATCAAATCAAAAACTTGTTCGGCCGTGATTGATCGCCAGGAACCCTCAACATGATAAGTCGAACCCAGCATCCTTCCATCGCTTGTCCAGACGGTGATTTCGTTCATACCCAGCATAATCGTTGCTTCCGGGATCAGTCGATCAGAACTTTGGAGATGCATCAGACCACGGGAATCAATCCAGAGACGGCTTCCATCGGACCACTTTGCCATAATTAGCGAATACCCGTACTGGCTTCGTTCAAGCGGTGTGAATGCCTTTAAAAGATTCCTCTCTTGTATGCCCGACGCCTGCATCAGACAAAGTTCATCATTCCTGATCACGATTTTCCAGCACACCTGTTGATTGCTGACAAGACACAATTGCCCGTCTTCGACGTACGCTCGAGTGAAATGACGCATGGACATCAAACCAAAGTCCGCGCTGATTGCATCAAAAGATGCAAGTGAATCGTATGATGTTCCAACCTGGTTCGAAACGCAGGTTTCCGTGTCAATAATCCGATATTTGTATTCGTCACCGGTCGGTTGGGAATACCTGACTAAGACCCGACTGCCATCGTTCTCAATATCCAACACTTCCAAGTCTGAAAACGGCTGCTCCAAAAACGCTCGTTCGGTCTGATCGGTCAGATTCACAATTGACCCTCGTGGGTCAATCGCAAAAGCACCATCGTGTCCGCGTCGATCAAAAAGCACCAACTGCGAACTGAAAGATAAATATTTCCCCATAGGAACATGTTGAAGCTGAATCGCAAGGCCATCATAGGAAAGGGCGTTCCACGCGTCGCCGTGACACATCGCTGAATTAAAGTAGTATCGTTGATTAAAGCCTTTATAAGTCATTTCGCAGCGCATCTGCTTGAGCATGTACTTCGTCGTGACACCAAACACTTCAATAGCTTCTTGATGTATAAGGAAAACCACCGAGCCTTTTGCCACGGCGCTCAAATCATGCAATCGCGGCCTGTTGATCTTGAGAATTGGAGAAGGGAGCGGGTCTGCTTGAACTTCTCTTTTATTCAGGTCGATAGAAAATAAATAAATCTCGGTGTCTGACTCGGAATAAATCAGTGCATATGACAATCCCTTTTCGTCGCTTGCCCACGAATACAAATATTTACCGAACGGTAAGTTTTCCCCAATCTGCAATGCACCTCGATTGGATTCATCAAACAGCAGCAACGTGTGAGCTTTGGTAAGAAAGAAGAGGCCCCGTTTGAGGCTCTGAGGAGCGGAGTCGCTGACAGAGTCAGGGTCAGCCCGCTTTTTTTGTTGATCAATTCCCCATTCTCGATCAACGTTCTCCTTTTGCCGAAGCGGTATACTCCAGTAGACGTCGTTGTGGAGACCATTACTTTCGTGCAATTGAAATCGAAAAGGACAAGGCTTGACACGAAGAAACGCTGGTGGATTCGGTTCAATTTCTGAATCAATCAGTGTTTTCGATGGATGCTGCGGAGCTTCTAACAACACATCCAGGTCAAGCTGCAAGTTTACATGACATTTGCGTCCGCGCGGGCCGCGAGACCAGAGTTGAAAATGACCGTCTCGATCAACCGTTGCCAGGTACAACGGCGGTGCATCAGCGTCACTGAGATGTCTTTGAAATTCAGGATCGGCCAAAACCGAGTCTGTGGTGACAACGACGACGTCACCTGGCGATTCTGAATTTCGAACTCGATGAAAGAATTCACGCAGGGAACGGCCTGGATGAACCTCGGGTTCCAGTATTTCCAGATGTTCGACAAGCCCTACTCGGGATTCGAGATCGACCGGGGTCACGGTATCTCCAGAGGCCCGATAGGCGATCAGCGAGGCTCCCTGCTCTGTCGTTACAGCCAGTGATAAACCGAATGCGGTCGAAAAAACGCGTGGGACTCCCCACATGCGAAGTCCGCAGTCAATTAACAGGTGACGTTGTTTGGGGGGGATCGCCGGTGGAGATTCTCGCCGCAGAAAAAGTGCTTCATTCAGTGCCAGTCGTGTCGCCAGCATCAGGTCGTCGTGGGCCAGTTCGCTTAACAGCAAACGGTCCAGAGTGCCACGATTGGTGATATCCGAAACACCCCCGATGGGAAGATCATCCGTGTCCGTCATTGTGCGGGGCAATTGGACAACTGCCGCCAGGTTGCGTGCCAGTCGAGCGAGTCCGGCGAATTCATCGTCGTCCGCCAACTGCAGAAGAAATGATCGCGTAGAGAGATGCTCGACCGGCACGTCAATCGGAGCGGGTTTCGGCACATCCCAAAGCCCTGTCCGTCGCCATAAATCGATGGATTCTGCAGTCAAGCCTTCCAGCGCACGTTTCAATGGCTCACAATCTTTCAGTAACGAATCCGTCGTTTGCTCCTTGGCGTTTCCGAATCTCATCAGTTTGGATAATGCGTAATTAAGTTTTTGGTCGAGAACATCGCATACCGCCGTCGCGACTTCCGCTGAAACGCAGCGCGGAGCGGCTTCAAAGACCATGGCTGCGATGTCCGCTTTGGCACCGACGGGGCGTGCCAGGCGCTCTGGCAATTGATGCACCAGGTCAAGACCGTGGAATAACGTTGTCGCAGAAAATCCGTGCAACGGTGTCAAGGAACGTTGACAAAGATATTGCCGCAATTGGGACGAGTCGGTTCCCCAGTATGCGCGGGTCGATGCGATCAGTAGAAAAACGGCATCAATTGCAGGAAGTCCCTTCGGGGCCAGTCGCTTCAAGACTGTCGCTAACTCTTCCCGAAACGCGATGGTCGAACCGTTTGACCAGACGACGACGGCACCTTGATCGTCCCACTTCCAGAATGATCCCTTCGGTGGCATCAGATACCGCAACGCTGCTTGGAAATTCTTATCCAAAAGTCATCCTCACGGCCGACCGAGTCGCTTGAACAAACGCCGTATCTGGCAAAAGTTCAAACGACCCGTCCTCGGAAAACAGAGCGATCTCCGCTTCGTCCAACGCCAGTAACTGCCGGACAATCGTCGATCCGACAAAAGGCTCGAATTGCCAGCCAATCGGGACAATGACGCGATTGTCTTCGATAAAGAAACGCCCTGGAATCGGAGGCAACGGTGTTCCTCGAATCAGAACTTCGGAATCCTCAGAGACCGCAAATCCCAGTCGAGCCAGTCGAACCGCAGGTGCCGTGATCGCGTAAGCGCGCCAACGTTCCCATGACGTTTGCATTACGTTGGCCAACATCGTACGCGATGAACGAACGAGTTTCAGCATGACAAGTTGGTCTGTTTGAGTGCTAAATCCGGCAACCGGCAGTGTCACGGACAACCAGCTTCGTAATGGCTGCCATGATCCCTCAGGCAATAGAGCGCAGGGTACCGTTTCCCCAGGACGGATTAATTGTCGATCCACCTTTATCATATACCGTGTCGAATTCGGAATGGACCGAATCCGCCGGCTTAATCCATCATCCAGGTATTCGCCCCGCAACCAGATCGAAGCCCCGTCAACAAGTACGCTCAGGCCATTGATCAGCCTTAGTTTGCCAAGGTGTTCGGCATCCTCGGCAGGCAGGCGAATGGTCCACGGCGAATGGAAATCTGCGGGCATGGCGAATCACTTCCTCGTCGGCGATCCCGCGCCCGTGGACTGTTCGAACTGCGGCCACAGTGTTTCAATCTCTTTCCGCAGAAATTCCCGCTGGTGACTGTTGGTAACCCATTCGCATCGAGAGGCCAGTAAGCCTAGTTCATCACGAAGTTGAGCACGTTCAACGTCAGGCAGCGTTGGCTCGTTCAACCGACCGGCGATCCGCTTCAGATCAACAGCAATAAATTCCGGGTTGGGTGCGTCGTCTCCATTAGCACGCGGATGACTTCCTGTCTGATCCGTGGCCCCTGCCCCCTTAATGGCGTTATTGACTAATGCGGCGATGACTTCTTGCTGTTCGTCCGAATCCCAGATGTACCGCATGACCCAAAGATCCGAGGGAATTGTTTTCAGTCGTCCGCATAGCAGCGCACTCGTCGCCACCATGCGTTGCAGTTTCACCGCACGGCGGTCCGAGACCTTGATCCCCGCCAGACGTAACCGCCGAACCAGTTCGACGTAAACCGACTGAGTCTCTTCCAGTGAAACTTCGCTCAATTGCTTTTGCAGTTCACGGACTAAATCAACATGCATCCCGACGGGACGCTCACGTCCCTGTAGTTCTCGGCTCCAGCCAGCCCGAAGCACGTCGCTCAGCCGCTCCGTCGGGACGTTGTCACATCGCACTCGCAAAAGAAATCGATCGAACAAGGCGGCCAGAGCGTCATCTTCCGGCAGGCTGTTGCTGGCCCCCACGACCATTAACGTCGGCAACGAAAACGTTTCACGTCCCCGTCGAAATACCCGCTCGTTCAGGACCATCAGCAAACTGTTCAGGATCGCGCTGTTGGCATTGAGTAGCTCATCCAGGAAAACAAAGTCGGCGCGGGGAAGCATCCCCTCGGTATTCGTCACCAGATCGCCGTCACGCAGGCGTCGGATATCAAACGGCCCGAACAGTTCGTTCGGTTCTGTGAACCGGGTGAGAAGATAGTCGAACATCTGGCCGTCCAGTCGGGTGGCCAACTCTTGAACCAGGGCACTCTTCGCGGTCCCTGGTGGACCGAGAATGAAAAGATTCTCGCCCCCGACAAGACAGACCCCCAGGAGGTCGACGACTTCGTCTTTGCCGACAAAACAAGCTTTGATCGGCGCCAGAACTTCCTCGTTCAGGCGTCGGCCGAGATGATGTGACGACGGTTCATCGTCCGAGGACATTATTCAATTCCAGCTTGGGGAACGGTCGGTTGTAAATATGATGACAATTCAGGCGCCAATTCGGAATGGAGACCGATGGTGGCACGAATTTTATCGCATACTCGCGGGTCATTAAGCCGTGATCGATCCTTCGTGGCAATGATACGGTCTATGTAGAGTTGTAGCAGGCAGTCGTCGTCGAGAAAGGGAGTCACATCGACCAGTCCCACGTCTGCAATTCCGACAGATGATAGCGGCCACTGTTGTGCAAGAGAGGTTAGCACTTCGACCAACGGATCGTTTGGAGAAACCGCCCGCGCCAGTCGTACCAGATCGGGTAGAAAGCGAAACGTTAAGTCGACCGAGTAACAGACCGAGGGCGATGGAGTTTCAGGACACGGAACAGTCAAGGCGAGTCGAACGACATCTTCGCCTGCGTCTCGGTGAGCTAAAAAACTGCTCGCATGAAACGTCGTTGCCGCCCCCCAAAGCAAGGCTTTGTCAGAAACCGCCGGCGGATCGCCTGGCAGATTAGACCGGTAAGAAAATTCAATTTCCTTCAAAACAGATTTCGTTTCCTCAAGGTCGTCGGTAGAGGGGTGAAGCAATCGACCATTTCGACCAACCGTCGCACCCACGCGTACCCGCCCCTCGGTAAAAAGTGATTCAACAAATCGGGCAACGGTCATGAGAAACGAACCTGTTGAAAACGGTCGTTGAAGCGGCCTGTTTGTAGTCGAGCGAACCTCAATGACTATCCTCAGCCGAACCGACTCTTTCAAGCGAAGGTGTAGCGAGTCTCACAACAGAGTCTTTGCCCCGTTGGGACACCCGACAATAGCCCACCGTTTCAACAGCGATTTTTCTGGCCCTATTGATTTGACCTCCGCAGATTATCGGAAACGAAAGTCGAGCTTGTAGTTGTAGAGCCAGGGAATCACAGGCGCGATTCCTTCTTTCTGCAGTTTTTCAGGCAAGCTTTCGTAGTGGGTTCGCAGTCGGTCGGCATGAGGGGCGTTGTAATAAGTTATCTGGATCGCGTCTTCGGTCACATGGACATCACCTTCAAGGCGGAAGAAGAGGTCTTGAGCCATGTGGTCTGCGTTCCAGTGAGAGATAGGTTCTCCGAGACGCTGGCGAAGTTGATGTATGGCCGCCTGGGCGATCAGAGCCATACTCATCTGTCCATAACGGATGTGGAGATTCATCGTCCCCGCTCGGTTCCAACCAAGCGCCTGGTTCGCATTGAAGAACTCTTCGACGTGCCAGCGTTTCGGAAAGTCACGGGTCAAGGGATCGACCTCGTCTCGATCCGTGGTGGACAGAAATCCTTTATAGTGCCAATCTTCTGGACGTTCACCGGACCGTTGGACGAATTCAAAGTAGTTTCCTTTCGTCCGGCGCCGCATTTCATAAGGCACTTTCGCAGTGGCAAACCCCGCCCAGCGTCGCTGGAATTGTGTCCCGGGAATGGACTTCCATCGTCGTTTGTGAGCGGATTGACCGGGGAGGGGAACCAGCAGATCAAAGCCCGTCCGCTGGTGGATATCGCGAATCAGTTCACCGGAGAAGTGTTCGGAGTCTGCGACGATGAGTGTCGAATCTTCCGAAGGTTTGAGAATCTGTTCGGCCAGGTCGATCAGTTCCGGCGTTGCCTCGGCTACATTTCGGGAAGCGCTCGCCGTCGTGAAGCAGACGGGTTGGCCTGTATCCGCGTCGAGGACCCAAAATGTCTGCGCTTGTTTCGTCGGTTTCTCACCACGCTGTTCTACGCGATCGCGCATCGCACGTTTGCTGTAGCTCCTCACTCGATGCGGGTCAATCGCCAGGAGTTTGCCTACGAAATGACCTGAGGCCCGTCGAATTTTCCCCAAGGCCACCTGCAGTCGCATCGTGTCGGCAATACTGATTTCGTCAAGCATCTCATGGATGGCTGTGTCAGTCGCCACAAAGGGCAGTCCGTTCGCCAGTTCAAAACCACCGCGCGCGTGTAACGTTCGACCCTCGCGGATACCAGTGGTGCAAATGGCCGCTTCATGAACCAATTGCATGGCCAAACGCGGTTCGATACGTTCCGCCGTTCTATTCGTCCATCCGCACAGCAAATCCCATGTCCCCAACCGCAAGTGTTCGGCGACGAGCAACCACACGCCGGCCAGATTGCCGCCCATTTTGTCCGCCAGCAGTTGCCGCACCCCTCGTTCGATCGACAAGGGATCACCGTGTTGAAGATCAGTCCGATTACGACTGACCTGCGCTTCCACGAGTGGTTCAGGTTTCTCGCGGGGACGGCATTGATAGAGTTTTTTTTTGAAGTCCGTATTCAGCGATCACGCGTTCGACACTCCGCGTACTAATCGTGAAGCCCGTTTGGCGAAGCTTCTGGGCGATCACATCAACAGATGCCTGGGGGTCGAGGAAACGATGCCGGATGATCTGCCGCACGACCTCGTCCGATCGACGCGACTTCCCTTTGGGGCCACGCAGCTTACTCAACAACCCTGCGGACCCTTCTCGTAAATAAATTTCACGGAGTTGGAAATATCGCTGTTTGGTGTAACCAAACTTCCGCGCCGCTTTGAGTGGTCCAATTTCCTGACACTCCCCTTCCATCAACATCACTAATTTCCGAGTGACTTCATCATCCTCTGCAACAGGTAGTGAGCCAGTCGTTCCAACCAGCCGATTTTGTTTGGGATCAAAGTGCATCGATAACCTCCTGTCAGGGCACACGAACAACATCATGCTCCCCTTCAGGATAGTTCGAAATTCGGAAAAGAGTCAAATAAATTATGGCGGACTGTTGTGTTGAAAAGTGCTGCACTGTGGTTTAATCGTCGCATAGTCCGCCATAATTTATTTTACTTTACAATGGCGGATTCGGCAATGTCTGCTGCGGGCTTCTGAATTGGTCAAATCAATAGGGCCAGAAAAATCGCTGATTTATCGGTGGGATTGAACGTCGAATCGGACTGAAAGCCCCCCAAGGGGCGAAAGACATTCGTCCAAGGATTACCATTTTAAAAATATTTGTCGTATAAGTTGATAATCTGTCGTCCCTGTCGGGACTCGACTCATCGACCGGCCACGCACCCACCGTTGAAACGGTGGGCTATTTTCGCGCGTCCCAAGGGGACGAGGAACCCTGCCCGAATCCATTATTAACGGCGACCATTTGCTTTCACAACATTTATTTTGAACCCGTGTTTTCTCGAAGAAAAATGCTTCATAGCGTTGCCCATCAGGGCACCTCCCGTTTGTCAGCGACGGTGCGTCCGATGTCCGAATCAAACGAAGCACGCTTTTGTTGACGATTCGCTCAGCCGACATTCTTGCGGACATGAACGCCGGTTCGGCTTGCCAGGAAATTCGGCGTAACCGTTTAAAGCGACCTTCGAGCCCCCGGACCTCTTCATGCTGATGCAAACAAACATCAGAACAATCGATGGTCTATCCTCTTGCTGCCGAAATTCCACGCCTTAACGTGTCTCGCAACTCGTCCAAGGACGCGGATTGGCCTGTGAACCGTTCGAACTGGGCCGCTGCTTGACGGATAAACATTTCGACTCCGGTTATCGCCGTGCAGCCACGACCTTGTGCCTGCTTGATCAGCAGCGTGTTTTCCGGGGTATAAATCGTGTCGAAGACGATCATCCCTTCGCGCAGCCAATGATCCTGAAAGGGAGTTTCATCCATGTTCGGATACATTCCCACGGGTGTGCAGTTAATCAGGATGTCGGCGTATTCGGCTCCCCGGTTCTCCCAGGTAACGTGTCGACAACCCAGCTCCGTGGACAACGTCTTGGCTCGTGCGGAGGTTCGGCTGCAGACGGCTAAGGCCCCGCCCGCTCGAACCATTCCCATTCCGATCGCGCGGGCGGCACCACCGGCCCCCAGCAACAGGACTCGCTTACCTTCCAGTGTTTCACCTGGTTTCAGGCCGAGCTTCACACTCTCTAACGCCGCCTCGTAATCAGTGTTGAAGGTCTGCCATTCGTTCTTGTCATCGCGGACCAGTGTATTCGCGGCGCCGATCTGCTTGACGATCTCTTCGCAATTGGGATACGTCGCCAGCACCGCTTCCTTGTGAGGAATCGTTACACTGAGGCCGCGGAAATCGATTTCTGTCAGATCGTCCAGTGCGCGAGGCAGTTGATCCGCCGTGACGCGAATTGGGACGTAAACTCCGTTGAAGCCAATCTTCCGCATCATTTTGTTGTGCAGTAGCGGGCTGAGGCTATGTCCAATGGGGTCGCCGATGACGCCAAACAATTTTGTATCGGCGTTGATGGAATCGTATGCGTAAATCTCTTGCATGTCCTGGAACGGCAACTGGCCCGGTGCGACCTGACGGTCAGGACTGAACGCGGCATATGTAAAAGGAGCACCAAGCTTGGCACAGACGATCCGACTCCAGGCCCCGAATTCACTCATGCAGAAGGCGACCGTCGGAATCCTGGCATTCTTGATGAGGCTCAACACTCTGAAGCAGTCACTGGGTGAACTGGCTAACGTTACCAGCTTAATGATATCCGGCTTCATTTCCGCCATTTCGGCCCAGATCTCTTCCAGATGATCCGGTGTGCCATTGAAGTCGTGATGACTGACGATCCGTTTGGTTTTGCCGTATTTCGGGATCGATTTGGCGATGTCGTCTTCCAGATCGATATATTCCACACCCGACACGATTGCCGTTCGCAAAAGTCGTTGCCGTTCTTCTTCGGTACCACGCCACTTTCCACCGTCCGCGGCACGACGACAGGTCAGGATCACGGGGGTGGGCCGATCTTTCAATAATCGGGGAATATCGGGATTACTGGATAACCAGTCGATCCGCAGTTCAACCAGCTTGGCACCCCGCTGAGCAAGAGCCTGATGCTCGGCAATCATCATACGATGACGAGTTCGGGCGATCGAAACGCATATCATGTCAGGAGCAATTCCCGTTTGTGGTTTTGATAAAATGTGATCGGGTTGGTGGTTTCCCGGAAAACGGGTCCCTATCCCAATCGTCCAAATTGTCGATCGAGTTCCATCCGGCTGAGTGACAGGGCTGTCGGCCGTCCGTGAGGACAATGATGGGCGTCATCGACCAGATGTCGTTGCAGCAGCAGACTTTCAATCTCTTCCTGGGACAGTCGCTGTCCTGCTTTGACCGCTGCCTTACACGACATCATATGCAACAATTCGTCAAGAATATCGCGCCGCGCCGACGATTGCACTCCGGCTGTCCCTCCTCCTTCCAGCTTTTCAATCAGATCGCGGACCAGTCCCTGCAGATCCATCTTGCGCAGCATGGCGGGATAGCCTGTGACGATCACCGTCCCGTTTCCAAAGTCTTCCAGTCCCAGTCCGGCCTTCTGCAGCGATTCGCTTTGCTCCAGCAGCAATGCCGCCTCTTTCGGTGTGACTTCGATCTGCTGCGGCACCAGCAGCCGTTGCGATTCGACCGCACCCGCCAGCACGCGAGCACGCAGGTGCTCGTAGACGATTCGCTCGTGCAATGCATGCTGGTCGATAACGGTAACCCCTTCGGACGTTTCGACGATTAGATAGCAATCGTGAACCTGCATCGCTCGAACCGATGAACCCAACGCTGGAACGCTCGCAGATGCTGGAAGCGCTGACGTGGCGGGCGTTGAAACTTCGGCAACCACTATACTTTCGCAATTCGTATGCGGTTCAGGCAACTCGACGAGAGACGACGATTCAGCAATTGTCTCCGTTGCCCTGGGGATATCGTCATTATTGATCTCTGACAAAGAAACCGACGAACTGTGGGGAAATTCTTCATCCGAAGTGTCGCGACCAATCCGCCAGGGTTCGACGAACGTCCTGAAATCGGGAACTGCGGACTGTGACGAGGGAGCTCGTGGCGAAGCTGAAGCTGCGGATGTTCCCGTCACCAGGGGAACAGGGTTCTCGTCTCCGATTCTTTGATTGATCCAGTGAGAAAGCTGTTCTGTCAGTTCTCGCTGCTGCTCGATCGGTCGGGGTGTCGGCTGCGCAAGCCCTGACAGGGTCCCCTGCCCTGCCCCTGCAGCAGCATTGGGAAATCGGAGTTCGCTTTGAAAATCCATCGACAGGAACTTCGATCGAATCATCGCAAGAAGCTGACGGAACAATTGCTGACTGTCCTGGAATCGGACTTCCACCTTGGTGGGATGAACATTCACGTCGACTCGATCTGGGGGGAGTTCAATAAACAGAAACGCGACAGGTTGACGCCCCACCATGAGCAGCCCACGATACGCCTCTGTCAAAGCGTGCTGCAAGGATCGATCGGTGATCCAGCGACCATTCAGGAACAGATACTGGTGCTTGCGGGTCGACTTCGAACGACTGGGGTGCCCGACATAGCCCCACATGCGGACACCGGCCTGAGTCGATTCGACCGCGATCAGTTCATCGGCGACGTCGCCGCCAAAAAACAGCTTCAGTCGGTCGAGTGGTCGGTCCGACGCAGGAAGTTCAACGACGATCTTGTCGTTATGCCGCAACACCATGTGTAAACGAGGGTTCGCGAGAGCAACGCGAGTGAATTGTTCGTTGATGTGACCGAACTCGGTCGACATCGTTTTCAGAAACTTGCGACGAACCGGCGTATTCTCGAATAGATTCCGAATCTCAATTTGTGTTCCCAGCGGGCAGCCGCATGCCTTGGGTAAGACGACGTCACCCAGGTTGACATTGATTTCCATTCCATGCGGCTGATCAGCCTGACGCGATCGAATTCTCAGGCGGCTGACTTCTGCGACTGACGCAAGTGCTTCACCGCGAAAACCCATTGTCTGAACACCAAACAGATCGTCTGCATCGCGGATCTTGCTGGTGGCGTGTGATGAGACAGACAACAACAGGTCGTCAGGATGAATTCCTTCACCATCATCCACGATCCGGATTAATTCGCTTCCCCCGGCGACGATGTCGACTTCGATCCGAGTGGCCAGCGCATCAACGCTGTTTTCCAACAGTTCTTTGACGACGCTCGCCGGTCGTTCGATCACTTCTCCAGCGGCAATCTTATTGATCACACTCGTCGAAAGCTGCTGAATCCGAGGCATTAAGTCAACCAATCCGTGGAATAAAACATCGATATGGAGAAAGGGTTATTTCGTTATGACTCCCTGGCAACACAGGGACTGGCCTGTCGTCCTTTTGCTGAAGGGGCTTTCGTAGAATAGCGTATGTCGAGAAAATCTCGAAGTGTTCAGAGTGAACGAAGAAGTCCAGGACACTGCTTCTTCGAACACTCGCAAGCAGTGGCACGGGAACCCGATTTCAAAGTTTGACGACGTAGGACGGCGAAATCCCCGTGCGGCGCTGTTAGTTTATTGATGAACGTTCTCCGCAGCCTCAACAGGTGTGTTCACCGTGCAAACACTCGAATCTCTCCTCAATTCCCTGCCACAGGTTGGCCGACTCGAATGGATCGGACTGCGTCCCGCTCGTTTAGGCGACATCTCGATCGTCAACAAAGCCGAGGTTATCGCCGAACGGGGAATTGCGGGTGATCATCGATTCGAAGGCCGTCGTGGTTCCAAACGCCAGGTCACATTGATTCAGGCGGAGCACCTGTTGGCGGTCGCTGGAATGCTGCATCGCGCTGATCTGCCGCCAGAGCTGGTTCGTCGGAATCTGGTCATTTCGGGGATCAACCTGCTGGCGCTGAAGGGAAAGCAGTTTCAAGTGGGTAACGTATTACTCGAATATAGCGGACCGTGTGAGCCTTGTTCGCGGATGGAAGCCGTCCTCGGCCCCGGCGGCTACAACGCGATGCGCGGCCACGGCGGGATCACGGCAAAAGTGATTGAAGGGGGGACAATTCACGTTGGTGACTCTGTCCAAGCCAAACGGATAATGCCTGACGAGGTCGCATAGAAAACGTCAGCCGCGCGTCGTTGGAATTGCAGATTTTATAAAAATCGCGGTTTTTCAGAAAATCTTCTGACATTTCCTTGCATCACGGTCGATACACGACTACAAATACACGAAACTAAATTCACGCATTTTACGGCGTTTAACAGTTTCGCGAAAACTCTTCGAGCGACTGCTCTAAAAAAACAGGTCACGGTGACGGCACGTTTACACGATCTGCCGTGAGTGAATTTGGTTTTTGTCGCCCCTTCGTGTACCGGCACAAACAGTTCGATTGTTTTCAGGCGCGACCTCTTTTTGTCAAGGAATCCATTCGTGAAAGTAGTACAGCGGGTCGAGATCATCACGGGGCAACAGGAATTTCCTCAGGTCCTGGCAGCATTGGAATCTTGCGGAGTCACAGGCTATGCCATGTTGAGAAATGTTCTCGGAAAAGGGGACAAGAAGGTTTATTCCTTCGATTCGATTTCGGGTGAGGTCGAAAACTTGATGATCGTAACGACGATCGCTGACGACTCGTTAAACAAACTGATCGAAGCGCTGCGCCCGATCTTAAAACGGTTTGGCGGTTCGTGCCTCGTTTCTGACGCCATGTGGGTCATCCATTGAGACAGAGGTTGTCGCCTTTTTTTTGAGTCCCGTCGGTCGTCATCAACGAGGCTTCGTATGCAGCAAACTTTCGCTGAGCGTCGATCACCGTATGTAAATTGCCGGATTGTCTTGACGACGAAGCACAACAAAGCCGTTGCGATCCGCCCCGCTTTCGAAAAGATCCTGTCCGCAGAAGTCGTCACATGCGAAGCGGACACGGATCTGATTGGGACATTCTCTGGGGAGGTGGATCGCGAGGGGACCGCTTTAGAATGCGTGCGTCGCAAGTGCGAACTAGGAATGGGCCTGTTGGGTGCCAAGTACGGTCTTGCCAGCGAAGGGAGCTTTGGACCCCATCCGACCATTCCGTTCTTCCCCTGCGATTACGAGATACTTTATTTCTGCGATCACGTCAGGGGCTTTCGTTTACACGAATCATTTCTGAGCGAAAAAACGAACTATCGGACCGCATCCCTGGCCTCGATTGATGACCTGGATCGATTTGCCGAAAAGTCGCAGTTCCCGTCTCATGCGCTGATCGTTCGTCCGAATGTCTGGCGCGATCGATCTGTCATTTACAAGGGAATTCAATCTGAGGTCGAGTTGCACGAGGCGTTCCATCAATCTCGCAACCAATCGGACGATGGAAAGATCTGGGTCGAGACCGACATGCGAGCCCATCTGAATCCTTCTCGCATGGCTGTCATTGCGGAACTCGCACTGAAGCTGGGACGCCGGCTGGCGACGGAATGCCCATCCTGTAACACGCCGGGATGGGGCATTGTTCGTTTCGAAAAGGGATTACAGTGCGAGTACTGCAATCTTCCAACGGAACTGGTTTCGGAAGAAATCTACGGTTGCGTTTCATGCGCATTCAGCAAGCGACTGGAACGGTCTGACGGCGTGAAATCCGCCTCACAACGGTATTGCCCATGGTGCAATCCATAAATCGATTCGGAGGGGAAATGAGCAATCACGTTAATTACAAACTGGCCCACTTGAAAGCCCTTGAGGCCGAAAGTATTCACATCATTCGTGAAGTCGCCGCAGAGTTCGAACGCCCAGTTTTATTCTATTCTATCGGCAAGGACTCCACGGTCATGCTGCGACTGGCGCAGAAAGCGTTCTATCCTGGACGAATCCCTTTTCCGCTGCTGCATGTCGACACGACCTGGGAGTTCCGCGAAATGTACGAATTCCGCGATCGGTTCTGTCGCGAACAGGGGCTCGACTTAAGGGTCTGGATCAACCCCGAAGGACAGGCTCAAAATATCAATCCCTTCGATCACGGATCAAAAACTCATACCGATATCATGAAAACCGTGGCGCTGAAGCAAGCTCTCAACCACTACCAGTTCGACGCAGCGTTTGGCGGTGCCCGTCGCGATGAAGAGAAGAGCCGGGCGAAGGAGCGTGTCTACAGCTTCCGTGACCGCCAGCACCAGTGGGACCCGAAGAACCAGCGGCCGGAGCTGTGGAACCTCTACAACAGCAAAGTGAACAAGGGTGAAAGTATCCGTGTGTTCCCGCTCAGCAACTGGACCGAACTGGATGTCTGGCAATACATCCACCTGGAAAATATCCCCATTGTGCCACTTTATTTTGCTGACACTCGCCCGGTCGTCGAGCGCGATGGAACACTGATTATGGTGGACGACGAGCGGATGCGGTTACTCCCCGGCGAGAAGCCAATGATGAAGCGCGTGCGGTTCCGGACGCTTGGTTGTTACCCGCTCACCGGGGCGATCGAGAGCAATGCCGTGACGCTGCCAGAGATCATTGAAGAAATGCTGGTGGCGACGAACTCTGAGCGACAAGGCCGGGTGATCGACCATGACGAAGCAGGTTCGATGGAACTGAAAAAGCGGGACGGATATTTCTGAACGTGATGCCGCGAAGAAGTGCTCTTCGCAAAAAACAACAGTTCCACGGAAAGTCATGCTCTTCGAACGCGTTATCACACCATGAAGACACGGCGGTGCCGAAGTCTCCAAAACCGTGGCACCCCTGTTTTCTCGACGAAAAATGCTTCGCCAAATGCTTCACATCGCTCGCCCCACAGGGTTAATTCGCACGTCAAAACGCTTTCATTGAACTCGATGCTTGTTCGTAATGTTCCCAGAACACGGGTCAAGGAAGCAACCCGAGCGGTGATCACAGCACTCAAATCGACGTCATGCTGAAGGTCCTCCACCCTGATTTCTGCGCGAAAATCCGAACAAAAACAGTTTTTTTTTGATTTTCCCTTGCAACGCATTCGATACGAGAATACAAATACACGAAAGATAGTTCGCGTAACAGTTGTCGCATAACAACAAAGGTTTCAGAAACCAGACAGCCGTTCAGGATCGAGAGCGAAAACAACGATTTCGATCCTGCAAATGGCCCACAATTTTCAATTATCAAAAATGTTTTGAAAGGTAAAAAAATGTTTCGACGCTGGCCTGCTTACCAAACGCCTTCCTGGTTTGTCGCTCTCTTGTTCGCAACGGGCCTGATTCTGGATTTCCAGCGAGTGTCCCAATCGCCGGGTAACCAAGGGAACGTGCAAGAGGTCGCTCGAAAACGCGCGACGAGCAGCGAGATTTTGCATTCGTTGCAACGAAACAACTCGATTGCAGAAAAATAAGCCTGCCGACGACGACCATGAGTGAGAAACCAACGATGACAAATTTATTTTCCATTTTGCCAGTGATATCCCCTCTGCTTCTCTTTGCGGTCGGGTCCATTCCAGACAATTGGGCAAATCGACACGTCGCTGTACTACGCAATTTCGTTGTGACAACGGCGTATGTCACTTGTTTTCTTTCGATCGCAACGGCAATTCTGCTGGCTTTGCACGGTCCGCTCGATGTTGTTTTTTTCAAAATCAGTTGGCCAGCCCCGATCGGATTGGGGATCTATATCGATCGCGTAGCGATCGTCATGTTGCTGCTGATAAGTTTCATTGGCGTGGTGATCTCACGGTATTCGTTGCGATATCTGGATGGAGAGGCAACTCAAGGTCGTTTTCTTCGCTGGATTTCCTTTACGCTGGGGTCCGTCGTGTTGATGGTCATCTCGCGGAATCTGGTGATGTTCACTGCGGCGTGGATGCTGACCAGCTTTGGTCTTCACCAGTTATTGACGCACTATCCAGATCGGTCGTGGGCCATCTGGGCTGCTCGTAAAAAATTTCTCGTCAGTCGACTTGGTGACCTGATGCTGCTCTGTGCATTGGGCCTCACTTTCTGGCAGTTTGGCAGTTCCGAGTACACGGATCTCTTCGCCGCGATGAAAGCGAGTACGACAGAGTCAACTTTGCTGGTGACGCTGATTGGAGTCTTCCTGGCACTCGGGGCACTCTCCAAGTCCGCTCAGTTTCCGTTCCACACCTGGCTGCCTGACACAATGGAGACCCCGACCCCTGTTTCGGCGCTGATGCACGCAGGGATCATTAATGCCGGCGGCTTTCTGGTGATTCGGCTGAGTCCGTTGATCTCGCACTCAGGCCCGGCACTGGATCTTCTCGCACTCGTCGGGGGCTTCACCGCCCTGTTTGGCAGCGTCGTGATGCTGACACAGACAAGTATCAAGCGATCTCTGGCGTATTCCACAATTGCGCAGATGGGTTTTATGATGTTGCAGTGCGGGCTGGGTGCGTACTCCGCTGCGATGCTGCACATTGTGGCACACTCACTCTATAAGGCGTACTCATTTCTGAGTTGCGGGAGCGTATTGGAGTCGGCAGCGCGTCTACGAACCGGTCCAGGTCCGTCACCAACGATACTTCGGAAGCTGGTTGTTCTTCCCGTTGCGATGGCCATTGCGCTGGGGCTCTGCTCGGCACCGATTTGGCTGATGCAAATCGATCAGCGTACGAAATCAGGTGCGGCTGTCCTGGGAATCGTTCTTAACATCGCGCTGATCCAGATGCTTTGGAACAGCTTTTCTGTCGGTTCGTGGCAACTGTCGGTCCGAAGCCTGTGTGCCGGCGCACTCGTCACCTTCAGTTATTACGCGGCTTTTGTGGTGATGAATAACATTCTTGCGGATACGGTCCCCCATCTGACGATGCTGCCATCATCGATGGACAACGTAATATTCTGGCTTGTCACATTGGGATTCGGTTTCATCTGCATTCTGCAGTCGATCTTTATTCCGCTGACGGAACTGCCTCTCGTCCGGGCAATTTACGTCCACGCCATGAATGGATTGTACCTGGACATTCCCGCGCGACGTCTGACGGCACGTTTCTGGGGACAGTCTGCGCCTGTTCAATAATTGAAATCCTGCCACAAAAACGACTCTCTGTTTGCTCTCAACGCCTGGAACCAAACTGTGACCTCCTCCATTGCGACTGAAAAACCACCTCGGGATCTGGAAGTGTTTGAATTACCGAACATGAACTCTGATCCGGCGGATGTCACTGACACATCCTTTATCGAGATCCTCGCCGATATCGAACGGATCCTGTCGCCGGTTTGGCCGTTGAATGATTACGTGGCGGTCAACCCGTATATGGGCCTGACAGATCAAAAGTTTCTTGATGCACAGCAAATACTCAGCAGCGTTCGTGATTGCAGTCTCTTGATGCCGAAAGATTATTTCCGGTCGTTGATTGAACAAGAGCGTTTATCGCAAAATCAGATTGAACTGGCCTTCGCACAATGCCAGGAAGAATACCCAGAGCTCTACAAAAATCTTGATTTAACCAAGTTGTTCGACGAACAACCACAGGCGAGTCGGGAATTCGGATCGAGATTCTACACGGTGGCGGGTGCTGTTGACCGACAACTTGGAAGTCATTGGTCCAGCCACATCATCAATGATATTTCCCGACATTGTGCTGCTCATTTCGATGAAGGGCAGGCGATCTGGTCAAGTCCCTGGCGCGGGCTGTCGCTTTACGAAGCCTGGCATGCTGCGTCGCAAATCGGCTGGCGGATGGATCTGTTAGGTCTGACAGGGTTTCGGGCCTTCGTTGCACAAATGCCCGCGACGGCCAAAGAGGCGATCCCGCAGTTGCTCGAAGAACTCGGAATTCCTCAGTCTTGCCGGCGACAGTTTCTGTTGTGTGAGTTGTTTTCGATTGCCGGCTGGACTTCATTCGTCAAGTATCGAGTTCGCGAAGCGGAGTTCAACAACGAGCGAAATGAAGACCTGATCGGACTGATCGCAATTCGGCTGGCTTATGACGTGGCACTCAAGTCTGTGCCCGGAATTCCACAGGATCTTCAACTGTATCCTGCGAATACCGATTTCGCCGAAAATCCCTCAGCTCCACCGTCTCCAGGAAGGGATGTCCTGGTCCGTTACCTCCTGCAAGTTGCGGCTGAAAAATCTTATCAAGCAGAGCTTTGCGAGAAACTCCTGAGCCATTCTGAATCAGAGGTCGAGAAAAAACGAAAGACTCTGCAAATGGTCTTTTGTATCGATGTCAGGTCCGAAGTGATGCGGCGTCACCTGGAATCCCTTAGTCACGAGATCGAGACGTTTGGCTTCGCCGGCTTTTTTGGCTTGGCACTCGAGTATATTCCGTTCTCTGAAACCGCTGGATCGGCACAATGTCCTGTCCTGTTGAAGCCTGGCTTTCGAATTCATGAATCATTGCGTCAGGCCGACGAACAGGTGGCGTCGCGAGCCTCTGTTGATCGCAGAACGATCCGGATGTCGCGAAAGTCATGGAAGTCCTTTCAGACTTCCGCAGTTTCTTGTTTCTCGTTCGTCGAGTCACTTGGCCTAACTTACTTTACCAAACTTCTGTCGACTTCATTTGGACTGACTCCACCTGTTCCGAACGGAGATACGGACGGCATTCCTTCAAACCTCGTGGAATCCCTGGGGCCGGAAATTGAAGGGATTGGGTCTGCGGGAATTCCAAGCTCCACACAGATCGATCTGGCGCAAGGAATTCTACGAAACCTGGGCCTCACGAATCATTTCGGGCGGATCGTTGCGTTGTGTGGTCACGTTTGTGACGTTGTAAACAACCCCTATAAAGCGGGACTTGATTGCGGAGCATGCGGAGGACATTCCGGTGAGCCCAACGCCAGAGCTGCGGTCGCGCTGCTGAATTCCTCGCATGTACGGAAGGGCCTGGGTGAGCGAGGAATTCATATCCCCGACGACACAATCTTCATTGCGGCGGTCCACAACACGACAACCGATGAAATTCGGTTCTTCGATCCGCATTCCGTGCCGGTGACTCACGCGGCCGATTTCGCGCAGGTGAAGAATTGGGTTGAGAAATCGGGCAGACTTTGTCGAATCGAGCGGAGCGAACGATTCGGCGACTCTGATGAGAAAGACCTCTTGCGACGCAGTCGTGACTGGTCAGAGGTTCGGCCCGAATGGGGTCTGGCGGGCAACGCAGCCTTCGTAATCGCACCCCGGTCTCGGACGCAAGGACTTGAGCTTCATGGACGGACTTTTCTGCACAGCTACGACTATCACAACGATCCAGAATTCGAAACACTCGAACTGATCATGACAGCTCCGATGATCGTGACCAACTGGATTAACCTGCAATATTACGCATCGACCGTAGATAACCGAGCTTTTGGAAGCGGAAACAAGCTGATTCACAATGTTGTGGGCCAGTTCGGGGTCTTCGAAGGAAACGGCGGAGACATCATGACCGGTCTGCCATGGCAATCGGTGCATGACGGGAAACGATTCCGACATGAACCGCTGAGATTGCTTGTGGTCGTGGAAGCCCCTCGAAAGGCGATTGAACAGATCGTCATGAAACATGCCCAGGTCCGTCATCTCGTGACAAATGGCTGGCTATCGCTGTTGGCTCTCGACAATGAACATTTTTACAGATTTAGCTCCAAATCGGTTTGGACGGAATAAAGCATGCTTATTGGATAAGCAATCACCAATTGATTGACGGCGCGAGACGCCGCCAACATTTCCAGAAAATCACGAGCGACGATTTTTTCCCACGACGATTATCGCTGATATTTCACACATTAATGCTCATGTTTCGCGCAACGCAATATCGAAACATCGAGCCAGTGGATTTGAATGGAAGAACTCAGTTCACGCTTACCGCCATAAAGTGCAGAACTTTTTTCAGGCTGAACGGTTTGAAGAGTAATTAATTTTACAGCCTGATTCTTTGTTTTTTGCGATTCGGCCGGTCAGTCAATTCGCATGATGACCACTGAGGCACTCGATTCGCTGTGCAGCTATTACTTCACAAAGTTAATCGCGGCAATGATTTAAATAGCGTTAATCTTATACTAATGCGGATTAGAAACCGCTGAGATCCTGAGTGTCATTTGAAGGCGGAAAGGCGACTCTTTTCCTGAAATTCTTGATGGAATTGTCAACAAGCATTCGTTTGGCGTGCGAACTGCAGTTCATATGTCTCCTGTTGCGATCGCCATCGTTAAACACTCGTGGCAGTTTCCTGAATCTTTCGTTGGAAATGTCGGTGCGCTGAGAAACGGGTTTGCCAATAGTCGATAGATGGCATATGATACACGAAGCTAATTTCATGTATGTTAGTGCGTTGTTGGAGAGGTGTTTTTTGATGCGTTGCGATGAATTTCGCTGCTGAGATTTCAGCCTGAATGCTGTCGTAATCCGTTGCGAACCTGTTTTTTTGAGATCGCGACGAGATTGATGCGTGTCGTCGAAATAACTTGTTGGCTGTGCAGACTTTCCAGTGAAAGTCTGATTACCTGCATGAAATAAAGAGAAAAGACTCAAATGAAATTTCCGTCGATTGTACCTGTTGCTTTCGTCGTTATCGGTTTGTCAGTCCCTGGGTGCGCCAAGCACGTCGCCGAGCACCATCATGAGGCTCACAAGATCGTGGCGACCAGTCCCGAGTCGAAGGCGGTCACACTCACCCAGCAGTATGTCTGCCAGATTCACTCGCAACGTCACATCAAGATTCGCGCTCTCGAGATGGGGTATCTGGAGGCGATTCCCCTCAAAGAGGGTCAGACGGTGAAGGCGGGCGATTTGATGTTCAACGTCGTACCAACGATCTATCAGGCGAAGTATGACGCCGAGTTGGCGAGGAAGAACGTCGCACAACTCGATTTGAATTTTACGACGAAGCTTGTCGCAGACAAAGTCGTCTCAAATAACGAGAAGTTAATGGCAGAGGCGAAGCTGAAAGAGGCCTCGGCGAAGGCAGATTTGGCAGCGGCCGAATTGGGCTTTGCCACAGTGAAAGCTCCTTTCGATGGAATCGTTGACCGTCTGCTCCACCAGCAGGGGAGCCTGGTTCAGGAAGGTGAGATTCTCACGACATTGTCCGATAACAGCCTGATGTGGGTCTATTTTAACGTCCCCGAAAAGGATTATCTTAAATATATGACCGATACGAAGCTTCGTGAGGAATTAAAGATTGAGCTTAAGCTGGCAAACGGCGAAATCTTCACCCAACAAGGCAAGATCGGTGCGATCGAAGCAGACTTCAATAATGAGACCGGGAATATTAAGTTTCGCGCCGACTTTGCGAACCCAGACCGTTTGCTGCGTCACGGTCAGACTGGTACCATTCTGATCAGCCGAGTTCAGAATGACGCTCTCGTGATCCCTCAACGGGCTGTTTTCGAAGTTCTTGAGAAACGATACGTTTTCGTTGTCGACAAAGACGACGTGGCCCGTCAGCGCGAGATCTTCGTCCAGAACGAATTAGAAGATCTCTATGTCATCAAGAAGGGGGTCGACGTTAACGACAAGATCGTTCTTGAGGGAATCCGTCAGGTTCACGACGGTGACAAGGTGGAATACGAGGATCGTCATCCGGATCAGGTTGCGGCCAACCTGAAGAATCACGCGGAATAGCGATCGCCTGACCGCACGAAAGCAACGGATACCACCAGGATTCTCTTAAAAATATGTTCTCACGATTCCTCCACAGGCCAGCCCTGGCGATCGTTATTTCGATCATCATTTTGTTTCTGGGGGGGCTGTCTATCGCGACGCTCCCGGTCTCGCAGTTCCCTAACGTCGCGCCGCCGAGTGTGGTGGTTAACGTCTCGTTTCCCGGTGCAAGCGCGAACGTTCTGGTCGACTCGGTGCTGGTCATTCTCGAGCAGGCGATCAACGGCGTACAGGACATGCGTTACATGGTCTCTGCCGGCACCAGTGCCGGTGAGGCGCAGATCCTGATCGTCTTCCACCCCGGGACCGACCCGAACGTCGCCGTTCTGAACGTGCAGAATCGAATCCAGACCGTCAAGCAACGGCTGCCGGACATCGTGGAACGTGAGGGGATCGTCGTTCTCCAATCCATGACCAGTATGCTGATGTATGTGAACCTCTACAGCACCGATCCAGGTCACAATCAGGATTTCCTTTACAACTATGCGTTCGTGAACGTTGTTCCTGAAATCAAGCGCGTTCGGGGGATCGGTAGCGCCAATATCCTCGGTAGTCGCGCGATGGCCATGCGGGTCTGGCTGAATCTCGAACGAATGCGAGCCTACAATCTTTCAGCCGACGAGGTCATGAAGGCCGTCTCCGAACAAAGTATGATTGGTTCGCCTGGACGGCTTGGTCAGGCAACTGGCAGAACCTCGCAAACCGTCGAATACGTGCTGACCTGGGTTGGACGTTACAACAAGCCTGAGCAGTATGAAAACATCGTTTTGAAGGCCAATCCTGACGGTGAGATCCTGCGTCTCAAGGACGTTGCCCAGGTTGAGCTCGGTCCTTCGTATTACAACATCTATTCCAACATCGACGGCAACCCCTCGGCGGCCATCGTTCTTAAGCAGATTCCCGGCACGAACGCCACGACGGTCATCGAGGAAGTCAAAGAGCAACTCCATGAGTTGCAGGAATCATTCCCTCCTGGGATGAAATTCGAGGTCAGTTACGACGTTTCCACCTTCCTGGAGGCGTCGATCGAGCAGGTGCTTCACACGTTGCTGGAGGCCTTCGTACTGGTCTCGATCGTGGTCTATATGTTCCTCGGTGACCTTCGGTCCACGCTGATCCCGACCCTGGCAGTGCCGGTTTCGCTGATCGGAGCCTTCTTCTTCATGCAGATGTTGGGTCTGTCGATCAATCTGATCACCCTCTTCGCACTGGTGCTGGCGATCGGTGTCGTTGTGGATGACGCGATCGTGGTGGTTGAAGCGGTGCACGCCAAGATGGCAGAAAAACACCTTTCGCCTTATCTGGCGACCAAGGAGGTCATTAATGAGATCAGCGGTGCGATTATCGCCATCACCCTAGTGATGACAGCCGTTTTCGTTCCTGTAACGTTCATCCCTGGTCCCGTGGGTCAGTTCTACCGCCAGTTCGGTATCACGATGGCCACGTCCATCGTGCTCTCGGGGGTTGTGGCCCTGACCCTGACGCCGGTTCTCTGTGCAATGATTCTCAAGCCCCACGGCGCTCATGGGGAGAAGCGCGGGTGGTTGGGTTTCATTGCGATGGTCATTGGGGGTGGGGCAGTCGCAATCCTGCTGAACTATCTCATTTATCATCTCTGGGGCTGGCCTGGTCTGCTGCTGAATATCTTACCCTTCATCCGGAAAACCTTCGACCGCGGCGTCGAAAAGGTAACGCTCGGTTTTGCTGCGTTCCTGCGCCCGATTGTCGCGCAACCGATTCTGACGTTGGCGGCTATCGGAGCCTTCATCGTTGGTGTTGTCCTCGTGAATACGCATCTTCCAGCAGGCTTCATCCCGCTCGAAGATCAGGGGATGATCTACGGGATTCTCCAGACCCCTCCAGGCTCCACGCTCGAATACACCAACTCGAAATCTGAAGAACTGCAGAAAATCGCCAAGTCGATTGACGGTGTTAACTCCGTTTCCGCATTGGCCGGTTACGAAGTTCTGACAGAAGGACGAGGCTCGAACGCAGGGACTTGCCTGATCAACTTGAAGCCTTGGTCCGAGCGCAAGATGACCTCGAAGGAGATCATTGAAGAGCTGGAGCGTGAAGGCAAAAAAATGAGTAACGTCAAGCTCGAATTCTTCGAACCCCCCGCAGTTCCTGGCTTCGGCGCGGCCGGTGGGGTCTCCTTCCGTGTTTTGGATAAAACGAACACAATGGACTATAAGCGCCTTGGAGAAGAGACGGAGAAGTTCCTGGCAGCTTTGGACAAACGCAAGGAATTGAAGAGTATCTTCACGTTTTTTGCCAGCAACTACCCGCAGTACGAGCTCGTCATCAATAATGATGTGGCCATGCAAAAGGGAGTGTCGATCAAGGATGCGATGGACAACCTGTCGATCGTCGTCGGGAGCACCTGGGAGCAAGGCTTCGTCCGTTTTAACCAGTTTTACAAGGTGTTCGTCCAGGCCTTGCCTGAGTTCCGGCGATACCCGGAGGATTTCGACAATTTATTCGTCAAAAATGATAAAGGGGACATGGTTCCTTACTCATCGTTCATGACGCTCAAAAAACAACAGGGCCTGAACGAGATTAACCGCTACAATTTGTATCCTTCGGCACCCATTCAGCTTTCACCGGCTGCCGGGTACAGCAGCGGTGAAGCGATCGCGGCGATCAAAGAGGTCGCGAAGGAAACGTTGCCTCGTGGTTACGGCGTCGGCTGGGAAGCCCTCGCCTATGACGAGGCAGGTAAAGGCAACGAAGCGATTATCATCTTTTTGATCGTCGTAATCTTCGTCTATCTGGTGTTGGTTGCACAATACGAAAGTTTCATCTTGCCGCTGGCGGTGATCCTGTCGCTGCCGGTTGGTATCTTCGGATCGTTTTTCCTTCTGCAAGCCATGGGTTTGGCCAATGACGTCTACTGCCAGATTGGTCTAGTCATGCTCGTCGGTCTCTTGGGCAAGAACGCAATTCTGATCGTCGAATTTGCCGTGCAACGGAACCAGGAAGGGATCAGTATCAAGGAAGCGGGAATCGAAGGTGGAAAATTGCGATTCCGGCCGATTCTGATGACATCGTTTGCATTCATCGCCGGGCTCATTCCGCTACTCCGGGCTTCCGGCCCCGGGGCGATCGCCAACCGGACGATTGGTGCCACCGCCGTTGGCGGAATGCTGTTGGGAACAGTGATCGGGGTCTTGCTCATTCCCGGTCTTTATTACCTGTTCGCGGTGATTGTCAGCAAGAGCGGCAAATTCATCCAAGACGAGCACGAGACGCCTCTGAGCGAGAGAGCAGAACATCTCGCGGCCGACCATCAGGCCTCCGGGCATCACGCGTAACGCTTCGAAAAAGTTGAATGATTGAAGGTGCCACTGGATGACCCTTTTCGGTCACCCAGTGAACTTCGATTGCTTCGATTCGTATCCGACGCATGCTCATCACGCGAAGCGATGATGGCTACTTTGGAAGAAGTCCGATGCCGTGGCACAGAACCCGAAATCTTCGTCTTCACAACGCATTCGTGCTTTGACGATTTTCCAAAATGGCAACCTCATTGACGCAAAGCGTGGTCGCAAGCATTCTGGAGCTTCGCCGTACCGGGGTCTCAATCCGAGAAATTTCGCGACGTCTGGGTGTCCACCGCGAGACTGTCGGCAAGTATCTCAACCGGCTTGAAAGTCAGATCCCAAACGGCGATGGCCGGCCAGATGATGGCGGGGCAGGTATCGATGACACCCAGATCTCGATTGCTTCCAAAAAACGAACTGGCCCGCGAAGCCGTTGCGAACCATTTCGCGAGTTGATCATCGAAAGAGTGAATCAAGGACTGACTGCGCAACAGATTTTTCAATATCTCGTCCGGGATCAAGGCTTCAATGCTCGCTACTACAGCGTCAGAAGATTTGTGGCAAAGCTTTTGGACGAAAAGAGAGAATCATCAACAACGACGGTCGACTCGCCATCATCGCAGACAAATCCTGTTCGATAGCTGAGAGTCACCGCCACACGCGACTTTCCACGTCCCTGTGGCAAAATCGCTTGCTGAATTCTGGAAGGTCTGCTTGGCCGGTATGAGCGCGCCTTTCAGCGAACGACCGGGTGGAAGCGCTGTATACCAGCCACAAAAGCGCCCGTTTGTGGCTGGTATACAGCGCCCTTTTATCACGGTGATCGCCGTACGATGCACTGCTTATGCACGCGTCATATCGCCTGAATATACGTTGTAATCCTCACGTTTCCGCCGTCGCGGACCAAGATGTAACGGATATTCCGTCAACCGGTCTGTCACAAACTGTTATCGGGTGATCTGGAAGGCGAAACACTTATTCGCGGGCGAACGGTCAGCCGACTCTATTCCTAGTGTGAAGGAACGAACTGGATTTCGCATTTATTGCGAATCGAATGATGGGCGTTGCTTAGAGACCGGTGCAATCGATACGACCGGTTTTTTCGGCAAGTTCAATATTTCAGGTTCGTCAAAGGAAACTTTGATCGGGATGACTGAGTTCCCGGCCTTTTCCAATCCGTCGGAAGGAATACCGACAATTGCGAACTGCTCAAGGATGAGTCTGATGAATCTCTTATTGACATCGACGAACTCGAAGCTCAAGAACTTCGTTGTTGCGACGACGATCGTTTTCAGTCTTGTCCTGATTATTCCTGGCTGTCGAATCCCACAGCTTCAGGGGCCAGAACCGGCACACGAGACACCCGACCGCTACAACGCACCGTCAAGTGTGGAAAGCACGACTCAGCTCGACGAAAATTCGGCGTGCGTTTCGGTCGACGAGTTTTTCGATAATCCGGTGATTGTGAGCTTGATCGACGAAGCGCTCATCAACAACCAGGAACTGAAAATCCTGAATCAGGAAATTCAAATCGCCCAGAACGAAATTCTGAAGCGGCGAGGTGCTTATCTTCCCTTCCTCAATTTCGTGTCGGGTGCCAGTCTCACAAAGTCCAGCGACTACTCTCCTTTAGGAGCCGGTGAACAGCAGCTCTATAATCCTTCAGGGACAACGTTTCCCCAACCACTTCCGAATTTCCTGATTGCGGGCGAAGTCTCGTGGCAGATCGACATCTGGAGGCAGTTGCGCAATGCGAGGGACGCGGCCACGCTACGCTACCTGGGGACCACTGAAGGTCGGAACTATCTGGTGACTCGCCTGGTCGCAGAAATTGCCGAGAAATATTATCTGCTTCTCGCGCTGGATAAACGGCTTGAGACATTAGATATGACAATCGAGCTTCAGGAAAAAAGTCTTTCGATGTCAAAGTCGAAGAAGGAATTTGGTCGTGACAGTGAGTTTCCAGTTCAACGTTTCCAGGCTGACGTTCGCAGGTTTCAAGGCGACAGGCTGCTGATTAAACAACAGATCATCGAAACGGAAAACCGGATCAACTTTCTCGCCGGTCGCTACCCTCAACCGATCCCACGCCCAACAAAGGAATTCCTCGATCTGAACTTGCATACGCTGAGAGTCGGATTCCCCTCACAGTTGCTGCTGAACCGGACCGACATCCGACAGGCCGAGCGTGAACTTGAAGCTGCCGGACTTGACGTCAAAGTCGCACGAGCCCGCTTCTATCCTCAGTTGTTTATCACTGCTGGTGTTGGCTACGACGCCTTCAATACCAAGTATCTGCTGCTGACTCCCGAATCCTTGATTTACAATATTGCGGGTGACCTGACAGCACCGGTGATTAACAGGTTTGCGATCAGGGCCGACTATATGAGTGCGAATGCCAAGCAAATTCAGAGTCTGGTCAATTACCAGCGTACGATCCTGAACGCTTTCACCGAAGTGATTAATCTGACAAACAAGGCCGAAAACTATGGCAAAAGTGTCGAGCTGAAGAAGCAGCAAGTGGCAGCGCTTGACTCCGCCATCGACAGTGCCCTTAAGCTTTATAATGCAACGAAGTTTGACTATCTGGAAGTCTTGCTGGTTCAGCGTGACCTCAACCAAGCCCGGTTGGATTTGATCGATATCAAGCAGGGACAACTGTCCGCGATCGTCAACGCCTATCAAGCACTCGGTGGTGGACTCAATCGATCTGCACCTCCACAAGAAATTCTGTATATGCCAAACGAATCCGTGGACGAAGAAGTCGTGATTCCTCCTGTGCCTGAAGCCAAATGATCCCAGTTTCTTGATTTCAAGTTCTCCGTGCCTTTGGCGGCAGGGTCTTCGATCTGTAACATTGCGTTATTCATCGAACGACACTTGCGGAGAATTTGACGATGACCAAACGCGTCTTGTTAGGGACTTTGTGCGCGACGATTCTGGCTGGCCTGGGAATATGGCTTCCTGCAGCGGAACCCGATTCTTCTGGCTTGTTCGAACGCAAGAATCTGGTTGCCTGGTGCATTGTTCCCTTCGACTCGAAGAAACGTGGCCCGGAAGAACGAGCCGCGATGCTGGAGAAGCTGGGCTTTTCCAGGTTTGCTTATGATTATCGAGCCGAACATATCCCGACGTTTGATGCCGAGATCGAAGCTTTAAAGCGGCATCATATCGAGTTGACCGCCTGGTGGTTCCCGACGGTTCTCAACGATGAAGCCAAAGCGACGCTTGCTGTGTTTGAAAAGCACAGGGTGACTCCGCAGCTTTGGGTCACGGGTGGCGGTGAACCGACGAAGTCAGAACAGGACCAGAAGCAGCGAGTGATCGCCGAGGCGGCTCGCATTCGCCCGATTGCGGAAGCAGCCTCCAAAGTCGGCTGCAAGGTGGCCTTGTACAACCACGGCGGCTGGTTCGGTGAACCGGAAAATCAGATCGCGATCATTAAGGAACTGAATCGCTCCGATGTCGGCATCGTTTACAACCAGCATCACGGCCACGATCACATTGATCGATTTGCCGAACTGCTGAAAACGATGAAACCGTACCTCTACACTCTGAACCTGAACGGTATGGTGAACCAGGGTGACCGGAAAGGTCAGAAGATCCTTCAGATAGGTCAGGGTGACCTCGACCTGAAACTGCTGAAGGTTGTACGCGACAGCGGTTATACCGGCCCGATCGGAATTCTCGGTCACACGTCCGACGATGCCGAAGAAAGGTTGCACGACAACCTGGATGGTCTCGACTGGCTGTTACCGCAATTGAATGGAAAACCTGCGACGACCAAACCGACAACGAGGACTCCTGTTCCTGTCGCACAGGTCGCGACCGCTGCTGCTGTCCCGACTGCGAATGTCCCGCGATTGGCGGCTGGAAAATTTGGTCAAGCCATCGATGGACGTGCGGGAGGCGCATTTATCACCGGGCGTGAAGAATTCCGCCAATTTCCGATTACGGTTGAGTGCTGGACGAAGCTGGCTGATAAAGCCCCGTACAACATCCTGGTTGCCAATGAACTGAAATCATCGGGAACTCATTGGGAGATGTTCACGATGGCGGGGACTGGTAATTTCACAGTCTATACACCGGGATTCTCTCCGGATCATTGCCATTCGACGGCGATGATTTGCGATGGCCGCTGGCATCATGTCGGGATGGTTTTGGAGCCAAACCGGATTCGGCTATATGTCGATGGCCAGCCTGTGGCCAACCAGGCATGTCAACGGACCGAGATGAAGACCGTCCCCGGGGATCTGGCGATTGCCAGTCTTGTCGATAAAGCGATGGGTTATACGGGACTGTTTGACGAAGTTCGAATTTCGAAAGGAATCCGCGAATTCGATTCGAGTTTGTCAAAGCCATTTGACGTTGATGACAGCACTGTCGGTCTGTGGCACCTTGATGAAGTGATCGAGCAGAATCGATTTAAGGACGCGGCAGGAAAGAATGACGCTCAGTTCAGTCAGGTTGCGGCGAACGCGAATTCCATTGCGCAGAAACCATCGAGAATCGAGGGGCACTGGGGTGAAGACGCCCTGGGTTTTCGCTGGACGGAGGAAGATTCTCGCGACAACCGATTGGCTCAGATGGATACGGGCCCCTTCTTCAGCGGATCAATCGTCGGACCTGGAGGGACCATCTACAAAGGGATTGTCGTACGGACGGGTCCCGGTCGAACTCATGCCATCTGTTATGACACCGAACAGATGCGAGCATCGGCAGGTTGGACCGGCTTTCTCAAGTTCGACGCCGCTCGGTTTGGGATCATCGTTCCCCCGCGAATTGAGGGGGATGTGACATTTACCACACCGATTCTTGCTGGCTGGTCCCGCAATGATCAGTTTATCAATCATCGGGAATCGCATCGTTTTGGCTCGTTGCCGAAAAGCGTCGCACATTATAAAGGCCTCTACCGTCATGGCCAGCGAGTCGTGCTCAAGTTTACCGTCGGTTCATCTGATCCCGCTGATGCCAAACCGCAGCCACCGACCGTCGTGCTTGAGTCGCCCTGGACCGAAGAATCAAATGGTGTGACAGCATTAAGTCGCACGATCGTTGTCGAGCCGTCAACGACAGCACTGTCGATGCTGGTCGCGGATGCCAAGGCTCATGTCCGACTGGTTGCAAAACCTGGCACGGCGACGCTGCAACAGGGGCCGGAAAAGTCCCACACGCTAGTTGTGCCGGCTCATGCTGAACCGGTGACTGTTAAACTCTTGATCGCCCCGCCTGCTACTGACGAAACGGCCTTCGAAAAACTTGTGGCCGCTTCACGTGCAGCAGAAGACTTGACATCGCTGATGAAACCAGGCCCAAAAATCTGGGGTGAACCGCTCGTCACGACCGGGGAAGTGGCAAAAAACAACGCGCCTTACGTTATCGATACGATTAATCTGCCGTTCGAAAACCCGTTTCGTGCGCTGATGTTCTGCGGCGGTCATGACTTTCTTCCCGATGGCAATGCCTTCATCAGCACGCTGCACGGTGATGTCTGGATCGTGAACGGCATTGATGAGAAACTCGAAAAAATCACCTGGCGACGATTCGCGACAGGGCTTTTTCAACCGCTTGGCGTCAAAGTCCTGCCAGAACGTGATGAATCCGGTAAGCTGACAAATCGAAGTCAGTTGTTTGTCGTCGGTCGCGACCAGATCACTCGCCTGCACGATTTTGACAACGATGGGGAAGCTGATTTCTACGAGAATTTTAATAACGATGCCGAGGTGTCGTTGAATGGGCACGAATATGTCACGTGCCTTGAGACCGATCGCGCCGGGAATTTTTACTATGTCAAAGGAAACTGCGATTCGGCCATTCAGCATGACGGATCGTTGTTACGAGTCTCGGCAGATGGGTCCAAATTGGATGTGTTTGCCACTGGCTTTCGCAATCCGAATGGCATGAGCATCGGGCCGAATGACGAGATCACCGTCGCTCCGCAGGAAGGGGAATGGACACCAGGTTCAGCAGTCTTTGATGTTCATCAAGGTGGCTTTTACGGCTATTTTCCGTCACATCATCGCACAACGCCACCCACCGATTTTGAACGACCCTTTTGCTGGTTTCCGCGTTTAGCCGACAACAGTTGTGGCGGGCAGATCTGGGTCGAAAGCGACCGCTGGGGTCCACTGTCCACGCAACTGCTGCACTTGTCCTACGGTCAATGCAAACTGCGTCTTCTCTTACAGGAGGAAATTCCCGAGGGGAAACAGGCAGGCGCGACTGCTAAGAGTGCTCAGACGAAGTTCGGTCCAACAATGAACGGAGGCTCGAGCGAGTTTCCACTTCGATTTGCTTCAGGTGCACATCGAGGTCGATTTCGTGCAAATGACGGACAGTTGTATGTGACAGGATTGAAAGGCTGGGTGACCAGTGCCGTGAACGATGGCTGTTTCCAACGAGTCCGTTATACGGGCCAGGGAATCGACCTGGCGGTCAAGATGAAGACGTATCAGAATGGGATCGCATTGACGTTCACTCGCCCGTTGGATCGTGACGAAGCGGAAAATCCTGATAACTATGAATTGGAAGCATGGAACTACCGATGGTCAGCTCAATATGGTTCACCCGATTTGCGCCCCTCGGCACCGGGACAAATCGGTAGAGACTCGGTCGAACCAAAGTCAGTAACGCTTCTGCCGGATCATCGGACAGTCTTCCTGGAACTTCCCGACCTTAAGCCTGTCGATCAGCTAGGGATCACTTATACCCTGCGATCAGCACAGGGTTCTGTGATTGAGCAGACAGCCTACTTGACTCTGAACGCGATCCCGATCGATGTCATGTCCGAAGACCAGTTACATCGGCCCAAGCGGGACCCAGAACGGTCTGCGCTCCTCGCCCGACTGGCCCCTGGTGTCACATTGACCGCGCCATTTTTTGATCATCCAATGACAACTCGGTTAATGGCCTGGACGAGTTATTGGGTGGGGAAAGAAAGACCCGAGGAAGTCATTGCGACGGGTTTTTTGAAAGTCCCGTTCTCCGGGGAATACCGGTTCAGTGCGTCCGCAGAATCCGACGCCATACTTGAAATCAACGAGGTTAAATACACTCTTATTGGCACGTCAGCCCGACGCGCAAGCGAAGGATCTTCTGTATCCACAAACAAACACACGCGTGATGACGATGTCGTGGTACGTCTTCGTAAAGGAATCACTCCTATCCGAGTCCGACATTCGTCAACGCTCGACAACAACCGCTTTCGCTTAATGTGGGAAACGGATCGATTCCCACGTGAGTTGGTCCCAGCGACCATGCTATTTCACGATGCGAAGACAGACGACAATTCTGAAGTTGGCGAGAAGTATTTTGCAGGTCATGCACTGTTCAGCAATCACCAATGCGCTCGATGCCACACTCGCCAGCATCCCTTGCGTCCGTCGGATGCGACCGAGTTGATACGAAGCGAAGGTCAAATCGAGCACCTTCGACTCGCACCTCGTCTTGATGGGATTGGATCTCGGCTTCAGCCCAATTGGTTGGCAAGCTGGTTACGTGATCCGACTCATTTACGAGCGGAAGCAACCATGCCGAGCCTGCTTGAATCGCGTAACAATAGTGCGTTGAACGATCTGGTGGCGTACCTGGGATCGCTGCGCAGCTCCGATGTCGTTCCGGAAAATTCTGCTGACGCACGTGAAGTTCGATTGGAAAAGGGAGCTGAGCTTTTTGAGCGGCTGGGTTGCATCGCTTGCCACACATTGGCTGCGAAAGAAACACATTCAGAATGGAATCGTCTGTCGCTGTTTTTTGTGAAGAGCAAATTCCAACCCGGACAACTGACGCGATTTCTTCGCGAACCGTACGGGCATCATCATGGAAGTCGCATGCCCGATTTTCGATTAAGCGAAGAAGAAGCGGGGGCGATTGCAGATTATCTGAACGAAAACGCTAAGGGGGCTGTTGAGCAAGTTGTTGGATCAGGTTCAGGTGACGTTCAGCGTGGTCAGAAACTGTTCACGGAATTGCGATGTGATCACTGTCATCAGCTTGCTGAAAAGGGTGGGCTTGCGAAGCCCGACGTCCCACTACCCGTTCTTCCTGAGCCGCGAGGCGGATGCCTTGCTGACGTTACGGCGAGATCTCAGAAGGCTCCGAAGTTTGCGTTGTCCGATGTCGATCGACAGGCTCTGACGTACTATCTGGCAAGATATTCAGATGATGCCAAGTTGCCACATGCAGGGATCAGTTCCAGAATCAAGCATGAATTTAAGGTGCTGCGTTGTACAGCGTGCCATGCGCGAGACGGCGAATCGGCTCGCTGGCCCGAAATTGTTGCCGAAGAAGGATCAGGAAAACTTCCCGATTCGGTCCCGCATCTGACCTGGGTCGGTGAAAAGCTTCAGGGGCCCTGGATCACCAAATTATTGAAAGGAGAGATCCGTCACAAACCCAGGCCCTGGATGACAGCGAGAATGCCCAGCTTTCCTGCCTATGCGGACTTCTTAATACCCTTAATGCCTGGGGAACACGGTCTGGAGTTTGAAGAATCGATTCCGAGAACATTCGACGACAAGTTAGTCGAGGCGGGACGGCAACTGACGCTACGTGATGGAGGTTTGGACTGCCGTCAATGTCATGCGGTTGGGAACGAAAAGCCTCGTGGTGATGCGGCGACTCAGATTGCTCTGGGAGTCAATTTCGCGTTCACCCGCGACCGGATTCGACCGGAATTTGCGTTGCGACAGATGCTCGATCCCCCACGATATGACGTCGGTTCGAGAATGCCTCGATTTGCACCTGACCTGCAAACAACAGCCGTCAAGAAAATCGAAGGGGGAAATGCAAAAAAGCAGTTTGAAGCTATCAAGCAATACTTGTGGTCGCTCAACGCTGACGTTTCTGAGGACTGAAACGACGTTTCTTCGATCTCGTTCGTGAATACCAGTCATGAATGACCTCGAATTATCTCTTGCGCGACGAACCGAAGGATCTTCTCCTGGTTTAGAGGGGGCATTAGATCACTCGCTTGCGCGTCGGGCTAACGTTCACGAAAAAAACCCGGAACTGAGCAGAGTCAGTTCCGGGGTCTCGTTGTGACGCTTCGCTCGCTGATGTTCCCGATTCAGCAAGAAAGACGATGTTAGAGCGTTTAGAAGTCTCCGATCACTTCTCCGTCGTTTCGACCGAACAGTCGACGAGCGGTGTTGATATCGACGTTTTCCGAAATAAACCGAACCGAGCCGTCACCAAGAGCGGCATGAACCCCACCGACGTGCAGGCTGAACGGTTCGTTGTTCGGACCGCAATTATTCTGGGTCCAGGGGCATTGGGTCGGACCACCAACCGGAATCTTGTTTCCATTGATTACTGGCAGCAACGAACCAAGATAAGGGGAGTTATTCTGGCCAGACACGCCGGCTCCTGAATCAGAGTCAGCCCAACGATTCGGAGCGGTGTTGAGGCCGCTTGCGCCCGTCATCTGGGTCGTATCCCATCCGGGAGCTCCACCGATGTAAACGCCTTGAGTATACTTACCAACCAGGTTTGATGGACGGCCCGATTGTTCAACAATCGCTACCGTGTTGGAAAGTCCGTCTGTTGTATCGCCAGCTCGGTTACCATACAGGCCGTAAACCGAATCCTTGGTGGCCCCCAGCGACGTTCCGTTCGCTCCGCCAGCAGTACCATTCTGGCCATTTCGAGCACCCGTGACCGGATCAATATCAACGAAGGCGACTGGCATGTAGTCGGCTTGACCATATCCTTTAGTGTCAGCCGACGTGATGGCGTTACTGGGGCACAAGAACGCTGGAATCTTCGTCTTCGCGGCGGTGGCGTTGTTGCTGTTAGCGCTGTTGGAATAGTGCCAGGCGAAGTTGAACGTATTGTACAACGGTGCCTGATCCGTATAGGGAAGAAGCTGGGTGAACGTGGATGTCGGAAAGGCAAACAGGTTGATTTTCCCAAAATCAATTCCCTTACCTGCGGCAGGGAATCGGCTGTAGGTCGATTCATAATTGAATGCGGCCAGCCCCAGTTGCTTCATGTTGTTTTTGCACTGTGTGCGTCTTGCTGCTTCCCGTGCTTGTTGCACCGCTGGAAGCAGAAGGGCGATCAAGACGGCGATAATTGCAATCACGACCAGAAGTTCGATCAGCGTAAATCCACGTGACCGACGAACGGAAACCAAATGACGATCCATCTTAAAATCCTCCACCAAACAAGAATCCAGGAAACGCTTCAACCGGTGCCCCGCGATCAACAACGATCACGATAAATTCGAAGAGTCACACCCAAGCCAAGCCTCCGAGCCTGCTAATATACCACCAATTAGATCGGTGATTCAATGGCGGGTCGTGATGAAATCTTGAAAAATCGCGAAATTGTAAAAAAAACGAATGTTTATGCGTATCGCGAACCTGATTCTGAGTTCACGCCACTTCGTTAATATTTATGAATCTGGTGAGTATTGTTTCACAGGAGTCGGATTTTTCGAATTTTTTATTCGGGGATCACGGTCACTGCTATCCAGCACCAACGTTTGATTTGCAATGAAGATCGCACGCATCGGGATGGGGAATCAACGGCGTTGCTCGGGCCGCCTCAACGTTAAAAAACCGCATCTGTTCGCGGAACTCAAGAGCCTGGATTCGACCCCGCTTCGGGCCATTGCCATCAGATTCATATTGCGGCAAAAGTCGCCGATGAACTAAAACCCCGCCGCCGTCAGGGCAAGGTTTACGGCCGTGTCCTTCGGTCCATTCAGCCATCCCTTCGTTCACGTCGATTCAAACTACATATCGTATTGACCATTTGTCGGACAAAAACTGACCGCATGGACTATCACCTCAAACCGCTGGGTAAGACCTGTGCGGCGACGGGAAAACCGCTCGCTCCGGGATCGGTGTGTCATTCGGTCCTCGTCGAACGTGACGGGGGACTGGTGCGACTCGATTTTTCGACCGACGGATGGACGGGACCGCCATCGGGTCATTTTGGTCATTGGACCGTTGAGGTCCCTCCGGCTGCCGATCCAAAAACGACAAGAATCGATCCAGAAGTTGCTCTCAGATACTTCGAACAACTGAGTGAAGAAGCGAGTCCCGTCCATGAGCGAACTCGATACGCCCTGGCGCTGGTGTTGCTTCAGCAACGAAAATTGAAGCTGGAAAACGTTCGGTTTGAAGATGAGACCGAAATACTGGAACTTAGCGGTGTTCACGGTGAAGGGAACTTCGAAGTCTTCAATTATCGCCTGGACGACGCGGAAACTCAGCAGCTCCAGGCCGAACTGAAAATACAACTCGCGACGGAGTGGCAGGGATGACTACGAAGATCGCAGGATTATCCTGTCATCGATCGCTGCTTCTGGTAGCGCTAATGGCAGGTTGTATTTTGCCCGGTTGCACGGCAACTCGAGGCATGCTGGCGAGGCGACATCCCGATCCGATGGCGGGTGCCCCCTCCCTGCAAAACGTGCGAAATCCTCCTTTAGAAGAAGTCGTCTCACACCTGAATCGCAATACAGATCGGCTTCAGTGCTGGCAGGCGAACCGAGTCGGAGTCAAATACGACAAATGGACTTTCACCGGCATGATCGCCGTCGAAAAAGGACGCCATCTGCGCCTGGTTGTGAATTCACTTCGTGGGAACGAAGTCGACCTTGGTTCAAACGACGAGCGATTCTGGGTCTGGTGTCGCGACATGGATCCTTCATTTGTCACGTGTAAACATGAAAACATGGATGCAGCAAGGCAACAAATGGGGATCCCGTTTGAACCTGACTGGCTGATGCAGGCACTGGGTGTCGAGCCCCTTCCGACATCCGGCGTGACGATGGAAACAGATCCGTCAAACGAACAGGCACGACTCGAAGAAAAAGTCATTTCAGCGCACGGACTTCCGTTAAGGCGTGATATTCTGATTGACCTCAAGCGAGGAATCGTGCTTGAGCATAGTCTTTATAATTATGACGGTGTCCGAATTGCTCGTGCAAAGCTGACAGACCACCGTCTCGATAAGACCTCGGGCGTGGTATTGCCACATAAAGTGGTGCTTGACTGGCCGCAAAACAAAATGTCTTTGACGCTGACGTTAGGCGAAGTTCGCATTAATTCAGGGGCCATCGCGTCGCGACTTTGGGAAATGCCGGAATCGTCGAATTCTCAGGTTGTCCATCTCGATTCTGGCATCAAGCCAAAAACCATCAGCATGGGAATCAGGCCCGATTCGTCGGAGCCAAACGACGAGATTGAAACCGTTCGATCGCACGATGAACATAATTTCCTGCGCGAGGATGTCGATCAACGGCCCTCGTCGGATGAGGAATATGAATTGCCGATCAGCGCGGCCCCGGGCCGGACACGCCTGTCATCGGAAGACGAAGATGAAGATTGGTCGAACTAACGAAATCTCACTGATCTTCGTCGGTCTGATCCAGCCAGCCAATCACATCACCGACCTGTACATGACTATCGACCGGCTTGACGATCTCAACCAGCCGACCGGTTGAAGAGGCAATGATATCGATCGTGAGACCGGGAATCAGTAGTTCGACGAACAATTCTCCGGCGAGAACCAGATCACCTTCATCGATCAACCAGCCACTGATGCGAATTATTTCGTCGCCGGAGCGCAAGTCGGGGACGGTGATGGGGACTCGCATTGGGACTCATTTCTTCGGGCGAAACGCCTTGATTCTCGTTTCGTCGGTCGTCAGAAACGGGCCCTCAAGCAGGTCAATACAATATGGAATTGCCGGGAACACGGCATCCAGGCATTCCTGAATCGCTCGTGGCTGCCCAGGCAGGTTGACGATCAGTGACCTCCGGCAAATTCCTGCCGTTTGACGCGAGAGGATTGCGGTCGGCACTTTTTCCAGTGAGACCTTTCGCATCAATTCACCGAAACCGGGCATCATTTTCTGACAGACCGCTTCGGTTGCCTCTGGCGTGACGTCGCGCAAGGCGGGACCCGTTCCGCCTGTCGTAATGACGAAACAACAGTCTTCGGCACCACACAATTCCAGCAATGTTTGTTCGATTACTTGACGTTCATCGGGGATCACACGAGAAACGGACTCGAACGGACTCGTCAACACCTGCTTCAGGTAGTCACGAATTGCCGGTCCCCCTCGGTCTTCGTATTCGCCGCGGCTAGCACGGTCGGACACGGTGACAATCCCAATTCGTGCGATCATGATTCGAGATTCACTTCGGGTGCGTTGATCAGTTCTTCATGGGCACGCAGTTCAAGAACCTTACGTCTCACAGTCTTGCGGTGTTCGACCCACTGGTTCGCGGCGGATTGGTAGACCTCGGCAACATCGACGAGCGGCACCTGAGCCTTTGAGCCTTCTGCCATTGTTCTCTGTAACTCGAGAATCGCAGGTTCAAGTGTCTTTTTGAGGAATTCAAGACCCTCCTTCGAAAGCCGTTCGATTTCGTCAGCGAGATGCTTAACCTCTTGCCGATCGTCATATCGTTCGGCGTCGGACAATTCTCTTACCATCGTGACGGGCGAGTTCACTTGCTGGGACTGTGACTGGACAAGTGGCCCAAACGGGTTGAAAACCTTTTTGGATTGATTTGAAGCCGCCTCGGCCTTTTGTAGTCCAACATGAGCCTTTTCGAGATCGGGTTGCGATTCGATCGCCTTCTTAAAGTTCAGGATTGCCATTGGCATGTTGGCCGATTCGACGTAAAGATTGGCCAGATTCTGGTAGGCTTCTGCCATTTTGGGATTCAGCCGAATCGCTTCGCGGTAGGCCGACATGGCCATCTGTGATTGTTTGAGTTTCCGCTGAGCGATTCCCAGATTGTAATAGGCTTCAGCACTTCGTTTGTCTTTGGTAATCGCCTTGCGCAATACTTCTGCAGCGTGTGCGTAATCGCCCATGAAATTGTGAATTGCACCAAGATTGGTGAGGTGGCGTGCCTCCATCGGCTGTAACAACGTCAGTTTCAGGTAATGGGATGCGGCAGTCGGATAGTCAGCATCGAGATACGCAATTGTGGCCAAACCCTGATGGGCATCCGCACAATCAATCTCGGCCTCAATCGCTTTTTCGTAAAGCTCTTTGGCCTGCTTCACCTGATCCATTTCCAGGCAACTACTCGCGAGCTTGCAAAGGGCATCAACGTTGGCTTTGCTCATCTTGAAGCACCTCGTGTCATCCGATCCCTGGCGTTCGGAAATTACCGCAACTTTGAACGCGACTTCAAAAGCTGATCTTCGCGACATATTCAGCGACTTGCCTGGATACCAGGGTTGTCGCCCCGGTCGTCTTTGCGAGCGGGCAATTATAGAGGCAAACGTGATGCTTCGTCAAAACGGGTTTGATAATTGTTTGCATTCCACAATCGATTGTCATCACTCTTCGTCGTCAATCCACCCCTCGTCGTTTTCATCGTCACATTCGAGGCTGGCCGAAATGGATTCCAATTGAATTCTTGTCGTCTCCAGTTCGTGATCGGTTCCCTGAAACATGACCAGCACTGTCTGGTTGCTCGTCTGGAAGGCACGCAGGGTTGCCGAGTTCAACAGGTCGTAGCACACGAAATCCAGATCCCGACCGAGCGACGGCAAACCGCACAGGCTGCTGACGGCGGTCAAAACATCAACCTCTTCATAGTCTTGTTCGAACGCCGCGACGACCGTGTCCAGGACCGCTTCGGGATCGGGGCGTGACTTGAACAAAACGATCGTCCAAAACGAAGTTCCGTCACTCTGCACAGAGATCGTCGTTTCGTCGCCGCTCGATTCTTCACTCAGCTCCCAGGTTGATGGAAAACGAAATCGGATTCCGTCGCTGCTGTAATCAGTCAACGAAGATGGATCTAAACGTGGTTGACACATTCCGTCGGCATCATGATCGTGATCATGGTGGTGATGTGACTGGGACAATGGGGGGTTCTCCATTTTCGTCGTTTAACGGGTCGGAAGTACTGGTGCGAATCAAGGGTTGTTCCGACTTCTCGATTCGAGTACCTTTGAATCACACTAATGATGAGATTGTCAGGCGGCAAGCGGACTCATGAGAGAATGCGCTACTCGCCTGGAGCAAGTTCGAGGGGCTTGCTGCAGACGCTTGAACCAACTTGGGTCGCATCCCAACGCCGGAAATGACACAGCGTCTGGACAGCAAAGAGAATGAGGAGAAGATTGTGGCATCAGTACGAGCTGAAGGTGTTGCCGAAGCGCTGTTTGAACTAAAGCGTCTCAATAAACTGGCAACATTCACTGAAGTTGCGACACGAGCAGGTTTTAAACCGGGAGCGGGAGGACGTACGCTCATGACGTGTCTCGCCGCCGTGCAGCGCGATTGGCCGCATTTGCATTGGTGGCGAGCGATTCCCGATGACGCCATGGTGGCGAAAGAATCAGATCACGCGAAAGAACTGAGTTCCGGCGGCTACGAAATGACCCCGGCCGAAGGCAAGAAAGACATGGTCAAAGTGGTCACACTTGATGAGACGCTCTTCAAGTGGGAAACACCGATTGTTGCGTAAGTTCGCTTGCGACGTATCGTGAAACATTGATATGAATCTGATGGCCCGACGGCTCGATCACCGCCGGGCTGTTTGTTTTGACGGCCCGATTTTCCATAGGACGCTGGATAATCCATGACCAGTTCACTCGACTCACTGCTTGATTCTTCCGATGCAACGTTGTGGGAAGTCACCACCAATGGTGCCGGCCCGGAAGGAGCACTTCCTCTGACGGAAGAGATGCTGCTGAATGCCCCTAGCGGCGATTTATTTGGGCTGACACAAAACGCGGGAATGGGCTGGAACCCTTCGCAACTTCTTCGCAAGCAGTTTCTGATCCTCAGTACTCAAGGGGGAATTCGGGGTGAAGACGGCAAGCCGATTGCCCTGGGATACCATACAGGTCACTACGAAGTCGGCTTGTTAATGCGAGCGGCTGCCGAAGAATTAGATCGACTGGAAGCACTTCCGTTTGCAGCTTATGTCAGTGACCCCTGTGATGGCCGGACGCAGGGGACGGTCGGGATGATGGATAGCCTGGCCTATCGTAACGACGCCGCTGTCGTCCTGAAGCGATTAATCCGGTCATTGCCAACACGACGCGGAGTCATCGGTGTCGCGACGTGCGATAAGGGTTTACCGGCGATGATGCTGGCTCTGGCCGCACAAAAAAATCTTCCGTGTGTCATTGTTCCTGGCGGAGTCACTTTGCCACCCGCAACGGGTGAAGACGCCGGAAAGGTCCAGACCATCGGCGCGAGGTTTTCTCATGGTGAGATCTCGCTTGAGGAAGCCGCCGAAGCGGGATGCCGTGCCTGTGGTTCGCCTGGCGGTGGTTGCCAGTTTCTGGGGACAGCCGCAACATCCCAGGTCGTGGCAGAAGCATTGGGGATGGCATTACCCCATTCGGCCCTTTCGCCGTCAGGTCAGCCGATCTGGCTGGATATTGCCCGACGTTCGGCCCGCGCCGTGGTCGAGATGGAACGTCTCGGCAAGACCATTCGAGATGTCCTGACGCCAGACGCGCTGCACAATGCGATGGTCGTCCATGCCGCTTGTGGTGGTTCAACGAATCTGCTGCTGCACATTCCCGCCATTGCCTTCGAAGCCAACCTCACTCGACCGACCGTCGAAGATTGGATTCGGCTGAACCGTCAGGTCCCTCGGCTGGTCGATTGCTTGCCAAACGGCCCTGTCGGGCATCCAACCGTCCGCTTCTTCCTGGCGGGCGGTGTTCCCGAATTGATGCTTCATTTGCGGACCCTGGGCCTGCTGAAGCTCGACGCAATGACTGTTGCAGGTCGTTCCGTGGGTGACGTTCTCGAATGGTGGGAACGATCCGAACGACGAACTCGGTTGCGTGAGTTGCTTTTGGCTCGTGACGGAGTTGACCCTGATACGGTCGTCATGTCCCCGAAGGCAGCTCGGGATCGTGGGCTGACAAGTACGGTCACATTCCCGATTGGTAACATTGCGCCTGAAGGATCTGTCATTAAGAGCACGGCGATCGACAAAAGTGTCGTTGATCCGGATGGCGTATATCGGAAGACAGGGCCTGCTCGCGTTTTCACGTCTGAGCGGGCGGCCATTGCTGCGGTCAAAGGTCGCCCCCTGCGACAGCCGAAAGAGTCGAGTCCTGCGGCGAAAGTCGATGCCGCGTCGGCAAGTGCCGACACCGCTCACCTGACGCCGATCAAAGAAGGGGACATCATTGTGCTGATGTGTCGTGGCCCTCTCGGCTGCGGCATGGAAGAAACCTACCAGATCACATCGGCATTACGGTATCTGCCGTTTGGAAAACATGTCGCCCTGATCACTGACGCCAGATTTTCGGGTGTTTCGACGGGGGCCTGTATTGGACATGTTGGGCCCGAGGCACTTGACGGTGGCCCGATCGGAAAACTGCGAGATGGCGATTTGATCCAGATCGAAATCGATACGCGAAACCTGACAGGATCTTTGAATTTTATTGGAACACCCGGTCACGAAGTTACGCCGGAGCAAGGTGCCAAGATTCTTGCGGATCGTCAACCTGCGCAGCCACTTCATTGCGACCCCAATCTGCCGCCGGAAACTCGTCTGTGGGCTTTGCTGCAACGGGCTGGGGGCGGAACCTGGGCCGGTTGCGTTTATGACGTTGATAAGATCGCAGAAGCGCTCGAAGCAGGATTGGCGAAACTGACATGACGGACACAGTCTACCTGATCGACACGTTTTCGTTGATGTTTCAGGTATTTCACGGCATTCCCCCTATGACCAGTCCGGCAGGTTTGCCGACGAATGCTGTTTTCGGCTTCAGCCGTGATCTGATCGGACTGCTCAAAGACCACAAACCGACCTGGCTGGTCTGCGCGATGGAGTCGCCTGGCCCCGGCACACGAGACGCGATCTACCCTGAGTACAAGGCCAATCGATCCGAGATGCCCGATGACCTGCGTCCACAGATCTCCTTGCTAAAAGAAGTGATTCAGGCATTCGATATCCCGCTGATCGAATCGGCAGGCTGGGAAGCGGACGACGTCATCGCGACGCTCACCCGGCAGGCGGTCGAACGGGGATTTCACGTCAGGATTGTCACCAGTGACAAGGACGCCCGGCAACTGTTAGGCCCGCAGGTCCAAATTTATAACATCCGAAAAAACACGTATCTCGATGAAGCAGGGCTGTTGCTGGATTGGGGCATTCGACCCGATCAAGTCGTCGATTTCCAGTCATTGGTCGGAGACGCAGTTGATAATGTCCCGGGGGTTCCGCTGGTCGGACCGAAGAAAGCCGCCGCAATGCTTCAGGCGTTCGAGACGCTGGAAAATGTGCTGGCAAATTCCGATAAGGCAAGCGGAGCCAAGCTGCGGGAAAACCTGAAGAATTTCAGCGATCAGGCCTATCTAAGCCGTCAGCTTGTCCGCCTGAACCAGCAGCTTCCGATCGAATTCGATTGGGAAGGACATCGCCGACAGCAACCCGACGTAACAACGCTGCAAGAATTGTTTCGCAAATTTGGATTTCGCCGTCTGATCGAAGATGTGCGACAGTTTGCGCCTGTGATTCCGGCGGCCACTGCAACAGTGAAACCTCCCGCAAAAAAAGCGAAACCAGCGTCAAAGGGGCAGCTTTCACTGTTCGACGACGACGAGACTCTTCCCGAGGAACCTCCGCTCCAATCCGCAGAAACTGCAACCGGCGATCAGAGCGACGCCGCAGCGATACCAGAAGATGAACCAAGTGGAAAATTTCCACCTCGAATCCATCGCGTCTGGGAGATCGTCGACACACCAGAAAAATTCGCGGGCTTCATGGAATCGCTTCGGGGGCAGACCCGAATTTGCCTTGATCTTGAGACGACCCATGTCGATTCGATGCGAGCCGACATCGTCGGTTGGGCCTTCAGTTGGCTGGCGGGAATGGGTTATTACCTGCCTGTCAGGGGGCCTGCGGGAAGCGCTCTTCTTGATCCACAAAAAGTCATTGACACCCTTCGTCCAATTCTCGAAAGCCCGTCCGTTCAGATCGTCAATCAAAACATCAAGTACGATCTGACGGTCTTGAGTCGAGCTCAATTGCAGCTTGACGGAGATCAATTAGGCCTCGACCCCATGGTGGCCGATTACCTGCTCGATGCCGGCGCGAGATCCCACAGCCTGGACGTATTGATCGGAAAATATCTGGGAATCGAGTCGATCCCGATCTCTGCCTTAATCGGGACAGGTAAACAACAAAAGAACATGGTCGATATTCCGGTCGAAAAAGTGGCAGAGTATGCCACAGAAGATGCCGACCTATCGCTTCGACTGGCGGACCTGCTCGAAGAGCGACTCAAGTCGGAAGGTTTATTCGAGCTCTATTGGAATCTGGAACGTCCGTTGATCCCGATCCTGGCGGAGATGGAACAAACAGGGATTCGCGTTGATGCGGACGAATTGCAGCGACAGAGCGTCGCGGTGACCGATCGTCTGAATCAGACCATTGCCGAGATCTATTCGATGGCGGGGCACGAGTTCAACATTGATTCGCCGATTCAGCTTCGCAAAGTCTTATTCGAAGAACAAATGCTTCCCGTTCGCCGAAAGACTCAAACCGGTCCCAGTACCGATCAAGAAGTGCTGGAAGAACTGGCGTTGATTCATCCGCTCCCCGCGAAGATCACAGAACACCGTCAGTTATCGAAATTAAAGGGAACTTATCTCGATGCACTTCCAGAACTAATCCATCCTGAAACAAGCCGGATTCATTGTTCCTTCAACCAGGTTGTGGCGGCAACCGGACGACTCAGTTCCAGTGATCCAAACCTTCAGAACATTCCAATCCGGACGAGCGAAGGAAGGCAGATCCGTCGAGCCTTCGTGCCGGGTGAACCCGGGTGGAAGCTGGTCTGTGCCGATTATTCGCAGATTGAACTTCGAATCCTGGCACACTTCAGTTCCGATGCAGCGCTGAAAGCGGCGTTTGAGCGAGGAATTGATATTCATGCGGCCGTTGCCGCCGACGTTTTTGGTGTTGCGTTGGATGCAGTCAGTTCCGATCAGCGCCGGGTGGCGAAAGCGGTGAACTTTGGGGTGATTTACGGCCAAAGCCCGTTTGGGCTGGCTGCCGCGCTTGGCATCGATAAAGACGTCGCGACGAAGTTTATCAGTGACTATTTCGCGAAATATTCAGGCGTCAACCAATTCATCGACGACACGCTGGCAGAATGCCGCTCAACGGGGTTTGCGAAGACGATTCTCGGTCGCCGTCGAGCGATCGAGGGGATTCGTCCGCAGCGCGGCCCGAACCTGAATATGCCCGAACGAACGGCGATCAATACGGTCATTCAAGGGTCTGCCGCCGACCTGATCAAGCAGGCCATGATCAACCTTCGCGCCAGCCTCAGACGACATGGGTATCAGGCAAGAATGCTGCTACAAATTCACGACGAACTCGTCTTCGAAGTTCCTCCACAGGAATTAACGCCGCTGATCGAAGTGGTGCGAGACGAGATGGAGCATGCGATGTCATTGGACGTACCACTTGTCGTCGACGTTGCCGTTGGCGATAACTGGCTGGACCTTGAATCTTTATAGTGCTTTCGAGCTTGTAAGTTGAAATCGCCATCCGAGTGGTCGAGGGCTTTCGGAGACTCATCCACGCGATTTTCGATTCCCAAGCAAACCTGAGAGCGTTGAAAAATTTGCCCTTCCTAGAGTTTTCCTTGAGCTGCGCAGACTCGCGCGCTGTCCTTCCCTTAGCGAAAAGTGTGCAAAAGAAGAAGAGGACGTCATACGATGAGCCAGCCGAAGGAAGTATTAAATCTCGAAATAGACTCTGCAAACGATGATAAGAACACATCCGGCAGGAAGTATGGCAAAATTCCTCCGGGAGTGGCTGGCTGGAGTTGGGGCGGATTACTTCTCACGCCGATCTGGTCCGTATTTAACAACACCTACATCGGACTATTAAGTTTACTGCCTGGTATCGGATTCTGCTTATCAATTTATCTTGGTTTAACCGGCCGCGAATTGGCTTGGCAAAACAAACGATGGAAAAGTGTCGAGCATTTTAACCACGTCCAGCGACAATGGTCGATCGCAACGCTCATTGCCGGACTTGTTTGTGTTTCGTTCTTTCTTCTTATTGTCCTGTTCGGCGAAATTCCCCAGGAGCGAGTGAATGACGAGTATGCCAAACTGAAAACAGTATTCAACGAAGGAAACCTCGCGCTCAAGAATGGAAATTTCGACACGGCACAAAGGAATTTCACAGAGGCCATTCGAATCAATCCGAAGTTGGCTGCAGCTTACTTCAACCGCGGTTTGGTCATGACTCAAAAAAACGATTATCAAGCTGCAATCGAAATGGTCACCGATGATGATGATGAAGACAAAGAATTTGCGAGCCGTCTTCTCAAACTTTACGAACAAATGCTCCCCTTACGTTTCGGGCGTCCTGACGAACCTGAGAACGAACAGGGCCGGTCCAATGAAACAAAAAACTAACGATCAGAGATTTGACGGCGACCCGTGGTCATCGACAGATCCTTGCGATCGCGCCGTGGAATTTGAAGCTTTCGAGTTCCACCAATCACCTGGGCCGGGAAACGTTTTCGTTAACTCGTGGACCATCCTGTCCACGGCCGAAGCCACAGGAATGCCATGACCAGAACCACGACAGGAATCCAAAACGGCGGACCGAAGATCGCGGTTGCCTGAAGCATTAAGAATGCAAAAACCGATTGGACGGTCCAGTAAATTCGGCGATGCTGCGGCCAGGAAAGGTCTTGCCACCAGTAAAGCGTGTCCGTCAACCAGAGGACCAGAAACGACTCGTTGATATACAAGCCGAATCCCGAGTTCCAGCCGGTCACTTCGGCCGTTCTTTTTGCGGTCGCTTCGTAGGCGGCAGCATGGTTCCAGTGATGTTCAAAGTGAAATGCAGCAATCACATGTGATAGAAAGAAAAAGCATCCGATCGTCCACCACGTGCGAGCTGACTGCTGCCAATTGGCATCCGCTTTCTGCTCGACATCGAAAGCCAATCTGGCGACATAACACGCAACCGCCAATCTGGCCGTCCAGCGAATGAGCAATTCTCCGATCATATCGTCCCCAGCAACCAAAACATCCCATCTTTCCACCCGCTTCAACACGGCAGCCTTACCTTTCCGTTTGGTTGCGAGCGAGGCCCGTACCGCGATCTTCACGAATACCAACTTTTTGTAACGAAGCACTAGCACATTTGCGTATCGTTTTGATTCAACCCCGATGATTGCGACGGAATCGGTTGCGATTCGATACAGATTCAATACGTTCCATCCCTTTTTCTCGAGAATAACACGACCGCAATCAGTATCTCAAGATTTCGAGAGTGCAGTTTTCTTACCGACAAAATGACAAAATGAAAGGACTTTTTTTAAACAACCTTCACTCCTTTCGGAAAAGTATATTGAATTAGTTTGCATACCTTCATTCGACGCGATACAAATAAAGTTTCGTTTCCCGAAGTTTCGGGAATGAATTCACATTTTCTTTACATGTTTTGGAGGTCAGATGCGTCAACAAAGTCGAAAGCGCGGGTTTACCTTGATTGAATTGCTGGTGGTCATCGCCATCATTGCAGTTCTGATCGCATTGCTGCTGCCTGCAGTTCAACAGGCGCGAGAAGCGGCTCGCCGAACACAATGCAAGAACAACTTGAAGCAGTTCGGTCTTGCGATCTTCAACTACCACGACACGTTTGGCGTGTTCCCCATGTCATCACTTCTGGCTGCCGGACCTGGTGGGCGCCGTCAGAGTACCTACGTTCAAATTCTTCCTTACATCGATCAAGCCCCGTTGTGGAATCTGGGCCAATCCGGGGGTACTGCTGCTTCTGTTAATGGAACGAACTACTCCGCCAACAATTGGGTCCCCTGGGACACCGCCCACGTTGTTCCCACGACAAAAATTCCGGCCTACCTGTGCCCAAGCGATGGCGATTCCAGCGTCCAGGGAACTTTGAAAGGGACAAACTATGGCACAGTCCGTGGCGATACCGTGTGGGATCATACACCACAATGGAATGGCAATGGCGGACGTGGTTTGAGAGGCATGTTCATCGGCGGTAACAACAGCGTCGCTGGTACCCATTCGACTCGGGACGTCACGGACGGCTTGAGTAACACGATTGCGATGGCCGAGATGATTAAAGCCAAAGCGGGTGCCGTCACGATCAAGAACGGCGCGATCTCCCAAGCATTCGCTCAAGGAAGTTTGACAGCAAATCCGGCGATCTGCTTCACGGACCAGGGGACGGCTTTTGGTCCAGGCACGGTCAATACGCCAGCCCTGTGGCGTGGACTCCGCTGGGCCGATGGAGCCCCCGCGTATACCGGTATTACAACGATTCTTGGTCCAAACAAGATCAGTTGTCCTTCAAATGGTGGTGATGACAGAGACGGGATTTATGAACCTTCGAGCCTGCACACAGGCGGCGTTCAGGTGCTGATGGGTGACGGGACTGTTCGTTTCATCAGCGAAAACATCAATACAGGAAACCCGACTCTGACGAATCCTCCTGGTGGTACCAGTGCAACCCCCTTCGGCCAAAGTGTCTACGGTGTCTGGGGCGCGTTGGGATCAATCAGCGGCAGCGAAAATGTTGGTGACTTCTAACACAACGAAGTCTTACCGTTTCGAATTGATCTGATCCAAGTGAGGGCTGCCAGATTTGGCAGCCCTCACTGTCGTTTCTCTCTTTTTATTACCAATGCGATTTTCGCAAAGGATTCTGTCGATGCGATTTCAATTCAAACCGTTATGCTGTTTAGTCATTTTGGGGATCATGCTCTCTGGCTGTAATGGTGACACAGGTAAAGGCAAGCCTCGCGCGAAAGTCTTTAAGACGAAAGGGAAGGTCACCTTTCTGGGTAGTCCTGTGATTGGAGCAATCGTCTCATTTTCGCCGAAAGGTGATCAGCCAGCGGCGATCGGACGGACAAACGACTCGGGTGAGTACACACTGACGACCTACGCCGCTGGTGACGGTGCGGCCGCAGGTGATTTTACTGTCATGGTGATGCTGCTTGATGCTGGTGAAACCGAAAAAACGCCAGAAGACGCGCATTCGACGAAAGCGAACTTTACGCCAGTAGACACTCACAATGCGAAAAAAGCCAAAAAGGGGAGCGCAAATGTCTTGCCCGCGAAATATGCTGACCCGAAAACGTCGACGTTGACCGCGAAGGTTGAGGCGGGCAAAGACAACAACTTTGTCTTCGACCTCAAGTAGAGGGACTTCTTCGGCCATGCCATGACGGGTAGTCAAAACTTGCTTCGACGACGTTGGATCTTTCTTGTCTTGGCGTTCGTCGTCATTGGCGCTGGTTTTATCCTCGCGATGAGACGTGGCGTGACCCTCCTCCCGCCGCCGGAGCTGTCGGATGCCAAGGCGGCGTTAAAACAAGGCGATTACGACCGTGCAGAACGGCTAGCGATCGAGATTGTCGCGTTGGGTTCGCCCCAGATCCAAGCCCTTTCCGTTGCGGGCGAGGCCGCCGCCAAGGCGGGGCGTATCGACGCGGCTGTGCAGCATTACGAGATGTTGGCTGAGCGGCAGAGACAGTTCAAAGAACCCCCGCTCGGTCTTTATTATGCAGCCGAAACGTGTCGGGATGCCGGTCGATTAAATGACGCCCAGGCGTTGTATCAACGATTTCTAAAATTCTCGCCCAACCATGTGCTGACGCACGAGCGACTGGCTTTTCTGATGAACGTGTCAGGCCGTCGTCGTGAGTCTGTCCCCCATTTCTTTTCTCTCGTGCGTAGCGGGAAAGCCGATGTTCACGAGCTCGTCCTGTTTGCCGATCTTGACCGACCGAACGAGCAGCTTCAATTTCTGAACGACTGCGAAAAAAAATCGCCCGGTGACCAACTCGTTCAATTCGGATTGGCGGCTGATGCGTTGTGGGACGGGCGAACGGACGAAGCGATGGTCCGCTTGAAAAAGAGTCTGTCCGTTTCCCCTCATTTCATCGCCGGGCTGGCCATGCTGGGTGAGTTACTTATCAATCATTCCGACGATCAGTTCGTCAAATGGTATCGAGATCTTCCGAGCACCGCGAATCGCGACCCCGACATCCAATACGTGTTTGGCCTCTGGTCTCGTAAGCATCATCAGACTCAAATGGCAGCTCGGTGTTTCTGGAATTCGCTACGGGACCTGTCGACATCCCGCCGGGCGACAGCACAATTGGGACAGCAGTTGCGCTTACTTCAAACTAAGAACGTCGAAGTCATTGAAAACCGCTCGAAGCAACAGACTGAGCTGACGCAATTGATCGACCAGGTGTTGACTACGCATTCACAGCGAGTCGAGCCGATCAGGGATGTCGCTCTATTGTTAGAGCAGATGGGTCGACTTTGGGAAGCGGCAGCATGGGGCATCGTTGCTGAACGGCAATTTCCCGACGCGACATGGCCACGTGAATTGTTTGCGCGAGTGGCAGGACAACTTGACGAAAAGCTGCCACTGGTCGTTGATCATGAAAATCTGGCGCTGCAATTCGACCTGTCAGCATTTCCTCAATTTAATCTGTCTTCAATTCCCCACACAGAATCCTTCATGGAACTCGAAGCCAATAAGAATTCCCAGATTCGTTTTGAGGAATCGGAAAGCGGACCCGACTTTACGTATTTCAATTCCATTGACCCTGCAACGCCAGGCCAACGGATGTTCGAACAGACCGGCGGAGGGGTCGCTGTGCTCGACTACGACCGCGACAACTGGCCCGATCTGTTCTTACCACAAGGGTCGGTCTGGCGCACCGGTCAGTCTGAACCCGAGCCATCCTTATCCCTGACTGACCGCCTGTTTCGAAATCTTGTTGGACGCGAGGCGCTTGACGTCACTCAATCCTCGGGATTGGTTGATCGGGGATATGGTCAGGGAGCTGCCGTTGGTGACTTCGACAGCGACGGTTTTCCTGACCTTTATGTCGCCAACGTCGGACGTAATCAGCTCTTGCATAATAACGGCGACGGAACATTCTCAGACGTGACAGACCGGGCCGGATTGGCATCGACGGATTGGACCACCAGTTGTGTTGTTGTCGACCTGAACGCCGACGGCCATCCTGATCTTTACGACGTGAATTATGTGACCGGCCCCCATGTTTACGAGATGATCTGTCAAGGCCGGGCGTGTTCTCCAAAAGCGTTCGATGGAGCTCCCGATCGGCTGCTGCTCAGTCACGGCGACGGCACTTTCGAACTGATCTCCCCGGATGCCCGCGAGCCGAAAGGAAAGGGGTTAGGGATTGTCGCGTTTGAACTGCTTGAGCGAGGTCGCCCAAGTTTATTGATCTCTAATGACCAGGTGCCGAATTTCTTGCTGCACAACCAGGCCACCGCAGAGCCTCTCAATATTCGACTGGAAGACGAAGCATTCATTCGCGGGGTGGCCTACAATCAGGACGGATTGGCGATGGCATCGATGGGGATCGCAGCAGACGATCTCGACGGTGATGGCCGGATTGATTTCTATATCACAACCTACAAGGACGAATCGAGCATGTTATTCCTGCAAGATTCCCCCGGGTTATTCGTCGATAACGCCACGACCGCAGGATTCCGGTCCGCAACGATGCCATTTGTCGGCTGGGGGACACAATGTCTGGATGCTGATTGCGATGGGTTCCCGGATATCGTCGGTGTGAACGGACACATCGACGATTACCGCGACGAAGGGGGCGAATTTCACATGCGACCCCAGTTTTTTCGCAACTTGGGAACGGGTCGATTTTCTGAACTGATGGCCAATGAGATCGGTTCGTTCTTCGCACAAAAACGGCTTGGTCGTGGGTTGTCTCGGTTAGATTGGAATCGGGATGGGCTGATGGATTTTGCCGTTTCGAACGTGGGGGACCGGGCATCACTGGTGATGAATGTCACGCAAGGGGCTGGTCACTTCATCTCGGTACGTCTCACCGCGCGTCTGGGCGGACGCGATGCGATCGGGAGTTTGATTGAGGTCCATGCCGCTGATCGCGTTTGGAAGAAACAGCTCGTCGCTGGCGATGGTTACATGGCAAGCAACGAGCGGTTGGTCCAATTTGGTTTGGGTGCCACAACGACGATTAACGAATTGATCGTTCATTGGCCGCAAGGAATGACGACAACGGTGCGTGACTTACCCGCTGACGTGACAATCGAACTGATCGAATCGACATCGCGCGGCATCGTGCGACGTGGGCCAGAGGAATCAGAAGTCGTCGATGTCATCACCGGTCGTGATGATTAGACGTGGCGACCTTCCACGGATTACAGTCTTTCTTTAATTCAGATGACTGCGATAACGGGTGGCACGGTTTTACCGTCTTCGGTTAAGCAGTGCTCTTCGACGAAGTTTTCGAATCATGAAGACACGGCCTTACCGAAAACGGTAAACCCGTGCCACCCCGTGTTTCGACGCAATTCCGTTCATAAGGCACAACATTTCGACCCTACACCCGCTTAGCGATTTCATCAGACCAGACTCGGGCCGTCGCATGGGGTTTAGCCCGTGCGAATCAACATCACGTGCGGGCTGAAGCCCACACTACAAAAACGAACAACCTCCACGTGGCTCAACCAGATCATTCTCCCCCTCAACGATCTTCTCGACTGTTCGTCGCGATCGGACTCATGATCGGGGTGATTGTCTGCGTCGGCAGCCTCTATTTCTGGTTCGGATGGGGGGCAACGCTTTCACCCGACGAAATCCTGAGTAAGGCACGTCGCGAACGGCGGCTTGGGCATATTGCCGAAGCAGAAAAGTTGGCGATGAAGGCGCACGAACTCGATCCAGAATTGATTGAAGCGTTAGTTCTGGCCGGGGAGTGTGCCGCAGCTCAACACAACTGGTCTCGGGCACTCGGGTACTTTGGTCAAATCAAGTCACGCGATTTCCGCGTCAGAATATCGAATCGACTGCGAGAAGCGAACATTCTGCATCGGCATTTATGCCAGCTTGGCAAGGCAGAACGAGCGTACCGCGACGTCCTTGAACTGGACGCCGATAACGTCATCGCGAACACCGGGCTGGTTCAATTGCTTTGTCTGTGCGGTCGTAAGCGAGAAGCAACACCCCTCGTGTTGCGTTTGATCCGACAAAACGCCGAAACCGATATGCTGCTGTTGCTCGCTCGCACGGATACTTTCGTCGATGACCTTGAATTACTGACCCAGGCGAATGAGGCCGATCCCCATGATCCGAATCCGCTCGTGGGGCTTGCGTGGCACGCGTTCCAACGCGAAGGATATCCGGAAGCAGAACAACTTCTCAGGACTTCGCTACGGATTGATCCGCAGCACATTGCCGCTTATGTCCTGTTGGGCCGACTTCTCTTGTCGACCAGCCGATCCGCGGAATTCGCAGAATGGAACCGATCATTGCCAGCGGGGGCTGAAGACTTTGCCGACGTCTGGTCAATCCGAGGTCAGATGGCCGAAGCTGTCGACGACGTTCGAGGAGCGATTCGCTGCTACTGGGAATCGATCCGACGGAGTCCCGAATCAAAAACGTCTACCTTTCGGCTGGTCCATTGTCTCGCTGCCGCAGGCGACACCCTTATCGCCGAAGAATTTCGGGGTCGTTTGTCGGTAATGCAAGCACTGGAAGAAATGCAAAATCGGGTCCTATTCGCTGCTGATCGCGGTCAGCCCGAACTGTTATGGCCATTAGCAGACGCCTATGAATCTGCGGGACGATTGTGGGAAGCTTACGGATGGTGTCAATTTGCGATCAGCGTGGGTGCGAACACAAAGGATTTGCCGGCGCACTTCGATCGGTTGCGACAAGCGGTTCGGAATCAACCACTGAAACTGGTGATAGACAACGCGAATGTTGCGCTGGCAGTTGACCTTTCTCGTTACCCGTTTCCCGATCTTCGCGTGAAATCGAAAGCTTCAGGAACTGATGTCGCCGGTGCTCAAGTCTCTCCGACATTTCGAGATGACGCTCACGCCATCGGTATCCGATTTGAATATTTTAACGGAGTCAAAGGATCGCCGACGCATCGCATGTTCGAGTTTACCGGGGGAGGGATTGGCGTACTCGATTTTGATCTCGATGCGTTTCCCGATTTGTTCTTCACGCAAGGCCATGCCTGGCCGCCTGGTTCGCCCGACGTTGGCCACGTCGATCGGATCTACCGAAATCACGCGGGTGTCTCATTTGACGATGTGACAGTTTCCGCCGGAATCCTCGAAAAGGGATTCGGACAGGGTGTGACGATCGGCGACTTTAACTCCGATGGCTTCCCTGATATTTACGTTGCCAACATCGGCCGCAATCAACTCTGGCAAAATCAGGGGGACGGCACGTTTGACGATGTGACGAATTTGGCGGGCCTGACCGCAGCAGACTGGACCACCAGTTGCATTATGGTGGACCTGACTGGCGACGGTTTGCCCGATATTTACGACGTGAATTACGCGGCAGATGCCGATACGTTCGACCGCATCTGTCATCATCCCGATGGATCGCCAACACTCTGTATGCCGTCTGATTTCCATGGGCAAGCCGATCGATTATGGCGGAATCAGGGGGACGGCAGTTTTCAAGAGGCGACCGCCGAATTGCTGGGTGAAGTCCCGCTTGGAATGGGATTGGGAGTCGCCGCATGGGATGCGGACGGCCAGGGGCGATTAAGCCTGTTTGTGGCCAACGACACCACTCCCTGTTTCTTTTTTCGACCCGATATGACCGACGGGAAAAGGGGCCAACTTCGCGACCGCGCCGTCGAAAGCGGGGTTGCTTTCAATGGTGCCGGTAAGGCCACCGGGAGCATGGGGATTGCTGTCGGTGATGTCGATGACAATGGTCGAATGGACTTGCTGATCACCAATTTCTACGCCGAACCGAATACGCTTTTCATCAATACAGCGCCTGGATACTTCGAAGATCAGACTCGTCGCTTCGGTTTGGAAGCCCCGTCGTTGAACATGCTTGGTTTCGGGACGCAATTTCTCGACGCGGACCTGGATGGTCGACTGGAGCTGTTTGTGTCGAATGGACACGTCGATGACCTCAGCCGGTTCAACCGCCCCTACCGAATGCCGCCGCAATTATTCGGTTTGGACGGAAACGGACGCTTCGCCGATCTACCGAAGAACCAATTGGGCCCCTATTTTGAACAGAATTGGCTGGGACGTACTGTTGCCCGCATCGATTGGAATCGTGATGGACGCGACGATCTGGCGGTGGGCCATCTACGCGATCCCGTCGCGATCCTGAGCAACACGACATCGGCCGTGGGTGGTCATCTTTCATTACGTCTTTTTGGCGTCAATTCCAATCGCGACGCCATCAGTACGACGGTTCAGGCACGTATCGGATCACGATCGATCGTTCGTCAGTTGACAGCGGGGGACGGATATCAATGCAGTAACGAACGCCAACTCGTTTTTGGAACTGGGTCGGCCGTTCAGATCGATGAACTGATCATTCGCTGGCCGTCCGGACTTGTCCAACGTCTGGCCGATGTCGCTGTTCCAGTCGAGATATTGCTCCGCGAAGGAAGTGCTCCGGTTTTCGATCGTGCGTTAGAACGCTAGGGTCTGGACGGGCAACATCGAACCACACGCAGCCTCGATTTCGGCTGCATGAAACAACATTCTCAATTGCCAACAACTTCAAATTCCACTCCGAAACAAAACCTCATGACCGCGATACTTGGAATTTCGGCTTATTACCACGACTCTGCGGCAGCGTTAATCGTTGACGGCAAGATCGTTGCTGCCGCCCAGGAAGAACGGTTTTCGAGAAAAAAACATGACGCGGCATTTCCTGCCAGGGCCGTTGAATTCTGTCTGGCCGAGGCAGGATTGTCCGTCAGCCAAATCGACTACGTCGGCTACTATGAGAAGCCATTACTCAAGTTTGGCCGGTTGCTGGAGATGTATGTCGCCGCAGTCCCGTTTGGGTTTCGTTCTTTCATTTCGGCGATGCCAGTCTGGTTGAAAGAGAAACTGTTCCTCGATCGCGACCTGCGATCGCAACTCGGTCATCACTACAAGAAGCGTTTCGTTTTTTGCGAACATCATGAATCGCACGCGGCCAGCGCATTCTTCCCATCTCCCTTTGAAGATGCCGCAATCTTAACACTTGATGGCGTGGGAGAATGGGCCACCACAAGCTATGGCGTTGGTCACGGAAATCGAATTGAGTTAACCGGCGAACTAAGATTTCCTCATTCGCTGGGCCTGTTATATTCGGCGTTCACCCATTTCTGTGGTTTTCGCGTGAACTCGGGTGAGTACAAGCTCATGGGACTGGCCCCGTATGGTGAACCTCAATTTGTTGAGGCGATCTATCGACATCTTCTCGATTTGAAGCCCGACGGGTCGTTTCGACTGAACCTGGCCTATTTTGACTTTTGGCACGGCCTTACGATGACCTCGCGAAAGTTTGATCAACTGTTCGGTGGTCCGCCCCGAACGCCCGAGTCACCGCTGACTCAGCGCGAACTTGATCTCGCTGCATCAATCCAGGTGGTGACAGAAGAGATCATCTTGAGAATGGCGAAGCACCTCCACGAAATGACCCGGATGAACAACCTGTGCATGGCAGGCGGAGTCGCTTTAAACTGTGTTGCGAACGGACGTCTTGCGCGTGAAGGTCCGTTTGAACGAATCTGGATTCAACCCGCAGCGGGAGACGCAGGCGGGGCGCTCGGCGTCGCTTTGATGATCTGGTATCAGTTGCTTCAAAATCCAAGACAGCCAAATCCCCATGATATTTTGCGTGGGTCACTGTTAGGTCCGAATTACGATGAATCTGCCATACGTGCGATGCTCGATGCACGAGGAGCCAAGTATCGATACATTTCCGACGAAACAGAATTGTGTCAGTACGTAGCGGGTTTACTAGCCAAGGAACAGGTCGTTGGCTGGTTTGCCGGTCGGATGGAGTTCGGTCCGCGAGCCTTGGGTTCGCGAAGTATCCTTGGTGACGCGCGTAGTCCTCGACTGCAATCAGTCATGAATTTGAAGATCAAGTTTCGTGAATCGTTCCGTCCTTTCGCCCCAGCGGTTCTCGAAGAATGCGCGTCAGAATACTTTGATGCGGAGCCGAAAGTCCTTGGTCCCTATATGCTCACCGTTGCAAACGTGCGACAGCAACATCGCCTTCCCGTTTCGGCCGATGCGCCATCCCGTGGACTTCCGGCCATCAACACACCCCGGTCAACAATTCCTGCTGTGACGCACGTTGACTATTCTGCTCGAGTGCAGACCGTCAACGCCGAGCGACACGGTCGATTCCATCATTTGCTGAAGGAATTCGAGTCTCTCACCGGTTCGCCCATGTTGATCAATACGAGTTTCAACGTGCGTGGCGAACCAATCGTCTGCACCCCCGAAGAGGCTTATGATTGTTTTGCCAACACGAATATCGACGCCCTTGTGATCGAACGTTTCGTGCTTTTGCGACCAGAACAAACCAACATCGCCCAGGACGTCACCGCGACAACTTCTCCAAAGTTTGCGCTCGATTGAGGTTTCGATGATCCGAATCAACTGGAATCCGACGCCGAATGAGTTGCGAATCTTCGCCGTGGGCCAGGTCGTGCTCATAGCGCTGCTTGCTTCCGGAATCGCAAGGCGAGGCGGCTCTCAGGACCTGGCTGCGATACTCATGGGGGTATCACTTCTGATCGGCGTAATGGGAGTGATCTGGCCAACGCTTATTCGGTGGTGCTACATTGGCTGGATGATCGCCGTCTTTCCGATCGGTTTGTGTGTCTCGTATCTCTTGCTCGCCAGCGTGTTCTGGCTGCTCGTTTTTCCTGTCGGAATTCTGTTAAGATGTTGCGGCGTCGACCCGCTGGCTCGTCAATTCGAGCCGACCCGTTCGACCTATTGGGTGCGTCGCGACCCGATGCCTCCGGCCAGCCGTTACTTTCGTCAGTTCTAATCCGTATCAAACAATGTTTCTGTAAAACTCAGTCGGCAAGTCAGGGAGTCATGACCGAACCTCGTACTCCACCGTCACAGATATCTCACTCAATTCCCCAAAGCGACACGTCGAAATCGACCTCGGCCGCGAATTCGGAGCCGACGAGTGCCAACGGGCAAGTCATCGACTTTGCAAAACAAGCAAACGAGCGCACACCAGGTTTGGTGCGGGAATTCACGGATTTCCTTCGTGAATATCGAGCGTGGTGGCTGACTCCCATTGTCATAGTGCTTCTTTTGCTCGCAGGACTGGTTTTCCTTGGCGGGACTGCGCTCGGACCGTTGATTTATCCCATTTGGTGATGCCCGTGCGAAAGTGTCGAAGCTGATGAAGATCAACAATTGGAACTGGTGGCATCGCGGTATTGTGCTGATAGTCGTGTTCGGTATCGGCTCGATCCCTGGTTGGAAGTCCTCCACGAATTCAGTCACGACGCACGAGGCCGAATCGAAGAATTCCAACAACTGGTCTAACCCGCTTCAGCCCGCTTACATTGGCTCCAATGCGTGTGCCGAATGCCATGCTGATCAAGCAACCGCATTTAAGAGCAGCGGCCATGGTCGAACTTTTTATACCGACGATCTTGCCGAGCGATTTACAATGCTGAACGGTCGCGAATGGAATGACCCGGAACGAAGTGGCATCCTGAAATTTACGATTGAAGGATCTCGTCTGATTGCTGAATTCGACGATGGAAGCCGCCGCCAGCGGCAACCGGTTCAATTCGCGGTCGGATCGGGAACGCACGCAACGACCTTTGTGACTTTGCTGGATGAGGCACGCGGTCAGCCCAGGTTGCTGGAACACCGACTGACTTTGTTCGACAACGGACAACGGCTTGACCTGACACCAAGTCACGCGGGTGTTGCCGTTCGCGATCCGCTGGATTGCCTGGGGCGAACACATCAGGGAAAGGACGCAGTCAATTGCATCGGTTGCCATACGACGACGGGACGAATTCATGGCCAAGAGCTTGACGATCTTCGAGCCAACGTCAGTTGCGAGAGCTGTCACGGTCCAGGACGAAGCCATGCGGCAGCGATGCAGACGAGTCAAAACGAGATCGCAATTCAATTCGCGAAAGGTGGAGACACGCCAATGCAAGAAATCCAAATGTGTGGAAGGTGTCATCGAACCCCCGAAATGATGTCGTCGCCTGTGTCGAAAAGTGACCCAAAACTGGCCCGGTTTCAGCCGGTCGGGTTGCTGAACTCGAATTGCTTTCGAAGGTCAACGGACCGGTTGCGGTGCACAACCTGTCACGATCCACATCACACCGTCGATGCTGTTGCTGAAAACTACACAGAAAAATGCCGGAAGTGCCACTCGAATGTTGATGAGGGGAACAAAATCTGCCCGCAATCTCCCCTCGAAAATTGCGTCTCGTGCCACATGCCCGCAGTCGAGGTCCATCCGGGAATCTCATTTCATGACCATTGGATTCGAATCCACCCCAATCCCGTGAAACCGGAATGATCTTGACGATGGATAAACCCAAGTCCGATTCACTCGATCAAAAGAACGGGAGAACGAACCGCACCAGATCGCGAGGTCGCGTCTGGTTGCTGCGTCTCGCCGCGATCTCGTTTGGAATCGTCCCTCTTCTCATACTGGAAGGTGGTCTGCGCCTGTTCGGAATCGGTCGTGATCTTTCCCTGATCGTTCCGCTTTCCCAGTCGCCGGGCTGGTATCAGTTGAATCCGAAGTTCGACGAGCCTTTCTACGGACAGGCCGATTTGTCCGGGCCTGAACCACGACCGTTTCAGTTGCCAAAGCCGAAGGGAACTCGGCGGATTCTGGTTGTGGGCGGTTCGACGGTTGTGGGTTTTCCCTATCCCTCCGAGCTTGCGTTTCCTCGTCACATGGAAGTCGCTCTTCAAGCTCAAGCTGCCGAGGGTGAGACGATCGAGGTTCTGAACGCCGGGATCACGGCGATGAATACATCGACCGAAGTTGCCGTCGTCCATGAAGGTCTCAAGGCAAACCCCGATGTGATCGTCGTCTATACCGGCCACAACGAATTCTATGGACCGGGCGGTGTGGCATCTTCGGCCAGTTGGCTCAGCCCCCGGTGGTATCGAACTGCCGCGATCTGGCGTCGCTGCTATCTCGCACAGAACATTCGAAGACTGACAAAGCCTCGCGCGTCATCCAGGGATCTGATCGAGTCTTTGCCGGGCAACTTGCACATCGAATTCAACGGAGACACCTTTCAACAGGGGATAGCAAGATTTGAAGCAAACTTGTCAGCAATGGCGTCGCTGGCCGGACGTGCGGGGATTCCCATCATCTTTGTCAGTCCTGTTGCCAACGAACATGATCAACCGCCGATTGAAAAATTGAACCCGAACAATACTTCGGCACCTGCCGAAGCGTGGCGAGTCAAGATGGCGGCGGCGGAACGAGAACTTCGTTGGGGCGATCCATTGAAGGGGCTCGAAATCCTGGAAGCAGTCCGACTGGAACGCGATCAAGATCCGTTGGTTGCGTTTCGACTTGCGCTAGCCTATGAGCGGACAGAACAACATCCACTTGCAATCGCGCAATTTCAACGAGCGATGGATCTGGACGGTTGCAGGTTTCGCGCTCCGTCGGCGTTTCGCATCACAATGGAGCAAGTCGCCCTGAACCATGCTGCGAACGGGGCTGATTTTCTGGACCTTCACACTGCCGTCTGCCGCGCGGATTTAAACGGTGTCCCTGGGAGAACTCACTTCCTGGAACACGTTCACTTCACGTGGGAAGGAAATCGAATTGCTGGGGAAGAAATCGCCAAACGGATCTGGCAACATACCTGGTCGCGGGAGTGGTCTTCGAGTCGGGCGCTCGACGAACAATCGGCGAATGAGCAAATGGCGGTTCAAGATGAGGATCATCTCGCAGCCCACGCCCTCGCCATGATGATCTACCAAAAACTGCCATTTCGTGACGGAGTGGATGCGGCAGATCTCGCAAAAGACTTGATCGACGATTCGATGAAAATCTTCCGAAGACTTTCTGCCGAAAGACAGACTCTCTTTGAACAACAGACTCCTCAGGACATGTCCGAGGATCTGTTAGGGTCATTGATCCGAGCAAGTCATTCGGCAGGAAAGGAAGAGCTTAATGAACAATGGTTGAAGGCCCGCGTCACCCGACAGCCGTGGAACTGCAAAGCGGCATATGAACTCGCCAATTGGCTTCGCGCACACGGCAAATCCGATGAGGCCGATCGACGGCAAAAGGAAAGAGCGCCTTCTCCGTGTGGGCCAACGCCGTGAAAATTCTGTGCGAAACATGGGGCGATCGTGGCCTGATGGATCGACCTGAAGACGGGATGTTTGCGTTGCAGGGGACGTTATGCTTTGGGAACAGAAAGTTGCGAAAATGGGTTTCACGGTTTTACCGTCTTCGGTAAGGCCGTGCTCTTCGATCACGTTGTCGAACCAAGAAGGCACGGCTTTGTCGAAGACTCCAAGACCGTGCCACTCCCGAGTTTCGACCATTATTCCACGATTAATCGAAACAATGTGAAGCTATGCTGATTTCGCTTCACGGCATTCCGTGTGGCCACAAAAAACGCGATGGCCATGCACATTCACTCGTCGTCGCGGGATCGTCGAATCAGGTCACGAATTCCTTCGCGAATGACGAGACTTTGACCTGCCTGAATGCGTCCGTGCGTCTCTTTGATGCCGCTGGGCCAATCGATTTCCAGCTCGTCGACTGCTTCGGCTTCGCCCAGGCCGATGATGACTTCTGAGGAACAGGCTGAGAGATAACCACCTTGCGATGAGACCAGCCGAACAAGATGGCGGTCGCCAACTCGGGCACGGACAATCGCTCCGGTGGCATCTCGGACCGATTTGGTTCCGACAAGTTTCAGGGTCAGCGATTTTCCAACGTCGCTGTCATTTCGCAAGACGCTGGCAAGTTCCGTTTGATGGCTGACGACCAGATCGATGCGACCATCCCTGTTGTAATCCCATGTTGCCAAGGATCGCCCAAGTTTTGGTTCGCGGAAATAAGGTCCCACGCTGGAGGATGTCTCGCTGAATCGTCCATTTCGATTGCAATAGAACTGTGGCAATTGTGGCGTGTCGTGCAGGTGACCGTTGACGATGGCCAGGTCGAGCCAGCCATCGTTATCCGCGTCGAAGAACTGGCACCCCCAACCCATCAGTCGTCGACCTTCATTGGAAAGCCCAATTTGCTGAGTTCGATCTTCAAACTGTAATTCACCAAGGTTTTGATAGAACGTGCAGGTTTCGTCGAAGAAGTTTGTTACGAAAAGATCGAGTCGCTGGTCACCATCGACATCACCACACGCGATTCCCATGCAAGCTTCAGCTCGCCCGCTGCCGTCGACAGCAACACCCGAGACTAAACCGATCTCCTCAAATCGAAGATCGGCACGCGGCTCCAAACCTTTGGATTGATGCCACAGAAAATTATTGGTTGTATCGTTGCCGACGAAAATCTCAGCGATTCCATCGCCATCGAAGTCGGCGGCGATGACCCCCAGGCCGTAACCTCCTTCGCCATGAATTCCGTACGAATCCGAACGGTTCCAGAAGTGGCCGGTTCCCGAATTCATCAACAATGTATCGGGTTCGGGAGGATAGGCGTTTGGTCGGCACGGCGAATACTGATTTCGTTCACGACACGTTTTGAGATTGCTTGACAAGGGTGCGTGGCAATACCCGTCGACATAGAGATCGAGGTTCCCATCGCGATCGATATCGACGAATGCGGCGCTCGTGTTCCAAAGATTCTCGGCCATTCCTCGCGAAACAATGGAGCCATCACTCGAATCGGGGTGCGACACAGAGTCGTCATGTTCGACGGCTGTCGTTGTTGTGTCCGCCCATGTCCCGTCACCCTGGTTTGTCAGCAGAGTCAGTCCACCGTACCGACAGACAAGCAGGTCAGGAAATCCATCGGAATTGATGTCGCCGACAGCGCAACCATGCGAGTACCCGACGACGTTGGCTTGTGCAACATCCGTGACATCTTGAAGAGCCGTGCCACGTATGTTTCGCCGTAGTTGACCCCGTCCAGGCGGCATTCCCCCGGTGGAAGAGAGCGGACCTCCCTCCGCAAAGAACAGATCAGGCCAGGCATCAAGGTCGAAATCTATCACCGCGACACCGCCGCCGAGGGTCTCCATCAGCCATCGTTCCCGGCTGTGGCCGTACTCAAATTGGAATTGCAATCCAAGTTGCTGAGTCGTTTCCGTGAATCGAATCGATATCTGATTCGATTCACGGACGTCGGTCGGGGCTGAAGGTTGTTGATTGCGGATTCGCGTTCGATTGACCATGAACTTAGGCGGCGCCGCTTTTGGTTTATTCACGGTGAGTCGAGGGACGGATTTTCGGCGAACAGCGTCAACCGTGGCCGGCCACTCAATCGAATTTCCGAGACTTCGGTCAGCAAACTCGCATACGAGTTGGGTCCAACGCTCCTCGCCCGCTTCGATTGATTGCGATGCAACGGAAAGGAGATTGTCCGGAGCGATGGCGGTTGATTGCAAGATTTGCATACAACGTCGAACGAGTTCGTCCAGGCGAACCGCCGTGCGTAGCTCCGCCTCAGATTCGTCACGCCGGTTGACTTTTGCCAATAAATGCCCAAGTCGATAGTGGGATGTTACCGAAAGCGGTTCGAGTCGGCTCGCCTGATCGTACGCAACCAGTCCGGCGTCAAAGTCGCCCATCGCCTCGGCAGCTCGACCTCGTAATAACCAGGTCTCTGCCTGTTGTTCGCCATCTCCGGTGATTTGACTCAGTGTGAGAAGTGCCGGTTCGATTTGATTTGATTCGAGTTCAATAGTCGCCTGCGCCAGTGCCAAGGGCCAGTCGAAAAAAAGCGATCGCTTCGCCTGGCGCTTTGTATCGATTTCGCGTAATAATTCGCTGGAAAGTCTGGCTTTAGACTGGAGTTTTAGCGTAATCAGTGCAGCCGCCGAAAAAGAATCTTCCGGTTGCTCGACACCGACGGATTCAAGCCACTTCTGAGAATCGTCTCCTTGCCAGTCGACGCGATCCCCCACCACCCACAGCCAGATCAAGGTGGGATCATCAGAAAGTGGAACTTCTGCCGCATCTGCCTGAGCGATCAATTGACGTAGTTCAAAGCCGCGCTGGCAGGCAAGGTACAGTCTTGCAAGCCGGCTGTAAGGTTCCAGTGAGTTGGGTGAAATCTGAATCGCGCGACGAAAAAGCCGTTCGGCATCCAACGGGCGAGCAAACTCGAATGCGCGAGAACCCGCTGCACACAATGCGCCTTGCGGCCGTGATGATACATCGGCCAGTTGTTCCAACCATTTCAGGCAATCTTGCTTTCTTCCCTGACGGAAGGCGACATCGGCCAGCAATTCCAACACGTCGGTATCACGAGGAACGATTTGTCGCAGTGCGGCGTCCGCTTTTGTGAAATCGTTTGCAGCCATCGCAGTAATGACTTGCTGTTCTAACACTTCACGAGACGGAGTCAGATAGTGCCTGCAAACAGTCACAGCCGCCACGCTAAGCAACAGCAAGGCCAATGCCGTCGGAAAGAGGTTCCTGGTTCGCCTGGGTGTTGGCTTCAATTGAGGCAATGAGCGTCTCCAGATTCGGCAGACTTCTTGTGAGTCCGGTCGTTATGACGTTTGATTTCATTGTAAGCCGGGAAGATGATCCATCGGGAGGGCGAGGTCACCACCGAACCGTGACCGCCGAGCCCTGAATCAGGTACAAGCGTCGACGTCGCGGCTCCCATTAGATTACAGGAATCGCCAGTGTTTAGTTTTCTCACGAATCATTCAAATGAGTATATCCAAATGTCAGGTGTAAAAAGGACGTTTCCGACGCGAAATGAATCGGTATTTCTTCAATAATGATCGCACATGAACAATTTGCAGAAAATTTCGGATTCCCACATTTAAGGAATTGACTGGGAGGTTGAATTCATGCAAAATTCATCTTGGCGACCGCTGTAACGATATTCTTTTGTTTGCGATCCGCCCTTTCCATTTCATTTCTTGTTATCGAATCTGGAGGTTTTCAATGTTGCAGAGGCCAAAGTTACAACACAGCGGCGCGCGAATTCGTTCGCGGTATTTGGGGTTCACGCTGATTGAGCTCCTGGTTGTTATCGCAATCATTGCGGTTCTGATTGCTCTGTTACTACCAGCAGTGCAGCAAGCCCGTGAAGCGGCTCGCCGGACCCAGTGCAAAAACAATCTCAAGCAGATTGGACTGGCATTGCACAATTACAATTCAACCTATAACCGTTTTCCTAATGCTAAGATTTTTGATCCAAACAACACGCAAGGTCAAGCTTGGATTCTTGGCAACAGCTTAAGCTGGCGCGTGATGATTCTGCCTTATTGCGATCAAGCGCCACTCTACAATACGATCAACATGAGCGAATGGATCGAGCAGCGAACAGGAACAGGAACCATTTTTGCTGTTCGTGGAAAGGTGCTCCCAGCTTTTATTTGTCCAACAGATCCTACTGAACCATTACTGAATGGTTACGCCGGTTCCAACTATGCAGGAATGGTTGCCGACGGAAAAGCGACCGTAAATCCTCCTGCGCAACAGACCTGCGGCGGTGCGACGAATGCACCTTGGCACGGCGATAACTCCGGCGGATTGGCTTACCGGGGAAATAAGCTTGCTCAATTCGTTGACGGCACAAGCAACACACTGTTGGTCGGTGAAGTCTTTCGTGGTAAGTCCTTCTACAATCTTTGCGCTTCCTCAGATCTGACCGGCCAAAGATGTTACAAATGGTACGAAGAATCTGGATCATGTGGTGCCGATACCGGTCGTCCACCAAATAATAAGATCCGTGATGAAGTTGACTGGCAGGACGAAAACACTTCAGGACAAACCGGTTCGCGCCCTGTTTCAAGTAAGCACGTTGGTGGTGCTCAGGTTCTCTTGGCCGACGGTTCGGTGAGATTTGCCTCAGAAAACGTCGATATCAACATTTGGAAGGCCGCTGGTAGTACTAACGGTGGCGAACCGGGCGTTGATTTCTAAATTCACCCATCGATTTAGTTCGCCTATGCGTTTTCTATTGCGATGACGCAGAGATATTTCACGTGGCACGGGAAGCAAAACTTCCCGTGCCCTTCTCGTTAAACATTATTAATTCCAGCTCGTTTCGCCGAGCTGTTGGAGAGTTTAAAGTGCTAATTCGTCGAGTATCGTGCCTTTGCTTGGTCTCTATGTTTGTTTTCCTCGGTTGCACGGATCAAGCGACGAAAGACCTAACGAAAAAAAGTAAAGTCGTCGCATGGCCAGAGTTGACCGCATTAAAATCGCCTGAGTTTGGAATGGGAATCTTTCTGAGCGCTCAACGTGGTGACATTCCGACTTTGAAAAAGTCGGTATTGGATCCCAAACTCGAAGAAGCGATCGGTAAACTGGAATCAACAAAAATTCCGCCTGCGTTTGCGTCACCGTCACGCGATAAAGCCAAAGACAAAGTCGTGTCTGCTTACAAGTTTCTGATTTCGAAAGCCAAGGGGGCTAGCTCGCCCAAGGAGCTTAAAGAAGCCGCAAAATCGGTTCAGGATGCGATGAATGAACTGTCAGATCCCGAATTGAAATGAAAAAGAATCTTTCCAGGGAACAATAAGAGCAAGTACGCAATCCAAACGAAACCCCACCCCCTCTTTGGGGGTGGTTAAGGGGCCTTTGCCCTGGTGGCTGAAATCAGACTCACTCACGACCGACTCGAAATTCGCCCGCTTTACCACCGGTTGTGTTATTCGGTGTGTCTACTCATCGCGTCAATGCTGACGCATGCTGCACTTGCCGAACCCGACCTGTTCGTAGATTTTGCTCAGACAGCTCATCTTGGGTTCGTGCACAATTCGCCCCCGTCCCCCGAGCGGCACATGCATTTATTTATGGGATCGGGGTTGGCGTGGACGGACTTTGATCGTGACGGCGTGCTGGACCTGTTGTTCTGTCAGGGTTCAGCGAATCCCACGGTTCAACCCGGCGAAACTCCCGCCGTTGACCTGTGGCGAGGTCTCTCTGCAGAGACGGGTGATTACCATAACGTTTCCGCCGGTTCGGGTTTTAACGGAACAGGATATTCAAACGGTCTTTCCGTGGCCGATTACGACAACGACGGGTTCGCCGATCTGTTCGTCACAGGTTTTTTCTCGGCTGCGCTCTACCGAAACAACGGTGACGGAACTTTTAGCGATCAAACTGCAAGTGCGAAGATTGCGCCGACGGGATTCGGAACAGGCTGTTGCTGGACCGATCTTGATCGCGATGGAAACTTAGACTTGTTGTACGTACGTTACATCAAAATCGATCCTAAACAATATCCGTTATGTACCACGTTCTATAAAGGTCGCGAAATCGCGATGGGTTGTGGACCAAAGCGTTTTGCTGGCGAACATGACAGTGTTTATCTCAGCAAGGGTAACGGAGAATTTCATGACGTGACGGTGACGTCAGGCTTCGGCGGTGTCACACCGCGTCATGGACTGGGTTGCGTCGCTGTCGACCTCGACGATGACGGTCACGTTGAACTCTACGTGGCAAATGACGGCATGCCGAATGATCTTTGGAAAAATATCGGCGGTATGAAATTCGAAGAACGAGGGATGCTATCGGGCGTGGCTGTGAACCGGTTTGGCGCGGCAGAAGCGGGTATGGGAATCGCCGTTGGTGACGTTGATGGCGACTTAAAACCCGAATTGTTCGTCACAAACTACTTCGATGAAACAAACACGCTCTATCGGAACGAAGGGGATCTGCTATTTCTGGACGTTACCGAGGAATTCGGGATTGCCGGCCCGAGCCGAAAACGACTGGGATTTGGGACAAATTTCCAAGACTTTGATAATGACGGATGGCTTGACCTCTTTGTCGCGAACGGACACGTGGAGGATCACAAACATTTGATTGGGATCACCGATGAACCATTTGCACAGCTTTCGCAAGTATTCACAAACCGAAAGGGACGGCGTTTCGAAGATGTCAGTCGTCGCGCCGGTCCATTCTTTCAGCAACCCTGGGTGGCGCGAGGATCAGCAGCGGCGGACTTCGATGGAGACGGTAAGGTCGACCTGGCCGTCCTGCGCTTGAATGATCGTGCGGCTCTTTTACGCAATACGAACCAGAATATTGGCCATTGGTTATCGCTTGAACTTCAGGGGACACAATCCAATCGTGATGCGATCGGGGCCACCGTCGTCATTCGATCGGGCCAGTCAGCCTGGCGGCGCGATCGAATGTCATCGGCCAGCTATTTGTCTTGCGACAGTCCGCGATTACACTTTGGAATTGGCGGCAAGACGAAAGTCGATTCTGTCCAGGTGGGGTGGCCCAGCGGCGAATCCGAGATCTTTGTTGAGGTTCACTCGGATCGATTGACTCGGTTGGTTGAAGGAACAGGTCGGAAGAATTAGGACCGTTTCATGAATGCCGAAAGTGATTCTTTAGCTGTCATTGAGTCAACTCTGAACCGACGTCAAAGATTGTTTCGGAAGGTAATCTGGTTTTTGTCGATTGTGCTGACGACTTTCGGCGGTTTTCTCGCAGGTCGGCTCTTTTCAGATTGGCAGCGAGCAGACGATCGGACCAAGGCTCGCATTCTTGCGGACGAAGGTGCGACGGATGCCGCGATTACCGCGCTACAGCGTCATTTGTCACATTCGTCAGACGATTTCGCGGCGAGGCTGGAACTTGCTCAGCTTTTGCAGCGGAGGAAACCTCTTGAAGCGTTGCGGGAGTTCCGCCAGATTCCCCCATCGGCGGCGGAATTCACTTCCGCGGCACGAGCTGTTGCCGGCCTCTCGATGACTTTGGAACGGGACTACGACGCGATTGCGCCGCTCGCATCGTTAGAGGAAAAGTTTCCCAATGAAGCCGGAATCCAACAGGCGCTGGCAGAGATCTTCTTTCGTCAGCGCGAATACGAAAAATCACTGGAACATGCCCGGCGATTTCGGACGCTGAAGCCTGACAGCGTCGAAGCGTGTCTTCTGATTGCGGAATCAAGCGATAGTCTCGGTCAAATGGAAGCCATGATTGAGCCACTCGAATGGGCACTCCATCTGGACCCGGAAATTCCTCATGCCCATCTGAACCTGGCGTTTGCACTTCAATCTGTGGGACGTTCAGAAGAAGCATTTCCGCATGTGCGCTGGTTCGTTGATCGGTATCCTTCCAGTGTCGCCGGTAATCGGATTTTGGCCCTGGTCGAGCGAAGTCGAGATCACGATGATGAAGCCCTGGCCGCCGCTCAAAAAGCATCGGAACTTGGCCCTGCGAATCTCGATTGTGCAATTCTTGTCGCGGACATGTTACTTTACCACCGCCGCTATCAAGAAGCCTACGACAAGCTTGATAAACTGGCCGTCGATTGGCCGAGAGAACCTCGCGTCTTGACCCCTTTGTTGCGTGCCGCAGTGTTATGTCGCAAATCCGAACGCGTTCAACAGCTTCAAACGGTCCTTCGGCAGATTGAAGGGAAGGAATGACGGGGAAAGTTCTGTTTAGAGCGTTACGGTCGTAATGGAGCAACGAATTGATCGCTGAGCCAATTGATAATCGACCTGAACGGGACCATGCCGAGGCTTTGCCTCACTCGAATCGCTCGACCATGGCGGCATTATTTCAAGACTTCGGAGGCTGGATGCCTCCGCTACGAATAACCCACACGGATCGCTGGTTGATTGCAGCGTTACTTCTTTTAACCGTCGTCCCGTATGTTCAGACGGCTTGGTTTGATTTTGTCTCGCTCGACGATCGCCAATATGTGACGGAATCTCCGCTTGTCCAACAAGGATTAGCACCATTCGCGATCTGGGATGCGTTTGTCGAGTTCCACGCGGACAATTGGCATCCGCTGGTCTGGTTGAGCCTGATGTTGGACTTTCAGCTATTCGGTCTCAACCCGGGGGCATTTCATCTGGAAAACATGGCGTGGCATCTGGCAAATGTTGCCATCTTATTCGTTGTTTTCCGGGAAATGACGAACGATCGTTGGCGAAGCGCCTGGGTCGCCGCGATATTCGGCATCCACCCGCTGCATGTTGAGTCCGTGGCGTGGATCACTGAACGAAAGGACGTACTCAGCGGCTTCTTCTGGATGCTCGGGATTTGGTCTTATTCCCGATGGGTGCGTCATGCACAATCTCGACGGGGGTGGGTCGCGGTGACGGCGTGCGTCGTTCTCGGCCTGATGACCAAACAAATTGTTGTCACACTTCCGTGTGTCTTTCTTTTATTGGACTTCTGGCCGTTGAGGCGAGTCTTCGATCCACGAACCGGTCACATGACAGCGACGCGTGTGAGAGGACTGATCTGGGAAAAACTCCCCTGGTTTGGACTGAGTCTAGGGGCGTGCTTCATCGCAATCAACGCTCAACAAACCGCACAAGAGGTGCAAAGCGAATGGCCACTTTCACTACGACTTTCTAACGCCTCCATCAGTGTTTTTCGATATCTTTCGAAGGCCTTTTTTCCGATCGGGTTATCCGTCCAATATCCATTCGACCCACCATCGTCTCTCGCGCTGGTGTTTTGTTGCGTCATCGGCTTGGTTGGACTCACGTTGTTCCTCTGGTTCGAGCGACGGAGCAAGCCTGCGCTCCTGGTGGGCTGGCTATGGTTTTTAACGACGCTGACTCCTGTCAGTGGTGTGATTCAGATTGGAAAGCAATCTTTGGCCGATCGGTACATGTATCTCCCTTTGATTGGACTGGCCATCGTCACCGGCTGGTCAATGCCGACGCCACGAACTCGCGTCGGCATGATTCGTTTATCTTCGATAGTGGGAGTCTGCTTAGCGCTACTGACGTTCCGATCGGTACAGCAAGTGACCGTCTGGAAGGATTCCAATACGCTGTATCAACATGCATTGGCGGTTGATCCCACGAACGAAAATGCTCAATTCGCAATTGGTTGGCAGGCGTTTGAAGCCCGGGACTTCGTTGAAGGCCTCAATCACGTTCAAACAGCCGTCGAATGGGAACGGCGACGTTGGGAGGCTCGTCAGGCCTACGCTGGGGGGAGCCACAAGACGACCCAAAAAGAATATCGCCGACGGTGGAGCGAAATTTATTTGATGCTGGGAAACGCAGAAATTCGCCAGCAACGGCGACCGAAGGGAATTCTGGACTTTCGCGAAGCCGTTTCACTGAATCCCGAGAATGACGAGGCTCGAATGGCGCTCGGAATGGCACTCGCGGATGATGGTGAAAACTCACAGGCGATCGAGCAATTCGACGAGATACTTAAGCGTCAGCCGGATGACCAAGATGCGGCGATGGCTCGATCTGTGTTAATGCGGACTTCCGGTCCCTCCTCTCAAAAGGCCGAATCCCCTTCATTGAACGGAAAATGAAATTGGTTCTCAATTCCGATTCCGCCATTTGATTCATGCGTTCGAATGTGGTCATGGAGAAAATTCTGAAAGAATTGGCCATTCCCGTCGAGTTCCTATAGAATCAACGCGGTTCATCAACTTTGGAAAAAAGACGTATGGTCCGGTGTATTAACGGGCTATTTCCGGGTCGGTATCTTTCGACTCACCAGATTTTTCGTTGGGCGAGTTTCGCGTAAACACGTTCCATTTTAGCGTAATTTGTTCTTGATCTTAGAGGCCTTGGCAAGAATGGAAGCATCACGGATGACTTCAGATCCTCCACCGCAGCAACGTGGCTTCGATAACGGCGAAACGCCGCGTAAAAAGCGAGGAGTCCCCGAAGGACTTTGGATTCAATGCGAATCGTGCAAAAGTACGGTCTATCGAAAACAAGTCGAACAGAATTTGTACCTTTGTCCAGACTGCAGTCATCATTTCATCGTTCCTGGTCGGGTTCGGATTCAACAACTGCTGGATGAAGACAGTTTTGAAGAATGGTTCGACAATCTGACATCCAAAGATCCGCTCGGGTTCGTTGATTCCAAGCCCTACAAAGATCGGCTGGTTGCAGAACAAAAGAAAACGGGATTGAAAGACGCCTGTATCGCCGGGCGAGGCTACATGCGAGGTCGTCCCCTTGTGTTCGCACTGACCGATTCGTCCTTTATCATGGGTAGCATGGGATCAGTGGTTGGTGAAATGCTGACTCGATCCGTTGAAGAAGCCACGCGACTTAAACTCCCTCTCGTGATCGTCAGCGGTTCCGGCGGGGGTGCTCGAATGCATGAAGGGATTCTTTCCCTGATGCAGATGGGTAAGGTGAGTGCTGCGTTAGGACGGTATCAATCGGCCGGTGGCTTGTTTATCTCGGTTCTGACCAATCCGACAATGGGTGGTGTTGCGGCGAGTTTCGCGTCGCTCGGTGATATCACACTCGCTGAACCGAAGGCGCTCGTTGGATTCGCAGGGCCGCGTGTTGTTCGCGCTACCTGTAAAATTGCACTTCCGGCAGGTTTTCAAACGAGTGAATTTTTGCTCGAGCATGGTTTCGTTGATCGGATCGTTCCCCGTCCGGAATTGCGAACGGAGATTTCCCGTTTGATCGACTATTGCGGCGTGTAATTCCACTGCTTGGAGCAGGAAATCCGATGTTGAAATTTTTCAAGGCACTATTCAAACGCAAACCGAAGATTAACAAAGTCGACATCGAATCCCGGTTTCAGCTCATCAGTCGCGTCGGCCAGGGAAGCATGTCGAAAGTCTGGCGTGCGCACGATCGTCGCTTGGATAAAACCGTTGCGCTCAAGGTTCTTGATTTTGAGAAAACGAAGCGACTTGATTCCCGTTTCACCCATATGAAATCAAAGAAGCCGAGTGAGGGTGAGATCGCGATCAAGCTCAAACACCCGCACATCGTCGAGACGTTTGAGCACGGGATCACAACGAAGGACGAGCAGTTCCTGGTCATGGAATTTGTCGAAGGAATGTCGCTCGCGTATTTGATCGATGTCCAGAACGACGTCATGAAAAAGAATCGTCTTCGAATCATTGTGGAGCTTGGTGAGGCTATCGAATATTTCCATCGACAGAACTGGATCCATCGAGATATCTGTCCTCGAAATGTGATGGTCGACACGAAGCTTTCGACAAAACTGATCGATTTTGGGCTTGTTGTACCGAATATTGCCGAATATCAGGCACCTGGAAATCGAACCGGGACTGCAACCTACATGGCACCGGAACTCATCAAGCGGCAGAAGACCGATCAGCGAATCGACATCTTTGCCTATGCTGTCACGTGCTTCGAAATGTATACAAAAGAACTTCCCTGGCCTGGCGGTGAGACGCTCGAAGCGGTCGTGCAGCACATCAACCTTCCGCCCAAAGAGCTTCGCAAACTCGTTCCCGATATCGACCCCTTGGTTGCCAAAACTATTATGCGTGGCCTCGCCTTACAGCCACAAGACCGTTGGCCAACCATGGGCCAGATGTTGCAACCATTGCGTGAAGCACTTCACAAAACAAAATGAACCGGAAACAAATCTGGTCGGGTCGTTTGACATCTTTTTTCTCCCTGATATTCTGCATCTGACCCAGACGGGAAAGTCGGAGAAGTTTCTCCAGTCTGACATTGACTCTTCAGAACAGTTCCTTGTAGCGAACTCGAGCTGAAGGGTGGAAAGCCGAAGGTCGGCTCTTCCATGTTCAGGCACCCGTGTCAGTTTTGAAGGAGTTTTCTATGAGTCGCGCCTTTGGATTTGTCGCCGCAGCAGTTGTCCTGTTCACCTCGATCTCGTCAGCAGAAGCTCGCAACTGCTGCCGACCAGCTCATTGCAAGCCAGCACGAGTTCACCATCACCATGCACGTTGCTGTGCAACACCAGCTCCAAGCTGTGCAGCTCCTTGCTGTGCTGCTCCAGCTCCTTGCTGCTCAGCACCAGCTCCAGCTCCTTGCAGCACCTGCACCAGCGGTTGCAGCACCGTTTCAACCGGTTGCAGCTCATGCGGAACCTCAACCGTTTCGACCGGATGCACCAGCGGTTGCAGCGCCTCGCCTGCTCCAATGGTCACCTCGTCGGCTCCAACCTATGCTGCTCCAGTGCAGAACGCTCCAGCTCCACCAGCTGAAGCTCCAGCGCCAGCAGAAGCTCCAAAGCCAGCCGAAGCTAAGTGATTGTTGGTTCGTCGATTGGTTTGAATTTGAAGGGTTCGTACTGATTTTCAGTGCGAACCCTTTTTGTTTTTCGAAGTCAGGCCATATAAACGTCGTTGATTCATGACACTGTCAACGATGCGTCTTGTGACCTGATCGTGATATCGATGGGGGATTAATGCTTGATTTTGTTCAAACGGCAGAAGAAGCGGCAAGGCGAGCAGGACAGATCCTACGTGCCTGGTCGTCAAAATTTACGGTCCGAGAAAAAAGTCGATCAAATCTCGTGACTGAGGCGGATGAAGCTTCTCAGGCGGCGATTTTTGAATTTATTCACGGCCGTTATCCGAGCCACGGTTTTTGCGGTGAAGAAGGTCTTTCGATCAACGAAACCGATTCGCCATATCGCTGGGTCATTGATCCGCTCGACGGAACAACCAACTACGTTCACGCTTTTCCTTACTATTGTGTCTCTATCGGACTGGAATGTCGCGGCGAGATGATTGTCGGTGCCGTTTTTGATCCAGTTCACGACGAGATGTTTCTGGCCGTCCGTGGCCAGGGAGCGAGCTTGAATCGGCGTCCGTTAAAATGTTCTGGCATTAACGAACTTTCACAATCGCTCGTGATTGCCAGTCTCCCCGTGGCCACGAGCGCACATGAAAAAGCGGTCAGCCGGTTTCTCACCGTGCTTCCCGTTGCTCAATCCGTCCAAAGGACGGGTTCAGCAGCATTGAATCTGGCAAATGTCGCGGCGGGACGGGTGGAAGGATTCTGGTCGACCAGTCTCAAGCCGTGGGACATGGCTGCAGGCATCTTGCTGGTCGAGGAAGCCGGCGGCCGAATTTCGAAAATTGACGGATCGCATTTTCGCCTTGAGGAACCCGATCTGCTCGCAACAAACGGCTCTGATATTCACGAACAATTGCTAACGCTGCTGGTTTGAGTACCGGGAAGGGGTATTGGATTCAACGATGTCTAAAGAATCCCTTCACCCCATTCTTCTTCTTTCTCTTCAACTTTTTTCTCTTCCACGTTGGTGGGCTCATCGCTCGTCACTGCAGGGTTCAGAGTCGATTTCATTGGCGTCGGCGAAGACTCAATGTCCGTCGTTTCTATGATCAGTTCGGTTTCTTGAGAAATCGCGGACTTAATGATCGTCGCTTCAGGGCGTGCAGGAGCGGGCGCGTTCGGCTCAATTCCAAAGTCGATCGGATGTCGCTCAACATCACTAGGCCGCTGTAAAGGGCGGGGAACCATCGTTCGCTCGGCGGAAATTTGCATCCAGGTCTGTTCCTGACAGCCGCAAAGCAACGTCGTGATCTCGCCCGACAGCTTTCGTTCGCGCCCACAGGCAGGGCAGCGCCACGTTCGACGAACATCACCCGACAATTTATATCCAGGCCCGCGCATCCATCCGCCTTTCCAGAATGTTCTCGTGAAATAAAACCGTAGTTCACTCGGCCCGTCACGAAATTGCAACCAATTTCGAAGAATTGATTCGGTCTTCAACAATCAAAACGGGATTCCTTCCATCGAAAACAGAATTACGAAAACGTCAACACTCACTGGAAAACCCGTTGAAAATCATTCATGATTGCCTCGTGAACACCCCTCGACTTCTCACAAAAGCCCATCATTGAAGCGTGGCGCCACGTTGCCTGGCTGTCGGCAGAAATATTGGCGACCATTCAAAAACCATCGCTGTAAAATCAGGGAGCATGTTGCAGTGTCCATGTCGACTCGTGACAACAATGCTGCGAATCAAAGTTCGGAAAGAAGGGCCACGAATTCTGCCTGGTCTTGGGAACTGGCCGGGTTGGTGTTACTCCTGACCCTTCATCCAATTATTGCGCCGGATTTCTGGTGGCACGTCTCACGTGGTCGGGCAGTCTGGACCGGGCAAATAAACCCGTCCCAATCGTTGCTCGCTTTTGAAGCGAACTCCGACGCTGATTGGCTTGGTGGACTTCCGTGGTATCTGCTGTTCATGAACGTTGGCCCTTCGGTCATCTGTTTTGGACTGGCGATTACAGCCGTGATTATGGCGAATTCCATTTCAAAACCCGGCGATGCACAACGCCAATTCAGTCGAACTCGTATCGGATTATTGATTCTGGGTTTCGCGGCAGCTCGAAACACATGGTCGCCAACACCAGCTTTGTTCGATGCGTTTGGCGTAATCGCAACTTGGTTTCTTGCTGGAAAAATTCGCCGACGAGGCGGACGAATCGTTACTCAAGGAATCCTTGTGCTTTGTTTGTGCGAATTGATTTGGGCAAATTTTGCAACGTTACCACTCGTTGGATTGGTCGTCACATTTGCACGACTCAATCTCGCGGATCGAAATCGCTTTCCGCCAGTTGGAACGCGATATCAATTCGGACTCTTCGCGTGCATGCTACTCGCCGGATCGGCAACGCCTCGTGGATTCCTTACGTTTTTCGACTCCTTGAGAATTCTTCTACCGTGGACCTGTATCGATCTCGGGACACTTGCCGCTGCCGGAATTCTGCCACGATTCAATTGGCCACCTTCGGCTGAGCTCTCGGCGTTTGTGATTCTTTGTGTCGTCAATCTTATTCTGCTCATCAGGAAATCTTCAGCAGGAATTTTAGCAGGCTGGCAAGACTTTGGATGCCTTACACTGGTCATCCTGATGGTCGCGTCCTCCACGGCGAACCTCGGGATTTCCGGGTTGTTTCTGATGCTTTGGTCAATCGAACTTTGCCATACCGAACGACCTCGTGAAACGACGACCGAAACGGAATTAGCGATGCGTCGTCCGGAATGGACTCGCTATTTGTCACCGCTCGTTTTGACGGCGTTCGCCTTGAGCGTGGGTGGGGGGGCCTGGCCCAGTAGCCAAACCAGACTCGGATGGGGATTGGCACCACAATTAGAGCCAGTTCTCATTGAGGACATCATGGCCGAGTTCAAACTGGACGGGTCCGGCTATTGTAGTGGAGCCCGCGAGGCGGGGCTGCTGGCATGGTTGCGCCCGGGCTTGATTCGCCCGGCAGATTTTCCGTCCCGAGCACTTTTATCCGGACGCCTTCAAGAGCATGTTCGGATTGGATGGGATCTCGCTCACAGCCGACGTGACCAGCATCGACGATCTGACGGAAGTTTCGGAGGGTGGTTAAACCGACTTCGTGAACGCCGCACGCGATTACTTCTTGTCTCGTCCGACGAGTACTCCATTATCCGCGCGCTCGACTCGAGTCTCTGGAAAGCGCTTGCGATCGATACTCCCTCATTACCCTACGGTCTTGTCGGTGACCCTTCGATCAGTCGGCGCCTGATTGACGTTCAGTCAACATTCGATGTCATTGAATCAGGTGAATGGACATACCCCAAACCACCTGCTTCGGGAACTGGTAGTCACTTCGATCTCTGGGGATGGTTGACCGGGCTGCACGACCGGCAAATAGATCTCAGACTGGCCCGAACTCTCGTCGCGATGAAACGGCCTGTTGCGGCTCTTAAAGTGTTGAAGTACGGTTTGCAGAAGCGAGACGATGACGCTCAACGCGAGTTCACCGCGATTCAATTGTCCCTCGCTTATCGTGAATTCCTGGCCAATGGGCAGGCGACTTGCTGGCGAATGTGTGCGTACCTTGAAAGTGGCGGCGATCCATTTCTTCTCAGCCGCGTGAATCCAGCCGGAGAATCAGCGTTTGTTTCGTTACCGGACGGCTATAAAATGGCGGCGTCGGCATATATTAAACACGATTTTGAATCTGCGAAGAATGGGCTTTCTGCGTCGAATCCCGCGTCTCTTTTCGCCTTATCGCAGATTTCATTAGAAGAGGGCAATCCACAACAGGCGGAGCGGTGGTCAAAAGAATTGATCCAGAGATTTCCCGACTCCACTGAATCCAAGGCTATTGTTAATGTCGTTGCGCCAAATTCTAAATAGTCGATTATCGCTTTTACCGTTGCTGGCAGTATTGGTGCTGATCACTGGCCTCAACGTTTCCAAGTGGCCTCAGAACAGGCTGGAAAGACAACTCACGCCACTCGTCAACGACGACAGGGTTCCACCAACAACCGCACAATGTGCGAGCTGTCATCGTGAGATCTGCGATGAATTTGCGAAAACCGGCCACGCTCAATCGTTGTGGCCCGGCAATGATCCGAAGGTGATTGCTCGCTTCGCCAACCTTGAGTATCGCTGGACCTCGGATGGTCCATTGTTTCGCTACGTCGCGGAGGACGATGGACTTTGGCTGACTCAAGAGGATTCACCCTTGCGACTGCACGTCGACCTGGTCATGGGTTCCGGGGGAAAGTCACAGGGACTCGTTCAGTTGATCACCAATCCTGAGGGTGAGACCGAGATGTTAGAACATTTGCTTGCGTGGTATCCGTCGGTCGGCCTCGCTCCCGCATTAGGGAACGACATGAAGCATTTTGCCACCGAAGGAATGGCCGCACTCGCTCAGTGGCAGGAACATTCCAATGCGAAAGCTTGTATCGGATGTCACTCAACTTATGTTCCTGTCGATCACGCGGGAAAGATTCAGCCCAGTCAACTGATTGGAACCGTGGGATGCGTGCGATGTCACCCTGATGCTGCCGGGCATCTTGCCCAGAACGGGAACCCCGCCGCATTTCGCGAACACTGGTCGAAAATGTCGCCGCAAGCGGTGATTGATCGCTGCGGTGAATGCCACCGTCGCGCTGACGAAACCGATCCGTCAGACTTGAATAGCGAGTCAGTACGTATCGTCCGCTTCGCGCCGGTCGGGCTTTCTCAAAGTCGCTGTTTCAAAAGTCAAGGTGCTGGAGATTCCAATTCCCCCCCTGTGCGACTCGATTGCCTCAGTTGTCATAATCTGCACCGTCCGCTGCCCAAGGACACAAGCGTTTATCAAAAAGTCTGCAGCTCGTGCCACTACGATGAAAAGGGAGTCGGACAACCTTGTCGGTCGCAACCACAAACAAGCAATTGCGTGTCGTGCCATATGCCATCGATCGCAACGGATACGAATTTGCGGTTCACCGATCACTGGATTCGGGTTCACAAGCCATAAAGAATCGACTGGGCGGATCATTCGCCGCGAACCTTGGGCATCGACTTTTCGCCATTACGTGGAATTTTTCCGTATCATGACGCAGTCGCTACCCGTTGTTCGAACCTGAACTTAGAATCATGTGTCTACACCGCTGAATAACTTTCCTCGCATGGGTTTGGAATGACTGATCGACGCATTCTCGTAACATCTGCACTTCCGTATGCCAACGGTCACATCCACCTGGGGCATATGGTCGAGTACATCCAGACCGATATCTGGGTCCGATTTCAAAAATTGCGCGGGCACCGCTGCATCTATATCTGTGCGGACGACACGCACGGTACGGCAATCATGATTCGTGCCCGGCAGGAGGGACGAAGCGAAGAATCGCTGATCGCAGATATGCGAGAATCGCACCTTCTTGATTTCAACGGCTTTGACGTTGCTTTCGACAACTACGGAAGTACGAACAGCGAACAGACGCGGAAAGTCTGTCACGAGGTCTGGGCCGCGTTGCGCAAAGCGGGACTGATCGTTGAAAAGGATGTGACTCAACTTTTCGACCCCGTCGCGAAAACATTTCTCGCTGACCGTTTTGTGAAAGGAACCTGTCCGAAGCCTGATTGCCACGCCCCTGATCAATACGGTGACAACTGCGAAAAATGTGGTTCAACGTACAGTCCAGCAGACCTCATTAACCCGGTCAGCACCCTCTCGGGGGCAACGCCCGAACTGCGAACCGCCAAGCATCTGTTCGTTGAGATCGAACAGCTACACGATTGGCTTACGGAATGGACTCAGTCTGGCGGACATCTTCAGAGCGAGATTGCCAACTACTTAAAAGGCCATTTTCTTGTCGATCCATTACGGAATTGGGACGTCTCTCGACCCGCTCCGTACTTCGGGTTTGAAATTCCTGATAGCCCCGGAAATTATTGGTACGTCTGGTTCGACGCACCGATCGGTTATATTGGATCGACAGCGGAATGGTGCGAACGAAATCACGAAAAGCTCGATGATTGGTGGAAGAACTCCAATACAGAGATTCACCACTTCATTGGAAAGGACATCACTTACTTTCACACGTTATTCTGGCCAGCCATGTTGAAAACGGCGGGACTCAGCCTGCCGGAGAAAGTCCACATTCATGGATTTCTCAACGTGAACGGCGAAAAGATGTCAAAGTCAAAAGGAACCTTCATCCAGGCTTCGACGTATCTCGGCCATCACCTCGACCCGTCGTATCTGCGCTATTACTATGCATCGAAACTTGGTACGGGGGTCGACGATCTCGACCTGAACCTGGAAGAATTTGTCAACAAGATCAATTCGGATCTGGTAGGCAAAGTCGTGAATCTCGCCAGCCGCACGGCTCGATTCGTTGAAGGGGTCGGTTTGTCCGCCGCCTATCCCGATGACGGAGGACTGTTTGCCGAAGCCGCGGCGCAGTCAGACGCCATCGCGGCAGCGTACGAAGCCTGCGACTTCAACGGAGCCATGCGAAACATCATGAGTCTTGCCGACAAGGCAAACCAATATGTGGAACAGACGGCTCCGTGGACTCTTCGAAAAGACGCCAGTAAAGCAGCCGAACTGCAAGACGTTTGTACGGTCACGTTGAATCTGTTCCGGCAGATCATCGTCTACCTTTCGCCGGTACTACCGAAACTCGCTTTACAAGTGAGCGAGTTATTTCAAAAGCCAATTTCCGATTGGAATGAATCCCAAACGCCGCTCGTGGGAACGCGCGTTTCCAAGTTCGAACACCTCATGAAGCGAGTTGAACTCGCACAGGTCCAAGCCATGATTGAAGCAGGTCAACAATCCGCCCCCGAAACCGCCGCTCCTGCAACGGACGCTGCCGCAGCCGCTCCAGCGAGCCCTTGGAACGATGGACCCGAACCGCTTGCCCATGAACCACTCGTTGCAGATCACTGTTCCATCGATGATTTCACAAAGATCGATCTTCGAGTAGCCCGAGTTCTCGCGGCCAATGCTGTCGTTGGCGCCGACAAACTGCTGCAATTGACACTCAGCATGGGTGGCGAGGGAACGCGGAACGTCTTCGCTGGTATCAAGAGTGCTTACAAACCGGAAGACCTGGTCGGACGACTGGTGATTTTCTGCGCCAATCTTGCTCCGCGCAAGATGAAGTTTGGAATGAGTGAAGGAATGGTTCTTGCCGCCGGAGCAGGCGGACAAGAGATTTACCTGCTCAATCCCGACAGTGGTGCCAAACCAGGCCAACGCGTCCATTAATGGTGAGACATGACTGTCAAACGCAAAAAGCCGGATTTGGTCCGTTGTCCCTGGGCCATTGGCGATCAGTACGTCGAGTACCACGATCATGAGTGGGGCGTCCCCATTCATGATGATCGCCTGCTATTCGAGTTTCTGATCCTTGAGGGTGCTCAAGCCGGCCTGAGCTGGATCACAATTCTCAAGAAGCGAGAGAACTATCGAGCAGCATTCGATGGCTTCGATCCAAACATCGTCGCCCGCTATGACGAAGCGAAACAAGTGGGACTGATGGCGAATGCAGGCATTGTTCGTAACCGACTCAAAATCCAGTCGACCGTCGACAACGCGATTGCGTTCCTGAAAGTACAGGATGAGTTTGGAAGCTTCGATCAATTCATCTGGCGCTTTGTCGACGGTCAGCAACGTCACAACACATGGAAAACGATCGGGGACGTTCCTGCTCAAACGCCTGTTTCAGATGCAATGAGCAAAGACTTGAAACGAAGAGGTTTCCGATTCGTCGGTACGACAATCTGTTACTCGTTCATGCAAGCTGTCGGAATGGTGAATGATCATCTCGTTACCTGCTTTCGGCATTGTGAACTTCAAGTGAAGGACTTGGGTCGCTGACTCGTAATCCGTCGATGTCACCAGTAAACTCCTACTCCATTCACAAAATCAGACAGGCTGATTTCAGCGTACATCTGACCTTCGTCTGACGTGATGTTCCCATCAGTCAATGTCCCCTGTACTCAATTCAAGGAGTGTCTCCGGTGTTATCAAACTGGTTATCAAAATCTTTCATGACGATGGCCATGGGCGCCATTCTCGGCTACGGTGCCGCGAACGCTCCGTTTCAAAAGCCTCAGTCCCAACCCGCCGTCATCGAATCACAAGCCGCTCAAACAACGACGACTGTCGAAATTGCTCCACTGAAGTCCGAACGACCAGGCTGCTGTGCCGGTAACCTCGGTAAAGCCGATCAAGTGGCACTTGTCAGTCACAACCAGCTTGTGGCTGCGTCGTTGGCTCAGACTGGGAAAAAGCCGAATATTGTTGTCCTCTGGGGTGACGATATCGGTGTTCACAACATCAGTGCCTATAACCACGGCATTATGGGATATCACACGCCGAACATCGACCGCATTGCCAAAGAGGGTGCACTGTTCACGGATTCGTATGCTCAGCAAAGCTGTACCGCCGGTCGTGCTTCGTTCATTCTCGGACAGCATCCATTCCGCACAGGCTTGCTGACAATCGGGATGCCCGGCAGTCCGCATGGTATTCCAGACTGGACCCCAACCATTGCCGACCTGCTGAAGGAACAAGGTTATGCGACAGGTCAGTTCGGCAAGAACCACCTGGGCGATCAGGACAAGCACCTTCCCACGCTGCACGGCTTTGATGAATTCTTCGGAAACCTCTACCACTTGAACGCTGAAGAAGAACCAGAAACCTATTACTATCCAAAAGACCCCGAATTCCGCAAGAAGTTCGGCCCACGAGGTGTGCTGCACTGCAAGGCAGACGGTAAAGGTGGCCAGACCATCAAGGATACCGGCCCGTTGACCGCGAAACGGATGGAAACCATCGACGAAGAAGTTCACGCGAACGCCATGGATTTCGTTGAACGCAATGCCAAGGAAAAGAAGCCGTTCTTCCTCTGGTACAACAGCACCCGCATGCATGTCTGGACTCACCTCAAGAAGGCGTCCGAAGGGAAGACCGGTATCGGACTTTATCCCGACGGCATGGTTGAGCACGACGGTTTTATTGGCGAGGTGCTGAAGAAACTCGACGATCTCGGCCTGGCTGACAATACGATCGTGGTGTACGGCACCGATAACGGGGCGGAAACGGCAACATGGCCTGACGGTGGTATCACTCCATTCCACGGTGAAAAGGGAACAACCTGGGAAGGTGGCCTGCGAGTCCCCATGATCGTCCGCTGGCCAGGCGTGATCAAGCCCGGTACCGTCATCAACGAAATCTTCTCACAGGAAGACTGGCTGCCGACATTCCTCGCAGCCGCCGGTGAACCCAACATCGTCGACAAGCTCAAGGAAGGCTACAAAGCCAACGGCAAAACCTACAAGATCCACGCCGACGGTTACAATTTCCTCCCTTATTTCAAAGGTGAAACGAAGAAAGGCCCTCGTGAGGAGATTCTTTACTTTGGTCAAGGTGGTGAATTGAATGCTGTGCGATGGAAAGACTGGAAAGTTAATTTCGCCGTCGTCGATGGAAACATCGCAACCGGAACCCGCAAAGTGACCGGCTGGCCGTTGATCGTGAACCTGAAGGCTGACCCCTACGAAAAAATGCCGCTCGAATCCAGCATGTATATGCGCTGGTATGGTGACAACATCTGGTTGTTCGTCCCCGTTCAGGCGCAGGTCAAGAACTTCCTCATGACGATTCCTCAGTTCCCCTTCCAGCAAGGAAGCACTCTGAATGCCGCAGGGATCAACTATCAATCACTGAAGGCCGCAGAAGCGCTGAAGCGATTGAATGAGATCGAAACGCTGGGTGCTCCGGGTAATTGACGTGTGATTGTTCGCGCGACCGGCCGAGTGCTCGGCCGGTTTGTCACCCGACACGGGGATGTCCCATCTTGGGTTTCGTCATGAGACGCCCCTGACGTGAATGCGGCTTTTGACGCTCACGCGAAGTCAGCAACACGCAACGAGGAGTGCCCTTGGTCAAGACGGCACTCCTCGTTTTTTCTTGAACCTTCTCAACCGGAGCCAAACCATGAAACCGCTCTCGATGACGATCGTCGCGCTACTCTTCGCCACGGGTGCGTTCGCCGCTGATCCGCTGCCATCGTGGAATGATGGTGCTGCAAAACGGTCGATTACCACCTTTGTCGAAAAGGTGACGAAGGAAGGCTCGCCGGACTTCGTCCCCGAGGCGGAGCGTATCGCGACCTTTGACAACGACGGCACACTCTGGTGCGAAAAGCCGCTGCCCGTGCAGCTTTTCTTCGCCCTTGACCGGGTCAAGGCTCTTGCGCCGCAGCATCCGGAGTGGAAGGACAAGGAACCGTTCGCCTCGTTACTTAAGGGGGATCTCAAGAACGCCGCCGCAGGTGGCGAACGTGCGATCATGGAGCTCCTCATGGCCACGCACACAGGGATGACCACGGCGGAGTTCGAGCAGATTGTGAAGGACTGGATCGCCACATCGAAACATCCCACCACCGGTAAACGCTTCACCGAAATGACCTACCAACCGATGCTCGAGCTGCTGGCCTATCTGCGCGCGAACGGCTTTAAGAACTATGTCGTGTCGGCTGGTGGCATCGAGTTCATGCGCCCGTGGGCAGAAGCGGCCTATGGCGTCCCCCCGGAACAGGTAATCGGCAGCAGCGTGAAGACGACATTCGAGTTGCGCGATGGGCAGCCGGTGATCGTGCGTCTGCCCGAGTTGAATTTTGTCCAGGACAAGGGAGGCAAGCCCGTCGGCATCCATCAGCATATCGGTCGCCGCCCGATTGCGGCGTTTGGCAACTCGGACGGTGACCTCCAGATGTTGCAGTATGTCGGCGCCGGCAGCGGCACGCGATTCTGCCTTTACGTTCACCACGATGACGCCGAACGCGAATACGCCTACGACCGCGCCGACCATCTCGCAAAACTCGATGAAGGTCTGGACGAATCCGTCACCAAAGGCTGGACCGTCGTCAGTATGAAGAATGACTGGAAGACTATTTTCGCCACCGTGCCGTCAGAGTTCACCGCCATCGACATCCTGTTGCAGCCGGACGCGACAATGCTCAAGCATTCTGCTGCCAACAACGCCCGCCTGCTCAAAGTCTTCCCCCAAGGTTTCGCGCTGGATGCAGCGCACACTCCGCACATCACGATGCTGCAGTGTTTCGTCCGCACGGCGGACCTCAACAAAGTCTATGCCGCCCAGGAAAAGGTCCTTGCCGCCGCCAACGTGAACGCGATGAAGCTGGAGGCGTTCAAGTTCTACTATGCTCCCGGCGGCCCACTGGGAGTCGCAGGCATCTGCGCGAAGCCGACACCGGACATCCTCAAGCTGCAAGCAGAAATCATTGCCGCCGCGAAGCCCTTCATGGTGAATACCGGCCCGATCGGTGCCTTCACCGCCCCTCACGGCGATTCCACGATGGACACGGCACTGATTGACTACGTTTCGACATTCGTTCCGAAACAGGCGGGCGAAAACTTCAATCCGCACGTGAGTACTGGCGTCGCTCCGAAAGAGTACCTCGACAGGATGCTCGCCGAGCCGTTTGAGAACTTCTCCTTCTCGCCCGGGGGTGCGGCTGTTTATCAACTGGGTCCGTACGGCACGGCCGCGAAGAACCTCAAAGAATGGGGTTTGAAGCGTTGAGACACTTTTTCGATCGAACCGTTCGGCCATTTTTTCTGTTCACCGGGGCGGGAACCGCTTTGGTTGGCCTTTATGCCGTCTTGCCATCCTGGGCCATGCCCAACGTGGCGAAGTTACCTTACCTGCAGGACTACACAATCATCATCCAGCATTGGGGGATCATGGTAGGACTGATGGGGATCGCCATGATGCTGGCGGCATTAGTTCCACAATGGCGTGTGCCGATCCTGCTCTATAGCGCGTTAGAAAAATCGTTCATGGTCTGGCTCGTTCTTTCCAACGCGCACAGTTCGTTCGTGAGTGGGTTCTGGGTCCCGTTGGTAATTGATTCCACGGTCGTGATTTACACGATTGGCTATTTCGCTGTTTGCGGGTTTCGCCCTGCTTCGACAGACTGACAACGTTCGTGGAACAGTCACGAATCGCTATAGAGTCAAATTCGCCCTGATACCGTACACGAATGAGTCCTCAGCGATTCGATTCATTCCCGGCTGAATAAACTGGATATCGGGCGTGATGTTCATCCAGGGATTAATCTGAATGTTGTAGTAGAGTTCCAGTCCGGATCCATCGGTCGGACCGAACACGGCTCGAGGGATCGGGCCGAATTGATTGCTGGCACCGACGTAGTACCAGCCCACACCGAATTTGTCCCCTTTGCCTTGTCGCACGGGGCTGTCTCCGCCAATCCCCGCACTCAAAAAATATCGGACGGGAGTCGGATTTCCATCGCTGATTGAAGCGCGTCCGAACAAGCCCCAGCCTTTGTCTTTCGTGTTTGCGAACTGAACCAGGTATTGGTCAAAACCGTAGTAAATCGTGTAGGAATTATTGAGCGTCGGCGATCCAGGCGTCGTTGGCTCGGGGTAAACACCTGGCGGCGGCTCGTTAAAGGCCAGATTATCCAAGGGTTTGTGCTTCCAGATCCCACCAATGTGGTGTTCGCCCCTCATATCGAAGAAGTTCGTATTTAAGCTGACTTCCCCACCTACGATGATCCCTTTCGAGAAGAGGTTATTTACCGGAAGTCCCTGTTTTGTGTAGTCCGACGGATCCCAGATGTATCCCTTGAAATTGCCCCATTTCTGAGGCGAAACAAATCCCGCTGTGTAGGAACTATAGGGCAGACCTAACAGAAACGAGGGGTTTGCAATCAAGGCCTGATTGATGAATTGGTTAGTCCCGTCACCTCCTGCAAAAATGTCCTGGTCGGCTGCCCCAAGGACGTCTTTCTTACCCGCGAAGACCACCAGGTTTTTAGAAAGGGGCTGGGTGTACAGAAAGTTGGTCAAGTAAGGGATGCCAGGGTTGTCAGGATTGGCCGGTGGTAGTGCCGCCGGGAAGATTGTCGGTGCAAACGCACCACTGTTCGCACTGACGTTTGCGTACTGACCATACCAGTTCTCTGCACGGACCAGCAAAGTCCCTTTGGGCATTCCCCCGAATTTTTCGAGGTCCAACAGCATGTCGTATTCGCCGCGACCGGTATATTTAAATGTGTTCCCCAAGGCGAGTGGTGGCGGTGGTGGCGTGTTAATTCCACCATCAATGCCGAATGCAAATTGGGTCGATCGTCCAGCGAACGTGATCCCGGATTTCTGTAAACTTGACCTGAGGCCACCCCAGTCGCCCGTCAGCGTCGAACGTGTCCAGAAATCATCGTCAGAATTGCCAATGGGAACTCCCGTCCCTTCGCCCGGGGAAAAGCCGTATCCCATCGCGTCGTTAATCGTATTGGGCGTATCGATTTGTTGCATCATCGGCTGCGCCAGGAGATGCCGCGACGACGCGCACAAAATTGTGACAAGCATCCAATATCGAAGAACTAATCCGATGTTCGTTCGCATTCGGTCACTCACCGATCCGTGGAATGAGTTTTTAAGTGAAAAGATCTTCCACTTCACAGATCCATCGGTCTGATTGTCAAAAAGGTTTGCGTCAAAGATCGAGGGTTGGCATCGCTTCAGGGGCGAAACAATCGAGGCTTTGTATATCTGTTACGATCCACACAAGCTATTAAAACTTGAAACACTGGTATGATCCTGTTCGGCAGTAATTGCGTCATGATTTGGACGAGATTCAACATCCAGTAGTGACGAAATCTCAGAAGTCAATCTTCGCTCGCAAGCCAGCCACAAACGAAGTGTCCGCTCGTTGCTTATAGGGATCGATCACCTGCAGGTCAGGCGTGATATGGAACCATTGGTTGACGGCAATGTTATAAAAGAACTCGACTCCCTCTTCGTTTTTCAGAGGGGATAAAACTGGCGCCGCATCCTTTAAGACGTTGCTGACGGCGAGGTAGTAATAGCCGATTCCAAATGTGTCCAGTGACCTTCCTTGAATCGGACTGGTGCCGGCAATCCCCAGCGTCGCAAAAAAGCGGTCGGGATTCGGGTTGCCATCGGATAATCCCAAGTCGCCAAACACCCCCCAGACCTTCTTCGGATCGTCCGGTGACACCCAAATCGCCTGGTCAAAATTGTAAGTCAGCGACCATGAGCCCGTTGATTTCGGAAACAAATAACCCGGTCCAAGGATGGGATCGTTATATGGCGTTGGCTGAAGCTCTGAATATCTTCCTGTGCTGTAGCTCCCTGCCACCCCCTGGTGCCCAGGTCGGTCGAAAAACCGCGTCGGAATGTTTAACGCGCCTAAAATCGTTGCTCCGTTACTGAACAACGTGTCGAATCCGCTGACGGTTGGGGTATTGTTCGTGTCGATGACCGACACGGAAAAAACATGTTGATGGTTCTGGTAATAAACGAATCCTGCTCCGTACGTGGAATAAGGGACTGTGCGACCATAAACGGGGTTAAACATCATGGATGTATTTAAAAATCCGTTCAGTCCTGTCGCTTCCGTGAGCGGCTGAACAAACGTGTCGAACATGTTCAGTCGACCGCCGTAGACGAGCACGTTTTCTGACAGATACTGTGATACTTTGAAAGCCGTCAATGCGGTGACAGTACCTGTATATTGGGGAAACACCATCATCAGGTTTACTGGCAACAACGCACCGGTTAACAAGTCCGGCGTTTGTCCGTAACGGGTTTCACCGTGAAGTGAAACTGAAAACCCGTCCCACAACCCTACCTTTTTGCCGTCGATATTAAGGAAGTAGTCGTTGCGTCCGCCGTAGCGAAATCCCTGCTGCACCCCACCCGACGCAACGCCTTGATAGTACTGAGTCGTACTCGCGTCGAACTTCACTCCGTTTTCGATCAGTTCCGAACGAGCACCCCTCCAGTCTCCGGTGAGCTTCGTTCGGTCCGCGAGACTTGGGGCAACCTGACCTGACGCGGCCTGCATCGGGCGAGACGGCGCTGGCAACGGTGTCAGGGTCGGGACAATCGCGTCCGGATATCCAATGTAATTGACGGGTAAGACTTCGGGCGTCCCGAGTGTCGCGGATTCGGACGGAGCAGACGGAATCGAGCCGCTTTCAGTGACTTGAGCGGTGACCACGGAAGAAAAGCAGAAGAGAACTGCCGCAAGCTGCAGTCGAAGTGCGAACTGCGATAGCAGTCGTTGCGATCGCATGGCAAAACGTCCCCTTGTTTAACCGCGTCTCGCAGAGAAGCGAGTCCACCCGCACCATTCGTCTGTAAAGCCGTGAAGGATTTTCTCATCACGTCCCCGTGGCAACTCAATCCCGACTGTTCAGTCTGATTGGTGACTGGGCTTTTGCACGAGGATTGTCTGCTGTCATCAATTCTGATTTCAGCCGCTAGGGCAAAGGCCCGTTGACCACCGCCACGGGGGCGGTGGGGTTTCGATTCGGTTGACTGCTTTGACTGATTTCCGTCAGGTGCGATCAGAAATCGATCTTGGCTCGCACGCCAGCCACGAATGCGTTGTCGACTCGTTGACGGAACGGATCAAGGACCTGAATGTCCGGTGTGACATGGAACCACGGTGTCACAGCGTAGTTATAATACAGTTCGACACCCTGTTCATTCTTCAGAGGTAACAATCTTGGAGCGAGATCTTTGAGCGTATTCGTGACGTCGAGGTAATAGTAACCCACACCAAAGGTGTCTTGCGTTCGTCGCTCAAAGGGACTCGTTCCACTGAGACCGACGCTGTAGAACCCTCGAATCGGGTTGGGGTTTCCATCCGAAACTCCGATGTTTCCAAACAGCCCATAAACCTTTTTCGGATTAGTGGGTGATACCCATAACGCCTGGTCAAAATTGTAATTAAAGGACCATGAGCTCGATTGAGTTGTCGTTTTGATACCCAACCCCGTGACCGGATCAAAATAGGGAATTGGCTGAAGGTTGGTGTAAGCTCCCGTGCTGTACGTTCCAATCAGTCCCTGGTGGCCGGGAAGATTGAAGAACGTCGTTGGAAGGTTTAACTGTCCAAGAATCGTCGCTCCGTTGGCGAACAGCGAATCCTTGATTCCAACCGTGGTTGGAACGTTGTTCGTATCCAGGATGCCAACCGAAAGGACCGGTTCAAAGTTATGTAATACGGCGAATCCCGCACCGTAGGTCGAGTAAGGTGCCGTACGGGCAACGACCGGTGGGAATATGAACGAGGTATTCATAAAACCAGTGTTCTGATTCGCACCCGTCAGTGGTTGACTAAATCCGTCAAGCAGGTTCAGGCGTCCACCGAAGACCAGAAAGTTTTCTGAAAGAAACTGAGTCACTTTGACAGCAGTCAAGCCTTCGACAGTTCCACCCGGTTTGGGGAGCAACATCATCAGGTTCGCAGGCATTAACGCGCCCGTTTGTTGATTGATCGTATTCCCGTACCGACTTTCCTCGTGCAGAGTGACGAACAAGCCTTTCCACAAACCGGCCTTCTCGCCATCAACATTCAAGTAGAGGTCATTTCGTCCACCGTACTGGAAGTTCTGGTTAACTCCACCCGAGGCGACCCCTTGATAGTACTGGGTATTGCTGAAATCGATGGTGTACCCGGAATCCCTCAGATCGTTACGAGCACCACCCCAGTCCCCTGTCAATTTCGTTCGTTCGAACAGCGGTCCTCCGAAAGGAGGCGGAGCCGGCGGCCCCGAAGGAGCAGCCTGAGCCGCCGGAGCAATCGGCGACATCGTCAAAGGCGTTAAGGTCGGTACAACCGGCTGAGCTGCCGTGTTTGGCTGGGAATCAAACAATGTTGGTGCGCTAACGGACGTAGAAGCCGGAGCCGTCGCGTCATCGTATGGCACTTGGGCCGATGCATTGAGAGAAAGGCTTGTCGCGGTGATCCCTGCGAGAAGAGCACGAACCGCACTGCGAGTAAACCGAAATCTTAACGGCATCTTGACGCCTCCCTGCTTTGTTGCCGATTTTGAGCGCATCGACATTGACGAGCGCAAGATCGACTCCCGATATGCGCACAGAATGACATTCGATATCGGGTGATATCCTGTTACGACGTGAGCGCGAGCGTGGGAGCAAATCGGTTACAACCTCGGCATGTTTCGGGTCGATTCGATTATGCCGGATATATTGGTCGTTCGCGGGTACGATCAACGTTCAAACAACCCCGTAGCGGCGGCATCTTGCCGCCGCAAAAAGCGGTAAGATCGTTTAAGTTCATCATTGCTCAAACATAAACCAAATCCCCACCAAGCCAAGGACCGAAAGCATCAATGCCAACGTAATACTCATGGGCCAATGCGTCAAAACGGGGGATTCGCCCCGTTGAAGCCGGCGTAAAGAACGCCAATGAGATAAAGCAGCAAGAACGGTCGATACGATGCCTAAGACGACGAGTGTCGTACCAAATCGGATGGCACCCGTATGCAGCCGAATGCTTTCCGCACTCGGCGATTGCTGCTTAAGTGCTCGGAAAAACCCTACCATCCCGAATCCGAAACCGGCAATCGAAAGTGTCGTTCTGATCCACGCGAGCATCGTTCGATCCAATGCCAGACTGGTCCGAAAACTTGCTAGACTGACCGGGTCGACTGTCTGATGAACTCGCAGTTCGATCGGTTTTGATTCGACGTCACTCATAATCCAATCTTCATGATTTCCGTATGGAGGATTTTACGATTGTCGTTATTGTTACGCGGACGAGTCAACATCGCGAGTCGAAGTTGCCCCACTCCTTCCTGCCATGCGAGCCAAAGGAAGGATCCCTGTGTGCCAATAATAAGTGAGACAGTTCAACAGTTGTCGATTTGTGCAGGGCGGTAAGGAAACTGACGATGATCA
>CAIVEI010000064.1 GCA_903904835.1 uncultured Schlesneria sp. | reverse complement strand
TCGACGGCGCATTCGGAAGCTCTTGTTAGCGATTGTTTCGTCATGGTGGCAAAACCTTGAAACTGAAGTTGGGAATATCCCGATATCTCTGCGTCGCAATGTGATTAGAGTTTCGTCAGATCAAAATGCAGTGTTGCTGATAGATGGTGCGGAGGAGCTTCTACGAAAATATCCGCAATTGTATTGGCAGGACATATACGATGTCATAAAAGTTGTAGCAAGAAAGACAAAAGCGGCTATTGTCGTTGCCTTCCGAGAGGGATTTGTTGGGATAAGAGACCTTAAATTGGATCATTGGACCGCTCTAGAAATCTTTCCGCTCGATCGGCTACGTGCGAACGACTTATACCCCGGGATTGGCCAGGTCTTTCAAAAGGTTGAACGCGACCAGTTTGGGCGATACCAAGAGGTACTGAATTTGTTGGGATCGCCGTTGGTGCTTACCGTTCTTGAACGTCAAATCGGTAACCTCTTATCACAAAGAACATTACGCGTCACTGACCTGCTTGACATCGCCCTTCGGCAGATTTTGCGAGGTGATCAAAAGGAGGCGCTGGATGATGAGGATGTCCGCGTTGACGCGATCATGCTTGTCGCACGAGTCCTTTACCAGCTGCCGGATGCATCGAACGCAGTGGCTCCCCATTCCGTTTTGGTTTCTGGAGTGAGGCTCCTCTATGACCAGAAATGGTCGACACATCTTTCGTTCGATAGCACACTGAAGATGGCGTTTGATTTGGTTGCACCATTAGGGAGCAACTCCGACAAAATCGGCTACGAAAACAAGGCGAACCCGTTTCTTCAGTCGCTAATGTCGACGATTTTTACAGACAGTGGCAGCGATGGAACCGGAAAACGACTGTGGGGACTTCAGCATCGTTATTGGTCTGATTTTTTGGTCGGACGGTATTTTGCGAGATGCTGCAAGATCGGGGTAGTCGAAGATCTAGGTGATCTCGGCTATCTCCCAGATATGAACATCCTCGCAGGTGAGATCGCAGGCTCATGGAACGTCCCAAGTGAACTCGTGCGTAAAGCAAAAATGGAGACTCTGAGAAAGGACAATATTTTTTACATTTGCAATCTTGTTGCGCTTTACGCGTGGGACCCACTTGCGGAGGTAGAGGGAATTGCCCTAGGAGAATTTTGTGATTCAATGATTGAAAACATCGCGCCGGTTGCGCGATGTTTTGTGATGAACGCCATCTGCGACCGCGAAATTCGAAAGCCTCTTGAGAGACGCAACCCTTTAACTTGGTCGAAGATCATTCAAACACTAAAAACCATTCTTAAGCAACGACATGACCGCTTGTCGGCGAGCCAAGCGTGGTGTTATCTTATGCTTTTGTCCCCAGATTCATTTATGCAGGAAGACGATGCATTCGACATAAGTACGAGTACCGCCGATCGAAAACAAGCCGAAGGGGGACAGCACAATAATGACTTAAACGGCGACATAGCCGCAGTTAGCGAAAATGTAACGACGGCGAGTGTCGAGAATTTAGTCGCGACATGGGAGGAAATTACTTTTGAGCCGAATAACGAAAGATGGTGCCAAGAAGTGTTGTCCTTGGGGACGCGCCAAAATCAAAGCGTACAAGCGTCGTTTGCGCAGCTCGTATCGTTGATTCCTAAAACATACGATTATCGGGGAATCCCATTAGTTCATTACCTTTACTTTCTTGTCCATGTAGCTCTCAATGGTAAGTGGATTGACGAAACAAAGACAACACTTCTTAAAGTGTTTGATCGAGACTCGGCGCAACGAACTTTGCTAAATCAAATGAACGTGGATACTTCCGAGCAGAAAGCACTGAAAAAAGTGTTGTGCATGATCTTTGATAAGTGTGGCGACGAGTTTAAAAAATCATGCGGCCAATTGCTTGCCGATTCTAGCAGGCATATTTAAGCTCAGGGACGACCCAGAGGTCGGGAAATGGCTTGAGCGTGAATCCTGGGTCTGGTTGAACGGATTCTGATTCTATTAAGTTGAGCCGACAATGTTTTATAATTGTCGATAAAACAATTTCGGACTCAAACATCGATAATCGGTCGCCAATACACTTCCTTGGGCCATCACCAAATGGAAAAAATGCTTTTTCCGCACCGTTCAATGAAGTATTTGACCACCGAGAAGGTATAAATAAATCCGGTTCTGAAAACCAACGCGAATCTCTATGAGTCACCCACGGACTCAGAACAACGCCGGTGCCATGTGACAATTGGACGTTCAGGATAGAAGTCTCCTCCTCTACAAGCCGACCCATGATCCATAATGGAGGATACAGACGAATTGCTTCATTTAAGACATTCTGAATCATAGAAGTTGTGTCGTAACCATGGTCGTCTAACGAAGCTGTAGTCGAGAACCGATCCAACTGATTTTGAACTTCAGGATGTCGGTCTAACAACCAGAACGTCCACTCCAACGCGTGTGCCGTTGTGTGGTGGCCGGCTAAAAGTAATGTGGAAAGGTCGTCTCGCATTTGCCTAAGTTGTGCGGTATTTTCAGCGGAACTTCGGTTATTAGCACGGAAGAGATGTGAAAACAGGTCATCTCCTTCGCAGCCACGAGCAATTCGACATTTCATCAGGTTATCAATTGCTGAAAGGAACCGCGACGTGGCGCTTTTAAAACGGGACGGTCGCAAAAACGACGATCTGAAAGGACGGAGGCAACTGACCGCGAATGCTCCGTCTGTTAGGATGACGTTTTCGGTCTCAGGGTCGATTTCCTCTTCAATATCGACATCGAAAAGTAAAAGGGCGATGACGCGAAGCATTAAACGTCGAATCTCAAGTGAAAGATTGATACGTTTTCCGACCTTCCAAGAATTAACGCACCGAATCGTTAAGGACTCAATTTTAGGCCCATATTGAGCGAAATTAGACTGAAGAAATGCTTGATTCAACGAGTTGCGATGTTCGCGATGAAAAGCCTCTTCACACGTTACCAACCCGTTTCCCATTATCGCCCGAGCTCGCTTAAGAATCGGCGGGCGAGAAAAGAACTTCGCTTTGTGCAATAAAATCTCTCGTATTGCGTCCGGGTGGTTAAAGGAATACCAATTCCGGCCGCGGATACTAAAGGAGACTACGTCCCCATATTTGCGGTGTAGTTGTTGAAGAGTCTGAAGCGGTGCATTTAATAAATTGACCGACGCCCAAATCCCCGTCCACCAAGAGAGACGCGTAACTGTTAGATTGATCATGGGCATCATCCGTTCTTCGGAGACGAGTTAGTGTCACTGAATATCGCAGCAGGTTTGACCGGACCTCCAAAAAACGCGGAGGACTAGGTGAAATTGATCGTGCAAGTAAACGATCTCCGAGCCGCAGTTTGAGTGTCCGAATCCAAGGTGTTTCACGGCAAAGCATTTGCTGTTGAGCATGACAAATCAATGCGACGTCGGCAAGTGCGATGTAGTTTCTCGCGCCGTCGTGTATCTGGTCCTGTTTTTACAGTGGGGAAGTACAAGCCAAAGGATTTTAACGAATGAACGCTTCGTGAACAGTAAGATTTTAGCCCATCGACTTGGCCCCGAGCCGTGCGATACGCGAAGCAGCCCATACATCGAAGCGTCCACTGCGGAAAAATCTCGCGGTCATTTGGGTTCCGAAATCTAGGTCCCGTCACGGGGATTCTCGAAAGTACCAGCGCGGAAAGAAAAACGGGGCATCCTACGTTACTAAAGTTTCAGTCACTTTTCACGTTTTTGTGGCTGTTGAATGGCGCTTCCAATTGTGTGCGACTAATAAAGTAGAATGGCTTGCGTGTCGGGCTAATGAATAATCCGGGTTAAGCCGCAGCGCGGCGACCGAGATTGGAAGCTCGCGCCAATCGTGCCATTGATCCCGTTCCATCCTCGAAATGGAGGCGGCGAATTTAAGATGGAGATTTCGAATCGTCCGCCCCGCTGGGGCTTTTTATCAGTTTTTGTTGTGTTTCATCCTGGGGCGGAAGCGCCCCAGGATTTACTCGTCCGCCGCTCCGCGGCTTAAGACCGCACGGGGCCGCTCTCCAAAAACGGGAACAGAACGATGACGACAGAAACACGCGACGACGGCATTACCGGGGTTGGAAGCTAATTCGTCAGGCGGGGTTCTCTGCCAGAAATTGCTCGATTTCACTCGCTTCAGCGGGAGATAACTGCCATGCGGCGGGACCGATCAATTGGCTGAGTTGTCCGGGTTTTCTGGCTCCCACGATCGCTGCAGTGACGGACGGCAGTCGCAACGTCCGGGCGATGGCCACTTCTCCCGGCGACTTGCCGTGCTGACCGACGCCGCGCGGCACTTCCCCAAGTATCTGCAACGGATTGCACGCGTCGCACGGAGTTCGCGTTCGGCTAAAACGTTCGTTCATGTAATCGCAGCGGCCGTTGACATGACCCGTTCAAGAATCTCTTCGCGGTGTTGCTCGGCGTCCAACAATGGAACGCGAATCATGTTTCTTTCGAAATTGCATGTGGGAAGTCTGCCGAATTCGTCGAGCCATGCGTAACCGAATTTGTTCTGCTTCACATCGACAACGAGCAGCAGTGTGGGAATGTTGGACTCTGCCGCCCGCGCTACTAGTTTCGAAGTGATTGGGAATTCTGCGGGAATCGGCAACTCTCGCGCCTTCACCTCAATCGCAATGACGTGGAACCCTTTCCGTTCGGATTCAAAGAAGGCAAGGTAATCCACACTATCGAAGGGAGAGCGAGAGACAATCTTCGCTCCTAAGTCGGTCAAAAACATCTCCGCGAGCAGTTCGCCCCGGTGGTAAACCAACTCCGGCGTACGAGAGGATGTCATTTCCTTATCCTTATGCAAAGGCAGACTTGTTTGGCTTGAACGTACGCACCGCCCAGAACTTCTTGACCTCGTCATACAGCGTTTGCAAATTCGCAGCGTTCAACTCATACACAATCGGAATGGAAGTGATTCCAGTAATTGTTGAGCGATCAATTGACCGAATAAAACACCGCTTTGAAGGTTCATGCACTCCGACCAAATATGTCGGACCCGGCACCTGTGCGAGTTGATTTCGATCTTCGTTGGTTAGACGAACCTTGATGGATTTCACGGTTAACGGACCAGCAGTGGTTTTAACCTGCACAAAAAACACTCCGCTCGCCCCTTCCAAAATTACCACATGGTCTACGTCTGGACATTTCTCACCCAGGAAGTGGGCGCGAAACAGTGGTTGGGGAAAGTTCCGGTAGTCCGTAATTGCGATATGGAATAAGGACTCGCCCCGGCCTCCGCGGACATCATTAATTGCCTGCGGTGCCATTTTACAGTCCGAGCCCTCTCTTCTACTAGATCACTATCTTTGAGAACAAAATCGTACTTCGGAAATTCGGACAAGACAACGGCAGGTGTTACGGAACCCTTCCTCAGCCGGAGTTCTCTGCCAGAAATCGCTCGATTTCACTCGCTTCAGCGGGAGATATCTGCCATGAGGCGGTATCGATCAATGGGCTGAGTTAAATTGGTTTTGGGATCTCCAGTCTCCAGGGACACCGCTTTCTTGTGGGTTCAGCGACGTGCTTTTGCTGGTTCCTTCCGACGCTAGCAGCGTCGGCCACGTGGCCGATGCTGCCAGCATCAGAGTCTTCGGAGACGCAGTGTCGTCTCCTGGTCAAAGAGCACTGCGTGACCGAAGATGGTCATGCAGTGGCACACAAATCCAAACGGCTGACAAAGCACCGGCAAGTTCTCGAACAAGCGAATTGCTCATGAAGGCGTCATTCTTTACCCTACCTGTGAAGTTAAAACGTCAGTCGCAGTTTGCCTGCGTGCATTCAAAGCGGCATCCAGAACCCCGAACAAAAAGATCCAACGACATGAATATTCTGACTAAGTGGGACGCCGGTCTGAATTATGACGAATTTCTGAAAAAATACGCTTCCGCTGAACAGCATCGCCAGTGGAACGCGGTCTATAACGATGTCTCACTGACAGCAGCACAGCAAACCCTGCTGAAAAGCTTCCAGCGAGACATGCTTGTCGCCGTTGTGGCGGGAGCCTGGTGCGGTGACTGCATTCAGCAATGTCCGATCTTTGAGGTGTTTGCGAAACAGACAACTCGGCTGCAGATCCGATACTTCGATCGAGATGAACACGGTGATATCGCCGACGAACTGTCGATCTGCGGTGGTCGTCGAGTTCCGTCGGTCTTGTTCATGTCTGAAGACGGTGCTCCGTGCGGACGTTACGGCGATCGGACGCTCGCCAAATATCGTGATTCTGCGGCATCGTTGGGCGGAGCAGCCTGTCCGACGGGAATCGTTCTGCCAGGGGCCAGCTTGCAGGCTGCGGTGATCCAGGAATGGCTGGAACAGTTCGAACGCGTGCAATTGATGCTGAGGCTCTCGCCCCGCCTGCGTCAAAAACATGGTGACTGAATTGAGCGATGTGAATCAGTTATGAAAGATTGATTCCATCCCTGACAATTTCATTCGTCTTATGACAGGATTTGCGAAACGACTAACGAACAAATTGCTTCCCCCGAACGAGTTGGCGGCACGGTACTGGTCCTCGGCCAAATGGATCGTGCCGAGATGCGTTCGTTAGTTGTTTGGATGAAAGAACACGTGGCATCGGCGAAAAGGTGGGTGACGTCGCGGGAAGTCACAGGCATTGAAAGCCTGTTTGCCAATGAAGAATTCCCCGATCTGATCGTTATTCTTCAAAGCTGGCCGAGTGAGTACTCGGTCAACGAATCAAATGAGCTGCTCGCATTTGCTCCACTGGCCAGGGTTGTGGTCTGCTACGGAGCCTGGTGTGAATCCGATGGTCGCAATTTCGGCATCTGGCCCCCTTCAATCCGAGTTCCCGTTTGGGCAGCCCGGGCTCGAATTGAACGAGAATGGCAACTGATAAACGAACCGATCTCGCAGCATGCCCTCCCGTGGTCCGCATCTCGAGAAGAAGTCTTTGCGGGCGACCAGCCGACGATCATTCCGTTGTTACTACCTCAAAAGATTCTGATCGATTCGCCAGATCAAGCCTTTCGGCAATACATCGTTGAACGGCTTAACGAGGCAGGCCATACAGTCTGCAATGACGAACCGTCGGTATTGATGTTCGACGCGGACCCGTGGGGATCGTCGCGGATCGCTGCCCTGAAATCACTTCGCCTGCGGCATCCGAACCCGATCGTGTTTGCGCTGGCGAACCTCGTTCAACCGCCATTGATTGAACAGTTGCTTGGTTATGGGGTTGAAAAAGTCCTGGCGAAGATTGCCATGCCTTGAGGAAAGGTTTGATCAAACCCGGATTATTCGTTAGCCCGACGCGCAAGCGAGGGTCTTGCGTTGTTGTCCCTC
>CAIVEI010000063.1 GCA_903904835.1 uncultured Schlesneria sp. | reverse complement strand
TCGTTCAGGCTAAAGACCTGGAATTCAAGTACACCAACACCAGCCAGACTTTTAATCCCACATCCCAGACCTACACTGGCAACTACAATGTGAATCGGTACATCTTTGCGATGTACGGTACGGCCGCCATCACGTTTGCCGGAATCGACTCACTCAGCGTGACGTTAGGACACGGTTCGACGCCGGGCCTGGTCATTTCCAACGGGAATCTGGAAAATCTCGACGTGACCGTCAACGCGTCATTCAAAGTGGCTACCGTTGTGATTCAGGCAAACGATCTTGAGTTCAAATATTCGAATACGAGTCAAACGCTCGTTAACGGGGCTTATCAAGGGACGTACGACACAAACAAATATCTGTTCTCGATGTCTGGCTCGGCAACTGTCTCCATCGCGTTCATGGCGAATACTACGGTTCAGTTTGGACACGACAGCGTGCCGGGGATGGTGATCCAGAATGGAAAACTTGTCAGCATGGACCTTGAGGTTATGTCGGACATCAGTATTGCAGGAGCGAACCTCGCGAAAGCTGATCTGGGCCTGATCTATACCGCCAGTAATGACACGTATCTCCTGTACGGCAATGATCAAGTGAATCTTGGGTTTGGCCAGTTGCAGACGACGCTGGGTGGTGGAACTCGAGATGCCGCTCTTAGTTCCCCGGACACGGGGGTCGTGATCACGCATGGGGTCCTGCAACATTTTAATATGACGCTCAATGGATCACTGGGATTTGGTGGAATTACATTTGCCAATGGGACATTTAGCTGCTCGTATCAGGCTTCCAGCGGGTCCCAGCCAGAACAACTGGTGATCACCGGGCACACCAGCTTTGTCGTTGGGTCCAGCACGCTGACTGTCGACCTGGGGTTGGATGGGCTGCCGGGACTTCTTGTTCGTCATGGCCAACTTTACTCGCTCAACTTCAAGGTACATGGAACAATCGCGATTTACGGACTGCAGCTCGGCACGGTCGATATGACAGTCACTGACGATAACGGAATTTTCGACCTTGTTGGCTCTGCGCACCTGACGCTGGGGATCGATATTCCGTCAAGCCTTAGAATTCTGGGATTGGATTCTACCTATTCCATCGATCTTGCATCATTTACTTTGACCCTTCATGACGATTCGGGTCATCCTCACGATGACACCAGTTATACCAAATTCAATACCTCTATCCTCGGCGCGACTGTCGGAGTTCGAGTCGGATTCGGCGGCGCGGTAACGGTCGATTTTGGGAGTCTGGTCGATCAGGCCGCTGCGGCCACCGCGAAGGCCATTCAAGATGCCGCCGTGGCTGCCGCAGCCGAAGCGAAAAGGCTGGCCGACGAAGCCGCTGCTGAAGCGAAGAAGGTCGGTCGCTCGATTAAGCACCGCTTGAAATCATTGTTTGGAGAGGTGGATGGCGCCACGCTCTATTACGATCCGACCGGTAACAGCATCGTGAATGGTGTGGTTCACTTTGACCCGAGCCTTTACTCCTACGCCACCTCGAAAATTGGGACGATCGATAATTTCCAGGTTCCTGATGGAGCGACGGGTGGTCGATTAGTTCTGTTTGGTGGTATCGATGCGTCAACCAGCTTACCAAACAACATTGTGCTGACCGCACCGTTTGACTCCATCATGATCACCCCCTTCACCACACTGCTTGACAGTTTGATTGATAGCAAGGGGTTGGAGCAGTCGGTGGCGACGAACGTGATTCTTCAAGTTCTTGACCTGCCGACAACATTCAATATCACGACGGGCGCCTATCTGTATCAGGCGCTTTCGGGAAGCGATCAAGACGCTGGCGTGACTGCGAAAGAGGTTGAAATCACTTCTCTCGTCAACATGGTAACAGCAGCTCTGAATGGATTGCCCGATGCACACGGGCAGTCGGTCTCCACGTCAGCGCTCGGTTTTGATTGTTTCTCGGCACTTGCCGATGCCATTGATGTCGCCGCACGACAAGGTGTCACGCTGGATCTTTCGAACAAAGACACCATTCTCACTCTGATTAATGGAACGGCTGCTCGCGCTGGAATCAACCTGACGTCCTCTACCGCCCAAGCCAACATCGATGGTGAAGCAACCGTCATTTCAGCCGTCATCAATTCCATCATCGCGATCCCCGTTGCTGGGTCGAGCGACTATGTGGCAGCGATTTGCCAGGTTCAGTGTCTGGCCGAGGGATCGATTTCGACTCAGTTCGCTCAGGTCAACGCCGGGACGGCGTCGATCAATAATGTCGTTTCAGCCTATACGGGGATCAATCTCACTGCCGAAATTAACATCACGGTCATTGGTAACTGCGATGCTCCGTTGCTGCAAGTCAGCAACGAGACGATCGAGGTGACTGGTAACGATCCTGCGGTGCTAGTGTTTACGGTTTCTGTCGATGGAACGTCATCTCCACTGCTGCCGATCAGCGTCACGTATTCGACGGTTGATCAGACGGCGACGGTTGCCAATGGCGATTACCAGCAAACGCAGGGAACGTTGACCTGGGCACCGGGCGATACTTCTCCCAAGACAATCTCTGTCCCTGTTTATGCCCGATCACCATTGGCGGCCTCGAAGTTCTTTACCCTCGAACTCGGAACCGCAGCGAACGCGGGAATTGCTTCCAAAGGTATTGGAACAATCACCTTTCCATCGCTGGGAACAACCACCAGCCTGACCGTCAGTACGCAACCCACAGCACCGCGAAACACGGTGGTTCTCAACACGACGGTGGCGATACCTGAAACTGTGAGTGCGCAAGTCAATGGAACAGTCACGTTCTTCGATGGATCGACGCCACTCGCCACAGTTCCACTCAACGAACAAGGCCAGGCACAGTGGTCGACGGACCTCTTGCTTCCAGGGCCACATACTTTGACGGCCGTCTACAACGGTAGTGAATCGCAAGGGTATGATCTGGCGACCAGCAGCTCAGCGCCATCATCTCTGAACATCGGAATCAATACACAGTCGATCACGATGGCCTCGATTCCGAACCAGGTTTACGGAGTTAATCTCCCAACGTTACTCGTGTCGGCTTCGTCCTCTTCAGGATTCCCGGTCAATTACAGCATTGTTTCCGGGCCTGCCACGATCGACAGCAATGGCCAGCTGACGATGACGGGACCTGGTCACGTGGTCGTTCAGGCGACACAAGCAGGTGACAATTACACGTCTGCCGCGACGCCAGTGACGCGGGAATTCGATGTCAATAAACCGACATTAACGGTCACAATCAACGACACGTCGATTAATTATGGTCAAGATCCAGCCTCGTTGCCTTTGACGTACGCCATCTCGGGATTCCTGGGGACTGACTCGGTCGCATCCCTGGCCGCACTTCCTGTGTTGACGACGGCTCCGGATGGAAGCAATGTTGGAACTTATGCGATCACCGGCGTTGCCGAGACTGATCCGAATTACAATTTCCAATTCGTTGCTGGCAAGCTCACCATATTGCCCGCACCCCTCAACTTGATCGTAAATAATCAAACGGCTGTGTATGGCAGTCCGATTCCACAATTGACATACAGCCTGAGCGGATTGGTCAATGGCGATACGATTGCCAGCCTGACAGCGCCGCCGATTCTGTCGACGGTTTCGTCTGGTACGGGAGTCGGTGACTATGCGATCTCAGCGACTCGTGTGTCGGCTCAGAATTACTCCATCAGGACGTATTTCGGGACTCTGTCGATCACCCCCGCTCCACTCACAGTAACCGCGAACAACCAGACTGTCACCTACGGTAGCCCAATCTCCAGCCTTGCCGTTTTGTATTCAGGGTTCGTCAATGGCGACACGGATTCCAGCCTGACGGCATTACCGACGGTGGGAATCTCTGATGGCAACAACCATGTTGGGACTCATACACTCATCGCCGCAAATGCGATCGATCCGAACTATGACATCACTTATTCCTCAGGGACACTCACGGTCAATCCTGCAGCATTGGTCATTACGGCCAACGACCAGACACAAATTATCGGTCGCAGCACACCATCACTCGGTGTCTTGTACGCTGGGTTTGTTAATGGTGAATCTTCAGCGAATCTGACAAGCCTGCCCGTGGTATCGACGACTTCCACGGGAGAACTTGGTTCTTATCCGATCACTGTGTCAGGAGCCGCCTCGTCCGACTATCAGATCAGTTACCAGCCAGGAACACTGTCGGTCATCCTCGATTCTTCTTCCGTCTCACTGAGCGGCTCGATTCCCTATCTACTGACGGGTGACACACCAACTTACACCGCATCGGTTCAGTCGGCCCTGGATGGAACAACGCTGACGACAGGTGCCGTTCAGTTCCAGATTGACGGTGTTAATCAGGGATCTCCGGTTGCGATCGATCTTAATGGAAACGCGTCGTTTGCTGCCGGTCCACTTTCGGCGGGTTCACACGTCATCACCGCCGTTTACAGTGGTGACGTCAACATTGACGGCGCAACGCAAACCTTGTCGCAATCGGTAGCACGATATGCAGCAACAACCCGCTTTGTGACACCGACCACGCAATCGACATACGGCCAGAGCGTGACGTATTCCGTCAGCGTTGCACCGGTCAATGCCCCGGACGGAACACCTGCGGGAACAGTGCAATTCACGGTTGATGGTGTCAACTTTGGTAACCCGGTGACGGTTGATGCCCATGGAAACGCCAGCAGCTTACCGATGTCACTGCTCTCGGCCGGTACTCATACGATTCAGGCAATTTATACCAGCAACAATGGTTTCCAGGGGGGTTCTGATCTGGCGGTTCTGGCTGTGCAAACCGCCGATCAAACAATTGACTTTGGTTCGCTTCCCACGGTGACGAATGGGAATTCACCGATTACTCTGACTGCGACAGCCAGCTCGGGATTGCCTGTCACATACTCAGTTTCAGGACCCGCCACCATCAATGGAAATGTGCTGACGATCACCGGCGCGGGTATCGTCGATATCGAGGCTGACCAACCGGGTGATGCCAACTTCAACGCGGCCCAACCTGTACAACAAGAGCTGACGGTGAATGCCGCTTCGACCACGACGACGCTCGTCTCATCAAATGCGAACAGTACCTTTGGTGATCATGTGACCGTTACGGCGAACGTCGCGGCTGACGGACTCATCGTTGATGGCGAGGTCCAGTTCCAGATCGACGGTACCGATGAGGGTGCACCTGTCGCGCTGTCCGGGGGTTCGGCATCTTTTGACTTACCTTCCAGTCTGGGGGCAGGTCTCCATGGGATTAATGCCTATTTCAGTTCGACGACTGATTTCGACCGCAGCACTTCTGAGACTCTGACCCAGAATGTGGATCGTGCGAACGCGACAATTGTGATCACGGGTTACGACGTCACTTACGATGGCCAGGAGCACGTCGCCACCGGCTCAGCCATCGGCGCTGACGGTTCGCCCCTCAGCGGCCTGGTCTTGTCGGGGACGACACACACGGACGCAGGCAGAACAACCGATCTCTGGACATTTACCGATACCACGGGCAACTACAATAGCTTCAGTGGCTCTGTCAATGATGTGATCGAACAGGCGACGGCGGCGATTACGGTGACTCCACAAAACACGACGTACAATAGCGAGGCTCAAACCGCATCGGGGACAGCAACGGGAATCGGAGGGGTCGATTTGAGCAGCGGCCTGGTACTGACCGGGACGACGCATACCGATGTCGGCATCTACAATGGTGATGTCTGGTCGTTCCATGATCCTTCAGGAAACTACGCTGACGAAAGTGGCGCGGTTAATGACCAGATCACTCAAGCACTCGCAACGATTAACGTGACGCCGTACTCCACAACATACAATGGGTTGGCACAGACCGCCTCGGCGACAGCGACCGGCGTTGACGATGTTGATCTGAGTAGCGACCTGACTTTAACTGGAACAACGCACACGAATGCGGGAACCTATAACGGGGATCATTGGTTCTTCCACGATCCAAATGGCAATTACGCTGACGCAAGTGGATCGGTCGATGACGCGATTGGAAAAGCGACAGCGACAATTCAAGTGACCCCGTACAATACAACTTACAACGGAACGGCTCATCGAGCAGCCGCAACGGCGACCGGTGCTGGCGGTGTCGATCTGAGTGTCGACCTGATGCTCAGCAGCACGAGTCACACCGAAGCCGGGACCTATAGCGGTGATGTCTGGACATTCCTTGATCCGTCGGGCAACTATGCGAGCGACAGTGGGACTGTGAACGACGTGATTGGCCAGGCGGCTGCGAACATCAATGTGACCGGCTACAGCACGACCTATGATTCGACAGCTCAAACGGCGTCGGGAACGGCAACGGGCGTTGGAGGACTTGACCTGAGCAGTGACCTGACGCTGACTGGTACGACGCACACGAACGCGGGAACGTATACCGGTGATACCTGGTCATTCCACGATCCGCTCGGTGACTATGCTGATGCCAGTGGGACGATTATCGATGTGATTGGGCAGGCGACAGCAACGATCTATGTCACAGCTTACAACATGACTCATGACGCGAAGGCTCATTCCGCGACAGGGAACGCGATTGGTATCGGCGGTGTGCGACTTAAAAGTGATCTGACTCTGACGGGTACGTCACACACCAGCGCCGGAACTTACAACGGTGATGCGTGGTCATTCCACGATCCGTCGGGCAATTACGCTGATGCCAGCGGGACCGTTAACGACGCGATCGCGCAGGCGAACGCGACGATCAACGTGACGGCCTATAGCATTACTTATGACACTGCCGTGCATACCGCATCGGGTTCGGCCACAGGGGTCGGTGGTGTCAACCTGAGCAGCGATCTGACACTGTCAGGAACAGCCCATACGAATCCTGGCATCTATAACGGTGATCCATGGTCGTTCCATGACCCTGCGGGAAATTACGCCGATGCATCGGGTACGGTGAATGACCTGATCTCTGCGGTTCCCGTGATCACGACACAGCCGGCGAGTACAACGGTTATCTCGGGATCGACGGCCACCTTCATGGCGGCCGCCAGCGGTACACCGACACCCACCGTGCAGTGGCAGGTCAGTCTCGACAATGGCGTCACCTGGAACAACATCACGGGTGCGACAACAGCGACTTACAGCTTCACGACTACCGCCTCGGAAAACAACTGGCAGTTCCGGGCGGCCTTCAAAAATGTGGCAGGAACGGTAACGACAAATGCTGTTAACTTGTCTGTTGCGACAGCGCCGGCTGTGTTGGTAGCACCAACGAATACCACCGTGAATGAGGGAGCCCAGGCGAGCTTCACGGCAAAAGCCAGCGGATCACCGACACCCGCCGTTCAGTGGCAGGTCAGTCTGAATAACGGATCGACGTGGACGAATATCAGTGGTGCGACATCGTCGACCTACAGTTTCACCACTGCGGCAACGGACAACGGTAAGCAGTACCGCGCTGTCTTTACGAATTCCGTTGGCTCAGCCACAACGACACCCGCTGTGCTTTCTGTGATCCCAAGCAGCATCTCGGCCAATGTCATCGGCGTGGGGATTAAATGGGGCACAGCTGGATCTGCGGCCCTGTTCGACGCGAGTGGCGGCACACTTCTCCCCAACGGTCGAACGGTTGATATCCCCTGGGCCAATATCAATCAGATTTCCATCAGCCTGAACCATTCGGTTTCGGCATTGAATCCGGCGGACGTTTCGGTCAGTGGTTCAGTGGGCGGAAATTACGGTCCAGTGGCCGTGACCGGATCAGGGACTTCATGGACGATTACGCTCGCGAAGGCGATCGCGAACGCCGACAAGGTGACCGTTGTCATCGGGAATACGCAATTGACCTCCTATCAACGGATACTCAATGTTCTTCCCGGCGACGTCAACGATGATGGATTAGTCACGTCGGCCGACGTCACGCTGGCGAATAATGCCATTACGCTTCCGTACAATATCTTCGCCGATTTTTACGGTGACGGAGTGGATGACAGCAACAACCTGAAAGGTATTCGCGGCAAGGTGGGAACGAAGAAGATCGTGTAATTGATCTCGCCACAAAAGTGTTCACAAACAGAGATTGACAATTTTAAAGAACTCTAAAGGTAATCGACGACCATGCGATGTTTAGCAGTCTACATGTCTCAACAGCTCTCTTCATTTAAGTGCAATGCCTTGCTGGCCGCGACGCTGGTCTGCATCTTGTCACCGACCATTTCCGCAAACGCGGGTTTACTGATCGACATCGCTCCAAATTCCGCAGCACCCGGAACGACAAGCTCCCTGGAAGTCACCTTAACCAATACGGGTACTGATCCACTCGACGAAGTGATCGTCGCAGGGTTCTCGTTCGAGATCACCGCCAGCGGAAACGACGTCACTTTCAGCGATGTCACCACAGTGACAAGCCTGTTTCCCTATATTTTCGGTGCCAATTCGACATTTGGACCTGACATCTTGGAGAGTCTCAGCACGGATAAACATACCGTCAGCGCTTCTGACAACTATTCGACCGCGTCCACAGGCGTGACTTTGACGCCCGGCGAAACGGTCAGCCTGGGGTTGGTGAGCTATTCATTATCGAGCTCAGCCCCTTCCGGGCTGATTCCCATCACGTTTTCAGTGTCCCCAGCGACAGACGGCAGCGACCCATCAGGTAACGATATTGTGTTCGACCTTTCGACTACCGGAGGCATCAATGTGACGGCGGTTCCTGAGCCTTCGTCATTTGTCTTGATGCTTCTAGGAGTGGTCGGCACCGGAATTGTTACCTTCCGTCGCAGAAATCTGGCTGTCTGACGATTCGGATAAAAGACGGAGTCGATCGAAGATGCTAGTGCAACTTCAGCAAGTGAGTCGCCACGGACCGGGCTGTGAATCGTCAGTTAACGCCGACAACAGCCAACACGAAGACTACTGTTCGATCCTGCTGATTGTGATCGATGAGGTTTCATCGGCCCGATGACAATGAACGGACAGGATGACCTGATTCAGTCATCCTGTCCGATTTGATTTCCATTTCAAAATGGTTTCGGCCCGTCCGCCGCTGACTGGAGTATTCGTTAGAGCGACGTGCGCGCGAGGGACGTTTTCAAGCATCATGGAAGAGGAAAAGATCGCTCGCTTGTGCGTCGGGATAAGGTGAGTTCCGTGCCGTGGTAGCTGTCATTTTAAAAATGCTAGCTCTTAAAACGATTGGCTTTGGTTTTTGTGAAGACACTGCTTGACCGAGGACGGTCAAGCAGTGTCACGAAGATTTATCGTCGGTGATGGAGTGTATGCGATTACCGCTGCAGGCGCTGGACGATTTCGTCTTTGGTTTTTGCTTCATTACAGAGGCCCTGGAATTCTTTGCGGTTGAGAATTCTGCTGCTGGGGACCTGGACCGAAACAAATTCGTCGACGGGTAGCAAGTACGTCGCTTCACGGAGTTGTTCAGGTTTGAGCGCGGTCCACTCTTCGCCATCGCTTGTTCTGACACGTGGTGGAGCTTCGGGAACGTAATTCGTCTTGAGACGGGAAAACCGAATTCCAGGGGTTGCCCAGACGGAAATGATGCCTCGCTTCAGATCCTCGGCAACGGGGACAATCACCCGAGTATCCACGGCGATGTCCGGATCGTCGATATAATTCGTCAACCAGTTCTCGGCGATGTTGCGGCTTTCCCCGAGCAGCGCTTGCTCGTCTTCGGTCACGTTCAGGCCGAGTCCGATGTCTTCCGCCGAGAGTGCATAACAGCCGTAGAAAAATCGCTCGATGTCGCGCAGTTCTTCGAGCAGCGGTTGTTTTCGAGTCCCTTGTTCGTTCAACCCGTGCAACGTCGTCAACTGAGACGCAGGGACAAATTCGTGAAGAGCCTTGTTCAGGAATCGATACGAACGAGCCATCCGCAAATAATAGGTCGGCGCCGGTTCCAGTCGCAGCCGGGGCGAAAATGTTTCGAGCGGGGCAGGCGTTAACCGAGCCGCCTCGATAGTCGCTCGTGACTCGCTACGCAGGACATTTGTCTCTTTGCGTTTCGTCATCAAAGCCTCGAAGGCTTCCATCCGACGTCGTTTATAGGTGCCGGTTAGTAAAAGCGATTTCGATTCTTCTCCCCGCTTCGGCACCAGCAGCGTTTCCAGCGCATGGACCTGATAGTCATACCAACCGCTGTTCTCTGTCGGATGCAGATCGACCGTACCGCTTCGGATCGCTTTCACCAGTTCTCGCATGATGTCCTGTTTTGCCGAGAACCCGCTGGGGAAAAGTCGACGAGTCAACTCGGATTCGCGATTCGATCCAGGGGGGAACAGTGAGACGGTGCTTGTGGTCAGATTTCGCTGACGGCGAACGCGGACAAGATCCTTGCCCGTGGAATTTTCTGCCAGATCCAGCACTGTCAGTCGCGACGGCGAATTACTGAGTCGAGCCCAACGTGCGAGAATCTGGCGATAAGTCGCCTGTAGTTCGGATTTCGTTTGAATCGCACGAATCACCGGTTGCATCCAATCATTATCGTCCAGTTCGAATTCCATCTGGAAATAGCGACCGACTCGATAACACTGTTGCAGCTTCTCGTTCCATGTGTAAAAACCGATTGGCTTGCTTTGCACGAGGTCTGACGTATAGCGGCTTTTAAACAATGCCATCGAAGCTTGATTCGTTGCTGGAATCTTGATTCCGGCCAATTCCAGACCAACGGCGAAATAGGCCGCAGCCCGACTGTCGGCTGGTACCGCCGCCGCAAGTTCCTTCAGGAAGGTCAAATCGCCGGGGAACTCGGCAGCATGTTCTTGAAACCAGTGTTGTTCAAGAGCGGCAAAAAGACCGTCATCAAACTGTTTGGCTTTTCCATCGATCAGGTTGATCGAGGGGAGCACGCTGACAACGGGCGTTTGAACACTTTGAATTGCGTCCCGATAATTCGCATAAAGATTAAGTAATTCCTCATCGGAGTCGGGCTTTAAAAGATCCTGATCCAGCTTCGTCACGGCGGCGCTCAGATTGACCGACCAACCTTTCACTTCGCGTGAATCGACTCGATCCGGCACGAAAGCCGGAGCAGCATTCGCGTCATAAACGTCGTCTGCAAACTCATCTGCCGGGTTTGCAGCGGGTGCATGATACACCGTTTTTTCGATGACAGTTGCTTCTGTCTCTAAACATCCGACGAGCGTGGTCAACGTGACTGACGCGAACAATGTGCGCACAAGCACAGGCTGACGAATCCATCGCATGAACATCTCTCTGAATCGCTGGTGGGCCCAAACCAAATCGTTCAGGAATCTGTATCGTTACAACCGATGAGTTGTTGCAACTTCCCTGAATTCTCAAATCACAAATCGAGGTAAAGTACAAACACAAACAGCCGTGGGGTGATTGTACCGCACGGCTTGTGATATCACAATAAAAAGGTCTGCGATCAGACCGCTGAAGATTTCGCACGACGGCGGAAGCGAGCGACGGGTTGTGTGCCACTGCATCGGAGTCTTTAGAGACGCAGTGTCTTCTCTTTTTGAGGCAATCGAAGAGCACCGGGTGACCGAAGACGGTGATCCAGTGGGACCTGAAGATTGAGATTGGACAACGCACTCGACCGGATTATTCGTTAGCCCGATAACCACCCTCGCAGGGAGGGTGGGGTTTCATTATGTCTGTTGCCCGCCCAGTTTGATCAGGTCGACCAGTTCGGCTGTTGACAACTTCGCGGCTGCGTCGGTTCCTTCCAGAATCCCTGCGACCAGACCTCGTTTGTCGGCGTGCAGCTTGAGGATCTGTTCTTCGATCGTGTCCTTGGCGACCAGTCGATAGACCGTGACGGGTCGAGTCTGGCCGATCCGGTGGGCTCGGTCGGTGGCCTGATCTTCGACAGCAGGGTTCCACCAGGGATCGAGATGCACGACGTAATCGGCTCCGGTGAGATTCAGCCCTGTGCCGCCTGCTTTGAGTGAGATCAGAAACAGATCTCCTTCACCACGTTGGAAAGCGTCGACCGCTGCTTGACGCTTCTTCACGGGGGTTCCGCCGTCAAGGTATTGATACGTGATCTTCCGTTTGTCGAGTGCTTCGCGGATCAATGCCAGGTGCTGTGTGAACTGACTGAAGACCAGCGCGCGATGGCGACCTTCTCGCAACTCATCGATCGTTTCGAGGAACAGATCGAGCTTGGCTGAGGATAGCTTCCAAGCCTTATCAACCAGCCTTGGATGGCAGGCGAGTTGCCGCAGTTTGGTTAATGCGGCCAGGACCTGGAATCGCTGATCCTTATCGGTCCCATCGATCATATCGGTCAGGTTCGTGACGGCCCACAGTCGTGCGTCTTCGTAGATACGACGTTCTTCCTTGGACAGTTCTGCCGTGAGCTGAATTTCCGTCCGCGAAGGAAGTTCGGTGAGGACTTCGCTCTTGGTCCGGCGGAGAATGAATGGGCGGATGACCCGCGACAACGCTTGCTTGCGGACGACATCCTTTCCTTTTTCGATCGGATCAGCAAAGACTTCTCGAAACCGTTCCCAACTGCCGAACAGTCCCGGAGCGACCCCGCGAAACAGGCTCCAAAGATCGCCGAGATGATTCTCCGCCGGGGTTCCGGTGAGCGCCAGCCGCCAGTCGGCTTCGATCTCGCGAACGGCTTGCGATGTCTTGGTCTGGCTATTCTTGATGGCCTGGGCTTCATCCAGCACCAGCGTTCCCCATTTGATGCCGCTCAACTCGGCCGCATGCTGCTGCAACAAGTGGTAGCTGGTAATCAGCAGATCCCCTTTCCCGAGTGTCTTCAGGAATTCTACTCGATCGGTATCCCGATAAAGGATCGGGCGAAGCGTGGGTGCGAACCGTTCGACTTCCCGCATCCAGTTAAACCCAACGGAGACCGGGGCGACGATCAGTGTTGGACCAATCTCACGCCGATCCAGCAGCACGGCGATGGCCTGCACTGTCTTGCCCAGACCCATGTCGTCAGCAAGACAACCCCCCACGCCCCATTCGGCAAGCCGTCTCAGCCATTTATAACCTTCCACCTGATAATCGCGCAGGTCGGCGGTCAGCGTCGATGGGACAACGGGATCAAGATCCGTCGCCATTTGTAGTCGCTTCAGCGATTGCTTCCATTTCTTGCTCGCCTTCAGTGTGACTTCATCTTTGAACAGATCGGCAAGGACCGGAGCGGCAGTCGCATTGAATTCCAGTTTGCCCCGGTTGGAATGGATCATGTCGGTCACGCTGGCCAGTCGATTGCGGAACTCTTGTGAGATCGCCGCAAACTGTCCTTTGCCGAGATCAAGATACCGACGTCCACCCTTGATCGCCGTCAATAATGTCGTCAGTGGAAAGCTCTGCCCACCGATTTCGATCGTTCCCGTCAGGCCGAACCAATCGTGTTGATCTTTGACTTCGACGCGCAGCCCAGCGGGCGAGACTTCCCCCAGCACCTGCATTTTGCGGGCTTCTTTGGCTTCAGGCCAAAGGACCACCGGATCGTTCTCTGGTCGTGCCCTGAGCACATCGAGCATATCCAAGACGTCATCATCAGACGGCATCGACCATTTGAATGGTTCCACGTTCTGAAATCGTTGCAGAAACAGTTCTTTCGCAAGCGAGTCGGCTCTCTGCCGTTCATCAAAGTGGTCTCGACTGACTTGAACGCGAACCTGATCGATCTGGCCAGCGATCTCTTTGGGGCCTTCGCCTGGCAGGTAATAGGCACCATTCGGAGCGGGTCTTACCTGGAGCTGGATCGTGGCCCCGGCAGGATCATTCGGCGTCAGCCGAGCCACCAATCGTTGTTCCGCCGGGACAAATTCACCCTTCAGTGACCCAGGCAGCCCGACAGGTAACTTTGCCTCAAGTGCCGGGATCCGCTTCAGAAATTCCGCCTGGACTTCCGGGGGAATTGTTGGAACCGCTTCCAGTAACTCTCTCGCAAATTTCCACAAATCATAGCTCGCACGGACGACGAAGATCTCGCCACCCAACGTATCACAGGCGAACCCACACTCACTGTTCCCCGATGAAAAATGAGGGAACGTGCTAAGGCTACGACCGTCGACCGAAGGAACAAGTTTCCAATCTTTGCCAGATTCTTCGAGCAATAATCCCAACTGGCCGCGAACAACTTTCATCGGCCATGTTTCGAAATATACGCAGGGATGCCCGATCAACTTTTCCAGAATGACTCCGATTCGATCCGTCGTTGGGCCACCATAAGAGTACCGCAAGTCACCCATTAATCGGAGAGTTTCGTGATCCTGAGGTAGGAGTTGTAAATGCGGTTGGGAACGAACGCGGTCCCAACTCAGCGTTCGTCCCTTGTTCCATCCCCCTTTTTTGCCAGGCGACTGCTCAACGGGATCGAGCTTGAAGTTCTGGTACTGAGTTGCAGTCAAGCGCCATGCGAGCCGCGATTTCGCTGGTCCCACTTCCGGTTCGTCCGGCACTTCTTTTTGTTTGATGAATTGATCGAGCGTCCTGAGGGCGATGGTCCACGACGGTTCTGGCTCGCCAAGAACGGCGGTCACCATTTTCGAATCCGGATTTGTGAACTCGCGGTGCAGGACCGTCAGTGCGGCAAAAGTATGATGGCAATGGAATCGTGACCCGGAATTTGGACATGAGCAAAACGAATGGAGGTAAAGGCTTGTTTCGAAGGGCCGCTCATAGACGATTGATGCAATTTGTGACTTGGAATCGCTACTGTTGAAATGGAAGCTGATGGTCGATGTGCCGATCTCGAAATTCGCTTTCAAGATCTGACCAATACAATTATTTCCTTTGAAAATGAGATCGTGACGATGCATCCGAATCTCTTCGGCGATCCGACTCAGCCACGTTTTGCGCGCTTGTTCCCTGCTGAGCTTCGTGCCCCTCGTGTTCGGAGATAGAACAGCGAATCCTTTCGTTGGGAACATTGACATCTTATCCTTTGATCCTTTCTTCTGTCCGCCTGACAACGCTGGATCAAAATCCGGTCAAATAAATCTTCCCGATCTGATCGACTGCGGACCTCCAATTGATCCCCTTCCTCGTGTCAGGAGATTAACGCAAACTGCTATCAACCGTGGCACGAGATCGGTTCACCCTTTTCGCAGCAGGTTTCGGTCTGGATTTGGGTCTGTGTCGCTTTCCACGCCTGGTAGGCTTCGTGGTCACCGATCACGATCTCGAAACCCAGGTCCGCGACCATCTTAAAATCGTCTTCAGCAGGTTGACCTTTTGTGGTCAGGTAGTCGCTGACAAACATCGAATTCGCCGCGTAGAGACTCATCGCCTGCATTGATCGAAGATTGACTTCACGGCCACCCGAGACTCGCAGTTCGACCGAAGGATTCGCCAGCCTGAACATACACAGCGTCTTCAAACAATACCGAGGATTGAGATCCCACTTTCGTTCCAGTGGAGTTCCATCAATTGAATGCAGGAAGTTGACCGGCGTCGAATGGACACCCAGCGTCCGCAATTCAAAGGCGACGTCGATCAGATCCTGATCAGTTTCACCCATCCCCACGATCAGCCCGCTGCACAGTTCCATCCCCGCGTTCCGGACCGCTTGCAAGGTTTGCAGACGGTCGTCGTAACTGTGAGTCGAAACGACCTTGTCGTGGAATGTGCGGCTGGTATTCAAATTGTGGTTGATCCGGTCGACACCTGCCGCTTTCAATGTTTCCGCCTGTTCTGGTTTGAGCAGGCCCAGACAGCAGCAGATATGCAGCCCATACTTGTCTTTGATTTTAGTGACCGTACTGGCGATATGGTCGACTTCGCGGTTACTGGGACCCCGTCCCGACGCGACGATGCAGTATGTGCGAGCCTGCGAGGCGACCGCTCGTTCGGCCCCTTCCATCAATTTGGCTTCGTTCAGCATGGCGTATCGAGGAATCTCGGCTTCCGACACGATCGATTGCGAACAATAACCACAATCCTCAGGACAGAGACCGCTTTTGGCGTTCTTGAGGAAGTAAAGGTGGACTTGCTTGCCGAAATGTTTCCGACGGACGCGATAGGTCGCTGCCAGCAGATCTAAAAGATCGTCGTCGTCCGATTGAAGGATGCTCAGTCCCTCATCGGCGGTCAACTGGTGCCCGTCAAGAACTCGGGAGGCAAGATCATTCCAGCGGTCTGCGGCCAGCATGCAATCCATCAACGAAAATCCTTCGATTCAAAAACGCATAGTTCGGGAAAAGCCTGAATTCCTGATTCTAATCGCGAAACGCCCTCTGGCGACAGGCAACCACAAGTTTTCCTTCCCACAACGAGGGGGTCGGGCGTTCAAATTTCAAAATTGGCCCGGCACAGCCGGTTAGTGCGCGTCGGACGACGGGTTTAGAATAGGATTACGGATTGCGCGTTGATCGGGTGCAAAGAGGGCTCTGGTATCTAATTTTTGAAATCTGAACACCCGACCCCAGCACATTGTAACAGAAGTCTGCGAAAAGGGTGCCACGGTTTTACCGTCTTCGGTAAGGCCGTGCTCCTCGGATACGTTATCGAACCATGAAGACACGGCCTTGTCGAAGACTCCGAAACCGTGGCACCCCGAGTTTCGATCGCATTTCCGCCGATAAAGTACAACAGTATTACCCGTCCGCTGTTTGACCTTTCGATACGGACAACGCAAACCCGCTGATTGCCTACTCATTTTTCCGTTCCAACCGAACTCGAATAGACTTCGCGACCTTCCAGCATCGTCATTAAAACTTTGGCCTTGTGAATTTCGTGCCTGGGGATCTCGAACAGATTTCGGTCGAGAACCACCAGGTCCGCTGACTTGCCGACTTCAATCGAACCGGTTTCCCGCTCCTGAAAATTGACGTACGCGCCGTTGATCGTATAACCCGCAAGCATCAACGGAAGATCCACAACTTCCTCAGGAATCCAGGCAGCACCAGGCCCGTCCGCCAGGCCTCGTCGCGTGACCGCAATCTGGATCGCATCAAGCGGATTCATCGATGTCACCGACCAGTCGCTGCCACAGGCAATCACGGCACCGGTGTTGGCCACGCTGCGAATGGGGTAAAGCCAGCGCGAACGCTCAGGTCCCAGGATTGGTTCGGTCATTTTCACAATGTAAAGATCGGCACTGGCCCAGAATGGCTGAAAATTGGCAATGACCCCCAGACGTCGAAACCGGCCAATGTCTGTGGGATCAAAAAGTTCGACATGCGCCAGATGGTGTCGCGAGTCACGACTGCCGTTCTGTTGACGAGCAAATTCCAGAGCATCAAACGAACTCTGGATCGCTCGATCCCCTATCGCATGGATATGGATTTGAAACCCCAGGCGATCGAGTTGAACGGCGAGCGGTTTCAGAACTTCAGGCTCCAGGTTCAGCCAGCCTCGTTCGCCTCCTTCCAACAGGTAGGGTTGGAGCAACGCGGCGGTCCGCGATTCAATGACTCCATCCTGAAAAATCTTGACGGCGGTCGTCTTCAGTCGTCTGCCTCGATACTTCTCGCGCCACTCGACGAATTGCGGAATCTGCGACGAGAACTTGGCAGGATCGATTCGCATGGCGGCAACAGTGCGCACCGTCAACTCGTTCGATCGGTCGAGCTCATCGAGCGCATTCAAATGCTGTTCACCCACCGATGCCTCTTGAACGGAAGTAATCCCAAACCGGTTCGCCAGTTCCAGTCCTCGCCGTAGACCCTTGACGTATTCCTGATGCGTGTAGGGCGGGATTTTATTAACGATAAGCCGAGCTGCCGATTCGCGTAACGTTCCCGTCGGTTCACCCGTTTTGGGATCGCGTTCAATGCGGCCGCGCGCGGGGTCGGGGGTCTCCTTTGTAATCCCGGCGATTTCCAATGCCTTGGAATTGACCCAGACCGAATGTCCGTCGAAGGCGTCCAGCATGATCGGACGATCCGAGATCACCTTGTCGAGCAGCGATTTGTGAGGGTTTCCCTCTTCAACCGTCAGCGGCCATCCACCCCCTTTGATCCATTTTCGATCCGGGTAAAGATCGGCATACCGCTTCACAGCCTCGAGGATCTGATCAACTGTCGTCAATCCGTTGATGTCGCATTCACCCAGTTCAATGCCACCGCCGATCAGGTGGACGTGGGAATCGTGAAAGCCCGGCAGCAGCATCTTTCCCTGAAGATCGATACTGCGAGTTGAAGGTCCGATCCAAGAAGTGACACCTGCGTCGCGGCCGACGTAAACGATTCTTCCACCACTTACGGCCACGGATTCTGCCCAGCTTCTTGCCGCATCAATCGTGTAGACCGCTCCATTTCGAAAAACGGTATCAGCAAACTTTGGTTCTGCTTGAGCTTTATCGTTTGAACCGTTGGGTGCGACACCACCAGGCACTTCAGACGACTGGGCCATCGCGAATGCTGTACTGGCGAGCAAAAGCAAAAGGGTTTGAATCACTGTTCGGGTATTAAATCCCATCGTTCGGTTGATCCATCAAATGAAGTTTGCGGCCGGTGGATTGCTTTTGATTCTAACGGGACGGGGAGGCGCCTGCTCTCAAAAAGGATACCGCCTCTTTGGATAGGAATAATGTGCTTTTGGAACGGAAAGCCACGAAAATGGGTGGCCCGGTTTTACCGTCGTCGGTCAGGCCGTGCTGTTCAGGCACGTAATTGAACCTTGAAGACACGGCCTTGTCGAAGACTCCAAAACCGTGCCACCCCGAGCGTCCCCTCTCTTTGATCACCGAAAGACAGGAGGTTGGCCTGTTGATTCCAGCACCGACATCCAAAGGTCTCCATTGGGGTCGACCTGATTTCGCTGTCTGACTGCCAGCGTCATCGGCACATGGACAAAACGAGCGTTCCAGCGTCCGACGATCATTTCCGTTCGACCACTCATCGCCGCGTGAACGGCGTTGTGTGCCAGCCGAATGCAATAGACGCTGTCGTAAGGGTTGGCTGCCACACTTCGAATGGCATAACTCGGGTCGATATATTTCAGATTCAGTTCCAGTCCCGCTTCGCGAAAATCGTCTGTGATCCGCTGCTTCAGATACATCCCGATATCCGTCAAGCGAACATTGCCTGACGCATCGGTTTCATTTGACGCTTTCCCAATCAGATCCTGTCCCGCCCCTTCCGCAACGACGATCACCGCATGACCACTCCGTTCAATTCGTCGCCGTATATGACACAATAACCCGTTTTCACCATCCAGGGAAAACGGAACTTCGGGAATCAAAACATAATTGGCATCGCTTTTTGCCAGTGATGCATAGCACGCGATAAATCCTGAATGGCGTCCCATCAGTCTCACCAGTCCGACACCGTTGGGTGCGGCCTGAGCTTCAACGTGCGCGGCACGAATTGATTCGGTCGCGACAGAAAAGGCGGTCTGAAACCCGAAGCTCTGATCGATGAACATAATGTCGTTATCGATCGTCTTGGGGATTCCCACCACCGAGATCTTGAGACCTCGATCCGCGATCTCTTGTGTGATCGTGAGCCCCCCACGCAGGGTTCCATCACCGCCGATAATGAACAGGATGTTGATACCCATCCGCTCCAGGCAATCGACAATCTCGCCCGCGTCCTGCTGACCGCGCGAGGTTCCCAGGACGGTGCCACCTTGTTCGTTGATATGGCTGACGAATTCGGGGGTCAGATCGAGAACGTCACGGCCGTACTTGGCGATAAATCCCTGGTAACCATTACAGAAACCGTAAACCTTTTTCACGCCGTAACGATAGTACAATTCCATCGCCAGGGCGCGGATCACGTCGTTAAAACCTGGACAAAGCCCACCACATGTCACAACGCCGGCTCGCGTCTTTGACGGATCGAAAAAGATCTTGCGCCGTGGCCCGGCAGGCTCGAATCCGGGCAATTCGTTCGGTGCTGCATTACGAGCCGCCATCGCGGAAAGGGTGTCGTCGAAGAGAACCTTGTCCCCTTCATCGACATTGTGAAAGCTGCGCACCCGCTGGGCGAGTAACGGTGCCAGTGGAGAATCAATCCGGCATGTCCCAAGACTTTTCACTGTCAGATCACTGGCTTCGATCATAATATCAACCTGTAGTTCGCATTCCTGCAGCGATCCCTTGGACAGTCAGTCGCAAAAGTCCACGTAGTCGTTCAGCGTCTTCGGGGGGAGTGTCCGCTGGTAAGCTCCGACGGCGGCGGACCAGTTCAATCTGAATCAGATTCAGCGGATCGATATAGGGATTGCGTGCATCGATCGAAGCCTGCAGCCACGGCGTCGTTGAAAGCAACTCGGCACCACCGGTCAACGCGAGAATCGCTCGACGTGAACGATCTCGTTCGGCAGCAATCATCGTCCCGATTCGCTCGCGTACTTCACCGTTCTGAACCAGTTCCGCATAACGTCCGGCAATAAAGGTATCGGCCTTGGCCAATGCCAGGGAGGCGTTATCGATCGTCGCCTGGAAAAAGGGCCATTGACGGAACATCTCGTAGACAGTCTTCCAATCGCCAGGCCGACCGTCCAACACTTCGACCATTGCGGTCCCAAGTCCGTACCAGGCGGGAATCATGCAGCGGTTTTGTGTCCACGAAAAGACCCAGGGAATCGCTCGTAAATCGGCTAAGGTCCGCTCACCACGACGTCGGGCCGGGCGCGAACCGATGTTCAAACTTTCGATCTCATCAATCGGGGTCGCCGACCCGAAGAACTCAATAAAACCCGGCTGGTCCACCAGATCGCGATAGACTTCGTAAGATCGCCTGGAGAGTTGATCCATGATCACCGTCCAGGCCGGTTTGGCCGTGCGAGCCGGCAAGGCACTCGCGAGTAGCGTGGCGGACGTGACTTGTTCGAGATGACGGTAAGCAATCTGATCGTCGTCATATCGTTCGGCCAGGACCTCGCCCTGTTCGGTGAGCCGCAAACTGCCATCGAGTGCATCAGGGGGGAGCGAATAGATCCCTCGTGCTGCCGGACCACCGCCGCGTCCCAGTGAACCACCCCGTCCGTGAAAGAACGTCAGCTTGACTCCAAACCGATCGGCGACTCGTTGCAGGTCACTTTGAGCCCGGTACAAACCCCAACAGGCTGCCAGATAACCTCCGTCTTTAGTACTGTCCGAATAACCGACCATCACGATCTGACGGCCACCTTGCCGAGCCACATGATCTGCGTAGATCGGTTGTTTTAGGATCGCTTCCAGAGTGGCCGGCCCTCGCTCGAGATCGCCGATTTTTTCGAACAGCGGAGCGATCGCGAGTTGATCTTTCAAACTGGCCACTTCCGTTCCCGGCGGACTGGCCACGGACTGAGCCCATCGCCACAGCCAAAGCACGATCAGCACGTCACTGGGTGTGCTGGTCAGGCTGATGATATGGCTGCCGAGACAACTCGGACCAAAATTCGCCATGGCCGATTGAAGCAAACGGAATAACTCAAGCGTTTCAATCGTCGTTGCCGAAAGACCGTCCCGCGGAATATCGCTGGGCCAGGGAATTGTCCGAGCCAGCACCGCCTGCTTTTCATCCTCAGGCAACGATTCAAAATTGTCGGTCACACCCAACTTGGCGAAGAGCTCGGTCATCACCTCGCTATGTCGACGTGAATCCTGCCGCACGTCCAGCCGGTTCATATGCAACCCGAACACCCGCACCAGATCGAGCCAGGGTAGCAATTCGTCGTTAACCAACCGCTTCACCTGATTTCCCTGCAAACTGTCGATCAGGGTCTGTACATCAATCTCCAGTTCCGCACCGTCCCGATAAGCACCAGGCGACAAGTCGTCACCAATTCTGGTTCCGAACGAGTGTTCCAGCCGCCAGCGGATCATGGCGAGCCATTGTCGACAGACTTCCACGGGAGCGACCGGCTGCATCCGTTCGGCCAGTTCCGGCCACTTCTGAATCGCTTGCGCCAATCGTTCTTTCAAGACATCCGCGACTTTGACTTCTTCGGAGGAAATCGAGAGAAACTCGAATAACCTCCGGCATTCAACGAGGTGCGCTTCCACAGCGGCTTGACGCAGCCAGAGCAGGGTTTGAGCGGTCACATCGTAAGTCACGTGCGGGTGACCGTCACGATCACCACCGATCCACGATCCGAACTGGAGAAACACGGGTAAATGGAATTCGACACCGGGATAGCAGGTTTCCAGTGCGCGTCGCATGTCCCCATAAACACCAGGCACGACTTCCCAAAGCCTCGGTGCAATCGTTAATCCACGCCGGACTTCCTGCAAAACCGTCGGACGTGATGGACGAAGAAATTCACTTTGCCACAGCACGGACATTTCCATGCGCAGCAGGTTTTCCAGCTTGTTTCGCTCGCGAGGCAGAAGGTCAGGACCATCGAGATCTTCCAGTGCCTGTCGCATCCGGCGAAGTTTCACTCGCAGACTTCGCCGTTTCGCTTCACTGGGATGGGCCGTAAAAACAAGCTCAATGGCCAGCCGATCAAGCGCCGACTGCGTTTCAGCAGGGGTAAAACCCGCATCACGCAATTTGCAGATCGCGTCACCGATCGATTCGTTTCGTGGCTCGGGGTGACGTTCCCGTTCTCGCAAACGCAACGTACGAACCCGATGTCGATCTTCTGCAAGATTTGCAAGATCGAAAAAAATACTGAAAGCACGGGTGACATCACGAGCGGCCGGCTCGTCTAATGCCGCAATCAGTTTCGTCAATTCATGTTCCGCCTCGGACGATCCCGCACGTCGCTCGCGCGCGACCTTGCGAATCTCTTCAACCCGCTCCAAAGCGGCTGTACCGGCCAATTCCCGGATGACGTCACCGAGCATGTCACCGAGTGTTCGTACATCGCGACGCAGAAGTTCATTATTCACTGTTGGCAAGATATGTCCGCCTAAAATTTGTTCAACCAAAACCTATTGGCAAACATTGTGCCGTGATTCTCATCACCAATCGATCATAGTCGCAATCAATTAACTGGCAACGGATTGCGATGCAACGCCAACCAAATCCAACAATCAACACATCCAATTTCCCCAGCACCCTGCCCAACCGCGCGGCATTCTTTTTAACGCGCGTCGCATGATGGGTTCAGAATAGGGATATCGTTCTCGCGTCCGGCATAACCGGTCCCCGCACATCGCATCATCGGTTTTCACGCGCGTCGCATCATGGGTTCAGAATAGGGATATCGTTCGCGCGTTGATCGATACGAACTACAACTCCGGCAAAATCGCTGGTTAAGCATGTCTCTCATCAGTCCCATTGGTCGCATCAGTCCCATTTCGCAGTATCAAAAAACTTTGAGCAACTATGGACATTGACCGAGCTTTTTGCCAATTCCGAGATCTGATATTTGAGATCTGATCTCTGTTTTCCAAGATCTGAAACGTTGAGCAACTATGGCGAAGCTTGAGCAACCATGGCTGCCCCCCTGTTGTGCGCGGGTCTCCTGACCCCGCACTCTTATCCGACCGAAGGTCTCCCGCCCATCTAAGCGACCCTCATTTCTTACCTTCTTTCCTTCGTTCCCTTCTGTTCAAAATCTTCCCGTATTTTTCGTGTTTTCGAACTTTCGTGTTTTCGTGATCCGCCTTCGTCTTCCGCATTTCCAGCAATTGAAGCCGTCTCCGTGACCTCCGCGCCTCCG
>CAIVEI010000062.1 GCA_903904835.1 uncultured Schlesneria sp. | reverse complement strand
TACCCTGTGTCACATTGTTGATCATCGTCAGTTTCCTTACCGCCCTGCACAAATCGACAACTGTTGAACTGTCTCACTTATTATTGGCACACAGGGCACTGCTGAATGGAAAGAAAACCCAACAATCACAACATCGTCCGTTCATTTTCGTGTGTTCGTGATTCGTTTTCGTCCTGTCTTCCGGCAAAACCGGACTTTGTGATTTCGCGTGTCAAAGTTCGATCAAGTTCGATCGACTTCGACCATTTCCCTTGTCTCATAGGCTTTTCACAGAGTTGACACCCCTGTTTTGCGGTGTTCGAGTTCGTTCGAGTTCGATCAGGTTCGAAATTCTGTCGCGGGGAACTCCGAATGACGAAGGGACTGCTTTAAACATTGTTTGATCACGTTAGCCTCGGAGAAAAGAGCCTTCCATAGGGATCGCTGACCCTTCACTCCACTTGCTACACACAAGAAGCCGACAACATAATGACATGTTCGCACATGTTGTCAACTGCAATTGCGCGAATACTTTCTTAACGTTTGGAATGTGCGCAGGAAAATCCAGAGAAAACTTTTTCAGGTCTGACAGAGAATGGTTCTGGAGCGTTTGTAAAACAGAAGCAGCCACTGCATAGTAGCAATCGAACATCAGCAATGTTCGCATGTCCCGTGTCTGTTTTGCCCTGTGGTGCGAAGAACCACTACTTTTGTGCGAAGATCTCCTGGTTGTGAGTCGGTTTCCCTCGCCCGAACCGTGTTTATTCATCAGTGAAAAGTGGTCTTTCGACCTGACAAATATAAAAATCCCATGCAATCCACACCCCAGATCCAACGGCAATGGCAGATCCTGATCGCTCTGATGTCCCGGCGGATGGGGATGACGATCAAAGAACTGGCTCAGGAAGTAAGCGTCGACGACCGGACAATCCGTCGTGACTTGAACACGCTGCGAAAAGCCAATTTCCCGCTGGAAGAACGAGTCACCGCGCATGGCTGCAAACATTGGAAAATGATCGACGGAGGTGCCAATGTCCCGATTCACTTCAACTGGTCGGAAGCGGTCGCCCTGTACCTGGGCCGACGATTACTTGACCCATTGGCCGGAACCAACTTCTGGACGTCGGCGCAATCCGCGTTCAGCAAGATCCGAGCGATGCTGGGCGAAGCGGCGCTGGCTCAACTGAGTAAAGTCGAAAAAACATTTCTGCAAACAATGCCGGGCGTCAGCGATTACAGCGAGAAGGCCGAACTGATCGATCTGTTGATGCTCGCCATCGAAGACCACAAGATCGCCTGGGTGGCCTACCAGAGCGAACGAGCCACCGAGCCGGTCTCGCTGGAAATGTATCCCTACGGCATCGCGTACCACAAAGGAAGCCTGTATCTGGTGGCATTCTCGTGCGAGCACAACATGATACGCCACTTCAAAGTCGACCGGATCACGGTCGTCGACGTCCAGACGCTGCAATTCAGTCCCGACCCGGACTTCAGTTTAGAAAACCACTTCGCCAACAGCTTCGGCATTTACCAGAGCGACGATCAATCCGGCCAGCCGAAAAAGATTCGCATCCGTTTCAATTCGGAAGCGGCGAGATACGTGCAGGAAAAGACCTGGCACCCGTCTCAAAAGTTAACCAAAGAAAAAGACGGCAGTGTGGTGCTGGAGGTCACTTTGAGCGACACGCACGAGATCAAAGCCTGGACGCTCAGCTTCGGCCCGAAAGCCACCGTCCTCGAACCAAAATCTTTACGGGACGAAGTCGTCAGCGACGTAGAGGCGATATTGAAGAGATACAAAACGAAGCAAAGGGCGAACGAATGACATCGAAATTTCATGCCCGATGGACGGACGATCGAATGGTGCCGCAAGCGCTGCGCGACCATCTCAAAAACGTTGGCAACCGAGCGCGTCTGTTGGCGGAGTCGGCGCGAGGTTGTGACGCAGGCTTCGTGGCGTCGGCGATGCTCGCCGGGTTATTACATGATCTGGGAAAGTATCGAACCGAGTTTCAACGCTATCTCAACGCTGGTGATCGCAGCCAGAAGTCATCAGAAACTGATCATGCTGTTTATGGAGCAGCGGCAGCAGCAGCCAATTGGAACGAGCTTGCTATCGCGTTCGCGGTGGCCGGTCACCATGCAGGGTTACACGACGAATATCAATTGGCGGACATGGTCACTGGCCGAAAGTATCAGGCAATGGACCGCTTTCCTGAGTTGCTCGTCACGGCAAATCGGGCTGATGAACTTGATGGATTAATTGCGACATTCGGCAACGAGTCTAAACAAATTGATGATCCTGACGCATCCCTTATCCCTGATCACGAGGGCGAATTTGATAAACGGCGGTTTGACGTTTTTGTTCGTATGCTGTTTTCGACGGTTGTCGATGCCGATCGGCTCGATTCAGAGAAGTTTGAGCAAGAACATCGTCTTCGCCGATCGTGGGAGCGATCCCATCATTCATTAGATCCCGTAGAGCTGCTAGCGCGACTCGAAGCCGCTCGCCGGGCAAAGAGCCAAGAAAAGCAGGGGTCACGGCCGGAACTGATGCAACTTCGCGACGGAGTATTTGCCTCCTGCATCGATCGAGCAAAAAATTGTGGCCCCGGTTTTTTCTCATTGACGGTGCCAACAGGAGGCGGAAAAACGATTGCTTCGGTGGCCTTTGCATTAGAACACGCGCGCATACTCGGATTGAGGCGCGTCATTGTCGTAATTCCGTATCTCTCGATCATTGAACAAAACGCACGTGAATACCGGAATATTTTTGGGGCTGAACAAGTCCTTGAACACCATAGCGCTGTCGAGGTCGCCGCTGCGAAAACAAAGTCTGGTGGAGATGCAAACGAACCGCCGCAGGCACTCGATATCGAGCGTGCAATGGAAAACTGGGACGTACCGATCATCGTGACGACTGCGGTTCAATTCATTGAAACGTTGTTTGCGGCGTCGCCATCGAAAGCACGTAAACTCCATAACGTGGCTCGCAGCGTTGTGATCTTTGATGAGGTTCAAACGATGCCGACTCATCTGCTCGAGCCAACGCTTGATGTTTTACGAACGCTGCAACGAGAATTTGGCGTCAGCGTCGTGTTCTGCTCGGCGACGCAGCCCGCGTTTTTGAGGTCAGCCAATCTTCGTCACGGGTTTCAGAAAGGCGAGGTCACCGAGATTGCGGCGTCGCCTGCCGATCTGTTTCAGAAATTGAAACGAGTTCAATACCGCGTTGAACCCACTGAATCGCGATGGAACTGGGATCGCCTCGCCGACGAAATGCTGTCGGTTAAAAGGAAACAAGCACTCGCAGTCGTCAATCTAAGGCAACACGCATTTGACGCATTTTTAGCGATTAAACGACGAATCTCTGGTGCGAGCGTTCCAGGAACCACGTCAAATCCGCTGATTAAGACAGGCGAAGCCCATAACAGCGGCATTCATCGGACGAACGAAGACAACGAACAGGTGTTCCACCTCTCTTCCGCGATGTGCGCTGCGCATCGTTTGGATCTTTTAGGACTATCCCGCACGCCTCCGAAAAATAACGTCAAACAACGTCTGATCGAGAATTTGCCTTGTTGGGTGATCTCGACCCAGTTAATCGAGGCGGGGGTCGACGTCGATTTTCCGACCGTGTTCCGCGCGATGGGACCGCTCGATTCGGTCGTTCAGGCTGCGGGGCGATGTAATCGTGAAGGAAAATTATGCGATGATTCCGGCCAAATGGTCAGTGGCGAGGTCATCGTGTTTAATCCCGAAATCGCTGGTGGGAGCAGCGGCCTCCCTCCAGGCAATTACGCGAAAGCAACTGCTATCACCCCCCTTTATTTGAAAGATACCGAACGGCTCGCGACTGACCCCGAGCTGTTCGCGAAGTACTTCAACGAACTATTTCAAATTACCGCAACGGATCGCATCCGCCCTAGCCAGAAAACGATTCAAGAGTCGCGAGCGAAACTCGATTTCCGCACGGTGGGTGATCGAGCCAAAGTCATCGAAGAGGACAATATCGGGGTCGTTGTGCCTTATGGACCAGCGAAGAAACTGATCGACGTCATCCGCCGCAGCAAACGAATTGATCGTGGGGTCTTGCGTCGTCTTCAACGTTATATGGTGAACCTGAGGCGTGGCCCAAAGACATTGTACGAACAACTTCAAAACGAAGGGCGACTTGAACCATTGCTTCGTGAGATCGCCGAAATCCCAGTATTGGACGCCGTCTGTTATGACTTGCAACTTGGCATCGTTTTTAAAGAACGGTCTCCTGAGGACTTCGTTCAATGAAAAACATCGAAACAACACGGATGCATTGCGCACTACATTCGTTATTGCGCAGTAGTCAAACCAAACGTAAAACGCCAACTTATTTGGGGTGCGATGATGAGTTCGGTTTCAATTCCGCGATTTTTGACAAAGGAATCCGACGCCGACCGACTTGCCCCCCTTCATGCAACGCCACAAAAATCCGTGTCAGTTCACCATCGACGTTCATCAAGATTTCGCCTTCGCAAGGTGGTAAATCAACGGATTCCAGTGGAATTGCGAAATCGTGGGCAACCTGCGCAAGCGGGACGCACAGTCCGGCCGCCCGGAGTTCGAGCGTCACCAATGCGGAGTGGCTATTCACGGATTTGATCATTATGAATCCTCGATCTGACTCAATCGCGAGGGGCGAAGAATATTGCCGCCGTTATGGCTGCGAGATCATCCCGGACCGAAGGTTTGGTTTCGAACTGCATTTTAAGGCATGTACGCCGCCCATGTGAACCCTGGAAATATTGGATTTGTAGAAAGGGCGAAATCAGAATGAATAACAACAACCGGGTGACGATTCGTGTTTGGGGGGACTACGCCTGTTTCACGAGGCCGGAGATGAAGGTAGAACGCGTCAGTTACCCGATCATGACGCCCTCTGCGGCTCGCGGAGTCCTTGAAGCGATTTTCTGGGAACCGCAGATGTGTTACATCGTCGACCGAATTGCCGTCGTGAAAAAAGGCCGTTGGTTCAGCTTCCGACGCAATGAAGTCTCAGCCGTGATCAGCATGGACTCGGCGAAGTCATGGATGCGAGGAAAGACGCCCGTCAAATTCATCGAAGCGGGTGGTGGGTCTAGTGACGCGGCGCAGCGCAACATGCTGGCGTTGGCCGATGTTGAATACCTGATCACGGCCGAGGTCCGGTTGACAAAACGTGCCAAACCGCCGGGTGATAACCTGGGCAAGTATCTCGACGAGATCCGGAAGCGAGCTTCACGGGGCAAGTGCTTTCATCGCCCGGCACTTGGCTGTCGCGAGTTTTCTGCCGATTTTGATTGGATGGAACCGGACGCGATTCAATCATGTAAATTGGCGAATTGGCCTGAAGAAGACCTCGGCTTGATGCTTTACGACGTTTTCGATCCGGAACATCGTGAAGTCGCGTCGGACGATGATCCGCACGTTCGTCCGGGTGCAGTTTTCTTTCGAGCAGCAATTGCAAACGCCATCCTTGACTGTCACCCCGATCGAGTCGCGGATTGTATCGTTCGCCCGAGAGTAAGCACGTGATTGACGTGGACCGCCAAAAATAGTTCTGCCATTTGGGCGGCACGGACGGTGAGTAACTTCCGAGACATGGAGACACGTAAATGCTTCTGCAAGCACTTCATCAATACGCGGATTCGAAAAACCTTCTTTCAGATCTTCCAAATCAGAGGCGGACGCTGCATGCGCTAATTGATATCGATGCCGACGGCAAACTGAGGCTGCCGTATTGTAAAGAACTCACGCAGCCCGATGGGCGGGGTAAGGAGACAACGGGCAAGGATTACGTATTGCCTCGTTTTCCAGGTGAGAATAACGGCGGCAAGGCCTATTTTCTGGCGGAGGGCTCGGTCGCGTTTTTAGGGCGAGACAAGACGTCTGGCGAACCGATTCCCGCGCCAGCGAAAGCCGAATCAAAGCAAAAGGACAAAAATCCGACGAAGGCATTCATCCATTTTTGGGATCAAATTCAAGCCGCATTTGATACGACCCATGACGATCGTTTGAAATCGTTGCTCGCCTTCAAACGAGAGTATTTGTTGGAGCAGGACGGGTTGATTCAATGCCAACTACCGTTTCTGCGATTACGCCCCAAAGACAAAGGCAAGAAGCAAGGCGAACTTGAATTTGTGGCGAATACGGGAATTAACGACGGCGACTATATTGTCGTTGAAAAATCCACGTTTGGATTCGGCATTGATGGAATTCCCGTGACGCTCGACGACGAGGCAGATCCGTTACGGGGGTACTGGGCTCAGCAATTTGCTCGGCAGGCTTTCGTAGATGAATCCGAAGTCGATGCCAGGGATGAAACCTCGGCGGCGAAAGCCTCCCTCTGTCTGATTACAGGTAATGTTGGGCAACCTGTCGCAAGGTCGCACAAACCAAAAATTCTCGGTGTCCCGGGCATTGCGGCGGGGGGATATATTGTTTCGTTCGCCAAGGCAGCTCCTGCCTTTTCATCATATGGATTTCAGATGGGCGAGAACTCGCCCGTTTCGGAAACGGCGGCAGCAGCCTATGCGCTCGCGCTGATGGAACTACTTCGTAGCGAGGAAAACCGTATAAACCTCGGGCCGATCGCAGTCTGCACTTGGGCGAAGCAGTCGCCCACACTTGGGGGGCGAATGATGCGACTGCTTACGAAAGCGTATCCGGAAGAAATACAGACATTTCGCGCCGCCGTTCTCGCAGGAAATTTTGACCACGAAGCGCCGAAATTTGAACGACTCTACACGATCGCACTGACAGGAAATGCGGGACGCATCGTCATTCAGCACTGGCTTGACCAACCATTTGTCGATGCCGCGCGAAACTTTGAACAATGGCAGCATGACCTTCAAATCGCGCCCATTACCACAATCAAGGCAGACGGTCAAAAAGGAAAAAAAGACGCGGTCGACGAACCGCTGCCATCACCGTTTGCAATCCCCAACCTCGCTCGCACAACTTTGCGGGAATCAAAACAACAAAAGACCGACAAACTTGTGACTGATCGAATCGTGCAACTCTACCGTGCGGCGCTCGAAGGAACCGCACCACCGGTAATGATGTTGAAGTCGATCCTTGATGAATTTCAATCGGCATTCCTAAAGGACGCCGCTTCAAAACCCACGTTTCCCTTCAACGTTTCCCGCTTCGCATTGATCAAATTGATTCTGATTCGTTTCTTCCGCAATCTCCCAGATCGAAAGGAAAGTGATTACATGCCCGAACCGCAACTGTCTGACACGCCTGAGCCCGCCTATAACCTGGGCCGGTTGCTGGCGGTGTTTGAGAGTCTCCAGGATCGTTACCACAACTTCGAGAAAAAGGGCGCTGGTGTCGTTGAACGGTACTATGGGACCGCTTCATCCGCGCCGGCCGCAGTCTTCCCTCTCTTGTGCCGATTGGCCCGACACCACATTTCAAAGATTCGCAAAGACGATGAAGCCGCATCCAGACGGCTCGACGATCAAATTGGCAGCATTCTGGTGAAGTTCCAATCCGAAACGCCCGGTTCTCCTCCTAAATTCAAGCGAGTACTGACCCTTACTGAACAAGGCATCTTCGCGCTTGGGTTCTACCAGCAGCGAGGATACGACAGAGCATGCGCGACCGTGTTGGCCAAACTCAATGACGCAAGAAAGCTTCGCGAAAAAAAGGAACCTTTCGAAGAATCATTATCAACTGCTCGTAACCGGGCAGAAGAATTCGGTTATGCCGACCTCATTACGGCTGTCAATAATTTTGACGCCACGTAGCCCGTGCCAAGTGTCGCGATTAAAGAGACGGGGCGACGACGTGACAAGAAATTGAAACGCGATTCGATGACACAAATTGACGTGTTGAATTAACCAGAATTGATCGACAGAACCTCAGTAAAAGCAAAGGAACGCACCCTATGTCTAGTCCTATCGTCAGCCATCGTCACGACATTCTCGTCATGTTCGACGTAACAAATGGAAACCCAAACGGCGATCCCGACGCCGGCAACATGCCTCGAATTGATCCTACCACCAATCGAGGACTTGTTTCGGATGTGTGCCTCAAACGGAAGATTCGTAATTTCGTTGCTCAATTCGGTGCCGAACGAAATCCAGAGGATGCCAACGGATTTAACATCCTTGTGAAGCAAGGCAATATTCTGAATGACCAAATGGACAAGGGCATCAAAGCGGGCACAGATGAATTAGTGCAAAAGGGTACCGCTAAGCCGACTGACAAACAGAAGGCCGAACAAGCCATGAAATGGCTTTGTCGGGAATTCTTTGACGTGCGAACATTCGGTGGCGTGCTATCGACCGGCGACGACGTGTTGAAGGGGTCCGCCTTTGGACAAGTCCGCGGGCCGGTGCAATTCACATTTGGCCGATCGTGTGATCCGATCACGCCTATCGAAATCTCTATTACGCGGTGTGCAGTCACCAAACCGGAGGATGAAAAGAAAGAACGCACGATGGGGAACAAACATATTGTTCCATACGCGCTCTACGTTGCAAAAGTTTTTGTTTCCCCTGTTTTTGCAGAGCGGACCGGTTTCACAGAGCGCGACCTCGAGCTTTTCTTCGAAGCGTTGCAGCATATGTTCGATCACGACCAGTCAGCGGCGCGCCCGGAAATGTCAGTCCGAGGCATCTACGACTTTGAACACATTGGAACGCAGGGGGAAAACAATTCGGCTCAAAATGCACGGGAAGCGAAACTCGGTTGCGCGCATGCTTGGAAATTGTTTGAAGGAGTAACCATTGAACTGAAAAAGGACGGTGAGGGCCGAACGAAAGATTATCCAGAATCATTCGATGACTACATCATCGCCGACAATTGGATCGACGGTACTCCGCCAGCAGGCATCAACGGTGTAAAATTGACTCGTCGCACCGATCCTCGGAAATAGAAATCGGTGGAACGATGAACCCAAGTGACGACGATTACCAACCCATCAGCGCATTAAACGACTTACTTTATTGTGAGCGGCGGTGTGCTTTGCATCGGATTGAGAATGTTTGGGTGGATAATGTCCATACGGTCTCGGGGACGTTCTCGCATGAACGGGCGGATCGGCCTGTGGACTGGAAATGCGATACCGGACGCGAAGTGCATGGGATCTGGCTGAAATCCGATCGACTGAGACTGGTCGGCAAGGCGGATGTCGTTGAATTTCATCCTGTGGAAGGTGGCCCGGATCAGCCTTTTCCCGTCGAATACAAACGTGGCAAACGACGGAAATGGGATAATGATGATGTCCAGCTTTGTGCTCAGGCGATTTGCCTGGAAGAGATGCTCGGTATCCCGATCCCGCGTGGTGCCATCTATCACATCAAAACCAAACGACGACGTGACGTCGAATTCACGCCGACTCTTCGTAACAAAACCGAAACGGCCGCGCGACGATTGCATGAATTGATCGATGCGGGAGTGACGCCACCTCCAATACCCAAACCGCAATGTGATGGGTGTTCTCTGGTGGAAGTCTGCCTCCCCAAAGTGCTCGTCAAAACAAACACCGTTGCCGATTATGTCCGGTCGTTATGGAAGGTCTCGCCCGAGACCGACAAGGATCTCAATGAGGAAATCGAATGAGTGGTTCGATCCCGGTTGTTTTCGTCTTAGTCGCGAAGCGACGCAGGCATAAAGCCCGGGGTTTCAACCCCGGGAAAACGGCATCAATAATCCCAAAAAGCCCCAGCGGGGCGAAGGAAGTTTTTTTGAAACAAATTCGATAATCGATGCATTATTTCAACGACGCGGGTTCACCTGCGCCCTTAACAGGGCTTCGGAATTTGGATGGGGGGCGAGGACCTGTCCTGTCCTGGGGCTGAAGCCGCCAGGCTATATGCCTGCGTCGCTTCGCGACTATGAAAACCACGATCGCTCCGCGACCTTGAAAACTGTGATCGCTTCGCAACCATAATCGCGACGGTCGTTTGGCAATGACAACATCGTTTTCGTCTTAGTCGCGAATGCGACGCAGGCGTAAAGACCGGGGTTTCAACCCCGGTGAAACGGTAAAAACAAACCCAAAAAGCCCCTGCGGGGCGGAGGAGGTCTTTGACATGTCCAGCACGTTGACCAATCTGGTGTATCACATGGTTTTCAGCACGAAACACCGCGACCCGCTAATTCAACCTGCCTTTCAAAAGCGGTTCTATTCCTATATCGGCGGCATTGTTCGAGATGAAGGGGCCGTCCTAATGGAAGCGGGAGGGATGCCCGACCACATTCATCTTCTGACCCGTCTTAAACCCGTTCATTCCGTCGCCGGATTTTTGAAGATCGTCAAATCCAAATCATCGAAGTGGGTGAACGACGAAAAATTGTCACCGACCAAGTTTCACTGGCAGGTCGGGTACGGTGCCTTCACCGTGAGCGCTTCGCAAATCCCAACGGTCGCAAAATACATCCAGAACCAGGAACAGCACCATCGACGCAAAACGTTTCAGGATGAGTTTCTTGATCTGCTGAAACGGCACGAACTTGAATACGACGAGAAATACCTCTGGGATTAAACGTGAAACGATGTCAACACATTCCAATACACTCTACGTCCAAACACCTGGGGCCTACCTGGGTAAACAAGGTGAGACCGTCACTGTTAAAGTTGAAGACCAGGTGAAGCTCGTCGTTCCGATGCATCATCTGGAAGGGATTGTTTGTTTTGGGCGGGTCAGCATGTCAACCGCGCTGATGGCCGAAGCGGCCGATCGCGACCTGACCATTTCGTTCTTTACCGAACATGGACGGTTTCAGTCCCGCGTTGTCTCGGCGGTCTCGGGAAACGTTCTTCTGCGACGCGAGCAATATCGGCGAGCCGACCAGCCGGAAAGCTGCCTGCGGATCGCGCGGTCGATTGTTGCGGCCAAGATTCAAAATTCACGCGTCAACTTGTTGCGAGGTGGTCGTGAAAGCGATGTTTCGTCGGAATCCGAATCTCTGAAGAGTGCGGCGACTCATCTGGCGAATTCGCTCGATACGTTATCGCGGGCCGAGACGCTTGATAGCGTTCGTGGTTGTGAAGGGGATGCGGCACGAGCGTATTTCGAATCATTCAATGGTCTTATTCGCCAGAATCGTGACGAATTTTCGATGGATCAACGGACGAGACGACCCCCGCTCGACCCGTTGAATGCGATGTTGTCATTTGTTTATTCCGTTCTGACACACGACATGGCAGGGGCATTGGAGTCGGTCGGCCTGGACCCTGCGGTTGGGTTCCTGCACGTGGACCGCCCGGGTCGGTTATCGTTGGCGCTTGACCTGCTCGAAGAATTTCGCGCACTGCTGGCGGATCGACTGGTGTTGTCGCTGATCAACTTGCGACAGGTGCGTGCGAAGGGATTCGAGATCCAACCAGGAGGAGCGGTCCAAATGGACGCGGCGACGCGCAAGACGCTGTTGACGGCGCTGACTCAACGAAAACGAGACGAGGTGACTCATCCGGTTCTTGGCGAAAAAGTCAGCATCGGTCTGTTACCGCATATCCAGGCTCGCTTGTTGGCGCGTCATATCCGGGGCGATCTCGACGATTATCCCGCACTGGTATTGAAATAATTTCGTTACGACGCAACGAATGTATTTCGTAAGGGGGCAACCCGCCAACGTGGTCTTAGTCGCGAAGCGACGCAGGCGTACAGGCCGGGGTTTCAACCCCGGTAAATGGCAAAAACAAACCAAAAAAAGCTCTGAAAGGGCGAAGGAGTTTTTTTCGGGGTAACCAATTGAACAAACGGTCGCGACATCAACGACGCGAATTCACCTGCGCCCTTATCGGGGCTTCGGAATTTGGGTTGGGGTGGGTGGACCTGACCTACCCTGGGGCTGAAGCCGCCAGGCTGTATGCCCGCGTCGCTTCGCGACTTTGAATACATGGGTCGCTGCGCGACTTTGAATACATGGGTCGCTGCGCGACCTGGAAAACAATATTCGTTTCGCGATCTATGACGGTGCCATGGTCGTGCGCGGGCGTTTTGTTCTCTCCATTGTCGTAGAAAGGCTTACGATGTTGATGCTTGTCACATATGATGTCGCGACGACGACGCCCGAGGGGCGTCGTCGTTTGCGGCGTGTTGCTCGCGTCTGTCTGAACTACGGTCAGCGCGTTCAGCTTTCCGTGTTTGAATGCTCGGTGGGTGACAAACAACTGGTTCAGTTGCGTCACGATTTATTAGAGGAGATCAACCCCCACGAAGACAGTTTGCGTTTGTATAACCTTGGCGAAAACTCGATCGCACGTGTTGAGCATCATGGTCAACGTCCTTCGATCGACTTCGATGATGCACTAATTGTATGACTCCGCGAACCTGAAATGACGATGAAACACCGGCCACTTCGCGATCGATGCAATATCCGCCGTTGTAAGACGTTGCGGCAGTGCTTAGTTGCGACCCGGGTCGGCGGATCGTCGTTAACAACGAGGTTCGCGAAACATGCAACGCAAAGCCTTGCCCCGTCTGGAGTTATTTCCGGGCGGTTTCCCCCTTCCGAAAGGCGGGGGGCGGATTGAAACAGAAGTCTTCGTCCATTGCCATCTCGGACGGGAAGTTTCCCCCTTCCGAAAGGCGGGGGGCGGATTGAAACCCATAACAGTAGCCCGCACGCTCCGTCGTGAGGAAGTTTCCCCCTTCCGAAAGGCGGGGGGCGGATTGAAACACGAACTTGTGGGCTTTGATTTCCCGGATTCGCTGGTTTCCCCCTTCCGAAAGGCGGGGGGCGGATTGAAACGAGTCAGACCTTGCGGATCTGTCCGCATTGGGTAGTTTCCCCCTTCCGAAAGGCGGGGGGCGGATTGAAACAGCTTTGGGCCACTGTCGACGTTGCACTCGTTATTGTTTCCCCCTTCCGAAAGGCGGGGGGCGGATTGAAACCGGGGGATCATTGGGTCTATCGTCGTCAGCCTGCTGTTTCCCCCTTCCGAAAGGCGGGGGGCGGATTGAAACTCACGTGGGCGCATCCCAAGCTCAAACATTTCACGTTTCCCCCTTCCGAAAGGCGGGGGGCGGATTGAAACCGCTTGGCTCGCACACCTGCGCCACGGTCGCCGTCGTTTCCCCCTTCCGAAAGGCGGGGGGCGGATTGAAACTCGTTTGAGACTTGCGGGCTGTGGATGACCACTTGTTTCCCCCTTCCGAAAGGCGGGGGGCGGATTGAAACCCGT
>CAIVEI010000061.1 GCA_903904835.1 uncultured Schlesneria sp. | reverse complement strand
TGCTTGTAGTGTGCTTGCCATATTGTTTGCCAATCTCGTCTTAAAATCAGGCACGCCGAGCACGTGTGGACGAACCGCCTCCGGCGGTTCACGGACCATCATCGTCCAGCCCGATAACCGATTTCCAGTGTATCGCTGAATTCCATACGACACCGCATGGTAGCAGTTCATTTCACGTCTGCACAGATTGCGCCAGTCCGGTTTTGACCACGAAATCTTTTGCCCACTATTCAAGCAGAAATATCACCGGTAAACCATCGAACTTCGCCGATTTGTTCGCGAATCATGCAAGAGTCACAGTGTGGCAGGAGTTATTGAGTGTGTTTCCGCAAGCATATTGGCGATAATGTGTTGCGTCACGGAGTGTCTCCTGAGGTGGCTTTACTAGGGGTGGATGCAACAACGAGAGAGTGAATTCGACCGCGCAACCGAGCAGGCTTGATTGGAAACGGTGAAGAATTCGATTGTTTCGCCGGAGAGGCCTGGATCATCGATCGAACGACCACATTCTGGTGCATTTTTAATGCGTCCGCAGACGTGCCGTCGGCGATTTGGCTTTGACGTTTGTTAGGTACAAACACTTTTTGCGGATAGTACTCCATCAGGGAGTTCCGCTGTCTAAGGAAGATAATGCTAACGCTGGGAAAACCGTCGTATAAAGTCCTTTGTCATTTCCTGGCGGAACAGTCGGAGCGAAAATTCAGCTACCTCGATGTCGGTGCGACTGCGACTTCTCCGCCGGTCGGTTTTGTGGCAGATCAGACTCGTATCAGGTTGGGCGAAGGGGAATCGACTTTTCGGAAAGCAATAGCCGCCTTACAAGGCTGGAAGCATTTTCGACTAGGCTGGGTTGACGCGTGGCCTTTGGAAACTCCCATCAAGCCCGACGAAACCGTCGTCGTGTTGGGACGCGCAATGGGTTTATGGTGGTTAAACTCATGCCGCATCATTTATGTCGTGGATGAATCGGGTCCGATTTGTCGATTCGGCTTTGCCTATGGCACCCTGCCGAAGCACATCGAGAAAGGTGAAGAGCGGTTTTTGATTGAATGGGACCAGCATGATAACGGCGTCTGGTATGACATTCTGGCCTTCTCGCAACCAAATTATCTCGTGACCCGTGTCGGTTATCCCCTGGTCCGACGTATGCAAAAGCAATTCGGCCGCGACTCGGCAGCGGCAGTTTTCCGGGCGGTCAACGAGTTTGATCCAATCCCCGAAATCGGCCAAAGCACGAATTGGGGATAAACAGAGGAGACAGATTCAATCACATGAGCATTAGGCAGAAAATTGCCGACCGTAGGCCAAATGCTGACGTTACCTTTGGAGTTCGATCGAAGAATTGATCTCTCACAGAGCCACGGAGACATGGAGGTGAGGAGATTCATAAGAATGCGATCGATCACTCCTCCGTGTCTCAGTGGCTCTGTGAGAAACCGAAAAGATCGAACATGTCTATGGTCCCAGTCGTCAGATTAGGCCTTGTGGACACCGCATTACCTCAAGATTGGAAAAAAGCAAAAGCTGTCGGGGTTCTATTGCGTGCGGCACACGCAATAGAACCCCGACAGCTTTGTAGTACTAACGTTTGTTTTGTTTGTGCGGCGCGAAGATTTTTCATTGGGAGGTAACCTTGCCTTGGGCTGATGAAACGGCACATTCACACAAGGAAGTTTTATTGCGGTAAAAAAAGGGACCGTCTCAATCAACGTCGCATCAAAATGTCTTTTTGCCCAGAATGGGCGTAACATACCAGCCCAGGGCAAGCTCGTCTTCGAGCGCCGCCCTGGGATACGATCACAAAATAATGGGGTGCCCTGAAGGGGCCC
>CAIVEI010000060.1 GCA_903904835.1 uncultured Schlesneria sp. | reverse complement strand
GTCTTGCTTTGTTCTCCCTCGCTTGCGCGTCGGGCTAACGGTTTTGAATCGCCTTTCGTTGTGTCGTTCGGCACTGCTTGACGGAAGACCGTCAAGCAGTGGCACGGTTTTCAAGGCGATGGAAGAGTGTTGATTTCCAATGTTGGCCAAAGATTCCATAGTTGCCTATCGGTTTTTGAATCGACTGTCGTTGTGACGCTGGGCACTGCTTGACGGGAGACCGTCAAGCAGTGGCACGGTTTTCAAGGCCACCGAAGCGTGTTGACGTCCAATGTTGCCCAAAGCTTCCCATCGTTGCCTGATGTTTTTGAATCGGTGTTTCACAGCGGCTGGCGACAACGGGATGGACATTGAGCTGCTTGAGTTGCGATAAGCCAGTTGAGAATAGATGCCGTGCGCAGTAACCTATGCTCAATCAGGTTGAATGATTTTGCTCGCGAGATTGTGCGGGCAATGTTTCGGTAGACTAGTTTCAAGAGCTGGCCCCACGGGTCGGCTAGGTAAATAGTAGGCCGACGCAACGAACTTCGTAACAGAGGTTTCGATGCGTCGGCCTATTTTTTTTTGACCGTTTACGGGCAGGGGGACAGACCCATTTTCATGGGCAAACAATGAGTCAGGCTTGGGCGACTAAATGAGTTCGTTGTTGATCGCCATGAAAAAGCGTCAGTCCCCGGCCCGCAGGCAATGCAGGGGGACAGGCCCATTTTCATGGGCAAACGTTGAGTCAGGCTTGGGCGACTTAAATGAGTTCGTTGTTGATCGCCATGAAAAAGCGTCAGTCCCCGGCCCGTGAGCGGTTGTTTTTTATCGTTTGCGGCAATGCAGGGGGACAGACCCATTTTCATGGACAAACAGTAAGTCAGGCGTGAGCGACTTAAATGAGTTCGTTGTTGATCGCCATGAAAATGCGTCAGTCCCCGGTCTGTAAACGGTTATTTTTTTGAATAGAGGAATCACCTTTGAAGCTACGCAGTAAGACGATTCGCCAGGGGATCGAGCGTTTAAAAGCACGAATCGGCGTAGATGGTCTGTTCCGGGAATTTGGAAACGATTTGCCCTTACGCTCGGAATTGTTCAGCCTGAGCCAGTTAGAAGAACATGCCGAGACGCTGGCCACGTGGCACGAAATCGATCCTCGGTCTGGGCCAGACCGATTGCTGGTTCGGCTGACCGACAACCAGAATATTCTGCGAGAAGCTTACAAGCTGATGCTCGATGCGGTGCAGCATGATCGACACATTGTGCCAGCGGGTGAGTGGCTGCTCGACAACTACTATTTGATTGAAGAGCAGATCCGGACCGCTCGACGACATCTGCCGGCAAAGTACAGTCGAGACCTGCCTCGACTGATGAACGGTCCGTCTGCCGGATACCCTTGCGTCTACGATCTGGCACTCGAATTGATTTCGCACGTTGACGGAAGGGTCGATGCGGAAACTCTACGGACGTATGTCGCGGCCTATCAGCGAGGACGTTCACTCAAGTTAGGTGAGCTTTGGGCCGTTCCGATTATGATGCGGCAAGCATTGATCGAGAATTTGCGCCGTGTGGCGGCAAGGATCGCGACGGGTCGCCTTGATCGTGACTCGGCCTCTCGCTGGGCTGATCAGTTTATTCAATGTGTCGAGACCTCTCCTAAAGATCTGGTGCTCTGCCTGGCTGATATGGCGAGACCGAATCCCGTTCTTTCCAGTGCCTTTGTGGCGGAACTGGCTCGGCGTCTTCAAGGCCAAAGTCCTGCACTCTCGTTTCCGCTCACCTGGGTTGAACAACGGCTGGCCGAAAACGGTCAAACAATCGAACAGATGATTCAAATCGAAGGGCATCAGCAGGCTGTCGATCAGGTTTCAATTGGCAACAGCATCAACAGCTTGCGTGAACTCGAAGCGATTGACTGGCGTGAGTTCGTTGAAGGATTGAGTGTCGTCGAACAGTCGCTGCGTGGTGATCCCGCCGGCGTCTATTCAAACATGGATTTCGGCACGCGCGACCATTACCGTCACGTGATTGAAGCGATCGCGAAGCGAAGCTCGCTTACCGAATACGACGTTTCCCTGAACGCTATTCACCTGGCCCGGCAAGGGGAATCAAAAAAGGGATCGACAGACCGTAAGTCGCACGTCGGGTTTTACCTGGTCGACAAAGGCCGGCCGGAGCTGGAACGCATGACTCGCATGCGTCATTCCATCGCTTCGTACGTGGCACGATTGGCGAGCAAGCAACCACTGTTATTATACGTCGGTGGTATCAGCGTGATATCGATGCTGGTGACTGCTGAAGTATTCAATCGAACCACAGCCCTTCACGGTCACCGGTTCGGTTTATGGTTCATGGCCCTGCTGCTTTTCGTCAGCGCAACTCACCTGGGTGTCGGGTTGGTGAACTGGCTGACGACGATGTTTGTCAGGCCAAATCGCTTGCCGCGAATGGATTTTTCTGAGGGTATTCCTGAAGAATTCAGTACGCTTGTCGTGGTTCCGACGATGCTTGTCACAAATGACGGCGTGAAGCGCCTTTTGGAAGGGCTTGAAGTCCGCTATCTCGCCAATCGTGATCCCCATTTGCGATTTTGTCTGCTGACAGATGTCCGTGATGCGAACGTGCAGGTCTTGCCCGAAGACGACGGATTAATCGCATTAGCCGGCGTGGGTATTGAATCGATGAACGCAAAATATCGAGATCATGCCGAGCGCGAGAATAATCGAGACGATTCTGATTCGTTATCGACCGACATTTTTTTCTTGTTGCATCGGCCTCGTCGCTGGAACCCGCAAGAACAAGTCTGGATGGGCTACGAGCGAAAGCGAGGGAAGCTTGGGGAACTCAACTCGCTCTTACTGCGGGGTTCGACCGAAGGTTTTTCGCAAGTCGTCGGAGATATTGCACAACTGTCTCACGTGAAATACGTCATTACGCTTGATACCGATACGCTGCTGCCTCGAGACGTGGCAAAGCAACTTGTGGGAACGATGGCCCATCCACTCAATCGGGCTCAGGTCGATTCGCGTCGAAACATCGTCGTTGAAGGTTACGGCATTCTGCAGCCTGGAGTCGCAGTCCGTTTCGAAAAAGCCAGACCGTCCTTGTTCTTACAACTGTTTGGCGGTGAGCCAGGTATTGATCCGTATACACGGACAATTTCCGATGTCTACCAGGACGTTTTCCACGAAGGTTCGTTCATCGGCAAAGGGATCTACGATGTCGACGTGTTTTCGGCCACGATCGACGGGCGATTTCCGGAAAATCGAATTCTCAGTCATGACTTACTCGAAGGTTGCTATGCGCGATCAGGGCTGGTGAGTGACGTTTGCGTTTTCGAAAGTTTCCCCTCCAATTACCAGTCCGATGTCAGTCGGCGGCACCGTTGGATTCGAGGTGATTGGCAAATCGCCGGATGGCTGTTACCAGCGACAGGTAATCCAATCAGCCTGCTTTCCCGCTGGAAGATCTTGGATAACCTGCGACGAAGTATCGTTCCGTTTGTGGTCATTCTGTTGTTGATTCTGGCCTGGCTGGACATGACGCGAGCGGGCTTCTTGACGGCGGTTGTCGTTGGGATCGTCGTGATCCCGTCCCTGTGCGTTTCGTTGGTGGCATCGTTTCGAAAAGCGACGGATTTGCCGCTCATGCAGCATCTGAGAAAGTCGTTTCATTCGATCGGTGTCAGTTTGGTGCAATCGGCGTTGACCATCGCATTTCTTCCGTTCGAAGCCTGTTTTAGTCTCGATGCAATTGTGCGAACGATCGTTCGAGGAGTTTGGACCCACCGACATATGCTGGAATGGAAGACCGCCAGCGACGCCGAACGGGACGGAACCGGCGACGTTGTTTCGTGGTATCGGACGATGTGGGTCGCTCCGATATTGTCGATCGTTGTTACTGGTATTTTGATGGCTTGTCGTCCCGATTCGCTGTGGATCGCCGCTCCGATCTTAGCGGGCTGGGCGCTCGCTCCGTTGATGGCCTGGAAAATCAGCCAACCCATTCCGAAACGCAATGATGTGCTCGACGAAGAACAAACGTTATTTCTGCACAGACTGACTCGGAAGACGTGGCGATTTTTTCAAAAATTCGTCGGACCCGAAGACCATTGGTTACCACCTGATAATTTTCAGGAATTTCCCGCGCCCGTTATCGCTCATCGGACATCGCCGACGAATATTGGTCTATCGCTGTTAGCGAATCTTGCTGCCTACGACTTTGGCTATATCACGTCGGGACAATTGCTTGATCGAACCAGCAACGCGATGCGAACGATGGGTCGCCTTGAGCGGTTTCATGGGCATTTCTTGAATTGGTATGATACGCAGTCACTGCAACCACTCTTTCCCAAATATGTCTCGGCCGTCGACAGCGGAAATCTTTCAGGCCACCTGCTGACGTTGCGTTGCGGGCTTCTTGAACTGAGTGACAGCAAATTGATCTCAACAGGGTTTTGGGAATCGTTGTCTGTGACCCGCCAGATTCTTGAGACTGACGTTAAGAGGCGGAAGCAAAAGGCTCCTCGATCGCGTTTCGATCCATCATCAGAATCAAACTTGCCGACGACAGGTGCCCCCGTCAGTCAGTCAGATTTCGAGCTTCGTTCGACCGATGATGTGATGGCACTTTTACGTCGAAACAACAGTAAAAGCGATGTTTCGCCGAAGCTCATGACGACCATGAATTGGTTGCAAGAACTTCAGAAGGCAGCAGCGAAGTTCATGATTGGTTCGTCAGATGTGGATCAAAACAATGTCGTCGTGGCGATGCGCGACCTCGAAAAACAATGCCTTGATCAGCTCGCCGATCTCTCGTCAAACGCCTTGTGGTTGACCCATTCAGCGACTCCGGCGAAGTTAAGCGAGTGCGGATCTTCTGATCCACTTCAACTGGTCGGCGAATGGCAAGGCGTTCTCCGAACGTTGGACGAAATTCCCTCGTTAAGCGACATCGCAGGCTTCGAGAGCCTGTTGCTTCCGAAAATCGATGCCATCATTGCCGGTCCATTCATTGATGATCAGAACGCCGTCGTTAGCCCCAATCCATCCTCCATTCCAGCCGTGGAGCCGACTGTCCAAACGCTTCAACCGTCCGATTTGATGTGGCTTGTTCAGTTACGAGAACTGATACATGCATCGATCCAACAGGCTCGTCGAGTCTTGCTGGACATTGAAGAGCGGGCGGATCAATGCCGTGAATTGGCGGATATTGAATACGACTTCTTATACGACCCTCGGCGGCGTCTGCTGGCGATCGGCTTTAATGTCAGCGAGATGCGGCGTGACTGCAGCTTTTATGATCTGCTCGCATCGGAAGCGAGACTGGCCAGCTTTGTCGGAATCGCCCAGGGGCGACTTGAGCAGGAACATTGGTTCGCCTTGGGACGATCACTGACGACGTTGCACGGTCAACAGACGTTGTTGTCGTGGAGTGGTTCCATGTTCGAATACTTGATGCCGTTACTTGTCATGCCAACATACGACAATACGCTGCTCGATCAAACCTATCATGCTGTCATTGATCGCCAGATCCAATACGGGAAACAACGGGGAGTCCCCTGGGGGGTTTCGGAGTCAGGCTATCACGCGACGGACGCACAGTTGAATTATCAATATCGGGCGTTCGGTGTTCCGGGTCTGGGGTTCAAGCGGGGCCTGGCGGACGATCTTGTTATTGCCCCTTACGCCGCCGCGATGGCTTTAATGGTGGCTCCCAAAAAAGCGTGTGCCAACTTGCAGTTAATGACCGTCAAGGGCTTTGAAGGGACCTACGGATATCACGAAGCGATTGACTATACGCCATCGCGACTGTCCAGGGGACAATCGTATGCAGTCGTGCAGTCTTATATGGCACATCATCAGGGAATGACCTTTCTTTCCCTGGCCTACGTCCTGCTGAATCGCCCGATGCAAAAGCGGTTCGAATCCGACCCGGAATTCCAGGCAACGGATCTGTTATTGCAAGAGCGAATTCCCCAAGCTCTTCCGTGCTTTCCGCACGCAAGCGAGGTCTCGTCCGATCGTCCGCCGGCTGGCGATCGTGAGTCGCTCATCCGAGTCTTTACGACGCCGAACACGCCTGCCCCTGAAGTGCATCTGCTGTCGAACGGCCGTTATCATGTTATGGTGACGAACAGTGGAGGGGGATACAGCCATTGGAAAGATCTTGCCGTCAATCGTTGGCGTGAAGACAGCACGCGCGACAGTACGGGAATCTTCTGTTATCTCCGAGATGTCAACAGCGGCGAAGTCTGGTCGACATCTCATCAACCGACACTTCAGCCAACCAAACGTTACGAAGCGATTTTCTCACAAGCGCGGGCCGAATTTCGGCGCCGTGACAGTCTGATCAAACTGCATACCGAGATTGCTGTTTCACCCGAAGATGATATTGAGATTCGTCGCACGACGATCGTGAATCGTTCGAAGGTCGTGCGGACGATCGAATTGACGAGTTATATTGAAGTCGTGCTAGCCGCTCCAAATTCCGATGCAACACATCCGGCATTTTCGAATCTATTCGTCCAGACTGAAATCGTCGACCAACGACAGGCGATTCTCTGTACTCGCCGACCACGTTCTCATAACGAGCACCCCCCCTGGATGATGCATCTGCTGGACGTGCGTGGGCCGTCCGTCGGAGACGCATCGTATGAAACCGATCGATCGAAATTCATCGGTCGGAACCGCACAACCGCGGCTCCGCTGGCCGTGGGTCGTTCTGGAAATCTGTCAAATAGTGATGGCTCGGTCCTCGATCCGATCGCCGCCATTCGCCGACGTATCACGCTGGAGCCTGATGAAGCGGTCATCGTTGATCTTATCGTCGGCATGTCTGAGACACGTGATGGAGCTCTGGCATTGATCGACAAATACCACGACCGGCACCTTGCTGATCGCGTCTTCGATATGGCCTGGACCCACGGGCAGGTGTTGCTGCGGCAGCTCAATTCCAGCGAATCCGATGCACAACTCTTCGGTCGGCTGGCCAGTTCGGTCATCTATGCCACCTCGGCGCGTCGAGCAAATTCGACGATTCTGGCGAAAAATCTGCGGGGACAATCGGGCCTGTGGGGCTATGGCATTTCTGGCGATTTACCCATCGTCCTCTTGCGGATCTCCAGTGCCGAGAAGATCGATCTTGTCCGACAGATTGTCCAGGCGCAAGCCTACTGGAGACTGAAGGGCCTTGCCGTTGATCTTGTGATCTGGAACGAGGACTCATCCGGATATCGGCAGGTCTTGCAAGACCTGATCATTGGGGTGATTTCAGCGGGGATCGGCGTTCAAACACTCGACCGACCCGGAGGGATATTCGTTCGTCGTGCCGAACAGATGTCGGATGAAGATCGCATCCTGTTACAAACGGTCGCACGAGCAATCATCGTCGACTCCGATGGAACGCTGGCGGAGCAGATTGAACGACGAGCGCGTACGGATGTGAGAGTTGCCGAACTTGTCCCGACTCGGTTACGACGAATGGATGTCATACCGAATGTTGTGACGTCGTCACAAGACTTGGTGTTTTTTAATGGATTTGGCGGATTCACGACGGACGGACGTGAATACGTCATCCGTCTCGAACCGGGTCAGGTAACACCCGCACCGTGGGTCAATGTGATTGCTAATCCGAATTTCGGCACCGTGATTTCCGAAAGTGGTGGGACATATACGTGGGGACTGAACGCACATGAATTTCGACTGACTCCCTGGACCAACGATCCTGTGTCGGATGTCAGCGGTGAGGCATTTTATCTCCGCGACGAAGAGAGTGGGTACTTCTGGTCGCCGACGCCGCAGCCGGCCCGAGGGACTCAGCCCTATGTCTGCCGCCACGGATTTGGATACAGCGTCTTCGAGTACACAGAAAACGGTATTACCTCGGAACTCTGGATCTATGTGGCGACTGACGCTCCGATCAAGTTCGCCGTTCTCAAGGTCAAAAATACGTCGGGTCGATCGCGACGATTATCGGCGACGGCTTATTCTGAATGGGTGCTGGCAGAAATGCGATCCAAGTCGCTGATGCACATCGTTACGGAAGTCGATCCAAAGTGTGGAGCATTGCTTGCGCGCAATCCGTATAGCATCGAATTTGCTGAGCGAATCGCCTTTGTCGACGTGAGTGATCCCGTACGAAGTGTGACGGGAGATCGAACGGAATTCCTTGGCCGTAACGGGAATTCCACGAGGCCAGCCGCGATGTCCCGCATGCGGCTTTCGGGAAAAGTCGGCGCAGGACTCGATCCGTGTGCTGCCATGCAGGTTTCCTTCGAGTTAGCCGACAACCGCGAACGGGAAATCGTGTTCACGATGGGAGTCGGGCGTGACATTGACGATGTTCGGACATTGGTCCAGCGGTTTCGGGGCCATGATCCAGCAAGACATGCTCTGGAAGCGGTCTGGGGACTTTGGAACCACACGCTAGGTGCGGTTCACGTGGAAACCCCCGATCCAGCGCTCAACTTGATGGCCAATGGCTGGTTATTGTATCAGACGTTGTCTTCCCGGTTCTGGGCGCGAAGTGGATTCTATCAGTCAGGTGGTGCGATTGGTTTTCGCGATCAATTGCAAGACGTGGCGGCGCTGATCCACACCGAACCCCGTTTGATACGCGAGCATTTACTGCTGTGTGCAGGACATCAGTTTCGTGAAGGTGACGTCCAGCACTGGTGGCACCCGCCGCAGGGAAGGGGAGTCCGAACTCACTTTTCGGATGACTTTCTCTGGTTACCGCTCGTTGCGTGTCGATACGTGATGGGAACGGGAGATACGGGGGTTCTGGACGAAGTCGTTCCGTTCATCGAAGGTCGCCCCGTTAAGCCGGATGAAGATGCCTATTACGATCTTCCGACGCGATCGAACGAATCGGCAACACTCTACGAGCACTGTGTTCGTGCAATCGTTAATGGTCTGTCGTTCGGAACCCACGGACTTCCGCTCATTGGATGTGGGGATTGGAATGATGGCATGAATCTCGTCGGAGAAAAGGGACAAGGCGAAAGCGTCTGGTTGGGATTCTTTCTTTACGACATTTTGCAGAAGTTTTCGAAGATTGCGCGGACGCGTGGTGATTTGAATTTCGCCGAACGCTGCGAGACCGAGGCGGCAAAACTGATTCAAAACATTGAAGAGCACGCCTGGGATGGAGAATGGTATCGACGTGCTTACTTTGATAATGGCGAGCCACTTGGTTCGGCCACGAACGTCGAATGCCAGATCGACTCGCTTCCCCAAAGCTGGTCCATTCTTGCGAAAGCGGGTGACCCCGCTCGATCAAGAATGGCAATGGAAGCCGTTGATCGGCGACTTGTGCGTCGTGATAGCGGTCTGATCCAGTTGTTCGATCCGCCGTTCGATCATTCGGCACTCGATCCCGGCTATATCAAGGGCTACGTTCCCGGAGTCCGCGAGAACGGCGGTCAGTACACGCATGCGGCAATCTGGACGGTGATGGCCTTTGCCGAACTCGGTGACCACAAACGAGCCTGGGAGTTGTTCTCATTGATCAATCCCGTCAATCACGGTTCGACTTCCGAACAGATCGCGGTCTATAAGGTCGAGCCGTATGTCGTGGCTGCCGATGTCTACGCTGTCGCCCCGCACGTTGGACGAGGTGGTTGGACATGGTATACGGGCTCAGCCGGCTGGATGTACCGTCTGATTACCGAATCGCTGCTTGGTCTTCATCTGGAAGTGGATAAGCTGCGAATCGCCCCCTGTTTGAATGCCGACTGGAAGTCGTACACAATCCAGTACCGTTTTCGAGAGACCTTTTATCGCATTACTGTTCTGCAACCCGAACCGAGTCGATCTGTGAAACGAGTGACACTCGATGGAGTGGATCAAAGCGATTGTCTGATTGCACTCAAGGACGACAGGCGCAATCATCAGGTCGAGGTCGAGTTGGGGTAGTTCTTGTTCGTTACGGCGAGCATCAGCAAGTATAAACTTGGCGATCGTTAGTTTCACAAACTTCTGACCCGGTTGGAAAAACGCCGCATGTCATCCACTGCCAGTCCCGTCGCCATACATGATGAGCATTACTTCGATAAGTGGATCGCGCTGTTGGCGACGATCGCAATTGTTGTTCATCTTTCTTTGCGATTCACAACGAGAGGTTCGGCGATGGCTGGTCCGCTCAGGTTGATGGATTGGCCATTGATCGTCGCACTGGTTTTCGGCGGATTGCCCCTGGTCGCCGAGCTGCTTTGGAAACTGGTTCATTTTCAGTTTGGTTCTGATTTGCTCGCAGGGCTGTCTATTGTCACCTCGATTCTGCTGGGGGAATACCTGGCCGGGACACTCGTCGTACTGATGCTGTCAGGTGGCGAAGCCTTGGAAGCATTCGCGGTCAAAAGTGCTTCGTCAGTGCTGGATGCCTTGGCCCGTCGGATGCCGACGAAGGCTCATCGCAAGTCTGGTGACGTGATTCAGGATATCACCGTCGATCAAGTTGCGATTGGTGACGCACTGGTGATATTTCCGCATGAGATTTGTCCTGTGGATGGAACTGTACTGGCCGGTAATGGCTCGATGGATGAAGCGTTTCTGACGGGCGAGCCCTATCTGATGCCAAAGTCGGCGGGCTCGACGGTCCTGTCAGGCGCGATGAACGGCGAAGCGGCCCTGACGATTCGTTCGGATAAGCTGGCCGTCGATTCCCGTTATGCTCAAGTGATGAAGGTGATGCAGACTGCCGATGAAAATCGACCTCGAATGCGGCGGCTTGGTGATACGCTCGGAGCCTACTACACACCGCTCGCCATTGCGCTGGCGGCGCTGGCCTGGTGGCTCAGTGGAAACGTCACGCGGTTTCTGGCCGTCCTGGTCGTCGCGACTCCGTGTCCACTTCTGATTGCGATTCCCGTGGCGATTATCGGGTCAATTTCTCTGGCGGCGAGGCGGGGAATCATTATTCGTGATCCAGCCGTCCTGGAACGGATCGCGACATGTCGAGTTGCGATCTTCGATAAGACCGGCACGTTGACATACGGGAGGCCTGCGCTGACTGAGATCATCCCCGGCCCAGGGCTAAGTAAAGACGAAGCGCTGTCGCTCTTGGGCAGTCTCGAACGGTACTCCAAACATCCACTCGCATCGGCGATTACGGGCCTGGCACGTGAACGCCATGTGCCGCTGCACGATGTCAGTGAAGTTCACGAGTTACCCGGTGAAGGCTTGAGCGGTGTCGTCGCCGGTCGCCGTGTCCGCGTGACGAGTCGAGCCAAGTTAGCCAAGCAGTCTTCTGACGAAGGAATCGCCCATATTCTGCAAAGCTTGCCTTTGCAGGTAGCCGGAATGGAATGCATCGCCATTATTGATGATAAGATTCCCGTTACGTGCCGATTTCGTGATCAGCCCCGGACCGATGGAGCTCCCTTCGTCCAGCATTTATCTCCAAAACATCATTTCCAAAAAGTGATGATTGTTTCGGGTGACCGCGAATCCGAAGTTCGGTATCTGGCCGATTTGATTGGAATTCAAGAGGTTCATTTCAGCCAGACGCCAGAACAAAAACTCGAACTGATCCGGAACGAGACCAGACTGGCGAATACGGTGTTTGTCGGCGATGGAATCAATGATGCGCCTGCATTAACGGCCGCAACCGTCGGAATCGCGCTGGGAGGGAGCACGGATATTACGTCGGAAGCGGCTCATGCGGTGATCCTGGACAGTTCATTAAGCAAAGTCGACGAGCTATTGCACATCGGTCAACAGTTGCGACAGATCGTGCTGGAAAGTGCGGTGGGAGGAATGGTTTTGAGCGTCGGAGGAATGATTCTCGCCGCGTGTGGACTCTTACCGCCGATTACTGGTGCCATCGCCCAGGAAGTGATTGATCTTCTCGCCGTGTTGAATGCCTTGCGTGCGGCTCGCGCGCCAAAACACCTGACGGATTTTGACTGATGTATGCAATGGTACTCAAGAAGGCCGGAATGAATCTGGAATGGACTGAACTTCCCGAGCGGCAACCCGGGCCGGGGGAGATTCGAGTCAAAGTCTTGGCCTGTGGCGTTTGTCGGACGGACCTGCATGTGCTGGATGGCGAGTTGCCCGATCCGAAAGTACCAATCATTCCTGGTCACGAGATAATTGGCCGAATCGACGCGATCGGTGCCGGTGTCGAAGGGTTACAGATGGGTGAACGAGTGGGAATTCCCTGGCTCGGTCACACCTGTGGGGTTTGCCCTTTTTGCGTGAGCCACGAGGAAAATCTTTGTGATCGTCCGCTTTTCACCGGCTACACCCGCGACGGCGGATTTGCGACATCGACAATTGCCGATGCTCGATTTGCGTTTCCGCTCGGTGAAACGGGTAGCGACGTCTCTCTTGCCCCTCTGCTCTGTGCGGGGTTGATCGGTTGGCGATCGCTGAAAATCGCCGGTGATGGAAAAACGCTGGGATTCTATGGGTTTGGGGCGGCGGCTCATATCCTGGCTCAAGTTGCCGTATGGCAAGGTCGATCAGTGTTTGCGTTTACCCGTCCAGGTGACACGTCGACTCAATCGTTCGCCCGTCAGCTTGGCGCAAAGTGGGCGGGTGCATCGGATGAAAGGCCTCCGGAACTGCTGGATGCGGCGATTATTTTCGCACCGGTCGGCGATCTCGTGCCGTTAGCTTTGAAGGCTGTTCGTAAGGGGGGGCGAGTCGTTTGTGCGGGAATCCATATGAGTGACATCCCGCAATTCCCGTATCAGATCCTGTGGGATGAGCGTCAACTCGTCTCCGTTGCAAATCTGACTCGCCAGGACGGAATCGAATTCCTGCGTCTGGCACCACAGATGGGCATCGTCACTAAAACGGCCAGTTATCCTCTTGGACAGGCCAATCAAGCACTGGCCGATCTAAGAGCGGGCCGATTTGAAGGTGCGGCAGTTCTCGTCCCGTGAGATTAACTGAGATGATTCGTTAGCTCGCGCGCAAGCGAGGGATCTTTGCCCGAGAATAATTCGGTTGCCGATTCGGCGACTGCGCCGGGCTGTGTTTTTGTGGTTGAATTTGTATTCCAGGCCGGTGGTAGTTCGTTCCTCACTTGCGCGTCGGGCTGCCGTTAAACGGTATTCCAGGTTCACGATTAAGCCGAGTCCGCTTCGGTGAGAAGGTCCGAGATTCGTTTCATGATTTCATTCAAATCGATGTCTCGAATCAGAAATCTTTTGTGCGTTGACGACTGGCCGCTCAGCAGTTCGATCTGGTTTTTCTTGATCCCCAGAGATTCCGCCAGGATATTGATGATCGCGGCAGTCGCTTTTCCTTTTTCGGGAGCCTGACTGACAGCAACTTTGAGTGCACCGTCATGAACTCCCGTCACACAGTTTCGTCGGGCGCCCGGCTGAGCCTTAACAGGCAGGACAAGGCCGTTCACGGTTTGTTCCACGGAAACCACCGCAATTCCTCGCTGACTAAAAACGAAGACAGACGGATCGACCTGTTTTAAGTCGTCCGTCTGCCTTTTGACTGATCAGAAAGCAATTGCGAAAAAACTCGCAATACGCCGGTCTAGACCAACCCAATTCGAAGCAAGCCAGTGGCTTACTTCTTCTTGGCGGCCTTCTTCTTGTCGTCTTTCTTGTCCTCTCCGGCGGCTTTCTTTTTCTTCTTCTTACCGACGACTAGACGAACGACTCGCAGCTTTGGGAGACCAAACGGGCTGGTCCCGTCGGCCCAACGCTCGTCGGTTTGCATTTGAGTAATACGTTCGTCACGTGTCATAACGCTGCGAAGGCGAGCCAGACGCCCCTTCCGCTTCAAACTCTTGTCGATGGTCACAACAAATCACTCCCGCCGGTCTGGCGATCTAAATTGAGCATGAGCCTACAATACTGGGATGCCCCAACGGACGGCTCAACCCAAACAGGGAGCCGGCTCACGGGGGGACACATCGTAGTGGGATAGCAGTCGAGATTCAAGCCGGGATTAGTCCAATCTGACGAAATGGGGACCTTTGATGCGTTCAAATCCAAGAATCAGACTTCTTGCCGTCAGACCTCCCCTTGCCACTACCCGCACACATTCGATAGATTACCCCCCGGCTTACCCGATAGTGTAACGGTAGCACAACAGATTTTGGTTCTGTTTGTCCAGGTTCGAATCCTGGTCGGGTAATTTCTTAAGTCTTAAAAGTTAAATGACTTACTGGTCTTCTCGGATCTCACCGAATGCCGGTTTTGGCGTCGATGCTACTTCGGTGCTTCTTTCATAAAGCCGGTTCTGTGTTTGTGATCCCAAGTTGAAAGCGAACAAGCCCCCGCCAAAATCTCTGACGGGGGTCTTTTTTTGTTGTCTCTTCTGGCATGCGATTTCACGCCGACGTAACTCGCGATCGAATCGAAATAATCCGAATAATCGTTCAAGAGAGCGAAATTTTCTTGAATTCGAATTTACAGATTGTATTCTGAATTCGCGAACGTATCTTCGTGCATTGGAGTGCGCTTATCGCCACGAGAATTACGCTTCCGCTTTTAAAAACACGTCAAAAAACAACGAGGACTCTGCCATGGGAAATTGCAAGGTTTGCCGATTTGTCTGTCCGATGGTTGTATCACTCCTGTTTACGAGCATCTGTCAAGCCGGTGTAATCTTCGGAGATATCGCTGGAAACCAAACTTATTCCGGCTATGGAGTCGGACCTGGTGGAAGTGCGAACAACTCCATCGCAGAGGGTTTCACAGTGACTCAGACGACGACGCTGGCGAGCGTGGAGATTTACCTTTCTCAATTCAATAGTGCTTCGGGATCAAATATTGCGCTGTCGATCTATAGCAATTCTGGGGGCTATCCCGGTACTGACCTTTACGATCTTTCAACGAATGTGACACTTCCTTCGTTAAGCGGGACCCCAACCCTCGTCACGTACACAGGGACCGGCGCATTCACCCTTACCGCTGGCACGACCTACTGGCTCAATCTTTACGCGACAAATCCATCCAGCGGCACCGGATCAAATATCCAATGGGATGGCGTAATTGACTCAGGCTTTAATTATGTTAATCCCACAGGTGCTGGTGCGACTAACATCGGGCAATTACGTAGCGTCGGTGATGGCAACCCACCAACATCAACAGGTAGTGGCACGCCTGCGACGACAGGTCTCATCACTGCGTTCCAGTTGAATAGTGCCGTCGTCCCCGAACCAACTTCGTTTGCCCTTTTTGGTCTCGGTGGAATCGGTTTGGCCGTTTGCCGATATTCAAGACGACGTACTGCCACCTGATCGAGAAATGCCAAGACGAGCAGGAAGGTGCAGACGCATTAACCGAGATTTGCGATCATGAATCGATTCTAAGGTCTGACCCGCGCATGGCGACGAGCGAATGATCGTTGTATCCGACTATTTATCCAATCGCGAACCTGCTCAGTAAAACGAATTTCCTTGTATCCGTGATGTAAACGGTGAACCATCGACTCTGTCGTGAAGAATCGTCGCGTTCATTGGGGCCCGGTGCGAGTACCAGGTTGAGCTCAAGCCGCCGTCTTGAGAACGTTTGGATTTCGTTTGCGCCATCGTAATGCGACTACAGCAGCTACGCCCAGAGCGGCGAGAGTTATGGTACTTGGCTCCGGCACTGGAGCAGAGCTGGTGGTCGTAGAGCTTGTCACATTGGCCAGATCGATTTCGATCTTGCTCCCTTCATTATTACCGTAATTGGTGCTGTTGACCGAGGCACCCACGGTAATCGTGCCAAACAATTCGAACCCCTGATTGAACAGTTTGGAGTCATCCAAATAGGCATTGAGGTAGGTGCTGGCGCCGTTCCACGTTGCTCCATCAAACTGTTGAGTTCCGCCAGTCACTGCGACCGATCCATTCGATCCCGTAAAACTGCCGCCATACCCAACTGAATTGATCGAGTTCAGTGTGAGTATTAAATCGCCCCCTTTACTGTTGGTGTCGAGAATTTGAAGCTCGTTGGCTGGGGCAGCGGGGACGGAAACGCTCCCTTGCCAAGTGGTGTATGGGTTTCCCGACGTGTTTGGCGTGAGTATGGTTGCAGCGATTCCATCTGTAGGATCGTAGGTGTACGTGAAACTGTATGTTTGTTGGGACCAGGCTGTGCTGGGAACGTTTCCTTGGTTCGAGCCAGTGCCCAAATTCTTCTGGGTTCCAATATAAGTTGTGCCGTTGGGGCCACCCGCGTTAGAGAAATTTCGATCCCGCACTGCTGCGTAACCGCTACTTCCGCTGGCCGAAGCATCTTGGCCGGAAGTGAACACGAAACCGGCAGAAGCGGACGAGCACGCCAGCAAGTAAGCGGAAATACCACAGAGCCAGCCGACGAGATGGCGATTGAACAGTTTGTGCGAAGCGTTGGGATTCATGGCAGATTGTCTTTTCCGATTTTTGTGTGGCGTTTTGGATAAAACAAGTGAGAGGTTCTAGGCAGCTGCGCACAAGAATCCACAAAGAAAATTGGACCGGGATGGATTGACGCCGAAAGTAAAGTCGCACAGAGCGCCGTGAAGATTCTTCATAAATGAGAGGCCGGTTTGAGTCGTGATATTTTTCAGAACCAATTCGAGATTGTGCTCGTCGGACGTCGTTGATCGTGGTTTATTGTCATGCCAGTCGCGCGGTCATATTCCCTAGTGAAACAGTAGGGTGGGATGGAGAACGGAAGACAATTGGGTATGTGAACACAAATCCACTCAGTGAACCAAATTTTTCCTTAAGAAAAGCACTGGTCTCGCTCTCAGGTCGCGCCTAAAACAATTCGCCCAAATTTGGGTATCGGGTTAGTTTTCAAAGTGGGCCGCTTTCTTTCAGGGTGTAATTCAGTGATTTCTTCTGTCTGTCAACCAATTTGCGAAAAGTCAATGGAAGACGTTTCGGGGCTTACTCGTTCAATGCTGATTGGATCAGCCTGTGGCGCTTTTCTGCTTCCTGCACTTTTTCCCGTTTGGATTGCTCTGCACGTCGATGGCGATCTCGTGAATTGCGGCAACGGTTTTGGAAGTCGGAAAAAGGATGTCGACCACTTTCTGGTCATGGTCCTTTTTGTGATTTGGATGGTCGCGGTTTCTATCGGATACACATCGTCGGCGATCCCAGGCGCGATTGCTGCGAGCCTTTGTGTTGGTTCTATCGCAGGTGCCTTCCTCGGTGCCTGGGTCGATCAGCGGAAGTTTTCTTAAGCGATCTGCCGTGAATCCGTTGATGTCTCGCAGCGGTCCTTTTTGATGCGGCTTATGCGGATTGCCGAATAACGTCATGTTTTTCTTGTTTCTCCGGTTTTCTTCATGGATGAGGCGGATTGGCGGTCTAGAACTCTTGCCATCCGGACAAATTGAGGAAGTTGAGAAACAAATCTAGTCATGCCGGTACGTGTGCCTTGGTGTGATGTGAATCGCTTGAATAATGCTGTTCTGGCGTAGAAGCGGCACAGCCTCTCTGCCATTTAATATGATTGGCAGGAGATTTATTGTGAAAAATCAATCACGTAATCTTTATATTTTTTTATACATATATAAACAATTTATGAAATACAAACAGAGGTCGGTGGATTTGGTGAGTCTTTGTGCGGCTTTTGCCGGATGACTCGTCCCCCGTTGGATTCGTACTTCGTTTCAGCCGGGTCGAAAAAGGCGGTTTGAAGCGTGAGTGCTAAAGCAGATTTCACGCTCGGCGGGCTTTCTCACGAAGACGCTAACCAATGATCCGGCGAGATCAACTGGTCTGATGCGTTTTGGCCATCAGAACGGGCCGAACTCGTCACTTAATCAAGAAAACACTGCGAATCTTTTTGTCGTCGTGACGCGCGGACGCGGCTCAGTGAAATGTGTCGTTTTTTATTTATAATCAGATGGAAAGAGTTTGTAAGATGCGAACATTATTCGGAAGACAGATTGCGATCGGAATTTCGGCGATCATTCTCGCAATCGGTCCAGCTAACTTGAGTCGTGCGGGTAATTTGCAGGTCACCAACGGAAGTTTTACTGATTACACTGGTGGTTATAAAGGCGCACCGTCTCAGCTCGCTAATCCCTCGTATTCCGGCGCTGGATATACATCACTGACCGGATGGACTGTGACTGATGGAACCTACGGGTTTCTGATGGGGTCAGGTACGGCCGACACAACGGGCGCATACAGCCCCGAGTATAGCAACAATACGTTCAACCTGTGGGGACCGGGGACAGGCGGTGGAAGTGTTAATAACGGGCTCACGGCGTCCAGCCCCGACGGCGGGAATTATCTGGCACTCGATGGTGGATCGGATTACCGGGGAGGCGGGATTTCACAAACGATCACTAATTTGACCGCTGGTACCAATTACGATGTGACATTTTACTGGGCAGGTGCGCAACAACATGGTTTTACCGGCGCCACAACAGAGCAAGTCCAAGTGACCTTCGGAAGCCAAGTTAAAAGTACGGCAGTGTTGGATAACGTTTCACACGGTTTCACGGGGTGGCAAGAGGAGAGATACACCTTCACGGCCGATTCGACCAGTGATGTTTTGAATTTCCTGGCGATCGGTACGCCGAATGGTGTGCCCCCCTTCGTCCTTCTTGACGGAGTGTCATTCGGTGTACATCCCGTGCGTAACCCGGAACATTAGGCCTTTCGGCTTTAGGTTTGGCAGGACTCGTCGTTGTTCGTGCTCGGCGACGCGCGACAAAAAATGTCGTATGAATTTCCGGTCATGAAGGTCACGAGGCGTCAGCGATATCCTTTCGTTCCGCTGCGTCGGAACCCCGAGCTAAGACTCGTCTAGCAATGTGACGCTGGAGTTGAATGACGGCGAATTGATGCCGGTCAGCCAAAACGTTGTGATCGCTTGAAACGGAAAGAAGCCGCTCATGAATGGGCGGCTTCTTTCCATTTATAGTTTCTGCATCCAGTAATAAATTCTCACGTAACAACAGCATTTGTCTTCGGGCGGAAAAAACGATGCAGCACGCTTCGTTATCGTAAACCCCTGAGCTGCTCGGCATCAATATAATCATCAAGTTCGCAATTTGTCCGACGGTACCTGGCTCGGTGCGTCTTACCGATATAAAAAGCATTAGCAGTAGGTGTCTGGTGTGGGAGAAGTTATGCATGCGCTGCCGAATATTTCTCGACGGTCCTTTTGATACGGTCCATCGGGTTTTCCGTATAACGTAAAAAGGTCTTAGTTCTCCAAGTGTCGTTAATGAAATGAGCTGATTCTGGCTCTGAAAGTCGTGCCGGATTATTAATGCATTCTTATTGGTTCGATGCACAGTCTTGATTGATAGCGTGTGTATGCCAATGGTGCGAAAAAACACCGTAAGACGTTAGCCCGACGCGCAAGCGAGGGATCTTGCCTTCAACACAAGAATGATCCCTCGCTCGCGGATCGGGCTAACAATCAATACCGCATAGTTAGATAAACGTGCGGTTCGCCGAAATGCGAATGCTTTTGCTTTTTCCTCGAAATTCGCCATTGCCGTAGGTGAGCAGTTGTCTATGACTCTGTCATCTCGGATACATGAGTGAAACCGAGAAACATAACTCTTCAGGCCATACCGATCTGTTCGGCATGGAGTGCTCTGGATCGCTTTCTTGAAGCGGGTCTGAAGTAGAAACCGCACCGAATTCTCGTCCATTAACGAGATTGGCGGGGACGCTCCGTACTTCAAGCCAAGTGATCCGCGCGTGGTATTGTGCTGTTGGAATCAGGTTGATTCTAACGCCCATGCGACCAGAGTATTTTGAATGTTTCTGTGAAGGCAGAAGAGTCATGAGACGTGCGAAATTTACGTCGATTGTGATTGCAGTCATTGCCCTTGCTTGGGTGGTCGGCGGATCGGCTGCTCTTGCGGGAAACATGGTGATTAACGGCAGCTTCGAAAACAGTACTCCGGCGAATGGCAAGGCCGAACTTGAAACCTTCAATCCGAATGGCACTGTCTTAACACCCGGCGCTGTCATTCCCAACTGGACCCTGGATATCAATGCCTCCGCCAAGGCGTTCCTCGTCACAGGCAACAATGACAGTCAAAGCACCGGTTATCTTCAGGTTGGCGTTTCTCCAAGTGGCAATTTTGATGGCAGTAACTACCTCATGGTGGACTCCGGGCCGAAGTACAGTACGGCGCTCTACCAGACTTTCGACGGCTTCGTAAAGGGCCAGGCGTACGATGTCACCTTCTACCAGGCCTCCAGCCAGCAGATCAACACTCATGGTGCGACGACGGATCAATGGCAGGTCGGTCTCGGTGACGATCTCGCCCTCAGCAAGCTCAATTATCAGACTTCGGATTTGATGAACAACCCCAGCGCAGGCTCGACCCCTTGGACGCAGCAACACCTGGTATTTACGGCCGATACAACCGGCAGCGAAGTGTTGAGCTTTTACGCAGTCGGGCTATCGGTCGCAGCCGGGGGCAACCCGAACTCTCAGCCGCCGATCGCTTACCTGGATGGCGTGACAATGAACCCCGTTCCCGAACCTTCCACCGTGGCACTGACGGCTCTGGGAATCATCTGGGTCGGGGCTGTTCACATTCGCCGACGACTCAAGGCCGCTATGGTCTGATCAGTCCTGGACCTCGAACGAGATTTTTTAGGCCGGGTGGGACTTCGTTCCAACCGGCCATTATGCATAAAATAGACCGAGTTCCTCGCCCTAGGGTTCCGCGAGTATTAAACCGGTCCCCGCCCGCCCGGTCGAAGCGTCTCATGTAGGACAGGGTTTGTCTTGCAGATAGCGGGATAGCCGCTCCTTTTTTGACAGAAAAGGCTCCAGGACCCATGACGCATGTACCGTCCGTCGTTTTCGAGATCGCTAACCTTAGCGTTTGGCTCATGATCCTGGTCGTGATCTTCGTACCGCTGGAGCGAGTTTTCTCGATCCAACCCCATAAGATTTTTCGCAAGGGGATTGGCGTTGACCTGGCGTACTATTTCATCAGCGGTCTGGTCCCAGCCGTTCTGCTTGCGCTCCCGGTCGGCATGCTCGCGTGGCTGGCGCATCGTTACGTACCAGGCTTCATGCAGGAGGCTGCGGCGTCGTTGCCTCCCTTGGCTCGCATTTTTGCGGGTTTGATTCTTGTGGATGTCGGTTACTACTGGGGCCATCGCTGGTGCCATGAGGTGCCATTCCTCTGGCGGTTCCATGCGGTTCACCACAGTGCCGGCGAGATGGACTTTCTCGTCAGCAGCAGGGCACATCCGTTCGACATGGTCTTCGGACATTTCTGTGGCCTGGTGCCGTTATACGCATTGGGATTGGCGGGTCCGACGGGTCAGCAGGGGGGCAGCGATGTGGCTCTATTGGTCAAAGTGATCGGACTGGTCTGGGGGTTTTTCATTCACGCTAACCTGAACTGGCGGTTCGGGCCGCTTGAATGGCTGATCTCCACGCCCGCGTACCACCACTGGCATCACACCAGGACCGGGCCGATCGACCGCAACTACAGTGCGACGTGGCCCTGGATCGACTGGCTCTTCGGGACACTTTATTTACCCAGCGTGTGGCCGTCGGATTATGGGATCAAAGGGCCGATGTCGGACTCCTTGGTCGACCAACTGCTGAACCCGATTTTTCCGCCAGCGGCAGTGCCGGTGTCGGAACCGACGGAGCCGGTGGTTGATGCAGAGTCACACACCGCCGAGCCCGGTCGGTCTTGAGTGTGGATCGAACAGGCTCTTGAACTTCGCATGTGCCCGGCCCTTGTCGTCGAGGACCGCATGTATCCGGACGAGACAATCGATCCATGATGGACATATTAGACATTACTGTCTCGATGGAACGGAATCGAAACGGGGTTTCCATTTCAAATGAGAAAAGACTCGTACCAAGGGGACCTGCAAGCTTGATCAGGCCGCCGATCCTCGCGTCGCACGAATGCCACGATTATAATAACCGTGTCTGAGGGCCGTGTCGCATCTGCACTTTTCTGGTCGTTTCAAATTCTCTTTTTTGCAGCGGGCACCATGAGTATCAATCGCGGAATTGTCGTCGCTTCGATCGTAGTAGTTGCGTTTGGAGGTTACTTCGCCCAAGCGCAAAATCCTGACAAACAGGTCGATTTTGCAGAGGACTTTATCAAACAAAGGGCCGCCGCCGGAGGCGTTGCTCAAGAGTCTGTAAAAAAGAGAATTCAATTGGTTCCCAAGGTCGACGCCGGCAGCAAGCCTGTCGACCCGGCGAAGAAGCCCGTCGAGCCCGCCATTGCCCGCGGCGCGGCGCCGCCGGACGATTCGGAGGAGCGCGCGATCCGAGCCAGTGCGGCAGCGTTTACAAGGTTGTACAACGCGCACGACGCCAAAGGATTGGCATCGCTGTTTTCACCGAAGGCGGAAATGATCGATGAGAACGACAGAGTGGTGAAAGGGCGGGAGAAGATCGAAGAAGCATTCGCAGGGGTGTTCAAGAATTTTCCTGACGCCTCGATGGAGGTCGATATCACATCGATCCGCGTCCTCACGCCGATGCTGGCAATTGAAGAAGGGACAGCGCGGTCCAAAGACTCCAAGGATGATCCTGAAGACGCCACCGTCTACGTCGCCATCCATGTGAAGGTCGACGGGAATTGGCAACTTGCCTGTGTCCGCGACTGGAACGCACCGTCATCCGCGCTGTCTCCTCACGACCACCTCGAACGAGATCTCTCATGGCTGGTCGGCGAATGGATTCAAGAGAGCCCCGAATCTGTGGTGCACACCGTCTGTCGATGGCACGACAATGGCAACTTTCTGATGCAGGAATTCAAGGTCAACGTCGCCGGTCAGATTGCGATGTCTGGAACAGTACGCATTGGCTGGAACGCGGTGACGAAACAATTCCAATCATGGATCTTTGATTCGCACGGGGGGCATTCCACAGGATTCTGGGTGAATGCGGGTGATCGCTGGATCGTCAAAATGCAGGGGGCAACTGCAAACGGCGAAACCGGCTCGTCGACCAACTTCTACCGACCCATTGATGCCGACACGATTTCCTGGGGATCAATCGACCGCATCATCGACGGCGAGTCGATCGAAGATATCAACGAGATTATCGTCAAACGCCGGTCTCCGCTCCCGGGAGAATGACGAATTGCATCCTTTACGAATTCAGCAGCATCAGGCTCATCAAGAGAATCAAGCCATGAGAATCAATTCCGTCTGTGCCATCCTGTTGTCCGTCTCCATGTTAATTCCTTCCGAAGCGGTCTTCGCACGCGGTTTTGGTGGCCGAGGAGGAGGCGGGGGGGGCTTCGGTGGGGGTGGGGGAGCGCGTCCCAGCTTTGGTGGAGGCGGAGGCGGGTTCGGCGGAGGTGGCGGAGCACGTCCCAACTTCGGTGGGGGTGGCGGCTTTAGTGGGGGTAACATTGGTGGAGGCTCGCGGCCTAACTTTGGTGGCGGGATTGGCGGTGGCTCGAACTTCGGAGGTGGTGCGAGACCAAACTTCGGCAACATCGCCAATCATAGCCCTTCGATTAGTCATCCCATCGGTGGAGGTTCATTCCAACAGAATTTCGGTAACGGAAATCGGCCTCAATTGGATGGTGGTGGAAATCGCTTTGGCGGCGGATTAAGCGGTGAGCGCAATCCGTTTGCTGGAGGGAACCAGGGTGGAATGCGCCCTAACATCAACGGCGGAATTGGCGACCGCACGAATATTGGTGGAGGGATCGGCAATCGTACTGACATCGGTAACCGGACAAATATCGGCAACCGCACGAACATCGGCCAGATTGGTAACAATAATTTCAACAACATCCACAATAACATTAACATCGCCTCCAACCGCCCGTACTACAACAACTGGCAACATGGCAATTGGAATGGCAATTGGAACCATCCCGCGGGCGGCGGTTACTGGAATGGCTGGGCACACGGTTACGCGAACGGATACAACCGCGGCTACTGGAATGGCGGCTGGGGTGGTTACTGGCACGGCGGCTGGGGCGGATATTGGGGACGTCCCTGGTACGCCGCTCCGATTGCGTGGGGGCTTGGTGCCTGGGCACTCGGCTCGATCATGTATAACTCAGGCTATGCAAGTTATAGCAATCCCTACTATGTCAGTGGCGGCAATGCTCCGGCGTACTACGACTACTCGCAGCCCATCACCGTGATCAACCAGCAACCTGGCGACACCGCGACAACGATAGTGGATGCCTCTGGTTCTGCCATTCCCGCAGTCAATAATCAGACGACATCGCCTGAAGTGCAGCAGGGGACCGCTCACATGGAATCGGCCCGCACCGCATTTAAGCAGTTAGACTATGCCACAGCATCAAGCGAAATCGACGCGGCGATCAAAGTCCTGCCGAAAGACGCCGCATTGCACGAATTTCGTGCTCTCATTTTATTTGCGACGAAAGACTACAAGCAGGCGGCGGCAACTCTGTACGCCGTGCTGTCAGCCGGACCCGGATGGGACTGGACGACCTTGGGTAGCATGTACGCCAATGTCGCAACGTATACCGAACAACTGAGGGCTCTGGAGGGTTACGTCAAAGCCAATCCGTCCGCAGCCGATGCGCGGTTTGTTCTGGCTTACCACTATCTCGCGTGCGGACACCCCGACGCGTCCCGCAAACAGTACGAAGACGTGGTGAAACTGCTGCCGAACGATCAACTCTCGGCGCAACTTCTCAAACTCGTGCAGGACGATCCAGCAGCAAAAGGAACAGACCAGCCCACGCCCCAACCGCCTGATACTCAATCGTCAGCCGATCAACCTGTCGCACCGCAATCCATTGATGCGGCAAAGATCGTTGGCAAATGGACGGCCAAGCGCCCTGATGGTTCAACCTTTTCCCTCGACTTGACCTCCGATTCAAAGTTCACGTGGTCATACGAGCAAGCAGGAAAGAAGCAGGAATTCGGAGGGAAATACTCAGTGGACGGCGCAGTCCTCGTCCTCGAGCGAGCCGACGGCGCCCAGATGCCCGGGCTTGTCGTGCTGTCGGACAACGGCTTCAACTTCAAGCTGTACGGCGGAGCTCCAGACGATCCAGGACTGGACTTCAAGAAGTAAGAATTGGCATCGAAAAATGAAAAATGGGGAGATCATCAACCCAGACCTGCGATCGTGAATCTTAGGTCATGATCACTTTGTATTCCGCGAGTGAGAAAACTTGCTGGAATCGAGCCACTGAAAGGTATGGCTCCTTCAGAAAGAAGTTGTCTGGGTCGCTGAGATTACTCCAGCGGTTCGATGAGCAGTCGGCGAACGACGCGAAGATCCTTCGTAAACGTGATGCCGGTTTGATCGGTAATGTTTTTCAGCACCAATTCGGAGTTGTGACTTCCTGATATCGTTAATCGTGGCTGATTGGAGTGCCAAGTGATTTCTTTTGCAGGTGGTTCTGACACTTCGTCGACGATCGAGACATTGATCCAACTTTCAACCCAGGACAGAAAATCCTTAAGTTCGCCGCTGGCTCCGCCGCCGAGACTGCTCCGCTCGCTGCCGTAGATCTCGATCCGGTCATTTGTAACATTGCCCGTTTTGTCAGGTCCTGCGTCGTTTTCGTTCCGAGTTACAGAGGCGAAGTGGTATTTCCCTTTGGCAACATAGACCTCACGCACTCGTTTGGCAAAAGCCAGTCGCACGGGAAGATCGAACTCCTTTTGCAGAATGTTCTCGAGTTCCTGCAAGAAGTGTTCTTCCTCCACAACGGATCGAATTACCCAGTCACCTTCCAAATGGTGTTCGAGGAATTCCTTCGGTCCTTCAATCTCATGAGGGTTAATCTTGATTCCGTACTGGATGATGTCTTTCAATCGGTAGGCGGCTCCAATTGTCATTCCCCGTTGCCGCAGTTTTTCACCGTCCCAAACAAACCACACGCCGACGGTTACATTCGGGTTGGCCTTCATCTCCAACGGGAGTGCAGGATTGCAATAAGTTACTCGGGCCTCCGGAAATGGGGGTGCAATCCGACGCACACGCTGACCTTGCTCAAGTCCATAGCCATGTTTCGACGCCATTTCTGCGAGCAGCAGTTCAAAGGCAAGTCGGCTTTCGGTCGGGCTTGCCCGTTTTCCAACAGGCTCGACCTTGGTGCCAGTTGCGGCGTGTTGATTGACAGCAGTCAAATCGTCGGCCGGCTGGTCCTCGGCCAGAACACGGGCATTCATGCCGCCAATGAAAATACTCAAATACGATGCTACCACAAGAAATATGGAATTGGCTCGCATGGTCGTATCCCTAAATTTTTTGAAGTGCCGAGTGACTGATCAAACTCATCAAAAATCTTTCAGGATCGGAATCACCGATGTTTGAAGTTCGCCGGCTGTGACGTGGACGTGGCCTGCTCGATCGACGAAGACATCGACTTCGCTGCGGACACCGAATTCAGGAAGGTAAATTCCCGGCTCGATCGAAAAACAGCAGCCGGGGAGGATGCGGCGGGTTTCGTGGGTTTCCAGGTTGTCGATGTTCGCTCCGTTACCATGTGTTTCCTGGCCGATGCTGTGGCCCGTTCGGTGAACGAAGTACTCGCCGTAGCCTCCCTTTTCGATGACTCGCCGAGCTGCGTCGTCGACTTCGAAACCCTGTAAGACTTGTTTTGCTGCGAATCGATCGCGAACGAGTTGAATGGCGGCATCGCGTGCTGCCGCGACGATTTGAAAAATCGCTTCGTATTTTGCAGGAACAGTGTCACCGACGAAGCCGGTGCGGGTCAAATCGCTGTAAACGGCTCGTGGCTTGTCGAGCTTGGCCCATAGATCGACGAGGACGAAGTCCCCTTTTCGGATCGGAGCCGTTCCCGTTTCATAGTGTGGATCGCCACTATTGGCGTTCACTCCGACAATCGGCGGATGATATGTAGTCAAGCCATGTTTCGCGAAATGAGCCATAATCACATCGCGAACGGCCGCTTCGGATGTCTCACCGCGTGATCGGATCTCGTTGGCGATGAAACTCCACGCCACGACATAGGCTGAATCGGTGTGGCGACTTGCTTCAAGGTGCATGGCCCATTGATCGTCATCCCAGACCGCTTCGAACAGTTGAATCAGGTCGCCTGAAGGAATGACGTCGACTCCACTGGCCTTAACCAGTTCAACGGTTCCCGCATCAACGCGAGAAATATAGGGGTTGCCGTTACGTGGAGAATACTCCATCGCCACCCGTTTGCGGCCTGCGACCAGACTGGCGACACCCGCTTCAAACTCCTGCCACTTCAGGTAGACCAGTTTGTCTCCCGGCAGATGGTCGAGCGCACCGGATTCGATGCGATGGACCAACTTCTTCGGCGACCCTTCACTTGGAATAAAATACATCCATCGACGTGATCCAGCAGGACCGTCGGGAAACTGCAGGATGCGTCGAGCAAGTATATTGCTGGCTCGAAAATCGTAGAGCAGCCAGCCGTCGAGTTTGCTGTCACGAATCGCTGATTGAATCGCGGGTAGGTCAAACATGTTTTTTTCTTCTCTTCACCCTGATTCAGGGGCTGAATAACGGTTTCAATTGGATGTCGTGTCGGGCTGTTTGGCTTTTGGAGCCGTTTTGTTTGGCGGTGCCAAACCACCTCCCGCTTGTTTCACCGATTGGACGAATTCCGGGTCAAGGCTGTCAAGGAACGACTGAGCCTTAGCCGCGTGTTCTGGCAGTTTCGCACCGGCACCGGCGGGGATGTCTTTCCGGCAACTGAGAGCGTACGCGACGACCTTTTCTTTAGCCGATCGGGAATCCCAGGGCTCACGACCGTAGGCGGCGATCAATTGATCGAGCGGTTTCCAGTCTTTCCAGCGAGCCAAATCTTTGACGGCCAAGTCGGCAAGTTCGGGACGGTCCAGGAACCGTCGCATGGCCGCGCGAAGGGGTTCTTCACCAAACTGACTTCGCCGGTAATCCCACAAAAAACTGAGCGTCATTCGAAAACCATTCAGATCGGAAAGCCGGGGATCATCGTTCGACAACGTTGCAGGTAAGGAGTCAATTTTTTGTTCGATCATTGACTGCAATCCTGAGTTACCTCGCAACAGCAGATACCCCCCCATCAATCCTTCGACGCCGATCCGGTTGTTATTGGCGTCCATCGTCTGGATTTTTTGCTTGAGAAATTCAGCGTCGGCGTCGTTTCCGCACAGTCCAAGCAACATCCCGTAAAACGCACGACGAACGATCAGTTGAGGGTTCGGATCTTCCAGCCAGGCTCTCACTTTGGCACGCGAAATCTGCGGAGCGAGTTGTTCAACATCCTCGAATTTCGACTTCGCAAATTCACTGAACGCATCTGTCGAAATGGTGTTGTTATTGTCGTCGAGAAATTTCAAGAAATAAGCGAGTCGTTCGACGGGAGGACTTTCTTGAGATGGCGCGCTCCGAAGATATTTTTCTTCACGACCCAACTCGTCCATTTCGATGGGAAGACCCCATTCCATCTCGTCGTTTTTCAGTTGGCCCATCAAAAGGAATAGATCGCCAGGTTTTCCTGTGACACCGATTGGTATTTCGATTTTTGCCGAGGGCTTGTACGAATCCGAAGGACGGACTTGTTTCAGGACCTCGAACGTCGTCTTCTGCATTGACAGTTCTTCACCGTCCACAGAACTCAGAAACTTTACGACGCACGCCGCCTCAGATTGAGCAAGCTTTTCGCTGAGCGTCGCATCGGTCGGCGGGCAAAACGGGCACGCATGAACGACAAAGGCAGCGGCGGCTGTGATACAGGCAACGAATCCAATCAATGAAAAACGCCGATTCCGTGGCATCTCGATCCCCAGTGTAATGGGTGGCGTGGTCGTTCTGGGGTCGGGTGTTCAAATTTCAAAATTGGCCGTTAAAGCGATTTCCATTTGTTAATCGAGTTGCTCGGCCAATTTTGAAATTTGAACGCCCGACCCCCTCTTGATTCGCAATGAAAAACAAAAAGAATCCGGGGGTTTACACCGCCCGACTCGCTTTATCTTCCTCACTTCAGCAGGAAAAACCGCTTTGCTTCGTTAACGGTTTTTGGGTCCTTCTGTTCGAGTTCTTCCAGGCATTTCTGGCCTTTCAGGACGTGAGCCGGCAGTTCGACAGGTTCACTCGTTGCTACGGATGGACCAGCAGAAGCACCCGTTGCGGCCGTTGCGTCAGGCTTCTTTTCGCCCGTGTCTTTGGTGCTCGACAGCATGTACCGGACTATGGCTCGTTTCACCGAGGGGATATTTTCCGGGGCGTCATACAGCGACATCAACTTATCCTGAACGGACCAGTCTTTCATTCGTGACAAATCGGCGATGACGAGGTCGGCGAGTTCCGGTCGGTCGAGCAGCAGCCGCATCGACTGACGCAATCGATCAACCGAGATGCGACCATCACCATATTGCCACATGAACCGTAGCGCCTGCATGGCGGCGTACGTCTCACTAAAAGGGGCTTTTGAGTTGGTCAATTTCTGTTTTTCGATCAGTTCCAAACCCTTGTCGCCTGTCAGCAACAGGTAGCCCCCCATGATTCCGTCGACACCCAATCGAAAATCGTCGGTCTGTTCGACAATCTTTTCTTCCATCAGCTTGGCGTCATCAGCGTTACCGCAAAGACCCAGCATCATGCCGTACAGGCCCGTTCGTCCAGGAGACACGTCTTTCGAGGTGAGCCACTTTCGCAGCTTCTCACGCGGCAATTGTTTTCCCAGCTTGGCAACATCGGCATAGGCGGCATTGGCAAATTCGCCGAAAGCATCATCCGAAATCATCTTGTCTTCGGTTTCCAGATACTTCAGGAAGAACGCCAATCGTTCGCCGGCGGGAAGGCTTGGTTTCGGCGAGTTCCGCATGTACTCGTAAGCCTGCTTACTAACTTCCAGCGGGCTGCCCCATTCGATGGCCGATTCGACCTTTGTACCGAACAGCATGAACTGGTCGCCCGGTTTCGCTGATCGATAACGGACGAGGCTGATCTTACTACCTTTGGCCAACTTTCCACCGTCGGGCTGATGAACGATGTCGACGACTTCGAATTCGGTCGATCCCGCGTCGGAAATCTTGGCGGGTTGGCCACCCACCCATTTCACCAACACGACTGCGTCTGATTGAGCAACCTGCTCAGTCAGCGTCAGGGAAGGGGCCGAGCAGAATGGGCACGCTCCAACGGAAAACGGGGCAATGATTGCCGCCGAGACCACAACCAGAACGGCAGTCCAATTTAAAAGTCGAGCAGACATCATCAGAAAATCTCCTGCAGGGAGAGAAGGCGTCTTTGCGAACACAGGCGTCCACCAAGCGAAAAAGGTTATACCAAAACTCGTCACGCCGCGCGAGATCAAATCCAAATTGAAACGTTTCACATGATTTGTCGCAACCAAGAATTCGGATACCACGATCATGGAGTCTTCGACATGGATCATGGCGTCTTCGACATGGTCGTGGGAAAAAGCGGGGTGCCACGGTTTTACCTTCTTCGGTTAAGCCGTGTCTTCATGTTTCGATAACGTGTCCAAAAAGCACGGCTTTGTCGAAGACTCCAAAACCGTGGCACCCGCAGCACAAAATTCCTCATCGGATCAATCTTCAATCTCAGCTCGTCAGGATTTCTGAAACGACACGGGCGGTTCTTCCGTCGGTAATCTGCTGTTCTCGGCCATTGAATTGATACAGCAGCTTCGAATGATCGATACCCAATTGACGGAGAATCGTGGCCTGGAAGTCGTTCGGTGTGACGACATTCACAGCGGCCCGGTGGCCGACTTCGTCTGTCTCGCCATAGGTCATTCCAGGTTTGAAACCTCCGCCTGCCAGCCAGATGGAAAATCCCTGTCCGTTGTGATCGCGGCCGTTTCCTTCGGAAAGATCCCCTTCGCTGACCGGAAGGCGTCCGATCTCGCCGCCCCAATGGACGATGGTCGAATCGAGCATCCCTCGCTGTTTCAGGTCGGTGACAAGAGCTGCCGCAGGTTGATCCGTCCGCTGGCAAATCGCCGGGAGGTTTTTGCGGATGTCGCTATGAGTATCCCATGGTTGGCCACCGAGAAACATCTGCACGAACCGAACGCCCCGTTCGACAAGTCGCCGAGCGATCAGGCAGCGCGTCCCGTATTCGCGAGAATGTGGCTGGTCGAGGCCGTATAGCTTATGAATGTGTTCTGGTTCTTGAGTGATATCCAGAGCTTCCTTTGCTTCGGTCTGCATTGCAGCCGCCAGTTCATAACTGGCGATACGGGCTTCCAGATCCGATTCACCAGGATGTTGTTCCAGATGCTTTGCATTCAGGCGTGCCAGCAAGTCGAGATTCTGTCGTTGCAGGGGACCACGCAACTGCGGTGGCGGGTCGAGATTGAAGATCCGTGGTTCTTCGGCTCGCAGCACGGTTCCCTGGAATAACGGCGGCATGAATCCGCTGGACCAGTTGAAAGTTCCGTCAACCGGATGGCCGCCGGGGTCAGCCAGGACGAGGTACGCCGGTAGGTTCTGGTTTTCATTCCCCAACCCATAAACAATCCAACTGCCTAACGTCGGTCGACCGGTGACTGCGGGAATACCTCCGTGAAAATATCGGATTGACACCTCGTGCCCGTTGTGGCCCGTATGCATCGATCGAACGACGCAAATGTCGTCGACAATACCCGCTGTATGAGGCAGAAGTTCCGAGACTTCGGTACCGCATTGGCCATGTGCGGCGAATTTCCACGGGCTGCCGAACAGCTTCTTGCTGGCCCGGTTGACGAAACTATAGGCGACCTCTCCACTATAATCCTGACCATGATGTTTCGTCAGTTCAGGTTTGGGGTCAAGCAGGTCCATGTGAGCCGGTCCGCCGTGCATGAACATGGAAATCATGGCTGTCGCCTGCGGGGCCGATGGAGGTGACCGCCGCTTCAGATCATTTGATTGAACATCGCGCGGCTTACCAGGCGGAGATGCCAGTAACCCCTCGTCGCGAAGCAATGACGCGAGAGCAAAGCTGCCGATTCCAAATGCATTGGTCGCCAGAAATTGTCGGCGTGTGCCGCAGCAATGGCTTGTCGTGTTCATTGGTAAATCCGTTGTCATGGAAATCTCACTTGTGCGTTGGTTTTACTTGGTTCTGAGCAACTTGTCTCAATCGACATACAAAAACTCGTTGCTGCTCAGGACTTGCTGACACAGGCTGGAGAACGCGATTAACTCGTGATCACCCTTGGCTCCGCTCGCCCGTAATGTTTGCAATTGCTGATCGAGAAACTGACAGGCTATTTCCAATTCGTCGGCAGTGATCGGGCGGCAGTAGGCAAGTCGCCATACATAAGCGATCTGCTGAGGTGCCGAAGTCGTCAGCGGACCATGAAAATCAGCGACAGAATCCCAACGCCCTTTTTCCTGGCCTGCTTCGCCAGTCAATTGAAGATTGAATGCCCAATCGAACGAGTCACTGGTATCGGCCTCCAGGCAATCGGTGACAAAATCGAGTATGTCTCCTTGCTGGATCTCGATTCTCGCGACGTTGGTCTCAACGGTGTTTGTCTTCGACGACCACGTCCCGGCGAGCCCTTTGCGGCTGGAAATGACTCTCGAACGAACTCCATCGCCCGATTCTGAATGATGCTTTAATGAGCCGTTGATCGCGACTGTTCCGCTCTCGGGGGCGGTCCACCGGCGGATGACCGATCGTTGCTGGTTGTTACCAGGATGTCCGGCTGACGCATGCAGAAATGCATGTCCGACGACGGGATCAGGAAACGCACTTGATACCTGCCATCGCGAGTCCGACCAGAATGCGAATGGTTGAAACTGGACGGTCGGGGGCTGTGTGGGACTCTCTGAAGGAGCATCGACGATCGATCCATAACCATACTGCCAGGCGGCTTGCCGACTGGGGAATCGATTTTCAAATGGACGGGTTAAGTCGCGGTCAAGATCGTTGGGGGTTTCCAGTCTCAATCGCTTCGCCAATTGTTCGGCTTGTTTCATGGTGAAATCGCCGTTCATAAGCATCAGCGATTGCAGTGCGACCGTGCTGTTGATTCGGCGGTCACAATTGACCGACATGACAGGTGCATCGAACGCGGACAATAATGAGACAGGCTTGCTCCGTCGGCTCTGGATGTAAACGCTGCGTCGTGCAGAATCCGCTTTGACGTGGACCTGGCCTGCAAAGTCTTCGACGATTTCAACCGGTGGACCGAATTGAGTTTTGTCGAGTCGACCGTTTGTGGCGAGCATCCGATCTCGAACGATTTCGGCATCCAGTCGTCTTACGCTGAAGCGGGAGTAAAGTGCCCCGTCAGAATCGATCGAGGCGGCTGTCTGATCGATGCGTCTGGAGGATTGACGATAGACGGACGAGGTCATGATCAGCTTATGCAGTCGTTTCAGACTCCAACCCTGACGCACCAACTCGTCTGCCAGCCAGTCAAGCAATTCGGGGTGCGTTGGACGACTTCCGAGTACTCCGAATTCACCTGGTGTGTCGACGATCCCTTTACCAAAGTGGTTCAGCCAGATGCGGTTGGCAAGGACTCGTCCCAAAAGTGGGTGCTGGCCGTTGACCAGATGTCTGGCCCAGGCAAGCCGACGACCCGACGATGGAAGAGCTGCGTCATGTTCGGGGATTTCGAACCGTTCACCAACTGGAGATGCGATCGTCAAGTCGGCCGGTTTCACGATGCTTGTCGGCTGGCGATGATCTCCGCGATGAAAGATGTTCGTGACCGGCGGAGCCCCGGCCGGTTCGGTCAATACGCTGATAAAATCTTCGTTCGGTTTTTCGGCTCGTTTGGCCTGGATGGCTGCCATATCCTTTTTCAGTTCTTCAGCCGCCGCTGCGTTGAACTGGTACAGGACGCCAGGGTTCACGTTCAGCCCGGGATTCGTGGCGACCAGCTTTTTCTGTTCGTCGGTCCGCTTGTCGTCTGGCGTTTTGAATGCCTCACGTAGAACTTCACGCTGGTCTTCTGGAAATTTTTCCAGCGCCTTGTCGAACGCTTCAGAGACGAGTTTTGCCTGCTTCTCGTTGTATGCGGCCTGCAATTTACCTGCGTCCGCTTCAACTTCTGCGGCTTTTGCCCGGTCAGCATCGGTGTAAAGAGAAACGACTCGATCACGTGGAATGATCCAGCCCTTCCAATTCAGCGCGGGTTCGAAAACCGCTCGCAACTGGTAGTAATCAGACTGAGGGATCGGGTCATATCGATGGTCGTGACACTGGGCACACCCGACGCTGAGTCCCAACAACGAGGATGAAACAATCTTAATAGTATCGGCCACGACCAGATTTCGTGATGTGTCGGGATCGCCCTGACCACTGGCTGTCGGGTCAGCAGCCATCCGAAGAAAGCCGGTGGCGACTAAAGTTTCGATCGTTTCCGGAGACATGTTTTTATAGGGTGGAGTCAGCAATTCATCACCGGCAAGTTGCTCGATCACGAACTGATTCAGCGGCTTGTCGGCGTTCAGTGATTTAATCACGTAGTCCCGATATTTGTAGATATAAGGTCTGACTGTGTCGGTGTTTCCGTCCCCTTCTGAGTCAGCATATCCCGCCACATCCAGCCAATGCCGCCCCCACCGCTCGCCGTAATGCTTGGATTCAAGGAGTCGCTCGAGCATGGCATCGTAAGCGCTGGGTGACTCGTCATTCAGAAACGCCTGTGTCTCTTCCAGCGTGGGGGGAAGCCCGATCAGATCAAAATAGGCTCGTTTCAAGAGCGTGAATCGGTCGGCCTCTGGATTCAAGCTGAGGCCAGTCGATTCGAGTCTGGCGAGCACGAACGAATCGATTGGTGTTCTGACAAGGTTCGCAGCTTTGACGCTGGGGACATCTGGTCGGCGGATTGGCTGAAAGACCCAATAAGCTCGTTCTTCGCTCGTGATGCCGATTCCTGGGTCCAGCTTGAGAGGTTCTTCCCGGGCCGTTGGAGCGCCTGTTGCAATCCAGCGTTCGATGATTTGAACTTTGTCGGCGGGAACTTTCTTTTCACCTGGCGGCATTTCTCCAGAGATAATGCGGCGCAATATCAGGCTGTCTGCCGGCATACCTGGCTGAATCGCCGTTCCGCTTTCGCCGCCGGTGACGAGAAACCGTCGTAAACGAAGATCCAGACCGCCTGAAAGTTTTTCGGCTCCCCCGTGACAGTCGAGGCAGTACGCTTTGAGGATTGGACGTATGTCCGCTTCAAACGAAGGGATTGGCGTCGGGGACCCCGTTGTTGAAGTCGAATCGGCCATTACCGAATCGTTGGTCAGGACGACCGACAAAAGGGCGGAACATATGAAAAAAGCACGAATCTGCGAAATCGGGTCAGTCATGTTCATGCGAAGCTCGGCGAGGAATAACGGCGGGGCTGCCAGATCCAGTTTCATAACTGAGTGAAAGCTGTCTGACAGCGAAAATCAAGGCGGATTCATCGGCAGGTGTTGATATCTTCAACGAACCAGGGCCGCAACGCAAGCGGGAAGTTCTTATCGGCGCGGTTTGCGTCGATCTGAAGTGTTAACGAGTCTCTGCACATCAGAGACGACTTTGCTAAGATTCGCGGCAACGTGAACGGCGGCGAGTTGCACAGACACATTTCCGTTCGCATGTTTTCAGGAAGATTTTGACAACGAAATGGAACGCGGCTGCGGGATACAGCATCCCGTGGGTCGGCTCGGAATCGATTCCCTCGCGAATTGTTTCCGTAAAACTTATCAATTAATCAGGAGCATTCAGTCATGTCTGGTTCGATGGCGATCATTCTGGCGGCAGGGAAAAGCACGCGAATGAAGTCGGCGCTCCCGAAAGTACTGCACAATGTTTGTGGCCGACCGATGATTGAGTATGTCATCGACGCAGCGCGATCAGCGGGCGTGACCCGAATCGTCGCCATCGTTGGGCATCGTGCAGAAATGGTTCAGGCAGAATTGTCGAAGCATCCCGATATCGAGTTCGCGTTGCAGGCCGAGCAGAAAGGGACAGGGCATGCGGTCATGATGTGTCAGGAACAGATTCGATCGCATCACGGCCCCGTCCTGGTGCTGGCAGGCGACACACCGCTGCTCAAGCGTGAATCGCTGGAGTCGTTGCTCAAGACTCAACGCGAGCAGGGGGCTGCGTGCGTGATCGGCACTGCCGTGACCGAGGCGAATTTCGGGCTTGGCCGGATTATCCGAAACGGGCACGGCCAGTTCGAAAAGATTGTCGAAGAGAAAGATGCCACACCGGAAGAAAAGAAAGTTCAAGAGATTAATACCGGTTGCTACGCCTTCGATTCGCAGGGATTGCTCGCGTCTCTCGATAAAATTCGCCCAAATAATAGCCAAGCCGAGTATTACTTGACCGATTGCCCTCGCGTTCTTAAAGACGAAGGACGCACCATCGTGGCTCTTGAAGCATTCGATATGGTCGAAGCGTTGGGTGTGAACACGCGAGAACAATTGGCTCAAGTGACCCGTACCTTACTTCAGGCGGCGATGTCGCGCTGGATGGTGAATGGAACGACAATCGTTGTTCCCGAACAGACGTTTATTGATCCGCAGGTTCAGATTGGAGCCGACACAATCATCGAGCCATTCACGCATATCAGCGGGGCGGTCGTGATCGGAGACAATTGTCATATCGGACCTCATGCGGTTCTGACCGGGCCACTTAACGTTCCGTCGGGGACGACGGTCGGTTCGTTCCAGAAACTGGGCGGAAAGTGAGAATTGTCGGGTTGATGAAAAATGTCGTCGTGCCACAAAGTGACGATAGTGGGTGGCACAGTTTTGGAATTCGTCGGGTCTGAAACTTGACTCATTGAGTCAAGTTTCAGGATTTCTTCGAAAGTCGCCAACATCGCTCCGAGGCTGTCTTTTTGTGTAGTGTTTGACTTAGAACGCACAAGATGTTTTGTCGCACGGGCTGAAGCCCATGCTACGGGTTGCGGCTTCATGGACCAATAACGTGTTCGAAGAGCACGGCCTTACCGAAGACGGTAAAACCGTGGCACCCCGAGATCCGTCATTTTTCCGGTGTCGATGATGGTGGCAACCTCCAATACCATCTCCCGTCTTTCTTTTTTTCTTTTCGAGAAAGTCCGCCTAAAAGCAAAAATGCCCGACGAAGTGTTGCGCGTGTAATACGTTTCCTCGTCGCTTCTTCGAGGACTGTTGCGCAACGGACTTCTTTCCCCTTGAGCCGGTTTCTTAACCAGTGGAACGCGAGAGCAAGTTCAACATGGAATTCTTCCCACGATTCATCGGCTGAAATGTTTGATAACTCAATTGCTGTTTTGGAATTGGGACGACGCCTGGTCGATGCCGGATTGAGCTGAATGTTCGTTCGTTTTTGCGATTGCATGTGAAATGCCCGATATAAACTGGTAAGCGATGGAAAAAATGGTCTTGGAAGAGCAGTTCATCTTTACCGAATATTTTACCGCTCGTTACGTCAAAATGTCAATAAAATAATAAATAAAAATATATCGCAAGGGGTGGCTGCGGGCTGGTGATTCTCGGTGACGTTCGCGATATGCTTTGGTCCGAAAACATCACAAATCTGAGTTTGTTGCGACATCGTTTGTTTCGAGTTGGCACATGCGTGAAGACCAGTTGCAGCGAGTCCGCGAATATCTGGACGACTACGAAATCCGTGAACGTGAGCAGCGGCAGGTATTGCGGCGCGAAGTTCTCACGATTGCGGAACGAGACGCTGCCATTTCAGCCGCCGTTCGAGCGGCGATATTGGGTTCCATTCCGTCGATCGCGTGGTCTATTTTCGCAAGCTTCCGTTCGAGCTGGCCAGCAGGTTTGGCTGTGCTCTTTGCGCCGCTCTGTTTCGTGGTCCCGTTCGTCATTGTCGCCGCTGCAGCAGGAGTCGTCGGAGGTCTCTTTGCCCATTGATGGTTCGCGGAATCAACGGTCTCGGTCCGACTTGCCGCCATCGCCTCGGCTTTACTGGCAGATGCGGTTCTGCTTTTCTGGGTTGTGATACTTTCGATTTGAGGTCGCGCTTAACTGATTCGACTTTTCCGTATTCCCCAGCGAAAATCGTCTATTTTGCACTTCGAAGTTCCAGACAATGTCCTTGAACTTTCGGGTGAACCTCGTACAAACGTGCGTTGTCTGCTAAACTAATTGCAAAAGAGAATGTACGATTGTGTTCAGCATCACCTCAACTTATTTGAGGTGAACCGTCCGCAAATTGATAAAATGCCTTGTGAGTTTTGATTCGATCCCTGGAGTTTGCTATTTCCGCCGCCGTCGCCACCCCCAGTTCCAAGAACCGATTGCAGCGCAGTTTGGAAGACGCCTGCCACATTGCCAAGCTGTGCGAAGAGTATCGCGGTAAGGATACAGTCGTCCTCGATCTGACCGGAATCACGGCGATCATGGACTTTTTCGTGATCACGACCGGCACCAGCACCCGGCAGATGCACGCGCTGACGGACGAAGTCCGAGTGCAAATGAAAGCACGCGGTCACAAGCCTCCCGCGACCGAAGGGTATGAACAGAGTTCATGGATTCTGCAGGACTGGGGTGACATCGTGTTGCACTCATTCCTTCCCGATGCCCGTGAACTTTACGATCTCGAAGGACTTTGGGGGGATGCCAAACGAGTCGATTGGCGCGCGATTGTCGGACCCGCCAAAACTGTTTGAGCCCAAGTCGTGAACCACTTCTGTTCGATTTTTACCTGAAAATCGTGCTCAAGGTTGTGTGCAGGAGCCTGCGTGATGACCGTTCGAACTCCCTTTCGGATCGGGTTAACTCGGGACTTTCTCAAGCCCGACGGAACGATCGGGTTCGGTGATATTGGCTTGGAGCTGATCGACGCTGCGCCAAACGTCGTCTGGGAATTTTTGCCAGAGAATCGACCGGTGCTGCGGGCTGATCAGATTGCGGGCTATGACGGCTTGCTGGTCCTCGCCTCGAAAGTCACGGCGGAAACGCTTTCGCAATCAGATCGCTTATCGATCGTTGCTCGATTTGGTGTTGGCTATGACAACGTGGACGTCCAGGCCTGCACCGAGGCTGGTGTCATGCTCACGATTACACCGGATGGTGTTCGTCGCCCTGTTGCCGTGTCAGTAATGACGTTGTTGCTGGCTCTGTCGCATCAATTGTTGATCAAAGACCGGTTGACTCGTGAAGGACGCTGGGGCGAGAAATTGAACTACATGGGGCAGGGGGTTCGCGGACGGACATTGGGAGTGATTGGCGTCGGGAATATCGGTCGCGAAGTGTTTCAACTGGCGGCTCCATTCGAGATGCGACATCTCGGATTCGATCCGTTTCTGAAAACACCGGTTGAGGGTGTCGATCTTGTGTCGCTCGAGACACTGTTGAAAGAGTCTGACTACGTTGTCGTCTGCTGTGCGTTAACGTCCGAAACCCATCATCTGCTGAATGCAGATCGGCTGAGCTTGATGAAGCCAAACGCGTACCTGATCAACGTGGCTCGCGGGCCGATTGTCGATCAGAGGGCGTTAACCGAGGTGTTGACGCAACGTCGGATTGCCGGAGCGGGCCTGGATGTTTTTGACGTCGAACCGATCGCGACATCCGACCCACTGTTGGCGCTCGACAATGTGATTGTGTCCCCACACGCGATCTGCTGGACCGACGAATGTTTTCAGAGTATTGGAAGTAGCGCCTGTCGAAGTTTGATCGACGTCGCGCAAGGACGAACGCCATCACATGTCGTGAACCGCGAAGTCATGGCAAGCTCACGGTTGTCGCAGAAGCTTGACCGATATCGGTAGTGTGAGAAATCGAAGAATGGGACTGATGGGACGTATGGGACTGATGGGACGAAGAAATAAGTCCCATAGGTCCCATAAGTCCCATAGGTCCCATTCTTCACGCCACGAAACAACCCCAAACCCAGCTACGCAGGCGGCACCGCTGCCACCGCTGCCACCGCTGCCACCGTCGCCGCACCCGCTGCTTCAATTGGTCCTGTGTTAATCGTCGCGTGCAGAATCTTGAGCTGAATATTGATCTTCAGTCCGTCGCAACGTTGATGAATGATCTCGGGCAGGCCGCTGAACAACAGCGACGAATTTTCTTGCGTGTAGTATCCGCCGATCATGCTGACCAGGCCCAGAAGATCACTGCAAAGGCTGAGGTACAGCAGGTGGTTTCTTCTGATAAGCAGATCAGTCACTCCAAGAACGTCTTTTGAACTTTGATGGATACTGATCAAGCTGACCAGTGAATTGAGTTCGTGAAACCGCTTTCGATAGGCCATCATTTCGAGACCTGTTAAGGCGAGAAACGCGAGGACAAGATTGATGATGATTCCGAGAAACGCATCGACCCCTTGAAACAACTCGCTCGCTTTGTCCAGGTTCGGCTCGTAACGGCCATCGGACATCGAAGCGGGTTGGCCGTCAAGCAGATGGCTTGCAGCGGCCAGCATTCTTGGCGTCATTCGTTTTCTGGCGATGAGATAGGTTTTCACGCTGTAGGTGGAAACGGCCTGTGGAGGAAATGGCGGAATGCTGCGCAGATACCCGGCGGGAACGACATGAGAACTAAGATATTCCAGTTGGGCAACACGAGCCCCGATGTCGGGCGAAGCAAGCCGAAAACCTGCGTCCGCCAGGCGTTCTGCTGCCAGAAGAGCTTTTGGGTCTGACGGATCTTTCACGGCAAAAACAGCGTCAATGTCGTCAGGTATCATGTAGCGATCATCGTCGGTCAATGGTTTCCAGTCATGGACAAAGCTCGCTTTTCCTTTAAGCTTCCACGCCTCCAGAAAACTCAAGGCGACCGTGTGACTTCCGGCCCCTTCGGTGGAGGTCAATATTTTTCGAACCGAGCCCAGATCGGTGATGGAGTCTCGAAGAAACCAGAGAACCAATTCGGGATTGGGCGTTTCGAGCCGCGGCAAATCGACTGGAATTTCCAGGCCGCCTTGAACAAAGCCCAAGTCCGCTTCTCCACGTTCCACTTTCTCGATCGCTTCTCGGGAACCGGGAACAATGTCTTCTGTAAATTGAATCTGGACTCGATTGTCCTGCGACATTCGTGATTTGAGATCGCGAAAATCACGGTCTGGTAGCGCGATTTTCAACGTCGTCGTGCGAAAAAACAGGATGTAAATCCAGATGATCAGCAGGAACAGTGCCAGCGCGAGAAACGCCGCCGGCAAGCGATGCAACCCGAACGGACGACGAAGTCGCTGGGCAACGTGTTCTGCGTCTCGGGCAGCCGTCGCGACCCCCGCAGCCAGACTCACCAAACCTGTGTGTTGAGGAAGCTCGCGCTCGACGCGTCGTTTCACGTCTTCCGCATTCTGAATCACAGGCCCAATTTTCAGCCGAAGTCTGCTCACTCGAAGCTCCTCAGTGTTCCACGGGTGCTTAAAGAACCCAAGTGAAAACGACAGAATCAATGATCAGGAACATACTTCATGTCGTAATTGAAATGTTGGAGTCTTACTATTTGTCACATCAATTCGGGGCCCGACACCATCCGTAACGCTCGATGGACGAGTCTGGATCACGATTTTCCCAGACTCGACACAAGCATGAATCAAGACGAATATCCAAGCACGAATCAAACAAGTAAAAGAAGGATTATCGAATGGATGCCAAAAAGGGAAACGTTGATGGACGGTCTCGCGATTTTCAATACTCTCGAAGCAGCCTTCTGGATGATTGTCGGTGTTCTTGTTTTCAGGAAGAGTCGACTTAGCGGACGGCATCGACGACTTGGTTCAATTTCTTCAGTCTGGTTCGTGTTATTTGGCTTCTCGGACATCTGGGAGGTTTTTAGCGGGGCTTGGTGGCGTCCGTGGCCGCTGTTTGCCTTGAAAGCTTCGTGTGTTACGGCATTAGTCGCCTGCGGGTTCGTCTATCGAAAGATCAAAGAATAATGTCACTTCCTACTCCGCCGACGCTATTGCTCGCCGCCGGAGGTCTGGCAATGGTCTCAGGACCGATGTTGCGGTTTCGCTTTCCAAAATTTTGGAAATGGTGTTTTCTGTTTTCGTTATTCATTGGGGCTTGCGGGCTTTTTATGGATCCGCTGACGCCATCTCCTTCGCCTGATACTTTGAATCTCAATCGAATCTGGATCAACGACCCATTGGCCGTCTGGGAACAGTGGCTGGTGCTGACGTTTGGGCTGCTCGCCGGCGTGGCTTTGTTTGAATCACCATTCCACATTGATGACCGTTCAAAGGTCTATGGTTTTTTACTGTTTGTCGTTGCCGGGCTAATGCTCGTTGCGCGATCAAACGATTTTTTGAACCTCGGTCTGTCGCTGGAAATCCTCAGTCTCGCCACACTCGCCCTGCGTCGAGCTTCTGATTCACCCGCTGAGTCGGCACTGGTGTCCATGAGTTCGGTGGGACCGCTTCAGAGTCATGAGCGGTTTCAAGTCGGATTTGACTTCCTGTCATCGGCATGGCTGTGGCTGGGTGTTGCCCTTCTGACGAACTGCGTGGCCACAACGCATTTCGACGGAGTTCGAATGGTGCTGCTTGATGCTTACGATCCCGGTGATACGGAGAATTCGATTGGCGCGCCATCAAAACTACTGCTTTTGTCGACCGGGTTGGTTGTCTTCAGTCTCGCGATGCGGATGGGTCTGGTTCCATTCCAATTCGGATTCAGGCCTGACATGCGCTCTCGTGCTTTTCGGTCGAGTGGTCTGACGATGTTGATCGGGGCATTGACCGGTTCAATCGTGCTGACTCGCCTTTGCGGCCGCGTGTTTGTGGGGCTTGGGCAACCGCTGGTTGTATTGATGAGCGTGTTGTGTCTTTCAACTTTTGTGATTTCGTCCGTGATGGCCCTCAGAGGATTTTCGGCCAATGTGAAAGCGGTTCCACGATGGCTGGCCTGCCTGGTGTTATTGCAGAGCGCCTGGCTGGGAGTTGGTGTGATGACGGTGATGATGGAACTTCAATATCCAGCCGCTCGCTGGGGTGCCTTCGCTGAACAGAACGAAACGATCGGTTTGATCGTGTTATCACAATTCGCGGGACTCTTCGCGTGCGGGGGGATTGTCTGGATCGTCAATCATCTTGAGCGAACTGATCGCGGAATCGAGTTTCTGGAAGACCTGAAGGGGCTTGGGAGATATGCGCCGGTCGCTGCGATCGTTCTGACCGTTTGTTTGACGAGTCTGATCGGCAGTCCCTGGACGGCGGGTTTCTGGAGTCGTTGGATGATCTTGTTGGCCGCAAGCAATGTTCATCTCAAAGAGACCTCGAGTATCTTCGCTCCTTATGCCGGCTTACGCATCGTTCTGATAGTCGGGACCGTGGCAACGGTGATTGTCTCAGCGAGTGTCATACGACTGCTGCGCGAGATGCTGCTGGAATCGGCGCTCACTCGACCAACCCTTGTCGGCGGTCGTGGTCCTTTGGTCGCCAGCGTGATCGCTGCGATTGCAACCGTTGTGATCGGGGTTGCACCGCATCTGTTGCTGGTTCCACTTCGTTCGATCGAATCACCGCGCGATCGAGAGCCACGAACCCTGCCGCGTGGATCAGGCAAGAATCATTCGGTGTTCCGAATGCAAGACGAACACTTGGTCAAGTTTGATGAATGATCGTGTCAAGCCAGATGTGCTCGTCAAGGCAACCATCATTTTCTTATCTCAATAAAACTTGCCTGCTGCTCTTGGCAAGCGTGCATCTGTCGGGCACAATTCTGCCCCGTGTGGTCTGGGACTTCATTAACAGACCATCATCCCTGCGAGGACAATCCTTTCATCCTCGTTGACCCATACTCTTGAGAGACGCAAGAGTGAATAATCCGATTTCCGATCACGGCGTTCAAAGCTCCACTTTGGATTCCGACTTGACCAGTTTGTTAGGCTTTCATGCGGCAGCGCAAAAGACTATTGCTCCGTTCAGAATCTCGCTCAGTCAATTAACCACGCTCCAGTGGTCGTTGGCGGAAGAAGTGTCGCAACTCAAACAAGCAGGATTCGATGCAATCGGCTTGTGGCGACCAAAGCTGACCGAGTTTGGTGAACGGCATGCCGCCGAGGCGCTCGCAAAGGCCCGGTTGCCTGTATCGTCCTTGTCGTTCGCCGGCGGCTTCACGGGAGGATGTGGCTTCAGCTATCTTGAAGCCATTGAGGACGGCTGTCAGGCGATTGATCAGGCTGTGATTGTCGGTGCCAAGACGGTTGTCGTTGTCGGCGGGTCCAGGCATGGGCATACCGATCGTCATAGCATCAGGCTTGTTGTCGATGGGCTGCGACGTCTGGCAGAGCACGCAGAACGGACACCTGTCAATTTGTCGCTGCTGCCGATGCACCGATACTTCAACAAACGCTGGACATTCTTGAATTCGCTGGACCAGACGCTGGAAGTTTTGTCCGCAGTCGATCGGCCACAAGTCGGGTTGGCATTCGATACATACCACCTGTGGGAAGAACCTCGATTGCAAGAACGAATTGCCGAAATTGCTCCGCTTACCAATATTGTCCAGCTTAGCGATAGTAACCGCTTGCCAAACTCCGAACAGGATCGCCGAATGCCGGGTGATGGGATTATTCCATTACCTGACCTGATTCAAGCATTCCAGTCTTCCGGGTACGCTGGTTACTTTGACATTCAGGTCTGGTCGGGTAATGTGTGGAAGTCGAATTACACGCACTTGATCGAACAATCGCACGCTGCTGTGAAGGGGATGTCTCTTCGAGTCGCGACGCCGAAGCAGTAGATGCCGAGGCAATAGATGACGTCGTTGCAAAGGATTGCCAAGAATGTGATCGGGCGATGAAAACAGATCGCCTGATCACCCTGCAGATTTCCCCGCCTACGGTTTATCCCGCCCCTTGAATGTCTGGCCGAAACATGTCGCGAGATTGGTTCAGCCTTGAAGAGCTGGCTCGTCAACTTGGACGAGACCGACGTGAAATCGAAAAGCTCGTCAATCGAGGGAGAATCCCCGGACGGAAGATGGGTGGAGAGTGGCAATTCCATCCCACGGAAATCACGCACTGGCTCGAACAAGAGATGCGTGAGTACACAGATCGCGAGCTGGCGGTGCTCGAACAAACGCATCGTTCGCCAGAATTCACGAATCCTCATCCCATCTCAGCATTACTTCGTCTGGAAACAGTGATGGTTCCGCTTGAGGCTCGCACGAAGCGATCTGTCCTGGAAGGTCTTGTCGAGTTGGCTGGTCGAACGTGGGAAGTCTGGCAGCCGGCGGCGTTACTGGCTGCCGTTCAAGAGCGAGAGGCTGTCTTATCAACCGCGTTTGAAAATGGTGTGGCAATACCTCACCCACGCAATCCACTGCCTGATGCTCTTGGTCAATCGGTGATTGCGTTCGGGCGGCTACCCTCAGGCATCGCGTTTGGCGCTCCTCACAACGTCATGACTGATATGTTCTTCCTGGTCGTCTGTCGCGATTCACGAACGCATCTGCACGTGTTAGCAAGGCTCGGACGATTATTGCAGACCCCTGGGTTCACCGATGAACTTCGAGCGGCAGAGGACAGCGTCACCGCATACGAAGTGATCTGCAAGGCCGATCAACTAATCATTGAATGACGTTGGGTGCGGATTCATCGTTTAACCCGCAGCCAGCGGCGCAGGCGCATCGGCGTCCAGCCGATTTCTTCAAACGTTGCCCCGCGGCGTTTTTTGGCAATAAGGCAAAGAGAAATGTCGCCTCGGTTGACGTCACTTCTGCCGCCCCGTGCCCGCTTCTCTTCGAGGCGCGGTTAACGAGTGCGACGGGCCGCTGCACAAGCTATGTCTGACTCGGCTCAGCCGTGAACGTCAAGCCGGGTGCGTCGTCCGGGGCACCTGGCGGCTTAAATGAAAATTCCTTTTTGGCTGCGTCGTATGCAATCTTGCCTGCCAAAGGAGGTCCTTCTTTCTGGCTGAGCACCAGGACGTCGTCCTGAAATGCCGCTTCGCCTGGGGTACCGGTAATTGTTTGAGTTCGGCCATCCTGAGTGACCGCCCATGAGAATTCACCATTCTCTTTCAACACCAGATTGATTTTGACCTTAGGGTCAGGTGATGCAGTCCACGTTCCGACCAGGTTTTTCGGTGGTGGAGGGGGGGCAGCTTGTTGAGCAGCCCCATCGGGAACTTTCCCGTCGGGGCCTGGAGTTGGCTGAACAGCAGGTGCCTCGGCAATCATTTTCTGCTGAATTTCCTTCCGCTCAGCGGAAGGGTCCAATGTTTTTGCAAGTTGGACAGAAAGTTTGTCCGCAGGCTGAAGTGCCGCAACTTCATTAAATTTCTTGGCAGCCGCTTCTTTGGAACCTTGAGCCATATACAAGTAGGCAAGTTCAAAATGAGCCGCAGCCGAGTTCGGATTCTGCTTTGAATAGGCTTCGAGATCACGAAGTTGAGCCGTGTAGACATCGACTCCTGAATAGAGATTGATCATCGTAGGCCAGTCCCAGCTTGGACCTGCCGAAAGAACGGCGTAGTTCACTGCGGCCGCTTCGTCATATCGCTTTAATGCGAACAGACAAAGAGCCCGGAATTCGTGAAGGACCGGGTCCGTTTTCAGTTCTAACAAGGCCTGGTCGGCCAGGGTAAGTGCACCACCAAAGTCATTCGCTTTGAAACGATCTCGCGCCGATTCAAAAACTTTCTGTGCTGATTCAGCAGCAGACTGGTCCGATGGAGGTGTCGTTGTATCAATCGGCTTGGAGTAATCGTAAGCAACGACCTGCTGAGTTGAGGCTTGAGTCGTCGGTGTCGTATTACCTCCCACGACCTCCACAACAACCGGTTGCGGTTGCTGAATAACGACGGTTTGAGTTGCCGGTGTCAGATACGGGTTGGCGTAACCGGAATACATCCAGCTTGATGACAGCGAGTTCAAACCCCAGCTTCCGTAGATAGGGGCTGACCACGCCGATGGGTAGTACCCGTAACTGCTATAGGCATATCGAGGGTAAAACAACGCATTCATACCCCACGAGGTCAGCATGCCCGCGCCGAAACCGCCCCAGAAATTGCCGTAGCCGCCTCGATACCAGTTACCGTAGTTCGCACCGCTCCAGCCAGGCCCGTAGAAGTTATTGTTGATGACGTTTCCGCCACCACCGTACCAACCACCGCCTCCGCCCCCCCAGCCTCCGCCTCCACCCCAGTAATTACCTCCACCGCCGCCCCAGTTTCCGCCACCGTTCCAATTACCACCGTTGTTCCAATTCCCGCCGCCCCAATTGCCGTTTCCACCCCAGTTGCCGCCGTTGCCGCCCCAATTCCCATTTCCACCCCAATTCCCGCCTCCGGGCCGGTTCACGATGTTATTGTTGTGGTTGTTGTTGATGTTGATGAAGTTGTTGCCGTTTCCGATCCCGTTGTTGTTACCGTTGCCCCAGGGTCGGTTGCCTCCAGCAAGTCCACCGTTCCCCAGTCCGGGACGGGTGTTGTTATTGTTGTTCCACGGCGGCAGTTTATTGCCGATGCCACCGTTACCGATGCCGCCATTCCCGTTTCCACCCCATCCAGGGCGATTACCATTTCCACCCCAATTCCCACCACCGGGTCGGTTTCCAACCCCTGGCAGCGTCGCGATTCCTCCGTTGCCGTTTCCGCCCCAATTCCCACCTCCGGGACGGTTTCCAACCCCTGGAAGAGTTGAAATTCCTCCATTACCCCCCAAACCGGGACGGGTTCCAACCCCTGGCAGCGTCGCGATTCCGCCGTTTCCGCCTAGACCAGGCCGAGTCGCAATTCCGCCGTTCCCTCCCAAACCGGGCCGATTGCCGCCGATCTGGCCGGGCAACGTTGTCACTCCGCCGGGTCCACCGATCCCGGGTCGATTGATATTTCCAAGCCCACCTCCGGGACGGTTTCCGATTTGTCCGGGTAGCGTTGATACGCCACCACCACCCATTCCCGGACGATTAATACCTCCGAGTCCGCCGCCTGGCTGCAGTCCGCTTCCAAATCCACCTCCAGGTCGATTCAATCCACCCGCCCCGCCGCCAATCTGGCCAGGCATGGTCGTCGGGCGATTTGCAATGCCTGGGCGATTCATGTTCCCCATCCCGCCGCCACCAAGCCCACCGGGCAGCGAAGCGGGGCGATTCATGCCCCCCATGTTCGGGCGGTTGGCCATCCCACCACCTGGCATCGATGGACGTGTCATCCCCGACGGCATACTGGGCCGGGACATGTTACCCATGTTCGGCATGCCTGCAGGCCGGCTTGGCATCGCGGGACGTGACATCTGAGCCGGAGCAGGGCGAGCCATGCCTCCCCCTCCACCCATTGGGCGAGCCATACCGCCGCCACCTCCAGCAGGACGGGCCATCCCACCACCGCCGCCCCCCATGCGTCCACGTTGGGCATATGCGGGAGTCGTTGCCCACGACAGGCAGGTCGCGATCATCAGATAAAGAGCAACTCTTTTAGACATATCGATAACACCCTGAAGCAAAGTCGGTGGTGGAAATCCACGTGATCGGTCGCATCTTCCGATAAAGAGTTGACACGAACAGCGGTTGGGAAGCGTCTCGCATCAGGACGATTAACGAGCTGGGGCCGGGGTGACCGGCTTTGCTGCTGGAGCACCGCCGACGGTTGGTGCCTTGCGTACCAATGTCACCAGATCGAGGTCCGGGGCAATTTCGCCGCCAATGATTCGATCGTATGACCGGGTTGTGAAGGCGTCTTTGCCTGCAATGGTCACGACTTGAGTCATCGAGTTCGGTGATCCGTTGGCCTGGCAGCCTGATGCGTGGAGAATCCACGAGTCATCGGTGGCTCGATTCCAGACCGCTTCTCCACGTCCGCCGTTGGAATCAAACTGCCAGGAACGAATCTGACCGCTTTGACCGTCGTAGCCCAGCACCATCAAGCTGCTGAAACTGTCTGGTTCTCCGGCATTATATGTCGTGGTCCGTGTCAGATATGCCTTGTTTTCACCCCATTTGACTGATGTAAAGATCTTCATATCACCTTTTTGATCGACCCAGTCACCGATCATCCATTCCAGTTCCTTCAGGCGATCGGCAGGCAAAACATCTTCGGGTGCAGATGGCAGATCACGAATTTCAGCCAGCTTCCAGACGTTGTTCTTCTTCGACACCAGCGACGTAAAGCGGTTGACGATGGCCGCTTCATTGGGTGCCTTCAGCGTCGAGACCCCCTCGACCTGAGCAACATCGTCCGAGATGTATCGGATCGACTCGATCGTCGATTCCAGTGTGTAATTCGAGGAAACAGCGAACCCCGTAGCAAACTGTTTACCGATCTCGGCCTTACCTTGAATAACGCGATTGTCGACATCGATCAATCGAGCGTTATCTGTGAAGAAGTCAGACAAGTTTGCGGCGTTGCGGCTGTTGTAGGCCTTCAGGAAACCGGCCAGTCGTTCCTTGATGGCCCCATCAACGGCCGATGTGTCCTGACCAGATGCAGGGAAGTTTCCCGCGAGAACGATCGTGAACAGAAACAAGCCGAGTCCTGCCAATTTGCCAAGTCTCATCGGAGCGATTCCTTAAAAGGGGTGAAACCCAAATTGCCGAGTTGCCGTATTGGAAATAGCATGCTGATCGAAATGCTGACGACCATCACACACTGGTCGCAGTAAAACTCAAAAACCATCTATCACAAAAGAGTCGAGGAGTCTGCCGTTGCGCGTTTGTGCCAACCTTGGCAACTCCATCGAGTGATGGTCTGATCCGTCAAAAAGTTCTTACAAGATTGATACCGAAAATAATTCCCGCCATCAAGTCGATGGTAACTCAAATCGAATTCCACAAATGCGTACTAACGATTTGTTTCATCGCGTGCCGCGAAGATTTACCAGGGGAGCATCAGGCCTGGCCTGATGAAACGAATGTAAATGTGTTCTCACACGAAGGCGCGAAGGGAAGAATTTGATTGTTTATCTTCTTCGTGACTTCGCGCCTTCGTGCGAAACATCCTTTCTTACGACCACGAATGCGCTGAATGGACTCGTCAATTTGCTCTTTACATTCTACGAAACCGAATTGGCCTGACGCGGGCTTCACCCGCAACGCAATCACGAAAAGAATTTGAACCACGGAAAACACGAAAAAAAACAGTCGAGGCGAGCCGGGGTGCGTCAGCCCCCGGATTCTTTATTCGACGAATACGGACTGCCCGTCGTTTGCGTAATCCACTTCCGCGTTTGCGTGGATAACTCCGTCCTCGAATGTTACGGACGAAGAGTCCGGGGGCTAACGCACCCCGGCTCGCCTCGGTCAACGCGCAAACGATGATCCAATTCTGAACCCATCGTCCGACGCGCATCAACCGTCGGCCCCCGGATTCTTTATTCGACGAATACGGACTGCCGGCCGTTTTACATAATCAAACCAATCATTTTCCGGTTTTTTTATTTTTTTCGACTTTTTCGAAAAAAACGAGTGAGATCTCTCATTCGAAATTCCATTTACCTATCGAGAACCATGTGCATCGGACTTTTTGGAACCCCGAGAATCGTCATCGGTAGCAAACCTTTTGGCCAAATACCCACCGTAGATAGATTGACCACTTATGAGAAACATGTTGTCTGCCGATCTGCAATCATCGTGGAAACTGCGGCAGGAACTGCCACCACAGGTCTTATGATTTCCACGTCGACAGGTCTATACACGAGGGGATCATTTCCGAATTCTGTTTGAAGCAAGTCGTCTTGCCGAATTTTAATGAAGTGTTTAATGTCCCGCCGCAAAATGTACGCGCGGTTCCATTCACGAACCGAAAATAGAGCAAAGATGTACAGAATGAAATAAAATCTGGATCAAGACCTGACTGCCAGTGTTGCTCGAATCGGTTTTCGAGGCTTTCGGCGTTGGCATACCATTTGTGCTCGTAATGGGAAGTTTGTCTATGAAATTGTGTCGCTTTGTTTTGACATTGATTGTCGCCACCTCTCTCGCTGCCGGCACTGCATCTGCCGGCTCCATTTCCGCCCCCAGCGGGCTGAATCCAGGGGACCAATTCCGAATCGTCTTTGTGACGGATGGTACAACTAAAGCGACGGATACCACTTTCACCACGTACGATAATCTTGTGCAGTCGGAGGCCTCCGGGACGACGTATAACGGGAACAGCATCACATGGACGGCAATCGTTTCGACTTCGACTGTCAACGCCATTGATCACATTGGAGACAGCACCACGTCGAGTATCCCCGTCTATCTCGTCGATGGTACCAAAGTAACAGCTTCTGATAACACGTCAGGCCTTTGGTCCGGCACTCTCTTGCATTCGATCAGCGAAGATATCCAGGGGGTATCAACAGTAGGCGGCGTGTGGTCCGGAACCAATTACAATGGCTCGAAGGGATCTGGGGTTCGCCCGGTCGGTGGTACATCCCCATTTCATGGTAATTCCGGCGTTATCGATTTGAGTTGGATATATTCACCATCCACGCTTGTTAACTCAACACAACAGCATTTGTACGGAATCAGCGAAGTCCTCACCGTCCCATCAGCAACAGCAGCAGTCCCCGAGCCATCAACCGCAGTGTTGGCCGGGCTGGGTGGCCTGGTGGCTTTGGTGTATTCCCTCAAGCGCAAGCGGAACTAACATCGGCGTCAGCGGCCAGCGGGGCGTTGGCTTCGCGTTCATGCAATAGCCATGTCCGGTCTTTACGCCAACGGCGTTTCATATCAAAACCCATGGTAGATCGCTTGCGATCTACCATGGGTTGCGTTGTTTGAGGTCGGTCTTACCCCACCAGGGTTACATCATTCTTCGAACAACACAGATCCGCGATTTTTAAATGGATCATCAGGTACGTGAAATGGAAAAAGATCGATGTAACACCTCTGGTGTAGAACACTCTTTTTTGGGGCTGACCCAGGGTGCGCTCGCTGACGCTCCCGACCTTGGGCATTGATTGGAAACGCCTTTGGCGTAAAGACCGGACACGCGTTGCATATAGTTCTCTAGGAACAAGAAACGGGAATAGGTCCAATTATTATTTGGTATCTTGTCCCGATCGAAGAATTGATCTCTCACAGAGCCACGGAGACGCGGAGATGGATGAGAACGAGATTGGTCACTCCTCCGTGTCTCAGTTCCTCTGTGATAGACCGAATCGACTGATTCAATTCGGTGAACGCCAAGTACGTCGCACGCCTGCGTTACGTTGAGCGTTGGGCGGCGGAGATTGGCGGAAATCACCACGAAGAACGCGACGAATCTATTGAAGAATAGATTCCGGGGGCTAACGCACCACGGCTCGCCTGGTTCAACGCGCAAACGATTCCCCGTTTTCAAAACCTCGTCACTCCACGAGAAACGTAAATACGACAAAGTTAATAGAAAAAACATATTGACACGGCAAATACTGTTGTGTAATGTTGGTGTGTGTTTTGGCTTTGTCTGTTGGATTGACCGGGAGAACTCGAATGAATCTGGAAAAGTTGAGCGATATTCCTGCGACGCCGCAGGGGTGGGTTTGGAAGGGGGTGATCCCTGAGGGGCAACTAACACTACTCACGGGGGAGCCGGGTGTTGGGAAAAGTCTGTTTGCGATGGATGCCATTGCCAAATTGACTCGGGGTGAGCGTGGTTTTACCGTTGCGGATCAGGGGGAGCCGGGTCAGGTCATTCTGTTTTCGGGCGAAGATGGCGTCGCCAGCGTGGTTCGCAATCGTCTGGAGGCTGCGAAAGCCGAGCTTCCATTGGTCAACATCGTCGTCAATGACACGAATGCCAATTCAGAAAAACCGGGTTCTACACGAAGCCGGCTTGATGACGATGCTCAAATTGAATCGCTCGAATTGTATCTCTCATTACTGCGTGAGTCGGGTTCTCCTTGTCGTCTGATCGTGATTGATCCCGCCAAGAGTTTTCTTGGTGCGACGAACGGTCGCAACGACGCGAAAATCCGAGAAACATTGGCGAAGCTGACAGATCTGGCGGAGCGATCGGGAGCGGCGATCCTGTTGATCGCCACGCCGTCCAAGATTGATAAAGAAAAACGGGGCAATTGGACGCCAATGTCGCCGGTCCTCGCCGAGGTGGCTCGTTCGGTCTGGACGATTGTGCGTGATCCCGATGAACCGGGTCGAAGAGTCCTGTTGCCCGTAAAAACCAACCTGTGTGAAACTCCCCCCGGTATCGGCTTTACGATTCAGAATCAGCGGATCTTTTGGGAAAACGAGTGGGTTCGTCAGACCGCAGAACAATACGTGGCTGACGCGACGAAAACCGAGCAATTGCATCAGGTGGCGGCGAAAAGTGAATTGTCGCGGGCGTCCGATTGGCTGAAAAAGCGATTGAATGACGGACCTGTTTATACCAGCGTCCTGAAAGAGGATGCGGCTGGACATGACATCAGTGAGAAGACATTGATGCGCGCACTGATCCTGTTGGGTGGTATCAAAGGAAAGGAAAAGAAGTCCGACGGGCGATGGTTTTGGCGCATGCCAGATCCGCTGACAGTACCGGTCATTTCCGGCTCCCCTGCGGTGAAGACCAGAACGCTCGAATTCAAGACGATGGCCGAAATCTGTGCGGAAGCGGACAAGGCGAAAGCTCTTAAAAACGCTACAAAACAGGGAACTTGACCAACTTTGCCAACTTTTTTCGAAGTTCGGTGAGATGACGGATAGGGGAGGGATCAATATTTTGAACAAAAAGCAACGAAGGTCCGGCTCACCAGATCAACGCGCGATCGGTATCCCTCTTCTGAACCCATCATCCGACGTGCATCGACCGGCTGTGCTGGGAAGAACCACAGGATTAACATCCTTGTCTTTGCCCATGTTTTTCTGCATCGAGCGGTACCGTTGTCGATCCACGAGGGGTGACAAAGAGCGAAGAGTTTTTGCCACGGATGAACACAGAAGCACACGGAAAAATGCAAAACAGGAAAATAAAGGTAAAGGAGTCTTTCAACCGGCTTTCATGGGATTTGCTCCAATTCATCTGTGTGGTTCTGTGTTCATCTGTGGCTGAACGTTTTTGAATTTCACTCAAGAGCCACCTACGAGAATGGGCGAAATCTTCGTGAACTTGACCAGATTCAAACCCTCGCAAACCCTACAAAAAAGGGAACTTGACCAACTTAGCCAACTTTTTTTCGAACATGGATGAAACCACATGTTGAAGAGGGATCGAAGACGGACGACGATTTCAAGAGAAGAGATTGAAACACGGAGGCACAGAGAACACGGAGGCACGGAGAACACAGAGGAAGAGGAGGACTCGGATTTTGAACGTCGTCCCTGTTGAATAATCGACGATTGTTTGGAGCAAAGAAATCCCCTCCCGGGATTTTTCTTGCTCCTCCTTCTCTGTGACCTCTGCGCCTCTGTGTTTCAAAATCTTGCTCGTGTGAATCTACCGTTTCCCTGTGATTCCATGAGGATTTCCGGCTTCGATTCCCTGTGTTCTTCGAGCATCGCCGATAAGTAGAATGGGATGAGTGTGCGTAGAGTATCCGTACGGCAGATTCTGCCGGTTTCGGATTTCTGGCAGCACATTCAATCGCACGGAGGTTGTTTTTTGTAAATTGAATACGGCGAGTCACATCCCGTAGCTGCGGCTTCCAGCCGCAGACAAAAAAATATTTGTGGAGGCTGGAAGCCTCTACTACGAGACTGGCGGCCGTTTAAAGGCGATTCTGAATGGGACCTGAATTCGTTCATTCGTCGGGAATTTCGGGGTCGCGTGGCATATGATTAAGTGCATAGTCTGATTTTTTGTTCTGCATTAAATTTCGAATTGCATTGAGGATGTCTCATGGCCGATTTGTTGGCCTTAAGTTGGGATCGACATCGACTGACCGGGATTGAGCTCTCGCCCGCAGCGGCAGGTCCGCGAGTTCTTGGTGCCTTCAGCGTTGACTGGCCCGAGCAACCGCCGACGTCAGTCTGGTTGCGCGAAACGCTCAAGCGGTTTGGTGTTAACGCGAAACAAGTCGCTCTGGCTCTTCCGCGAGAAGATGCCGTACTGAGGCTGCTTGAGTTACCCCAGGTTTCGGATGCAGAACTTCCGACGCTGGTTCGTTTTCAAGCGGCTGCCCGATCGGCTCAGTCAATCGACCAGTTGCTGTTGGACTTTCTGCCTCTTCCGCTTCGTGAAGGGGTGGCTCAAAAAGAAGTCTGGCTGGCGACGGCACTACAAACGACGATTGACCCAATCAAGAAGCTACTCGAAGAATCCGGGCTTGAACTGGTTCAGTTGACGCTCAGTTCACTCTGCCTGACCGAATTGATTGCTCGTGGCGAAGCTCGTAAGTCGCTGGACGCTGCGGGGGCGAGTCTGGTCGTGTTGCGAGACCGGGCGCGGATGGAACTGGCGGTCGTTTCCCAGCGTCAATTGATTGCGGCTCACGCAGTTCGTTGGTCGTCGGTCGCCGATATTCCTCCTGTTTCGAAGATGCTGGCCGAGGTGTCTCGCGTGCTGGTCCAGGTTCAGGCGTGGTTGCCGGAAGGGACACTGCAGCGAGCCTGGGTGATCGGCGACGATAACGATGTGGGAGAGCTCCCTGCGGCGCTCGGTCAGCGGTGGAAGTGTCCGGTCGAGCGATTTGATCCTTGGCGCGACAGCGGCATTTCATTGGGTTCGGTGAAACCGGAAGGTCCCTCATCGGAATACTCGATCGCGGCGGGACTGGCACTGATCCAGGGTGGTTCGCTGACCCCGAAGCTTGACCTGCTTCATCCTCGTCAACCACCTCCAAAGCGAGACCCTCGTAAACCGCTTTACGCGGCGGCCGCAGCAGCGGGATTGCTTGTCACGGCTCTTGGAACCGGAGTCGTCCAGCAAAGTCTGGCGAGTTACGATGCAGAGATTGAGGCGACGCTCAGTCGTGAAAATGTCTTGAAACGAAATTTGAAAGAGGGAGAGCCGGTCTTCGTAGGAGCGAAAGCTCTGGACGATTGGCGAAACCGCAGTACGAATCAGTTGCAGCAGATGGCCGAGCTGTATCAGGTGATGAACGGGACCGAAAAACTGGTCATCTCGGACTACAAATTCGACCCGAGTATCGGTGATGTGGTGGCCAAGCTGACTGCATTCGGAAATGCGCGGACTCGGTTTGATGCCGAGCAGATGTTGGCTCGACTGGCAGACTTGCCGAAATTCCGGAACGGGATTCGTCCGAAACCGATTACGGCAAGTCGTGACGGCGATTACGCGAGCCGTTTCGAACTCGATATGGATTTGATTCCGCCTAGTGGCAAAACGTCGGCTACCGGCAAGCCTAATCCGCAAACTCCCGGTTCAAAGTAGTGAATGATGCAACGTCGCGAACAAATCATCCTGGGTGTATTGCTTGCAACTGTCGTCACATGGCAGGGTGGCGGTTGGGTCGCGTCTGCGGTCCTTGATCCCTTTCAGACTCGCAGTGACACGCTCGCGCGGTTGAAAAAGTCTGTCAAAGAAAAAGAAGATCAGGAACTGATGCTGGTTCGAGCCAAAAAGTCTCTGGCCGATGCGAAGTTAATCAGCCTTCCTCCTGATCCAGGAAAGTCCAAACGGCCCGATGCGTTGAACGCTCAGCGGCTCTACCTTGAATGGGTGACGGATCTGGCTCAGTTATGCGAAATCGAGGATCCGAAAGTGACCCCCGATCAGAGAATGGTGAAGGGGAACGATTTTGTTTCCGTGGCGGTCAAACTGGAAATGGATGCCCGGTACGAACAACTGGTTCGGTTTCTTGACTTGTTCTATCGCACCAATCTTTTGCACCGCATCACGTCGCTGCACGTCTCGACCAAAGAATTTGAAGGTGATCCATTTCTGAGGGTGACGTTGCAAGCAGAAGGTTTGGCACTAATTGATGCTCCACCACGTCGGACTCTGTTCCCGCAGACGAGTCTGGCAGCGGATGTATCTGAAGACGACACAACCATTCAAGTGACCGACTTGGAAGGTTTTCCTAAGAAGCCTGGATTTCGAATTCAGATCAAGAACGAATTTCTGAACGTGACGGAAATCGAGGGCCAGACCTGGACTGTTGTTCGAGGAGTGAATCGAACAGCACCCGCATCACATGCAATAAAGACGCAGGTCGAGCATGTGCCGCTCAAACCGGATCAACCCGATCGTACGCTGGAAGAGTTCGCTGAATTGATTGCCACGAACGTCTTCGTGAAGCCGGCTCCTCCGTATAAGTTGAAGCTGGCGCCGGTAACAGACAAGCCGTTTGTCCGAAGTAAGCCTATCGAATTCACGATTGGAGCGCTGGGTTACGACACGTTGAAAGGTAAGCCGGTATTCTCCCTTGCCGGAACGCCGCCGGCTGACTTAAAGCTCGACAAGTCCGGTAAACTGACCTGGAAGCCAGGGCCGGATGTCAAACCGGACAAATACCCTGTTGAAATTGAGGTGCGTCATCCCTCTGCGCCGGAAGGGTGTTTGAAAGAGACGATCACAATCCGCCTCAAGGAAGGGACTGCCGCTCCGAAGCTCGCGGCGGCCAAGCCGCCGGTTGTGTATCTCAACCGCGGCTGGAGTTTTCGGCCGGAAATTACAGCAGGAGATGCTCCGTTGCCCCAGTTCCGCTGGAAGCTCGGTAGCCAATCGCCCGAAGGATTGACGATCGATGAAAAGTCAGGCGAATTGAAGTGGACTCCGGGCGATACCATTTCACCCGGCGAGACAACCGTCTCGTTAGTTGTTACCGACACTGACACGCCGCCTCAGTCAACAACACTGCCACTCAAGCTTGACGTGCAGGATGACGAAGCGGAATACACTCGGTTAGATACCATCTTCATCGTAGGCCAGAAGAAACTCGCCTTTTTCTTCGATGCGTCGAAAAACAAGCGGACAGAGCTTCATGAAGGGGACGAATTTACCGTTGGTGATCTGACGGGAACCGTAAAACAGATTCGTCAGAAACAAATTGTCGTGGCAATCGGGAAACGCGAGGTGCGTTTAAGGACAGGCCAATCGTTGCGGGAGGCGCTGACAGCCGTTGTTTCGCGAGATGAGAATAGCCCTTCGCGTTGACGTCCCCCTGGTTGATACGCCACAATGCATAAAGCCTGCCTAATACGTCCCGCCAGGAATTTGCCTTAAACAGGTCGCATGAGTATCGGGTCGCGATTCATTCCACAAAGGATGCTGATCGCGATGAATGAATCATGTGACCGTTGCACAGGTCAGTCATGATGGTCCCCACCGGTCCTGTATCGTCGTCATCCCATTTGCCGCCGCTGTTCGCCCGGCGAACACTGCTTCAGGCGAGCTTGTTTGGATCGGCGGGCTGGGCGTCCGGGTCGGTTCTTCGGGCGAACGATGCGCCGTCCGCAAATCGACTTGAATCGATCGACGGTTTTGGTCGGGCGAAACAGTGTTTGTTGTTGTTCATGTGGGGCGGGCCAAGTCAACTTGACACATTTGATCCGAAGCCGCTTGCTCCCGAGACGATTCGCGGTCCGTTCAAGCCGATTGCGACGAATGTTCCCGGAATCGATTTTTCCGAGAATTTTCGCATGCTGTCTCAGCGCGCCGACAAGCTGGCGGTGATCCGATCGCTGGGACATGACGACCCGGCTCACTTGTCGAGCGGGCACACCATTTTGACAGGCCACCTTCCTCCGACAAACAAGAGCGATGCTGCCCCGCCAAGCGATCGTGATTCGCCTCATATCGGTTGCGTGATGTCGAAGCTGCGTCCATCGATTGGTGCATTACCTTCATTCGTCACGCTTCCCTGGATGGCATATCATCCTGCGGCTCCCGGCGGACAGGCTCCCGGTCAGCATTCCGGCTGGTTAGGTCGCCAGTACGATCCATTCCTGGTGTCGGGTGACCCGAACGTTCCAGGCTGGCAAGTTCCATCGTTGGCACTGATTGAAGGCCAGTCGCCGGATCGGTTGCTTCGACGACAGAATTTACTCGCTTCGATTGATGCTCAGCGTCGATCCGTTGATCAGACAGCCCAATCCGATCGACTTTCGGCTCAACAGCGGCAAGCATGTGGATTGCTGACATCGTCGTCAGTACGTCGGGCATTCGATCTCGATCAAGAGACCGCTGAAACGCGAGACCGGTATGGACGAAACACGCATGGACAATGTGTATTACTTGCAAAACGGTTGCTCGACCAGGGGGTTCCGTTCGTTTCGGTCAATTGGCAAAACGATGGCCAGAACTTCTGGGACACGCATGGGAACAACTTCAATCGGCTGAAGAACGACCTGATTCCGCCTGCGGACCGGGCATTGAGTGCCGTGCTGGACGACCTTGCGGCAACGGGGCGACTTGATGAAACGTTGGTGGTGTGGGTCGGCGAGTTTGGTCGTGGACCGGTGATTAATGGTAGCGCAGGACGTGAGCATCATCCTTATTGTTACAGCGGCCTGATGGCAGGGGGTGGCGTAGTTGGCGGTCAGGTTTATGGAGCGAGTGATAACCGGGGGGCTTACCCGAGCGAAAACCCGATCTCGCCGCATGATCTTGTCGCGACAATGTATCATGCACTTGGTGTTTCGCCGGAACTTGTTCTTTACGATTCGCTGAATCGTCCGCATCAGCTACTCGCGGGGCGGGCGGTTCAAGAGCTTTTCGTCTGATTGTTCCCTGTCGGAGACTTGCATCCCTGCCGGGTGGAACCCAAGATAACGGTTCAACGAGTTTCTCCACTTCACGAACCATCAGGATCATGCACGATGATAAAAACTCCGTTTCGACGGCTGGCGACAGGGTTGTTGCTCAGCGGCTGGCTGACAGTAATCGGGTGTGAGGGAAAAGTGACGAAACCAGCAGCACCTAGTGCTCACGCCAGCAATCCAACCAAGGCTCACGAAACTAACTCTGCGGAAGAACCAATGCTCACCGTTCAAAGCGAACCGTTCGGTCAGACCGAAGATGGCAATGAAATCACATCGTTCAGCTTGCGTAACCGAAACGGAATGAAAGTCGGTCTGATCAACCGAGGTGGAATTATTACTTCGGTGGAAGTACCCGATCGTGAAGGTAAGTTCGCCAACGTGACGCTGCACTTCGATAACCCGGCGGCGTACCTGATCAACGGTCCCTATTTTGGTGGGATCTGTGGTCGATACGCCAATCGTATCGCCAAAGGGAAGTTTTCGATCGATGGCGAGAGGTACGAGTTAGCTGTCAACAACGGTGAAAATCATCTGCATGGGGGCAAAGAGCACTTCATGAAGAAACTCTGGAAGGCCGAACCATTCTCAGATGATAAGGTTGCCGGAGTTAAGCTGACGTACACAAGTCCCGATGGCGAAGAAGGATTTCCAGGATCTCTCAAAACCGTTGTGACGTATTCGCTGAACGACAACAACGAACTGACGCTCGACTATGAAGCCACCGTCGACAAAAAGCCGACGGTGCTGAACCTGACAAACCATGCCTATTGGAACCTTGCAGGAGCGGCCAATGGGACCGTTGTGGATCATGAATTGACGCTATTCTGTGACAAGTATCTTCCTGTTGATGAAGGTTCGATTCCGACTGGTGAGCTCGCCGCTGTTGCCGGAACGTGCATGGACTTTACGAAGCCCGTTGCCATCGGTGCACGAATTGATCAACCGGTGAATGGTGGCGGTGGTTACGATCACTGTTACGTGGTAAACGGCAAGCCGGGTCAGCTTCGCCCGACGGCGAAGATTGTCGAACCGAAGTCAGGTCGCGTGATGGAGATCTCAACAACAGAGCCTGGCGTTCAGCTTTACACGGGTAATCATCTTGCCGGGACTCCGGAAACCGGCAACGCGGTCAAGCACGGAGCTTTCTGCCTGGAGACTCAGCATTTTCCGGATTCACCAAATCGTCCTGAGTTCCCCACAACACGATTGAATCCAGGCGAGACCTATCACCAGAAGACGGTCCACAAGTTTTCTGTGGTGAAATAGATTCATTCGGTTTCAGTGGCTGATTTAGAGATCCTTTTTTCGTCATTGTTCGCGGGCTATTATTCACTGTGAGGCAAGCGAAACCACAATTTCTTTAGATCAGATTATTAGCCTGACGACTTAACCCGGGTGCGGAAAGTAATGTCGTGGACAGAACTCAGCTTCAAGAACTGGCATTAGCAAGACTCGTTGATGCCGAAGTTCTTTTAGAAAAAGCGAGATGGACCGGTGCCTTTTACCTTTGTGGTTATGTCATCGAATGCTCCCTCAAAGCGTGTCTTCTTCGACACTTGGGCGAGTCGGCAGCAATATTCGGAGACAAAGAATATCTGAAGAAACTCGCTAAATGCTGGACTCATGACCTCGAAGAACTCATGATTTTGGCAGGGTTGGAAGCAGCTTTTGGCAAGTCTTGCGGAGCGAATTTGACACTTTCGGACTTTTGGGGAGTGACGAAAGATTGGAAAGAGTCATCTCGTTATGAACAAAAGTCGGAGGCTGAAGCCAAACAATTGTACGAAGCGGTCAGTCATAACCCAGACGGGGTGTTCCGATGGATTCAGTCATATTGGTAGAAGATAAAATTGAAGACGGAATGCGACTGCTTGGCCGACTTGGCGATGCGGGGTTTGAGGTCCGCGCTGCCTGCTGGGTGAAGCCTGCCGAGAAAGACCGATGGTCGCTGTATATTGTCGCACCCGCTGTTGACGAAGAGGGTGCTCTGGCAGCTTATGGACGAGTAAATCGGGTCTTGCGATCAATCCAAGCCGAATGGGTTGCATGGGTTACTAGTTCCGAAATCAAGCTGATTGGTGTGAATCACCCCGTTGCGCTTGCGTTACTCGCGAATCAACAGCGGTTTTCAGGCAAGATGCTAACGGGAGACCAGATCCCTTACTTTGGTGGTATTCAGGCCGACGAGGTTTATCTATACGGATCAATGAAGGGGAACCCTGTCACCATCTATGGAATGTCGTTCCCTGGAGCACCTGGCGTCGGCTTGCTGTCGTGGGAACCACACAACGTACATTCGGTCAAACTCGAAAGCGACGGGCAAACCGTCGAATACCCCGCACAAACTGGATTTGATTGGATCGTTGCCGCCCCGGAGGGAGCGCGTCTTGAGCGTGATAAGATTGGAAGAATGACGCTGGTCTGGGACGTCAATGGCCAAACGAAGAAATTCAGCGCCAATGAGGTCTGGACATTTGCAAAGCTTGGACTCCACGGATTTCGCTTCCTCTCGGAGCCGGCTGAAAGTGTAACTCAAGCCTCAGTGATCTGAAATCGTAAGCTAGAAAGTGAATCTTAAAACTGTGGCAATCTACATTGACCCTCACATTCATATGGTGTCTCGAACGACCGACGACTACGAGTCGATGGCAGCGGCAGGTGTCAGGGCGATCATCGAACCTGCGTTCTGGCAGGGGCAGCCGCGAACGGAAGTTGGTTCGTTCAAGGATTACTTTTCGAGCCTTGTGGGATTCGAACGATTTCGGGCGGCTCAATTCGGAATTCGGCATTACTGCACGATTGGTCTCAATTCCAAGGAAGCGAATAATGAACCTCTGGCCGAACAGGTGATGGATCTGCTTCCCTTGTTCGCGACCAAAGAAGGGGTTGTGGCGATCGGAGAGATTGGTTATGACGACCAGACTGCGACCGAGGAAAAGTTTTTGCGGTTGCAGCTTGAACTGGCTAAAGAGGTCGCACTTCCGGTTCTGATCCATACCCCTCATCGTAATAAAAAGCAGGGGACGTATCGTACGATGGATGTCATTGAAGAGCATGGAATTGCTCCTCATATGGTCATCATCGATCACAATAACGAAGAGACTTATCGCGAAGTTCTGGATCGCGGTTACTGGTGTGGCTTCACAATCTATCCCGGTACCAAGATGGGTAACGCGCGGATGGTCGATATTTTGAAAGTTGCCGGGGCTGACCGGGTGATCGTCGACAGTTCAGCCGACTGGGGAAAGTCAGACGTACTTGCCGTTCCGAAGACTGCGAAGCTGGCCGAAGAGCGAGGTATTCCGCTCGAACAAATTGAACTGGCCTGTTACAAAAATGCGTTGACGGCGTATGCTCAAAGCGGGCAATTTCAAGAGTCGGACTGGTTGAATCCGATTCCAATCGATCAGAGAACGCTCTTCAAGGGGAACAGTGTTCTTCGAGGCGGACAGACTCCACGGGTCGACGAACCTGGTTCAGAGAACATCATTCAATAATCAAACCAGGGGCCAGCGACCATCGATTGGGTTGGTCACTGCCCTGGTCAGTAGTCTCCACCATGTCGCGCGAACGAATACTTTTTGTGACAGGTCGCCTGGCAGAACCGTCGCTCAAAGAAGTTTTGCGACCGTTAGCTGAACGAGTCGGCTTTGAATATGAGATCTCGGTTCTGGGGATCTCGGTCGCGGCATTAATGCATGTTGACTGGGTGAAGCGGAAGCTTGTGGTTCCAGAGGGTGTCACTCGAATCATTCTTCCTGGCTGGTGTGGTGGCGATCTTTCGTTATTGTCCGCTCAATTTGGGGTTCCGTTCACTCTTGGACCAAAAGATTTGTTTGATCTCCCGGAATTCTTTGGTCGTGGGGGGCGGCCTCCACCGTTGCTCGTGGACCATTCCATCGAAATCCTTGCCGAGATTAACCACGCGCCACGACTGTCTGCCGAAGAACTTTTGCGCATTGCGAATACATACCGTCAATCGGGCGCGGATGTGATCGATCTCGGTTGTATTCCTGGAGAGTCGTGGACCGGGATTGCTCAGGCCGTCAAACAATTGCGATCGGAAGGTTTTCGAGTTTCCGTCGACAGTTTTGAGCAGTCGGAAGTTGAAGCGGCAGTTGAGGCTGGTGCTGAACTGGTTCTGAGTTGTAATGGTTCGAACGTGGGCTGGGCGTGCGGACTTCCTGTCGAGTTCGTGGTGATACCTGATGAGGTACGAGATATTGGCTCTTGGGACGCAACTTGCAGCCGACTTCGGGAATCTCATCGAACCTTTCGGCTTGATCCCGTGCTCGAGCCAATCGGTTTTGGTTTTGCTGCGTCTCTTCAGCGGTATTATGAAACGAGGCGCCGCTATCCCTCCGCCACGATGATGATGGGGATCGGTAATTTGACGGAATTGACCGAAGTCGACAGTGCGGGGATCAACTTCTTACTGGCGGCAATATGCGAAGAACTCAGGATCGGAAGTGTGCTAGCGACGGAAGTGATCAATTGGGGGCGTACGGCAATTCGCGAATTTGATCTGGCTCGTCGTCTCGTTCGGCATAGCATCGAAAATCGAGTTCTTCCAAAACATCTCGGGGGTCAGCTTGTCATGCTTCGTGATCCCAAGCTTCGTACCATCGGCGAGGACGGATTGAGACAACTTGCCAGCCGATTGACCGATCCTAACTTTCGCGTTTTCGCCGAAGGTGGGCAGATCCATCTCATGAACCGGGACGGCTACTGGCACGGTTCCGACCCCTATGAAGTCTTCGATCAGATGAACGCCTCGGTTGGCTCGTTAACTGCCGAACACGCGTTCTATCTTGGGATGGAATTGAACAAGGCGAGAACGGCGCTGACTCTCGGCAAGCAATATATTCAGGACGAGTCGCTTCGATGGGGATTTCTCTCAGTCGATGAAATCAGTGCGCTCAAGCGCCGGAAGCATCGGACCGGCGAATTGGACGATACCAAAAGTCAGTAACGATTCCCGTCGTCGATTTATTGGGCGCTGGCCATATCCGGGCGAAGTCGTTTCGCCTCTCGCAGATAAACATGGACAATTTCTGACTGCTTCTTGTCTGTGTTAATGTGCAGCAGAACTCGAATGCAGCGCGGCAGGCTGCTGGGGACCGCGATTTCTGACGCACAAAGCAGCGGCACCTGCTTCATGCCGATGGCACGAGCCGCTTCGGCAGGGAATGTGGATGTCAGGTCCGGTGAGGTCGTGAAGATGGCAGAAACGATTTCGTCGAATTCGACGATTGAATTTGATTTGAGCAATTCGTTTAGCAACTCCCGCGTCGCTGACAAAATTTCTTCAGCCACATCCGTTTCGACGCTGGTTGCTCCTCGAATGCCACGCACCGCCATTTTGATGGCTCCTTACGCTTAAAGTTCATCAAAAGTTAGCAAAATATGGGTTGATTTTCAGAGCCGCACCGCAACACTGCAAGAAACCACTTTGATGCAGCGCTAACCCTTCTTATTCAACTTAATTATGTGATCCTAGAAATAGCCGATTTTTTGTAAAATCGCCAGTCGTCGATCGGTCTTGCCCGATTCTGCGAATTTCCGATACAAACATCGTACTTGAATCATGAGTGATTGTGTCGATTAGTGACTTCCGTGGAAAGGATGCCGCGTGACTGAATCGGTGGAAACATTGGCCGCTGTGCTGAACGGATTGATTCACGGCGATAGGGCTCGCACGATTGACGATGCGAACGCGATCGAAGCAGCCGGTCCTTCTGCCGTCACGTTTGTAATGAACAGTAGTCAGGTCAGTCGACTGAAAGATTGTCGAGCCGGTGCGGTCATAATGGAGGGGAATGTTGCTGCGTTGCTCACGGGACCTGTCGGTTTTTCGATGATTATCGTCACGGACGCTCAAGCGGCGTTTCAAAAGATATTGCCGCTGTTTCGAAAGATTCGCCAACGGCCTGAGCGAAGTATTTCCCCTCATGCGCACATCCATCCGACGGCCCAGTTAGGATCGAATTGTCATGTGGCGGCGGGTGTTGTCATTGGTGAAGACGTTGTGATCGGTTCGGATTGTGATCTTCATCCAGGGGTCGTGGTGGGAGCCGGTTGTCGGATTGCGAACGACACAATATTGCACGCGAACGCCGTCTTATACCACGACGTCGTCGTGGGTAGTCGCGTCATCATTCATAGCGGAGCGGTTATCGGCGCTGATGGCTTCGGTTACCGGTTTGCTTCAGGCAAGTTCGAGAAGATCCCACAACTCGGAACGGTTCATATCCACGATGATGTTGAGATTGGTGCCTGCGCGACAGTCGATCGCGGGGCGATCGGTCCGACCGTGATTGGTGAGGGAACAAAGCTGGATAACCTCGTCATGATTGGACACAACTGCGAAGTGGGACGGCACAATGTGTTTGCTTCACAAGTGGGGATGGCAGGTTCATGCCGGTCGGGCGATTACGTGCGCCTCGGTGGCCAGGTTGGAATCCGCGACCATGCCCAGTTGCATACGGGATGTACTGTTGGAGCCAAAGCCGGGGTCATGAAGGATGTCCCGGCGGGAGAAACCTGGCTCGGTGCCCCAGCAACTCATGAAATGGAACAGAAGCGGCTCGTGGTTGCGATGCGGCGTTTGCCTGACATGAAAGATCAATTGAAGGATTTGGAAAAACAAGTTGCTACTCTAGTGGCAGAGCTGGAGAAATTGAAAGTGCCAACCGATGCGAATGGCCTGCGCGCTGCGGGTTAAGTGTATCGAGCGATTAATCGATATCACGGAAACTCAGGATGAGATTTCCCATTTAAAGAATTGAATAGAAGGGCCTGGACTCCATGGACGGAGCCTCAGACAGCGAATTGAAAACGAGCGGACGTCGAGTCGGTCTACTGGCTGGCGCCGGTCGGTTTCCGATTTCGTTCGCAGAAGCGGCGAGAGACCAGGGCCACCAGGTCTATGGTGTCGGTGTGATGGGAATGGCACCACCTGAACTTCGTACAATCTGTCATTCCTACGTTGAAGCGCCGCTGGCTCGTGTTGGTCGAGCGATCAGCCTGTTCAAGAAGGCGCGGATTAATCGTGTCGTCATGGCAGGTAAAATTGAAAAGACAGTTCTATTCCAGCCATTTCGAATACTTCGGTTAATGCCCGACTGGCGAACGATCCACATGTGGCTCTGTTACGCAAAACGAGATCGTAAGGATGACACCCTGTTACTTGCTGTGATTCGTGAATTTGAACGCGATAATATTTTCTTCGATTCCGCCCTCGATTACTGTCCGGAGCTACTCGTGAAACACGGTTTCCTGACGAAACGTAAGCCGACGGAGTCTCAATGGCGAGACATCCGCTTCGGCTGGGAATTGGCCAAAGAAATGGGTCGACTGGACGTTGGTCAGTCGGTGATCGTCCACGACATGGCAGTCATTGCCGTGGAGGCAATTGAAGGGACTGACCGGGCGATCCGTCGGTCGGCAGAACTCTGTCGAAGGGGTGGCTTCACTGTCGTCAAGGCGGCCAAACCGAAACAGGACATGCGGTTCGACGTGCCCACGATCGGAGTGCAGACCATTCGAACCATGCACGAATCGGGTGGTCGAGTGCTGGCTATCGAAAGCGACAAGACGATCATTCTCGACGAGCCCGAGGTGATCGAGCTCGCCGACAAATTAGGAATTGCCATCGTCGCTGTCAGCGCCGTCGAATTGGAAATGCGAGCCGCCGGCTGAACCAAGTCCTAAAGCAGTTCAGTAATCAACTTTCTGTCTTCGACGAGGTATTGAGGTCGACCGTTCGGATCGGTGAGTACTACCGTATTCGAGTCGATTCCCAACTGGTGGTATACTGTATGGAAGACGTTCTGAATGTGAATCGGTCGTTCGATCGGTTCTTCGCCGTTGCGACTGGTTGCACCGATCATCTGTCCGTGTCGTAACCCGCCCCCGGCCAGGAAGAAGAATGAGGCTCGTGCCCAGTGGTCGCGACCCGCTGTGTTATTAACGCGCGGAGTTCGTCCGAATTCACCCGACATCATGATGATCGTGCTTTCCAGGAGTCCGTGAGCATCCAAGTCATCGATCAGTGCCGCCAGCCCCTGGTCTAATGGTGGTAACTGGCGACGCATCGCGTTGAAGTTGTCACCGTGAGTATCCCAGCCTCCCCACGAGAACGAAACACATCGAGCACCCGACTGGATCAACCGCCGTGCCAGAATAAAGCGTTGGTTTTCGTTCCCGTTTTTTGCACCGTATCGTTCTAACTGTCGGGGGTCTTCTTGTCGCAGATCCATCGCCTTGGCGAGTTCGCCCGACGTCACGATGCCAACCGCACGATCTGTATAACTGTCGATCGCGGTCAGCATGCCTGATTGATCAACGTTCCGTTGCAGTCGATCAAGTCCACTAAGAAGAGCTTTACGATCATCCAACCGACGCAAGCTAACCGTTTGATTGAGACTCAGGTTCTGCCGGCCTTCGCCATCTGGTCGAAATCCCGCATTGATCTGACCCGTGAAACCTGTCTTCGTCCATCCGGTCAAATCGACGAATGTCGGAGCGGTGCCATTGACCGTTGTCTGCGACGGTCCCCAGAGTTTGGACATGACAGAACCGATCCCAGGTCGTCCGCCCATATTTCTTAATGATTGTTCGCTCCATCCCGAATCGCTTTGTTGAGGAGCATGTTCATCGCGTAGCCCCGAGATTGAACGGATCACCGAGAACTTGTCTCCGACCTGACTAAGCTTTGGCATCAGCTCGCAAATCTGCATTCCGGGTACATTGGTCGGAATCGGCTGAAACTCACCGCGAAACTCGCGAGCGGCCGCTGGTTTGAGATCGAATGTATCGAGGTGCGTGGGTCCGCCGGCCAGGTAAATGTTGATGATCGACTTGCCGGTCGCTCGTCCGGCAGAAGCCTGCTCAGCTTGAAGCAACTTTGGAAGCGTCAGCCCACCAATCGCAAGTCCCCCGATCCGGAAGAAATCTCGACGTGGAAATCGATCACAAAAACGCTGAGACTGGCCGTGAAATGAAAACATTTCAACTTCTCCCGGGGCAACTGACCGTTCTGAACCAAACGAATAGTCTAATCAATCGGTAGAACAAATCAATGTTTTTCGATATTTCGAATGGGCGTGATCCGCGGAAAGGTGCATCCAAGGATTGCCTCAATCCCGAACGCGAGCATAAAGATCGTTACCCGCGGAAACGTGCATTCGGTCGTTGCCTCAATCACGAACGCGAGCACTAAAATTCGTTGCCGACTTTTCGGGCTCGTTGGGGTTTGTCGATGTTGATGTTGAGTTGCAGGCCTGCTTCAACCAGCAGGTTCCAGCCTGCGGCGAGTTGGACGAAACTTGCCAGGTCGCCAGCGTCAGGAATTTGGATTGTTGGGAACAATGTTGGTCGTGACGCGATGGCGATGACGGTCATGCCGACACCTTTGACGAGTACGTCGTAGAATTTTTGTTCAGATTCTTCGAAGGGTTCGATCCAGACAACAACGTCGTCCGCTTGCATCGATTCTTCGATCCCGTGAACGGCATAGGTTCCTTCCAGATAGTCGCCTCGTTTACGAGTGATCTCGTTCGTTTTCAACGTCAGTTCTTCTGCGACGCCGTCGTTTCGACCGGCGAAGTAGATGGAACCTGCCCGTGCGACCTTTTTGGCAATTTCGTGATCAATCGGCAGGGCGAGTGCTTCTAAGAACTGATCTGCCAAGGATGATAAGCGTCCTGCGAGTGTTTCTTCGCCAGCGATTGATTCGATGATGGCGCGACAATAAAGAGCTTGTTCGACGACGCTTTTCGTTGCGGCGACAGCACCTTCCTTTCCGCAATTCAATACGTGGCCGCTGGAGGCAAGTGACTCGAGAATTGACGCAGGGCTTGCTGTCAGACTGTATCGATGCGGATTGCCTGCGGCTTTGAGGGTATTGAACAGGCGAATGACCTCGGCCGTGCGACCTGAGTTTGACACACCGAGTACGGCCCAGTCGTCCAGACGATACTCTTGTGACTGTCGTCCCCCTTCGGTGGCAATCGAAAAAAGCCAACCCATTCGTCGCGCGTGTGTGATCGCGCTTTTCGCCGGAAACATGCGACTTGAACCTTCGCCTGAAATCAACAATTTTCCGACTGCATTAATCTCTGCGGCAGTTTTTTTAACGACCGACGTATCAAACATTCGGATCACGTTCGCAGCAGCGACCATATCCGTGATGAGGTTGAAATCGGAATAAGGCGATCGGTCTAAAATCACGTGCAGGTTCCTTTATTGCCTTCGTAGTGATTGAGTTTTTGTTACGGTTTCGCCCGATTTGCTACCAGCGTCGCATACGTCGGCAATTCACCAACGAGAGGCGAGACATAGTCCAGAAATTCATCGGTGACTCCGAAACCGTCTGACGTGATGAAGCTGTCTGGCATTGGTCGCTCGTGGTTGGCAACTTCACTGAGTGAGATCGTGCCGAAATCAATTTCGTATTTTTCGCGAGGTTGATTTCGTCGATTCATCGTGACCATGACGCCACCAACACCGGTGGTTGCCAGCTTGACAGCCTGTTGCCCGCAGGCAAATGCCTCGTCAAAGTCGAGTTTCACACCACGGTCGGCCGAGCACATTGGCAACGATTCTGTCACCTGGAATTCGCCTCGCCAGCCAAATTCGTCACAGATCAAACGGTGCAGCATCATGGCGGCGCTTGTTCCACCCATCGCTCCGAATTCGACGTTGCCAAACTTGTCATGCGTCTGCGAAACGCTGACAGGTGTCCCGTCGGCGTAGGTAATTCCTTCGCCACAGACGATGCTGACGAATCCGTGTGATTTATGAGCCTCGGCCACTGCCGACATGAACTTGTCACGTTCGAACGTCCGTTCGGGCAAAAGCAGGATGTGCGGCGGTGTCTTGTCTGCGATATGAGCACAAGCGGCGGCAGCAGGCAGCCAACCCGCGCTGCGGCCAATTGATTGATAGATGACAAACTGATCGACTTTCTGCATGTCTCGGGCCAGAATTCCGGCCTGCAAGACGCTTAAGGCGACGTAGCGAGCCGCACTCGGATAACCCGGAGTGTGGTCGGTACCGTGAAGATCATTGTCGACCGTTTTGGGGACTCCGACACCGATCATCTCATGACCGTTATCATTGGCGTACTGTGTGACACGGTGGATCGTATCCATGGTGTCATTGCCGCCAATCATGAAGTAGTAACGAATGTCATATTTCTTCAGTTGTTCAAGAACAGCAGGAAAATGTTCGTCTTTCAGTTTCAGGCGGCTTGACCCGAGTGCACTTCCGGGAGTCGTTCGAAGTCTATCGAGGACTTCCGGCGATTCGCTGCCGAGATCGACGAGGTAATCATTCAAGACCCCCTCGATTCCATACCGCATGCCGAAGACTCGACCAATTCGTTCGCTTTTTCTTGCAGCATCTATCACTCCCGCCAGTGACGAATTTATCACGGAAGTCGGTCCGCCCGACTGACCGATCAGCACGTTACCTTTCGACATGGAAAATCTGAGTCCTCACAAAAACGACTTCTGAAAACGGGGCCAGGCAAAAACATCCAGCAGCATTGCAGAGCCGGACTTGTGACAATGCACTGCTTCCAGGGAAATCCAATATTTTTTGAGGGATCCACGGAAGCCGTCAATTACACTCCCCTGATTTTATCAGTTGAGCATGATGGCCGCGACCGGCAAAAAAGAAAACCCCGCGACGATGCCTTAGATCGTTCGGTTCGGTTATCCCAGCCAGCTTAACCTGAAGAGGCGTTCAACTCTTCAAAAGCCAACCCCGACGTCCACCGGAAGCGCGAGAGCCGCTACAAGCGGTTCGCCAGGAGCTACCGCTCCATGAACCCGAGGAACTTTGGCGACGCTTCCGACGTCAAGTTCCTCAAGAGTCGTTCCTCGGATTCTTCTTCTCGAACTGACGGCAGGGAAAAATCTTTAGCTCAAGTTCGAAAACATTAGCAAACATGTTGGCTATGGTTGCACACAAGTCAATCGCGAGCCGAAGAAACGGTTTAGTTCTTCCAATTCGCAAAACGACCGCATTCGGTCGGTCACATTGATCGAGAATCCCCTTAGCTTTTGTCGTGTACCGTGTCCGTCCCGTTCCAATTGCCCCCATTCTTCGAGCCATACGATCGTGCGATCCAGTCGGATGACACGGAAAAGGTTGTGGTAATCAGAGCCGTTTGCCAACAGTGAATCGAATGCTGCATCAAAACCGATGAGATCAATGGGATAGACCACCGTTCTCACTTGATTCAACGATTCAGGCAGATCACGATTTGCAGGGAACGCCGGTTCCTTCGAAAAATGACGTACAAACTTGTCCGACTCGATGTCCCACTCAAAAGATGTTGCGGTGACTGAATGAAGTAATGCCGGCAGCCCGGTCTCCGGTTCTTTCTCGACGATCCCGCCAGCAAATTGTCCGCTTCGGTCGTCGTAGGCTTCAGCCATTTCTCTCTCGGTCATCCTGGGGGGCTAAGCGTTCTCACCGAAGATACTCGATGGAAAACAATCAGTTTACGGTATTTCTAAATAAATGACTCTTGAGACACGGTGTTCGTTGTTTCGGTTACACTCGTTCAAAGAAAAACATAATCAATATTTCGCCATTCGTCTGATATACTATCGAACGATAGACAACCATATTGACGTTCTCTTAATCAAGTTGACGGACCTCTCACTCGCCTGGGGAGTCGGGGCGAACCCAAGGTCGCCACTCGTGGACAAGGAATGGGCAATTTGAAATGAATCTTTTTGAAAACGAGCCCGTTTTGTTGAGACGTGCCGCTGAAATGCGATTGAAGGAAAATCCTTCAATTGACAAAAACCTCTCGGAAGACGAATTGCGACGGTTTCAACACGAGTTGCAAGTCCGTGAGATCGAGATCGAGATACGGAATGAGCAACTTTGCGCGGCAAGGACCGAGATCGAAGCTGGCTTAAAACGTTATGTTGACTTGTTCAACTCTGCACCTGTCGGTTACTTCAATCTGAATTCAGACGGAGTCATTGTCGACGTGAATCTCGCTGCGTCGAAGTTCGTTGGTAATAATGTCCAACAATTGCGTGGAAGCAAATTCGATTTGTTATTAACCAAAACAGATCAGTTATGTTTTGCCAGGATTCTTGCGGAGGTTTTTGCAACGGGAACCACCGAGTCTGCAGATCTAACGATGACGCGAGACGGAGGAAAGAGGAACGATGTCCGATTGGAAGCTTCCCTTTCTTCAGACCGTACTGCCTGCCAGGTTGTTTTGATCGACGTGACGGAACAAAAACTGGTGGAAAACAAATGGCTGTTGAGCGATCTCGCGTTAAAGGCGGTCTCTCAGGGCGTGATCATCATGGATGTCGACCAGAAAATTCAATGGGTCAACGAGGCGTTTGAGTTAATTACCGGCTATTCTCAATCAGAAATGCTGGGGCAAACATGGCATCCTTTCCAAGGAGGATTGGCCGATTCACAATCCCTTGCGGTAAAACGCAATTCGGAAAACCGTGTCACTGATTTCAGGTTTGAGATTCGCAATTACCGCAAAGACGGAACTGAATATTGGAATGACCTGCTGATTTCGCCCATTTGTAACTCTAAAGGTGAGTTGACTCACTCTATTGGAGTCATTCGTGACATCACTTCCCGCAAGCGAAGCGACGAGCAGCATCAACGTAGCGACCAGCGATTGACGTTCGCCATGAAGGCTTTGAACATGGGGCTGTGGGACTGGGACCTCGAGGCCAACACTGTCTATTTCTCGCGTGAGTGGAAAAGTCAGCTTGGTTATGCTGAATATGAGATCGAGAACCGGCGCGGTGAATGGGAGTCACGTCTCCATCCTGATGACCAGCCGATCGCACTTGAACGTCTTGAAAAATACTTGGCAGGAAAAATTGCAAACTATGACGCTGAGTTTCGGATGCGTCACAAAGACGGTTCTTGGAGATGGGTTAACGCTCGCGGCGAGTTACTTCGCGACAAGAATGGCAATCCGACACGAATGATTGGTTGTCATGTCGACATTACCGAACAGAAGATGGCGGCAGAGTCGCTACAACTCATGAAATTCTGCGTCGATAACACCGCTGATAGCGTGGCTTGGATCAGTCGTGAAGGCCGCATACAGTATGTCAATGACGCTTGTTGCTCGCAGCTTGGCTATTCACGCGACGAATTGCTCGAGATGTTGATTTCCGACGTGGATGTGGTTCCTGATTACCAGCCCGATGTTTGGGAAGCTCACTTTGAAGACGTCAAAAGACGCGGCACGATCATTCTTGAAACCCGGCACCGAACAAAGAATGGCCGAGTGTTTCCAGTCGAGGTCAGTGCCAACTACGTGAAAATTGGTGATCGTGAATTGAATTTCGCGTTGATGCGAGACGTCAGCGAACGCAAACGGGCCGAGAACGAGCGCCGCATGCTTCAAGAGCAGATGCTCCATGCCCAAAAGCTGGAAGGATTGGGCGTGATGGCAAGCGGAATTGCTCATGATTTTAACAACTTGTTGACTGCTATGCTGGGCAATGCAAGCCTTGCACGGATGGAATTACCGCAGGAAACGCCCGTCGACTGTTACCTCGACGAAATCGAGAGTGCCGCGAAAAGTGCCGCGAAATTGACGAGTCAGATGCTTGCGTATTCAGGGAAGGGGCAATTTGTAATTCAGCCGGTTCGACTCGACTTTTTGGTCAATGAGACGATTCATCTTTTGAAAACCGTCGTTGGCAAGAACGTGGAGATTTTTTTGAACCTTGAGCCAGCCTCTTTCGAGGGCGACGCCGCTCAAGCCCAGCAAATCATCATGAATTTGATTACCAATGCTTCCGACGCTTTCCAGGGACAAGCAGGTGAAATTTATGTGCGGACTGGAATTCGAAACGTGAATGCGGCAAGTCTCTATTCACCATTTATTCCTGACGAGCGTGTCGCAGGTGAGTATGCGTTCGTCGAAGTCGAGGACACCGGCTGCGGAATGAACAAGGAAACGTTGGCTAAAATATTTGACCCTTTCTTTTCCACAAAAATGACGGGCCGAGGCTTGGGGCTGGCTGCCGTTCTCGGCATCGTTCGAAGCCACAATGGGACGATTAATGTTGCCAGCGAAATGGGTCGGGGAACCACTTTTAAAGTGTTGTTGCCCGCCATTAAAGCCGTGACACCGAATGGCACGAAGGAACCTGACGAGCGGATTTCCAGTGGAAAGGGGACGATCCTGATTGTCGATGATGAGGAATTCGTTCGTAGTTTTCTCGTGAAAAGCATACAGGCAGCTGGTTTCAGAGTTCTCACTGCAGCGGATGGTTGCGAAGGGTTAGATGTCTTTCATCAACATGCAATGAACATCTCCCTGGTGCTTCTCGATCTGACAATGCCTCGCAAAAACGGATTGGAAGTCCTGAAAGAATTGCGTAAACAGTCAGTCGAGCTGCCCGTTTTAATGATGAGCGGCTATAGCGAGCAAGACGTTTCTACCCAGACTTCCGGCGTTGGTGCTTGCGCATTTATTCAGAAACCTTTTTCGCCAAACGAATTAATGAGTCGCATCAGTACGCTGCTTTCAGCAAAGAATTAATGAGTGTCTCAGAAGGACCTTTCATGTACATGATCGCCGTATAAGTTTCAGAGTTTTCAGTGGAAAGTTTTGGGATGAACATCGAAAACGATCAACAATCGACCTACAAACCGATTGAAGATCCTGTCACAATCAATCACGCAACCAGTCAGCCTTTGAAGAACCATCGTGGGGGAAGCGAAACCATCCTGGTCGTCGAGGATCATGATTCGATCCGTCGATTGATGGTTAGGTGCCTGGAGAACCACGGTTATAATGTTTTGCCCGCCGTGAATGGTAAAGATGCGCTTCAGGTTTTTCGAAATTACTCCGAACCAATTCACATGCTTTTGTCTGATGTCATCATGCCAGAAATGGACGGGGTCCAATTAGCCGAGACGTTACAATCATTGGCTCCGCGACTGAAGGTTCTTTTTATCAGCGGTTATACCGACGACTGGAATCGTTACTTCGATCCCGCGAAAGGCGACAAACATTTATTTCAAAAGCCATTCACGATCCCGGAATTTCTGGCGGAAGTCAGAAAGTGCCTGGATCGGGACGGGTAGTCCGTGTTGCAGGCAGGTCTCTTGACCTCGCAATCATTTCGACCGACGCTCTCTTCTTCGTTCCAATAAGTGTTGTTCTGGCTTTTTGATTACCGGTAATTGGGCAAACTAAGGTTCGATCGCCGCTTCGACGAACTCCTCAATTCCCTTCCCCTTGGCGTCAAAATGCAGGTCCATCCATTGATCAAAAATGGCCTGAAGGAACTTAAGTTCGTATCCCTTACCGCGCCAGTCATTCTGGACCTCAACTGATAGGATCACTCCATGTGGCTTATCTCTGGCGGCTTCAAGTTCGGCAGTCATGATGGGCCCGACAGCCGAAGGACCGATATCTGGGTAATAGTCCACTGTTAGTCGGGAGTCTTTGACGATCCCATTATCAGTAATGACGTCTCGGATTCTGATCATCTTTAGGCCTGATTTCGCGCTTGTCGGACCGACGGTACAGAGGTGTCGAAACGCTATCCGGTGCATTATATCGAGGCCAAAGGACTGGTGAGTCAGTTGGTCCGAGAATTCAGTGCTGGGTTGAGATCAGCCACAGCATTGGAATCCGTACAGGCTCTAATTTCAAGGTTGCAAGCGATAAATCTTATGAGGCGAGCCTTGGGCACGGAGCGTGGTCTAATTAAATACTGCGCATCCACTTTATCTTGTCTGATTGTACGAAAAAGCCCGACTTCTTTCGAAGCCGGGCTTTTGTTTTGTATGGGGACTGCTATTTATTAGTAGCGACGGCCACCACCACCACCGCCTCCGTAATCACTACGGCCACGGCCACCACCGCCTCCGCCACCTTCTGCCTTCGGTCGTGCTTCGTTAACGGTCATTGCCCGACCGTCTTTCTCGACTCCGTTCAAAGCGTTGATCGCTGACTCGGCTTCTGCTGAGTTGCTCATCTCGACGAAACCGAATCCCTTGGATCGACCTGTGTCGCGATCCATGATCACTTGTGCCGACTGCACGGCACCATGCGCTGCGAACAGCTGTTCCAACTGGCTGTCGGTAACTCCGTAGGCCAAATTCCCGACGTACAGTTTCTTGCCCATGAAGGGGCCTCCTGAAAAAACCTCTGGCACTGCATCAACGGATGCAGCCAACCC